>CAYTTB010000005.1:8863-70769 GCA_964440565.1 uncultured Thermoanaerobaculia bacterium
GGGCGATGGTGTGTGTCCCCAACTCGCGCCACTGGTGTGTGTCCCCAGCTCCCGGAGCCGCATCCGGAGCCGTGACCGCGGCCGGGCGCCGGCGACCCGGCCGGACGACCGCACCCGGCGGCGGAACACCGGCTACCATGTCCGCGTGCGTCGGCTGGTGCTGTTCGACATCGACGGGACGCTCCTCACCACCGGAGGTGTCTCCGGGGCGGCCCTGGTCCGCGCGCTGGAGGAGGTGTTCGGCCGTCCGGTTCCCGCCGACGGCTACCCGTTCATGGGCAAGACCGATCCCCGCATCGTCCGCGAGCTCGCGACGCTCGCGGGAGTCCCGGAGCGCGAGGTCGAGGCGGGCCTCGCCACCGCCCTCGAGCGCTACCTCGACCTGCTGGACGCGTGGCTCGAGCCCCGCCACGTGGAGATCAAGCCCGGGGTCGAGGCCCTCCTCGACGCGCTCGAGGCCCGCCCCGGGGTGATGGTGGGTCTGCTCACGGGCAACATGGAGCGGGGCGCCCGGATCAAGCTGGAGCGGGCCGGTCTCGGCCACCGGTTCGCCCTCGGCGCCTTCGGCTCGGACCGGGAGGACCGCGACGAGCTGGTCCCGGTGGCGCTCCGGCGCGCCGCCGCCATCGCCGGGCAGCGGCTCCCCCCGGCCCGCGTGACGGTCGTGGGCGACGCGCCCCCCGACGTGGCGTGCGCCCGGGCCGCCGGGGCGCGCTCGGTGGCCGTGGCCACCGGATGGACGCCGGCAGAGGAGCTCGCCCGTCTCGCGCCGGACGTCCTCCTCCCGAGCCTCGCCGACACCGAGACCGCGGTGGCCGCCCTGGACCCGGACTGAGCCGTCCGCCCGCCGGCGCGGGAGCCCGGCGGCCCCCGCGAGGCACCTCAGTTCGGCGCCTCCACCACGTCCTCGTGGGCGACCACGAGGTCGCCGCCGCACGAGCGCGCCTCCTCGAGCGCCCGCACCGCCTCGGCCAGCACCTCGCGGGCCCGTGCGGGATCCGCCTCCGACGGCGCCTCCGGCCGCAGGCCGACGGAGAGCGTCCCGTACGGCGCCGCGGCCTCGGCGAGGCGCGCCGCCACCAGCCGACCGGCGTACGGCACCGTGGAGACCAGGAGCACGCCGAACCGCCGCTCCCCGAGGCGGACGACATCGTCCTCCCGCCGCACCGCCGCCTCGAGCGCCCGGGCCAGGGCCGCGATGTCCGCGTCCTCCGCGTCCGGCTCCAGCGCGAGCACGACGAGCGACTCGCGCCGCCGCCGCGCCCTCGCGAGCTCGCGCTCCAGGTCCCGCAGGAACTGGCGAACGTTGGGCAGACCGGTGTCGCGGTCGCTCCAGGCCCCCATCGCCCTCCTCGCCAGCTCCAGCACCGGATCGTCGTGTGACGTCATCACGTGCTCCCTCCGCTCGGGGGTACCCCGGGGGAGGCGCGATGATACACGCTCACTCCGCGTGGTACTGGTCCGCGAGCTGGGTCTTCAGGTACATCCCCTCGATGAGGTCGCGGTACCGCTCGGCCACGACCCGCCGCCGCACCTTGAGCGTCGGCGTGATCTCACCCTCGGCCAGCGAGAACTCGCGGTCGAGCACGGTGAAGCGGCGCACCTTCTCGTGCTGGGCGAGATCCGCGTTCACCTCCCGTATCGCCTCCTCGATGAGGCGGTGGGTCTCCTCGCGGCGCGCCATCTCCCCGTGGTCGAGGCCCGGCTCCCCGCGCTCGGCGTAGTACGCCTCCAGGTTCTCGAAGTTGGGCACGACGAGCGCCGTGAGGTAGGGGAGGTTGTCGCCGATGAGCACCGCGTTCGCGATGTAGGGGGTCGCCTGGAGCCTGCCCTCGATGGGCTGCGGGGCGATGTTCTTGCCGCCCGAGGTCACGATGATGTCCTTCTTGCGGTCGGTGATGAACAGGAACCCGTCGGCGTCGAGGTAGCCCACGTCGCCGGTGTGCAGCCATCCGTCGGCGTCGATGGCCTCCGCGGTGGCCTCGGGCCGGTTGTAGTAGCCCTTCATCACGTGCGGACCGCGGGTCAGGATCTCGCCGTCCTCGGCGATCTTCACCTCGACGTTGGGGATGGGGCGTCCCACCGAGCCGAGCCGGTTCGCGGAAGGGGTGTTCACCGAGATCACGGGCGAGCTCTCGGTGAGGCCGTACCCCTGGTAGATGGGGAGCCCGATCATGTCGAAGAACTCCGCCACCTCCCGCGACAGCGGCGCGCCGCCCGAGACCGAGAACCGGAGGCGCCCGCCGAGCCGCTCCAGGATCTTCCCAAACACGCGCCGCCGGGCGAGGGCGTACTGGGCGCGGAGGGCCGGACCGGGCCGCCTCCCGCTCCACTCCGCCTCCTTGTAGCGGCGCGCGGTGGCCAGCGCCCAGTCGATGAGCCGTCGCTTGACCCCCGACTCCTGCTGCAGCTTGCTGACGATCTTGATGTAGGAGCGCTCGAACAGGCGCGGCACCGAGACCATGATCGTGGGACGCACCTCCAGCAGCCGGGTGGGCACCCGCTCGATCGCCTCCACGTAGCAGATCTGGGCGCCGCGCGCGAACAGCGCGTAGTCCACCGTCCTCTCGAAGACGTGGCTGAGCGGCAGGAACGACAGCACCACGTCGTGCGGTCCGATGTCGAACCCCGAGAGCGCGTCGGTGAAGTTGGACGCGAAGTTGCGGTGGGTGAGCATCACGCCCTTCGGGTCACCGGTGGTGCCCGAGGTGTAGATCAGGCTCGCCAGGTCCTCCGGCCGCGGCCGGTGGAACGGGTCCGCATCCCTGCGGTGACGCCTGAGCCACGACTTCCCCTCGCTCTCGAGGGTCGCGGCGAGCTCCACCCCATCCGCCGCTGCCCCGGGTGGATCGAACAGCACCAGCCGGACGTCCCCCACCCGCTCGGCCGCCTCCGCCGCCGCCGGGAGCATCTTCGAGCCCGACACGAACAGCCAGCGGGCCCCGGCGTCGCGCACGATGTACGCGATCTGGTCGGCGATGAGGTTGGGGTACAGGGGCACCAGGACGGCCCCCGTGAGGTGGCAGGCGAAGTCGAGGATGTGCCACTCGGGCCGGTTCTCGGAGTACAGCGCCACCATGTCGCCGGGCCGGACGCCGCGCGAGACGAGCCCCGCCGCCAGCCGCCGCACCCGGGTGGCGAACTCCTCCGTGGAGAGGTCCACCCACTTCCCCCCGCGCTTGGCCCGTAGCAGCCGCTTGCGGCCCCGATGGGCCGTGGTGACGTGCTCGAACAGGTCCCGCAGCGTTTCCATCGCACCCTCCCCCTCAGGGTCGGCGCCGCCGCGCCCGGGCGGGACGCCGGACGCCCACCTTACCGTACCCGTAGTACGCGAGCAGCCGCCCCCGCTGCCGCCGGGCCAGGCGTCCGTCGCGGTCCCAGAACGAGATCCGGAACGGCGGGGCACCGCACCGGACGAGCTGCCGGCTGGCCAGCGGCCGGAAGACGTCGGGCCCGCGCTCGAGCACCTGGACCCACACGTCGCACGCCTCCGGCCCGTACGGGTCGAACCCCACCACCCCGAGCCGTGCGAGACTCGCCCGCACCACCGCCGCCTCGTCCACCCGGCACCGGGCGCCGAGCCACCCGTCCAGCCGCCGGAGCCCCCGCCGGAACTCCCGCTCGCCCCAGCCCGCCCGCGGCCCGCGAGGGAGCTTTACGAACTCGGAGCAGGTGAGCCCCTCCACGAGCCGGAGCAACGCCGTCCGGACCGGGAGCGTGCGCGCCCGGCGGTAGGCCGCGAGGACCGCGTCGAGGTCGCCGGCGTCCACGATCCGGTCGAGCGCGCGGAGGCACTCGGACCTGGAGCCGCCCAGCAGGGCCCCCGCCCCATCGCCCCCGTCCCCGCCTTCCGTGGCCAGCAGCGCGTCGAGCCACAGCGCCACCAGCGGCCGCTCGCGCAGCGCCCGCTCGAGCGCCAGGACCCGCTCCCGGAGCCGCCGCACCCCCTCCGGCGAGAGCTCCCTCTCCCGGGGTGGCTCGCTGCCGGTCAGGATCGCGAGGCCGTACGCGGCCGCCAGTCGTACCCGCGGATCCCCATCCGCCAGCGCCTCGGCGTACGCGGCCAGGACCACCGGGTCGTGGAAGTAGCCCGCACCGAGGAGCCACGCGACCCGCCGCCGCGGCGGCCCCGTGCGCCACCCGAGCGCCACCAGCCTCTCCGGCGACGGCCAGCGGCCGACCACGGTCCTCTCCACCGTCGCGGCGCCGCGGGTCTCGTAGAACCGTCCCGGGAAGTACCGCACCGGCCACGGCACGGGGAACGCCCCCACCGCCGCCAGCGCCGCCACCACGCACACCATTCGCATCCCTCCCGACGCCCAACCGGCCTCCGTCCGAGTCGCGGTCTCCAGCATAGCAACCCCGGACCGGGCCGACCCCGGCGGCGCCCGCGGTCCCGTGGCCACGCCGCTCATGGCCGCGGCATGCCGGGCACGAGAGGTCCCGGGATTCACGGCCCGGGGCGGCCCGCCGCCGCCTCGCGGATCGGGACGCCACCCACCGTCCGGCAGGCCATCCGTTCCCTCGAACCGGACCGGCTCCCCGATCGTCCCGGCGCCGCCTGGCTCCGCCGCCCGGTGAGGGGCGGGAGCGGGTCCCGACACCCGGGCGACCCGCCTGCCGGGCCTCGCCTCCGGCGGCACGGCCGTGCCACCATGGAACGGTGCCGCGCTACCGCCTCGTCGTCGCCTACCTGGGCACCGGGTTCGCCGGCTGGCAGCGCCAGCCCGGGCGACGCACGGTGCAGGGGGAGCTCGAGCGGGCGCTCGGGCGCATCGCCGGTGCCCCGGTCCGGGTGGTGGGCGCGGGACGCACCGACGCGGGGGTCCACGCCGCCGGCCAGGTGGCGCACGTGGACCTGCCGGCGGCGATCCCGCCCGGCGGGCTCCTCCGCGCCCTCGCGGCGCTGCTGCCCGACGATCTGCGGGTGCGTCGCGCGGCGGTGGCCCGCCCGGACTTCCACGCCCGCTGCGACGCGGTGGGGAAGGTGTACGTCTACCGCATGCGGTGGCGGCGGCCCGGGCTGCCGTGGGTGGGACTGCGCTGGGCGGTGGTGCGCCCTCCCGCCGCCTGGGACGCACTCCTCGCGGCGGCCGGGCACCTCGAGGGGAGGTTCGACGCCGCCTCCTTCACCGTCCCCGACCACGGCCGCGCCGCGACCGTGCGGACCGTCCGGCGGGTCGAGGTCCGCCGTCTCCCCTGGGGCGCGCGGATCGAGGTGGAGGGGGACGGTTTCCTCCGCTACCAGGTGCGGCGGATGGTGGGGGCGCTGCTCGAGGTCGGGTGGGGGCGGCGCCCCCCGGAGTGGCTGGCCGATCTCGTCGCCCACCCGCAGCCCGGCGCCCGCATCGCCACCGCGCCGGCGCGGGGGCTGACCCTCGAGGCGGTCCGGTACGCCAGGGCCGCTGTGGTAGACTCCGACGCTCAGGGGTGAAGGATGCGCGACCTCGACGCCATCGCCCGTCCGGGAACCCCGGCGCGCGAGCTGCTCGAACAGATCGACCCCGCCCGCCTCCCCCGCCACGTGGCCATCATCATGGACGGCAACGGGCGCTGGGCCCGGGCGCGCAACCTGCCGCGGGTCGAGGGGCACCGGGCCGGGATCCGGGCCGTCCGCGAGACGGTGGAGACCGCCGCCCGTCTCGAGCTCGAGGCCGTCACCCTGTACGCGTTCTCCACCGAGAACTGGAAGCGCCCGCGCTCCGAGGTGCTCACGCTCATGAACCTGCTCAAGGAGTACCTGCGCAGGGAGCGCGAGAACATCGTCCGCCACAACCTCCGGTTCGTCCCCATCGGTCACGTCGAGGAGCTCGACCCCTCCGTCCAGCGGGAGCTGGACAGGGCGGTGGCGGCGTGCCGCGGCTGCACCGGCACCCTGTTCCAGATCGCGCTCAACTACTCCGGGCGGCAGGAGCTCACGGACGTGGTGCGCGAGGCGGCGCGGGCGGCGCGCGACGGCGAGCTCGAGCCCGAGACGGTGGATCAGGGGTGGGTGGACGCCCACCTGTACACCGCCGGTGCCCCCGACCCCGACCTCCTGATCAGGACCTCGGGGGAGCAGCGGATCTCCAACTTCCTCCTGTGGCAGCTCGCGTACACCGAGATCTACTTCACCCCCGTGCTGTGGCCCGACTTCGACCGCACCGAGCTGCTGCGGGCGATCCTCGACTACCAGCGCCGCGAGCGCCGGTTCGGCGGCCTGGGGCCGAGCTCGGGCCTGTTCGGGCCCTCGGAGGGGGGCGACCATGGCGCGTGAGGCGGTGGCCGTGGTGGCCATCCCGATCCTGCTCGCGGCGATCCTCTGGGCGCCCCCGTGGACGTTCCTGGCCATCGTGGGGGTGGCGGTGCTGCTGGCCGGGTGGGAGCTGCTGGCGATGGCCGCGGCGTCGGGGGTGCCGGTGCTGCGGTGGCCGGCGCTCCTGGGGCTCGCCGGGACGCTCGCCGCGGCGTGGGTGGCCGGGCCGCGCGGCCTCGCGGTGGCGGTGATCGCGGCGGCGACGGTGCTGCCCGCGCTCCAGCTCGCGCACCCGGAGGCGCCGCGCGGCAGCCTGGCCGGCGCCTCCGCCTCGCTGTACGTCGCGACGGCGCTCGGCGCCACCGGGGCGTGCCTGGGGTGGCTGCGCACCGTCCCGCCGGAGGGATCCGGGGTGCGGCTGCTGCTCTTCTACCTGGCCGTGATCTGGGTCGGGGACTCCGGCGCCTACTACGTGGGCCGACGGTGGGGCCGGAGGCCCATGGCTCCCGCCATCAGCCCCAGGAAGACCCTGGAGGGGCTGGCCGGCGGGATCGTCGCCACCTTCGCCGGCGCGGCGATCGCGCGGATCGCGCTGCTGCCGCACCTCGGGTGGGGGCACGCGGCGGCGCTGGCGGCGATCCTCGCGATCACCGCCCCCCTCGGGGACCTCGTGGAGTCGCAGCTGAAGCGGGACGCGGGGGTGAAGGACTCGTCCTCCCTCCTTCCCGGGCACGGCGGGTTCCTGGACCGCACCGACAGCCTCCTGTTCTCGGCCCCGCCCGTGCTCGCGTACGTGGTGCTGTCGGGGTGCCTGGGGTGAGGCGGATCGCGCTGCTCGGCGCCACCGGCTCCATCGGCGCCTCCACCCTCTCGGTGGTGGAGGCCCATCCGGAGAGGTTCCGGGTGGTGGCCATGGCCGCCGGCCGCAACCTGGAGCGCCTCGTGGAGGCCGCCCGCAGGCACCGGCCGGAGCTGGTCTCGGTGGCGCGCCGCGAGGACGTCCACGAGGTCGCCGCGGCGCTGCCGGGCACGCGGGTCGCCTGGGGGCCGGAGGGGCTCGTGGAGGTCGCCTGCCACCCCGGGGCGGACACGGTGGTGGCGGCGCTCGTGGGCTCCGTGGGACTGGTGCCCACCCTGGAGGCGATCCGCCTCGGGCGGCGCATCGCCCTCGCCAACAAGGAGACCCTCGTGGTGGCCGGCGAGCTCGTGATGGCCGCCGCGGCCCGCCACGGGGCGGAGATCCTGCCGGTGGACAGCGAGCACAACGCGATCCACCAGGCGCTCAGGGTGGGACCGCGCGAGGCGGTGCGGCGGCTGGTCCTGACCGCCTCGGGCGGGCCGTTCCGCGACTGGCCGGCCGGGCGGATCGAGCGCGCGACCCCGGAGGAGGCGCTGGCGCACCCCACCTGGCGGATGGGCCCCAAGATCACCGTGGACTCGGCCACCATGATGAACAAGGGCCTGGAGGTCATCGAGGCCCACCACCTGTTCGGCGTTCCCGCGGAGGCCATCGAGGTGGTGATCCACCGCGAGAGCCTGGTGCACTCGCTGGTGGAGTACGTGGACGGCTCCTACATCGCCCAGATCGGGCCCACCGACATGCGGCTGCCCGTCATGTACGCGCTCGCCTACCCCGAGCGCCTGCCGCCGCCCGTCCCCCGCCTGGAGCTCGCCGCCGCCGGGCGGCTCACCTTCGAGGCGCCGGACCCCGAGCGGTTCCCTGCCCTCGATCTGGCCCGAGCCGCCCTCGCCGGGGGCGGGGAGCTGCCCGCCGTCCTCAACGCCGCCAACGAGGTGGCGGTGGCGGCGTTCCTCGACCGCCGCATCCCCTTCGGTGCCATCGCCCGCACGGTCGCCGCGACGCTCGACGCGTGGACGCCGCGCAACCGGCCGGTGACCTCGCTCGACCAGGTCCTGGCGGCGGATCGCGAGGCGCGGGCGCTGGCCGAGGTCTGGATCGAGGAACACGCCGGGCGGGCCGGCGGTTCCCTCTCCCCGGAGGCCCCGCCATGCTCCTGAGCCTGCTCGCCTTCGCCCTGATCCTCGGGACCCTCATCGTCCTCCACGAGGCCGGCCACTTTCTCGCGGCGCGCGCGGTGGGGGCCGAGGTGGAGGTGTTCTCCGTGGGGTTCGGGCGCCGCCTGTGGGGGTTCGTCCGCGGCGGCACCGAGTACCGGATCTCGGCCATCCCGCTCGGCGGCTACGTCCGGGTCCGCGGCCTGGGGCCGGACGAGAGCCGGCGCGAGGAGGACCCCGGTGAGCTCCTGCCCCGGTGGAAGCGCGCCGCGATCCTGCTCGCTGGCCCCGCGACCAACGTGGCGGCGGCGGTGGCGTTCCTCGCCGTGGCCTTCGTGCTCGGGGTCGAGGTGCCGGCCTACCGGGCGCAGCCGGCGGTGATCGGGTGGGTGGAGCCGGGCTCCCCGGCCGAGGCCGCCGGCGTTCTCCCCGGCGACACCGTCGTGGCCCTGGACGGCACCCCGGTGGAGAGCTGGCGCGACCTGGAGACGGCGCTGGTCACCGCCGGCGGCCGGCGGGTGGAGGTGGAGCTCCGCCGCGACGGGGAGCGTCTCCGCGTCGCCATGCGCCCGGAGCGGGACAGCCGCTACGGGTTCGGCTACGCCGGGATCCTGCCCCCCCTCGACCCGGTGGTGCGCCGCCTCGTCCCGGGATCGCCGGCGCAGCGCGCGGGGCTCCGGCCGGGGGACCGGATCGTGGCCGTGAACGGCGAGCCCGTGCGTCAGTTCTACGACCTCATCCGGCTCATCTCGCCGCACCCGGGCGAGCCGGTGACCCTCGCCGTGGAGCGCGGCGGGCGGACGCTCGAGGTCCGGGTCGTCCCCGAGGACTACGGGGGTGAGGGGAAGGTGGGGATCGCCCTCGTCTTCCCCTCCACGCTCGAACGGAAGGGACCGCTCGCCGCGGTGGGCGCCGCGGCCTCGGAGTGTCTGCGGATGACGCGCGACACGCTGCGCGTCATCGGCCGGCTCCTCACCCGCAGGGCCTCGGTCCGGCAGACGCTGTCCGGACCCATCGACATCGCCCGCCTGTCGGGGGAGGCCGCCCGCTCCGGGCTCCGCACCGTGGTCTGGTTCCTGGGCGTGATCTCGCTCCAGCTGGGGATCTTCAACCTCCTGCCGATCCCGGTGCTCGACGGCGGGCACCTGACGATCCTGGCCCTGGAGACCGCCATCCGGCGCGACCTGCCGATGCGCGTCAAGGAGCGGATCATCGAGGTGGGGTTCGTGCTCATCCTGCTGCTGATGGTGGTGGTGCTGTACAACGACCTCCTCAAGGTCATCCCCGACAGCGTGTGGAAACTGTTGCGCCGGTCACCGACGCCGTGACGGCCGCGTGGTAGAGTTCGGGCGATGGCTCGCTGGCTCGCGGCCGCCGCGGTCGCCACGGTCACCGGAGCGCTGGCGTTCTGGTTCGCCCTCGTGCACACCGTGCACCGGGGTACGGTGACGGTGCCCAACCTCACCGGCCTCGAGGTGGCGCGGGCCACCGCCGTGCTCCACGACCTGGGGCTGCGCCCGCGCGTGGACGGCGAGGGCGTGTTCAGCCCCGACGTTCCCGCCGGGCGGGTCGCGGAGCAGGAGCCGCCACCGGGCTTCCACCTCAAGTCCGGCGGCGAGGTGGTCCTGCGGCCCAGCCTGGGCGCCCGCACGGCCGAGGTGCCCCCTGTCGTGGGCAGCTCGTTCCAGACCGCCGTGCGAGACCTGGAGATCGCCGGCCTCCAGCTGGGCCGCCGGGTGGACGTGGCGGGCGAGGCCGAGGGCGAGCAGGTCCTGGCCACCAGCCCGCCGGCGGGCACGCGCCTCGAGCCCGGGGCCGCGGTGGATCTCCTGGTCAACACGCAGCCCCGTACCGAGCTGTGGGTGATGCCGTCGCTGCTCGAGACCCGCGAGGAGCGGGCGCGTCGCTGGTGCCGGCGGCACGGCCTCCGCGTGGGGCAGGTGCACCGGGTCGCGTACCCCGGCATGCCGGCCGGGGTCGTCCTCCGCCAGTACCCGCCGCCCGGGAGCCCCGTCTCGCGGGCGGACATCGTCAGCCTGTGGGTGAGCGAATGAGCGTTCGCATCGCGCCCTCCGTGCTCGCCGCCGATCTCGCGCGCCTCGCCGAGGAGGCCCGCGAGGCCGAGCGGGCGGGTGCCGACCTGCTGCACCTCGACATCATGGACGGGCGGTTCGTCCCCAACCTCACCTTCGGGCCGCCCGTGGCGGCGTGGCTCGCACGTCACACCCGGCTCCCGCTGGACGCCCACCTGATGGTGGCCGACCCGGACCCGCTGCTCCCGCCGCTGGCCGAGGCCGGGGTGGCGCGGGTGGCCGTCCACGTGGAGAGCTGCCCGCACCTGCACCGGACCCTGGCCGCCATCGCCGGGCTGGGGATGACGCCCGGGGTGGCGCTCAACCCCGCCACCCCGCTGGGGGCACTCGAGGAGACGCTGGCGTGGGCGCGGTTCGTCCTGGTGATGTCGGTGAACCCCGGCTTCGGCGGGCAGCGGTTCATCCCCGAGAGCGTGGACAAGGTCCGTCGGCTGGCGCGGCTGGCGGAGCCGTACGGGGTGGAGATCGCGGTGGACGGCGGCGTGGACGCGGACACGGCGGGACCTCTCGCCGCCGCCGGGGCCGGGGTGCTCGTCGCCGGCAGCGCGGTGTTCGGATCCGACGACAGGACGGCCGCGGTGGCGGCGCTCCGGGCCGCCGCCGCGGGAGGAGGCAGCTGATGCACAGGAGATGGCTCGTGCTCCCGCTCGCCGGGGCACTGCTGCTCGGCGCGTGCTCCAGCACGCCGCCCGAGGAGCGGCTACTCAAGGAGCTCGCGAACCTCGACAAGGAGACGATCTTCCAGCGCGCCGAGAAGCTCTTCGCGGACGAGAAGTACGACGAGGCGCGCCGCTACTTCCAGTTCCTTTACGACTCCTTTCCCAACGACCCGCTGGGCCACAGGGCGGCCCTCCGGGTCGCGGACACCTACGCCGTGCGCAAGGACACGGTGAGTCTCACCGAGGCCCGGCTCCGGTACCGCGACTTCGTCAACCGGTACCCCAACGACCCGGAGCGGGACTACGCCCTGCTCAAGCTGGGCCACACGTACTTCGCCCGGCGAGGACGGCCCGACCTCGACCTCGCCAACGCACGCGAGGCGCTGGCCGCCTACCGGCAGCTGCTCAACCTCTACCCGAACTCGAAGTACGCGGAGGAGGCGCGACAGCACGTCGCCCAGCTGCGCGAGATGCTGGCCGAGCACGAGTGGCTGGTGGCGCGTTTCTACGCCCGCAACGACGCCTGGATCGGCGTCAAGTGGCGTCTCGAATACCTCAAGGAGAACTACCCGGAGTACCCCCGGATGGACCAGGTGAACGCCCTGCTCGAGCGCGCCTCCGAGGAGATCGCGAAACGGGAGGAGATCGTGAAGGAGGCGCTGGAAAAGGCCCGCGCGCGTGGCGTCGAGCGTTGACGCGTCGCAAACCGATGCAGTAAGCTTGGTCGTGTTTCCGGGAATGGGGGAACGAAAAATGAGGCGGATTCTCCTGGTCGCGCTCGTCACCCTGGCCGCCGCCCCGGCGCTCGCCCAGCAGCAGTCGGGGCCGCCGCCCCGCCCGCTGCACATGGTGGGCGATCACTGGACGCCGTACGACCCGCCGCAGGAGTTCCCCGAGGGAGCCCGGGTCTACACCATCCAGAAGGGCGACACCCTCTGGGACCTCGCGGCCAGGTTCCTCGGCGACCCGTACCTCTGGCCGCAGCTGTGGGAGCGGAACCCGTACATCCGGGACTCGCACTGGATCTACCCCGGAGATCCGCTGCTGGTGGACATCGCTGTGGAGCGGGCACCGGCGCCCCAGCCTCCCGCCGCCCAGCCCACGCCGGCTCCTGCCCCCGCGCCCACGCCCGTGGCCGGGGGGACCGCCGAGACCCCGATGCCCAGGGCCCTGGGGAGCGCGGCGGATGTCTACTGCTTCGTCCGCCTGGAGCGGGACGCGTCCGGGTTCCCGTTCTCCATCACCTCGGCCGAGGCGATCGGGCTCCAGGACCACTTCGCCACCGGCGACATCGTCTACATCGACGGCGGCACCGCCGAGGGGGTGAAGGCCGGCGACCAGTTCTTCGTCCTGCGGGCCGACCGCGAGCTCCGGCACCCGGTGTCGCGCGCCCCGCTGGGCCGGATCTACCGTCAGCTCGGCACGCTGAAGGTGCTGTGCGCCCAGGAGCACACCTCGATCTGCGAGATCACCTCCTCGTGCGACCCGGTCGCGATCGGCGACGTGCTGGCCCCGTACCAGCCGATCCCGGTGCCACTCGCCTTCCCCGCGCCCGTCCCGCAGCGGTGCGACCCGTCGAGCGGCAAGCTGACCGGGTACATCACCTACACCAAGGACGACCTCCAGAACATCGCCGAGGGGTCCACGGTGCTCGTCGACGTCGGCGAGGCGGAGGGGCTCTACCCCGGCCAGTTCGCCACCGTCTTCCGCGACAACCCGGTGGAGGGCATGCCGCGGATCGTGCTGGGCCAGCTGGGCGTGCTGGTCACCGGCGACCACTGGGCGACCGCGGTGGTGGTGCACTCCACGGCCCCGATCCACGTGGGCGACCGCATCGAGCTCCAGTAGCGCCGCCCGGGGGTGGAGACGGTACGGGCCGCGCCTTCCGGCGCGGCCCCTCGCTCGCCGGGACGGCGTGGGTTCACGATCCGGAGCCGTCCTCGCCGCCCTCGCCACCGGAGCCCCGCTCCCCTCCGCGCACCGACTCGCGGAAGTTGCGGATCCCCTCGCCCAGGCCCCTCCCCAGCTGGGGCAGCTTCGAGGCCCCGAAGATCACGATGATGATCGCCAGGATGATGAGGAGCTCCGGCACGCCGATGCTTCCGAACATGACGCCACCCCCTTCAGCCGACCCATTCTAGCAGCCGCCCCACCAGGCCCGGCGGCGCGGCGAGCCCGGGGAGCGTGGCCGCCAGCGCCCGGAGGGTGTCGTCCAGCCACCGCCGGTACCCCTCCCTCCCGCACGCCACCAGCCGCGCGAAGGTCCCCGCGACCTTGAGCCGGCGCTGCACGGTGGTCTCGAGGAGCCGCCGTTCCCACCCGGGAGCCGCCCGGGTGCGCCGGGCCCACGCCGCCGCCAGTCGCCGTCGTGCCGGCTCGGAGAGGAGCCGTGGCATGTCGCGCTCGCCCAGGAGCGACGCGATGTCGTAGGTGTCCGGTCCCACCCTGGCGTCCTGGACGTCGAGCACCACCACCGTCCCGTCGGGCCGTGGGAACAGGTTGTCGAGGTGGTAGTCGCGGTGGCAGACCCGGCGCGGGTGGGCCGCCACGCGCGCCGCGAGCGCGTCCAGCCAGGCTCCGGTCGCGGCGTCCGGCGTCACCCCCAGCCCGAAGCGGAGGACCCACAGCTCGAACCCGGCCAGCTCCCAGCGCAGGAGCTCGGCATCGAGCGGGGGGCTCCACGGCGGGAGCTCCCGTGGCGGGATCGCGGCCAGCGCCGCGAGCGGCTCGAGCAGCGCCGCCGCGGCCCGCTCCCGCCGCGGCTCCGGAAGCGCGGCCAGCCACGCCGCGGCGCTGACGGTCCCGGCGTCCTCGAGGACCGCCCGCGCGCCGGGGCCCACGGCGAGCACCCGCGGCACCCGCACGCCGCGGGCGGCGAGCCACCGTGCCACCTCGAGGTCGCGCACCATCCGCCCCGCCTCCCCCTCGGGGTACACCACCTCCACGGCGGTGGTCCCGTCCGCGGCGGTGAGGCGACGGTAGCGCCGGCTCGAGGCGTCGCCGGCCAGCTCCTCGCACGTCACCCAGGTGGTCCCGCGCACGCGGTCACTCTACCAGCGGCGGGCCGCGGCCGCCGGCCGGGGTGGCGGGGACCCTCGGGCGATGTCCCGCCTCCCGCGGGGGCGCCGCGGGGGGGCCCGGCCGGCGGGGTGGTAGGATGGAACAGGGAGCGGGGGGCGGCGGTTCACGGGACGGGAGGATGCATGGACGGCTCGCGGGCGAGGAGGCTCCAGGAGCTGCTGAAGCGGCTGGGGCAGGCCGTTCACGGCGCGGTGGTGGACTCCGAGGAGGTGCAGGCGTGCCTCAAGGAGCTCCACCGTCACGGCTGGGAGGCCGTGATGCTGCTGGAGGCCTCGGTGGCGTGCCGCCGCGCGGGCGAGGTGACCAGCGAGCGGAGCTCCCTGCACGTGCACGCCGATCCCGAGCCCGAGGAGGTGCGCTACCGGATCAACCTCCGCGACGCCGCCTTCCTCGCCTCGCTGGGTATCTCGCCCACCCGCCACCGCTCGGCGGCACCGCCCGGGGTCCGTCGCGAGGATGATCAGCCTCATCGGTAGGCCACGGCGGGAGCTCGAGGCGCTGCTCGGCGACGAGCTCGCGCCCCCGTACCGCGTCCGTCAGGTGGCGCACTGGGTGCTGGTGCGTCACGCCCGCACCTTCGAGGAGATGACGGACCTCCCTCGCGAGCTGCGGCGCCGGCTGGCCGGGCGGTTCGCCCTCGCCGACCCCGAGGTCGTGGCGCGGGTGACGGCCCCGGACGGGACCGTCAAGTACCTGTTCCGGCTCGCCGACGGCGCCACCGTCGAGGCGGTCTCCATCCCGGACGGGCGCAAGGCCACCCTCTGCCTGTCGTCGCAGACGGGGTGTGCACTGGGCTGCGCCTTCTGCGTCACCGGGGCCCTGGGGGCGGGCCGCGACCTGAGCGCGGCCGAGATCGTGGGCCAGTACCGGGCGATGGCACGCGAGCTGGATCCCGCGACCGAACGGGTCAACGTCGTCTTCATGGGGATGGGAGAGCCGCTGCTCAACACGGCCGCCCTCGGGCCGGCCCTCGAGACGCTCTACGAGACCGTCTCGCCCAGGCGCATCACCGTCTCCACGGCGGGCGTCCTCCCCGGCATCCGGTGGCTGGCCGGGCTGCCCCGGCGCCCCAAGCTGGCGGTGTCGCTCAACGCGCCGGACCAGCTCCGCCGCGAGCGGCTGATGCCCCTCTCGCGCGCCTACCCGCTCGACGAGCTGGTGGCCGCCCTGCGCTCGTTCCCCCTCGAGCGCGGCCGCCGCGTCACGTTCGAGTACGTCCTGATCGCGGGCGTCAACGACGCGCCCCGCGACGCCCGGGCGGTCGCCCGTCTGATCCGGGGGATCCCCGCCAAGGTGAACCTGATCCCGCTCAACGAGGACCCGGCCCACCTCCCCGGTCTCGCGGCACCCCCGCCCGAGCGCGTCGACCGGTTCGCGGTGACGCTCCGGGACGCCGGCCTCACGGTGACCGTCCGCTGGTCACGCGGGCGGGAGGTGGCGGCGGCGTGCGGTCAGCTCAAGGGGAGCGCCCGCTCCTCGAGCACCACGAACGACGGCTGCCGCCCTGCCGCCTCGCCGTCCCTGCGGTAGGACGCGAGCTCCGGGTCGCAGGCGGTGCACCCGCTCACCCGCTCGACCCGCTCCCGCGGCACCCCGCAGCGGACCAGCTCTCCCGCCACCACCGCGCCGAGGTCCACGCGGTCGCCCTCGAGCCACGCCGACTCCGGCACCCCCCGGGCCGCCAGCGCCGCCACCACCTCGGGCCCGACCTGGTAGTGGCAGGGTCCCACCGCCGGCCCGAGGTACGCCGCGAGCTCCTCCGGCGGCACGCCGTACTCCACCTCCACCCGCCGCACCGCCGCGGCCACGATCCCCGCCGCGGTTCCCCTCCACCCGGCGTGCACCATCGCCACCACGCCGCCGCCCACGAGCGCCACCGGAACGCAGTCCGCGGTCCAGACCAGGAGGACGAGCCCCGGCTCGTCGGTGACCATCCCGTCGCAGCGCCCGACGCAACCCGCCTCGACCGGAGGCCGTCCCGGCTCGTGAGCGAGGGAGGCGATCGCCCGCCCGTGCACCTGCCGGCACCAGCGCACCGCCCGCGCGGGGCCCAGCGCCGCGAGGAGCGCCGCCGCCCGCGCCCGGGCGGGGGCCGCACGGCGGGCCGGCCCGATGCCGAAGGCGACGAGGGCCCCACCGCTCCGCCGCACCAGCGCCTCCTGGGCCCCCAGCCGTACCCTCCGCCAGCCCGCGTCCGCAGCCATCGGGGCCGATGGTACACTGCGCGGACGGAGGCACCGTGCAGCCCGAGCAGGCCCGAGAGACCGCCGTCGAGCCGGCCGTCGAGCCCCTGGGACGGCGCGCGGACACCCGGCCCGTCGTCCGCCTGCGGGGCGTCCACAAGCGGTTCGACGGTCGCCACGTGCTGCGCGGGATCGACCTCACCGTGACGGCGGGCGAGTTCGTCTTCCTCACCGGACCCTCCGGCGCGGGGAAGTCCACGCTCCTCAAGCTCCTGTACGGCGCCGAGCGGCCCACCTCGGGCGAGGTGTGGGTGAGCGGCGTGCGCGTGGACACCCTGCCGCGCCGCCGCCTGGCCCAGCTCCGGCGCGGGCTCGGGGTGATCTTCCAGGACTTCAAGCTGCTGCCGCGCAAGACCGTGATGGAGAACGTCACCTTCGTGCTCCGCTTTCACGGCCTGTCCCCGCGTGAGGCGCACCGCCGCGCCTACCGGGTGCTGAAGCGCCTCGGGCTCCACCACCGCCAGTCGGCCTACCCCGAGGAGCTCTCCGGGGGCGAGCAGCAGCGGGTCGCCATCGCGCGCGCGCTGGCGTACCAGCCCCGTCTCATCCTCGCCGACGAGCCCACCGGCAACCTCGACGCGGAGCTCGCCGCCGAGCTCCTGAGTCTCCTGTGCGACATCAACTACCAGGGGGCGACGGTGGTGGTGGCCACCCACGACCAGTCGCTGCTGGCCGCGATCCCGGCGCGAGTGCTGGCGCTGGAGCGGGGACGAATCGGCTACGACGGGATGTGGCCGCCGTGATCCGTCACCTCGCCGGCGAGGGCCTGGCGCTGCTGGGCGAGCGCCCCCTGGTCAGCGCGGGGCTCACCCTCGCCCTCGCCATCGCGCTGGCGGTGGGCGGGCTCTCCTGGTGCCTCGCCTCCTGGTTCCGGCCGCTGGTGGCGCGGGGCAGCGCCGACGAGCCGGTGGCGGTGCTGCTCAGGCCGGGGCTCCCCGAGAGCGGGCGTCGCGCCGCCCGCGACCGCATCGCCGCCGACCACCCCCGGTGGCGAGTCCGCCTCGTGCCCCGCGACGAGCTCGCGGCGCGGCTCGCCCGCTGGTTCCCCTACCTCGAGGGCCTCCTGGACGAGGAGGGCGAGGAGCTCCTCCCACCGCTGCTCGAGGTCACCGCCCCCGACCCGGCCGAGGTGACCGCGCTCCTGTCGAGCCCCGCCGTCCTCGCCGTGGGGCCCACCGCCCCCCTCCGCGAGACGCTGGCGCGCACCGCGCGGCTGGTGGAGACGGTGCTGGCGGGCACCGCGGTGGCGCTCGCCGCGGTGGCGTTCCTCCTCGCGGCCATCTGGGTGCACCTGGAGCTCTACCGCCACGCCGACGAGATCGGCATCATGCGTCTGGTGGGGGCGGAGGAGTCGGCGGTGCGCGGCCCGTACCTGGTGGCGGCGGCGATTCCCGGGCTGATCGCCGGGGCGATCGCGGCGGCGGCCACGGCGGCCGCCGTCCGCTGGGCCGGTGCCGCACTCCACGGGCTGGGGCTTCCCCCGCTCGTGGCGCCCCCGTGGCTTCCCGCGGCACAGGTGGCGTTCGGCGTGGGCGTTCCCGTGGGCGCCGCGGCCCTCACCCTCGTGCGCCACGCCCACCTCGAGGTGGCCTCGCCGTAGTAAGGTTGGGGTCGGGGGAGGCGGTGGACTCGGGTCTCGCGCTCACCAGCCGGTACGGCATGCGCACCGAGGAGTTCTCGGCGCTCATGGCCTACCGCGTTCGCGATGTGCTGCTGGTGGCGTCGCAGTACGACGCCTTCGTCCTCGAGGAGGACGGGCAGCTCACCGAGCTGATCTTCGAGGAGTACCGGCAGCTCGACCTCAACCTCCGGTACGCCCCGAGGTTCCACCGCGCCTCCACCGCCGAGGAGGCGCTCGAGCTGCTCGAGAAGCGGGAGTTCCAGCTGGTCGTGGCCACCCCTCGGGTGCCCGGCGCCACGGTTCGCGGGTTCGTCGGCACGGTGCGCGAGCGGTACCCGGACCTGCCGGTGGGGGTACTCGCCGCCCACGCGTGGGACCTGCCCCAGCTCGAGCCGGTGCAGCGCCACCGCGAGGTGGAGTGGATCTTCCTCTGGCAGGGGGACGTCAAGGCGCTGCTCGCCATGATCAAGCAGGTGGAGGACCGACGCAACGCCGACCACGACGTGCTCGAGAGCGGCGTCCAGGCCATCGTCCTGGTGGAGGACGAGGTCCGCTTCTACTCCACCTACCTGCCCCAGATCTACACCGAGGTCACGACCCAGACGTCGCGGCTCATGGCGGAGGGGCTCAACCTCTCCCACCGCCTCCTGCGCATCCGCGCCCGCCCCAAGATCCTCCTGGCGCAGACCTTCGAGGAGGCGTGGGCGCTGTTCGAGCGGTACCGCGGCAACCTCCTGGGGGTGATCACCGACGTCAGCTTCCCCAGGGAGGGCTCCCAGGACCCCGAGGCGGGGCTGGTCCTGGCCCGCAGGATCCGGGAGCTGGACCCGGAGGTCCCGATCCTGCTCCAGTCCACCGAGCGGGGGTTCCGGGAGCGCGCGCTGGAGGTGGGGGCCGCCTTCCTGCACAAGAGCTCGCCCAACCTGCTCCACGAGCTGCGGCGCTACATCCAGGAGACGTACGGGTTCGGCGACTTCGTCTTCCGCACCCCTGACGGGACCGAGGTGGCGCGTGCGCGGGACCTGCGCGAGATGGTCCGGGTGCTGCCCGAGGTCCCGGCCGAGTCGCTGCTCTACCACGCCCAGCGCAACCACTTCTCCCGCTGGCTGAAGGCGCGCACGGAGTTCGAGCTGGCCTCGCTGCTTCGCCCCCGCAAGGCGAGCGAGTTCGACTCGCCCGAGGAACTCCGGAGCTTCCTCGTCGAGACGCTCACCGGGTACCTGCGCGAGATCCAGCGCCACATCATCACCGACTTCGACGAGCGCCGCTACGACCGGTTCGTGGCCTTCGCCAAGATCGGGTCGGGATCGCTGGGCGGCAAGGGCAGGGGCCTCGCGTTCATGCACAAGCTGCTGGCGGAGCGGGAGCTGGACGTGCCGGGCATCGAGGTGGCGATCCCCACCACGCTGGTGCTGGCGAGCGACGTCTTCGAGGACTTCCTGCACGCCAACGGGCTCGAGGATCTCGTGGAGCGCGCCCAGGAGCTCGAGGACCGGGACATCCTCGACGCGTTCCGGGCCGGCCGGTTCCGGCACGAGCGCCGCTCCGAGCTCGCCGCGTTCCTCGAGCACGTTCGCGAGCCGCTCGCGGTGCGCTCCTCCTCGATCCTGGAGGACTCGCTCTACCAGCCCTTCGCCGGGGTCTACGCGACCGTGATGCTGGCCAACCGGCATCCCTCGCTCGACGTCCGCCTCGCGCAGCTGCTGGAGGCGATCAAGCGGGTGTACGCCTCCACCTTCTTCCGGGGGGCACGCGACTACCTCGCGGCCACGCCGCACCGGGTCGAGGAGGAGCGGATGGCGGTGCTCGTGCAGACGCTCGTGGGCAGCGAACACGGCACCCTCTACTACCCCACCGTCTCCGGCGTCGCCTCCTCCCACAACCACTACCCGTTCGGGCGGCTCAGGCCCGAGGACGGCGTGGCGCTCGTGGCCCTGGGTCTCGGCAAGACGGTGGTGGAGGGGTTCGAGGCGGTCCGGTTCTGCCCCGCCCACCCGCTGGTGCTTCCCCAGTTCTCGACCCCGGCCGACGTTCTCCGCAACGCCCAGCGCATGTTCTACGCCCTGGACCTCGAGCGCGCCGACCTCATCCCCGGGATGGACCTCGACGCCAACCTCGTGCGCCGGCCGATCACCGAGGCCCTGGCGGGGCCGGAGGCGGCGCTGATCGCGTCCACCTACCTTCCGGAGGACGACACCGTCACCTCCGGGCTGGCCCGGGGCGGCACGCCGCTGGTGACCTTCGCCTCGCTCCTCAGGGGACGGCTCGTGCGCCTCCCCGAGCTCCTCCACCGGCTGCTCGAGGGGGTCGAGGAGGCCATCGGCAACCCGGTGGAGATCGAGTTCGCCATGGACCTGGCCCGGCGATCGGAGGAGGGGTACCGGTTCCACGTCCTGCAGGTGCGGCCCATCGCGGCCGCCGGGGGCGGCGCCGACGAGACCGTGACCCCCGAGCTCGTCACGGCGGCGGTGATCCGCTCGCCGGAGGCGCTGGGCCACGGCAAGGGAGAGCCCGTCCGCGACGTGATCGTGGTGGACCCGCGGCGACTGGAGCGCTCCCGTACCGCGGAGGCCGCCCTCGCGATCCGGGCGATGAACGAGGCGCTCCAGCGCGAGGGCAGGACCTCGGTGCTGATCGGGCCCGGGCGCTGGGGCTCGCGCGACCCGTGGCTCGGGATCCCGGTGGCGTGGGCCGACATCGCCTCCGCGCGGGTCATCGTGGAGACGGACTTCGCCGACCTGGAGATCGAGCCGTCGCAGGGGTCGCACTTCTTCCACAACCTCACCTGCTTCGGAGTGGCCTACCTGACGGTGCACGAGCGCCGCGGGCACGGCCGTATCGACTGGGAGTGGCTCGACCGCCAGCCCGAGGTGAGCTCGGCGCTCGGGGGGGCGGTCCGTCACCTCCGACCCGAGCGGCCGCTCAGGGTGGTGGTGGACGGACGTCGTGGCGAGGCGGTGCTCGTCCCGGAGCGCGAGGGGACACCGCCGGGCGTGGTGACGGATTTCACAAGGTCTTGATCCGCGGGCTTCCTCTGGTATGATGCGCGGCGGTCATGAGGTGCCGGGCCGCCGACCGCAGCCACCGCCCACCCGCCCGGGAAGGGCGCCGGAGGCCCCCGGCGCCGCCGTCAGGGTCCGCCCACGCGCGCCGGCGGACCCGTCTCTCCACGCCACATCACCCCCACAGCAAAGGAGGATGCGACCGTGCTGGGAAAGACCTTCGTCGATGACTTCATGAACCAGGTGGTGGCCAAGAACCCCGGCGAGCCGGAGTTCCACCAGGCCGTACGCGAGGTCGTGGAGTCGCTCGTGCCGGTGCTCGAGCGGCACCCCAAGTACCTCGAGAACCGGATCCTCGAGCGGATCGTCGAGCCGGAGCGGGTGATCATGTTCCGCGTCCCCTGGACCGACGACCGGGGCGAGATCCACGTCAACAAGGGGTACCGCGTCGAGTTCAACTCGGCCATCGGACCGTACAAGGGCGGGCTCCGCTTCCACCCCACCGTCAACCTCGGGATCCTCAAGTTCCTCGGCTTCGAGCAGATCTTCAAGAACTCGCTCACCACCCTCCCCATGGGCGGCGGCAAGGGCGGCTCCGATTTCGACCCCAAGGGGAAGTCGGACGCCGAGGTGATGCGGTTCTGCCAGAGCTTCATGACCGAGCTCTATCGCCACATCGGGCCCAACACCGACGTCCCGGCGGGCGACATCGGCGTGGGCGGCCGCGAGATCGGGTTCCTGTTCGGTCAGTACAAGCGCCTCCGCAACGCCTTCGAGGGCGTGCTCACCGGCAAGGGGATCGCCTGGGGCGGGAGCCTCATCCGCCCGGAGGCCACCGGCTACGGCTGCGTCTACTTCGCCCAGGAGATGCTCGCCACCCGCTCCGAGAGCCTCGAGGGCAAGCGGGTGGCGATCTCGGGCTCGGGCAACGTGGCCCAGTACGCCGCCGACAAGTGCCTCGAGCTGGGCGCCAAGGTGGTCACGCTCTCCGACTCCACGGGCTACGTGGTCATCGAGGACGGCCTCACCCGCGAGATGTGGCACGAGCTGATGGACCTCAAGAACGTCCGTCGCGGCCGCATCCGGGAGCTCGCGGAGAAGTTCCCCTCCGCGATCGAGTACCACGACGGGCGGGGGGTCTGGAACGTGCCCTGTGACGTCGCCCTGCCGTGCGCGACTCAGAACGAGCTCGACGGCGACGACGCCCGCACCCTCCTCGACAACGGCTGCTTCTGCGTGGCCGAGGGCGCCAACATGCCGTGCACCCCGGAGGCCGTGGACCTCTTCCTGGAGAAGGGGATCCTGTACGGCCCCGGCAAGGCCGCCAACGCCGGTGGCGTCGCGGTCTCGGGCCTCGAGATGAGCCAGAACTCGCTCCGGCTCTCCTGGCCGCGCGAGGAGGTGGACCGCCGCCTGCACGTGATCATGCAGAACATCCACACGGCGTGTGTCGAGACCGCGGCCGAGTACGACCGCCCCGGCAACTACGTGGTGGGCGCCAACATCGCCGGCTTCGTCAAGGTCGCCGACGCGATGCTGGACCAGGGCGTGGTCTGACCCCGCCGATCCGCGGAATCCGGGCGCGGCGGCTGCGGCCGCCGCGCCTTCGCGTTCCCGGTCGGCGGAGCTACCGGGCCCCCGGGTGCTGCGCCAGCGCCAGGTCGTAGAGCGGATCGTAGGCCGGCCCGCCCTCGCCGTCCACGAACTGGCAGCCCGCGGCGCCGGCCTCCACCCACCGCACCACGACACGCTTCTCGAACCGCTGCGGCCTGCCCGGGCACAGCTCGAACCGCACCGTGGCGCGCCCCCCGGGCTCCAGCCCCTCGGGCGCCGGCTCGATCCTGAGACCGGTCCGGGACATGTCCGTCGCCCGCACCTCCAGCTCCTCCTCGCCGAGGAGCACGCGGACCGGCACGTCCACCGCCTTCCGGGCGGCAGCGCGACGCTCCACCTCGGCCCAGCCGCCCCACCCGCAGGCGCACCGCACCCGCACCCGGACCGGCGTGCTGTGCCGGAGAAGGTCTCCGGCCACCTGTACCGTCACCTCTCCGCCGCAGCGCGGGCACGGCAGCGCCCCTCGCCCCGACCCGTCCACGGCGACCCGGCGCGCGCTCACCGCGACGCCTCCCACTGGTGTCTCATGTGCCGATTGTACGTCGTACATACCTCGCCGCCGATCGGGACGGGGACGGCCCGGCGCGGCTGCCCGGGTCGCCGCGACGGTGACCGGTGGCGACCCCGCCGTCCGCGCCCGCGACAGTCCCCTGCGGCAGCCGAACGTCAACGCCCCGGGGCGGCTCAGCGGATCACCGGCGGCGGCATCCACACCACGCCGGGAACCTCGAGCCGTCCCGTGGTCCACATCCGCTCGAGCTCCTCCGCGAGGCGGGCCTCGCCCGCTCTCCGCTCGAGCATCCGCTGCCACCACGGCCTCGGCGCCGGCAGCTCGAGGAGCCGGACCCTGCGCTCCGCGGGGATGTGGGCGAGCTCCTTCGCGATACGGATGGCGGTGTCGAGCCCGCCGAGCTGGTCCACGAGGCCCCGCTCTCTGGCCTGGATGCCGGTGAACACGCGGCCCCTGCCCACGGCGTCCACCTGCTCCTTCGTCATCCCCCGCGAGGACGCCACCCGCTCGAGGAACGCGTCGTAGATCCGGTCCAGCATCCGCTCCACGATCCGCCGCTGGGCCGGGGTCCAGTCCTCGAGGTCACCGTAGATGGCGGCGTTGGGCGCACCATCGAGGCGGCCGAAGGTCACGCCCAGCTTCTCCGCCCAGAAGCGGTCGGCGTTGAAGTGGCCGGCGAAGACGCCGATGGAGGCGGTGAGCGTCCCCGGCTCGGCCACGATCCGCTGCGCTCCGCAGGTGATCCAGTAGCCGCCCGAGGCCGCGAGGTTCGCCATCGAGACCACCACCGGGATCTTCTCCGCGGTGCGGGCCATCTCGCGGCGGATGATCTCGGAGGCGATGGCGCTCCCCCCGGGCGAGTCGATGCGGAACACCGCCGCCTTGACGCCGGAGCGCTCGCGCACCCGCCGCCACGCCCGCGCCAGGGTCTCCGCCCCCATGACGTCGCCTCCGAAGAGCGGGTTGAGCTCGTGGCGGCTCTCCCCGCGGAGGATGGCGCCCGTCCCCGTGACCACCGCGATCACCGGCCCCGAACCCCGGCGGAGCGAGCGCAGGTAGCGGGAGAGCCTGACGCGCCTGGCGCCCTTCCACGGCCCCTCGTCGAGGCGCTCGCGGAACGTGGTCCAGTCCTCGAGGTGGTCCACCAGCCCCGCCGTCCTCGCGGCCTCCGCATCGAGCGGGGCCCTCTCGATCGCCGCCCGCACCGCCGCCGGGTCCAGGTGGCGCGACGACGCCACCCCCTCCACCAGCTGCCCCATGAGCGAGTCCAGCAGCCACCGCATCATCTCCCGGTGCTCCGGCGTGAAGTCGCGCTGGGTGTAGAGGAAGCGCGCCGTCTTGTACTCGCCCCGGCCCGGGAACTCCGGCCGGATCCCCAGCTTGTCGAGGGTCCCGCGGATGAACGGAGAGCGCACCGCGAGGCCCACCAGGTTGACGTCGCCCATGGGGTCGAGCGACACCTCGTCGCACGACGACGCCAGCAGGTACTCGAGGTTCCCCGGCGCGAACTCGCCCGCGGTGTCCAGGTAGGCGGCGGTGTGCTTGCCGGCGTCGCGCACCCGGCCGACGAGACCGCGGAGCTCCTGGACCGTGGCCATGCCGGCCTGGACGGAGTCGATCCGCAGCTCGAGGCCCACCACCCGCTCGTCCTCTGCCGCGCGGGTCAGCGCCCTGTAGAGGTCCCGGAGGCCCACCGCGCGCTCCCCGGCGAGGCGCGCGAGCGGATCCTCGGGCACCACCTCGCGGATCGGCCCGGCGATGCGGATCTCGAGCACCGCTCGGTGCGGTGTCCCCGGACCGCTCGCCACCGCCACCATGAGCGCGATCCCCACCGCCGCCAGGCCCACCAGGACCAGGCACCCCGCCGCCAGCTTCCACCCGTTACGTGCCGCCATCCCGACCTCCCGCGTCAGCGTATCGCAGTGCTGTACGTACGGGGGGCGCCCGGGTTGCGACACCGTGAGGATTCCCCCGGCCGAGCCGGGGCGCCGGCCGCGAGCGTGCGGGTCCGGGTCTTCCGCCGCGGGCGCGAGAACGACCCGTTCCACCTCCCCCGAACCTCCGCGATACGAGAGCACGAGGTGGACCGAAGGCCGGGCACCGTCCACCGGCGCGGGGCTTGACACAGCCGTGACAGTCGCTACTCTGAAAGCAGCGTTCTCGGCGATGCGAGCTCTCGCGCGTGAGAGTTCGCGTCGTCTACAGGTCTCGACACGCCGTGGGGAGCTCCGGCTCCTCGCGGCCCCGCCCTTTCGATCTTCCGGGCCGCCCGGCCCGGCATTTCTTGGTGCTCCGGTCGGCGGTCACCCGGGAGCCCGGGACACTCTCCTGCCCGGAGCTGGGAGCTGGGGACAGTGTTCTCCAGAGCTTGGGAGCTGGGGACAGTGTTCTCCAGGGAGCTGGGGACAGTGTTCTCCAGGGGCGGAGCTGGGGACGGTGTTCCACCCGGGCGACCCGTCGGGCCCGGCCACCGCGCACCGGAGCGCCCGGGCGCCCGCCTCCTGCGGGCGCCGCTCGCCCGCACCGCGGGCAGGTCAGCCGGCGGGCACCAGGGGGGTGGAGAGGTACCGCTCGCCCCGATCGCCGGCGATCGCGACCACCACGGCCCCCTCGCCGAGCTCGCGCGCCCGGGCCAGCGCCACGGCGGTGACGGCGCCGGTGGAGACCCCGCAGAAGAGGCCCTCCTCGCGGGCGAGACGGCGGGCGGTCTCCAGCGCCTCCTCGTCGGAGACCCGCACCTGCTCGTCCACGAGGGCGCTGTCCCAGATCGGCGGAACGTAGCTGCCGTCGAAGTGGAGGAGGCCCTCGATGCGCGAGTGGGGGCTCGTGGGCTCCACCGCCACCACACGTGCCCGGATCCCCTCGTCCCGCAGGCGCCGGCTCACCCCCATCAGCGTCCCTCCGGTTCCCACGCCGGCGACGAAGCAGTCGAGTCTCCCTCCGGTCTGGGCCACGATCTCGGCCGCGGTGCCGTGGTAGTGGGCCTCCCAGTTCCCCGGGTCGCCGTTCTGGTTGAGGTAGAAGAACCGCTCGGTGTCCCGGGCCGCCTCCTCCGCCGCCCAGATATGGGAGTTCTGGTCGTCGGCGGAGGTGAGCACCACCTCCGTGCCCCACGCCCGCATGATCCTCCGCCGCTCGATGGACTTGCTCTCCGGCATGTAGATCCGTGACCGGTACCCCTTGAGCGCCGCCACCATCCCCAGCGCGATCCCGGTGTTGCCCGAGGAGGCGTCGATGATCACGTGGTGGGGTCTGAGCCGACCCTCGGCCTCCGCCTTCTCCACGATGTACCTGACGACCCGGTCCTTGAGTGACCCCGAGGGGTTGAACGCCTCCATCTTGAGGAGCACCCGGGCCATCCCGGAGCCCGCCATCCGCCGAAGCGGCACGAGCGGCGTGTTGCCGATCAGGTCGAGCACCGACTGAGCCGTCATCGTCACCCTCCGCCGCGGGCCGGCCCGCGCGGGCGCGAGTGTACCAGCCGGCTCAGTCCCGGGCCACGGGAAGCGTGAACGCGAAGGTGGCGCCCGCCCCCGGCTCGCTCTCCACCCAGATCCTCCCCCCGTGCGCCTCCACGATCTCGCGCGCGATGGCGAGACCGAGTCCGGTGCCCTTGGCGGCCACGCCCGAGGCGGTGGAGGCCTGCCGGAACTTCTGGAACAGGTGCGCCTGCTCCTCGGGCGGGATCCCCGGACCGCTGTCGCGCACCCTGAGCGTCACGAACCCCGGCTCCTCGACGGCGGCGGTGACCTCGACCTCGCCGCCCTCCGGCGTGAACTTCACCGCGTTGGCGAGCAGGTTCCACGCCACCTGCTCCACCCGCTCGGGATCGGCGAACACCCGCGGGAGACTTCCCGGCGCCCGCACGCGCACCGCGATCCCCCGGCTCTCCGCCTGCAGCCGCACGGCGTCGCTCACCCGCTCCAAGATCTCGCCCACCGCCACCGGCCGCGGCCGGATCTCGAGGCGCCCGGCCTCGAGCCGGGCCAGGTCGAGGAAGTCGGTGACGAGGGTCAGCAGGCGCTCGGCGCTCCCCTCCATCGCGTCGAGGATCCGCACGAGCCGCTCGGGCATCTCCGCCGCGAGGTACCGCCGGAGGATCCGGAGCCCCGAGACGATGCTGGTGAGCGGCGAGCGCAGGTCGTGCACGATCATCGACGCGAAGTCCGCCTGCAGTCGGTCGTACCGCTCCAGGGTCGCGAGGTGGTTCACCACGTCCTCGAGCTCGCGGGCCACGAGCTCCACCGCCTCGACCTGCTGCCGGCTGAACCGCTGGCCTCGCCGCGCCTCCAGCCAGATCGTGGCCCCGCCCTCCCCCACCGGAAGCAGGAGGAGGTGCGGGCTCCGTACCGTGCCTGCGTCCGCCCAGGACCCGTCCACCGGCACCGCCTCCACGCCGGTGCGCGGGCGCCGCACGACGCGGAGCTTCGCCTCCCCGCCGAGCCGCTCGCGCAGCCTGGCCGCCACCGGCCCGGGTCCGTCTCCGGGCGACCTCTCCAGCACCAGGAGCAACGGCGCCAGCTCGCCCCCCGGCAGCGCGAGTCCGGCCCGCGCCGGGTCGAACAGCGTCACCAGCAGCTCGAACAGCGGCTCGGCGAGCTCCTCCCGGCGGCGACCGCAGCGCACCAGGTCGCGGGTGCGCCGGGCCAGCACCGACTCGAACAGGAGCCGCTCGAGCAGCTCGTGGATCCGCGACACCGCAGCGGCCGCGGGGGGGCCGCCAGCCACG
The DNA here is from genome assembly GCA_964440565.1 of uncultured Thermoanaerobaculia bacterium. Taxonomy (GTDB): domain Bacteria; phylum Acidobacteriota; class Thermoanaerobaculia; order Thermoanaerobaculales; family Sulfomarinibacteraceae; genus CAYTTB01. The sequence continues at coordinate 36,668 of CAYTTB010000005.1, forward strand.
GAGGGCACCGGCTCCGGTGCCCGTGCAAGCAGCCCCTCCACCACGGCGAGCAGGCGCTCCACGGGCTCGCTCTTGCTGACGAACGCGTCGGCCCCGGACTCCTCGGCCCAGAACCGGTCCAGCGGCTCGTCGAGGGAGGTCAGGAGCACCACCGGGAGCCCCGCGGTCTCCTCCCGCATCCTGAGCAGCCGGCACAGCAGGTACCCGTTCAGCCGCGGCATCACCACATCGGAGACCACCAGCCGCGGACGTTCGGCGAGGACGCGCTCGTAGGCCTCGGCCCCGTCCTCCGCCTCCACCACGGCGTACCCCGCGCCCTCGAGCGCGGCACGGAGCACGCGCCGCTGGGTCGGACTGTCGTCGGCCAGGAGGAGGCGCGTGCGGCGGCCGGTCTCCCGCTGGGTCATCGCCCGTCACTGACCGAGGTCGGAGAGCCGCCCCATGGCCGCCCGGAACACCGCATCCCCGGTGGCCTGGTCCACCCGCGAGGCGTACGCGTAGAAACCGAGGGCGGGCTCCGGGCACCGGATGTGCGCGTACCCGGCGGGCAGGCTCGCCACGCCCAGGGTCGGGTCCAGCGACAGCTGCTGGAGCCCCGCTCCGTCGAAACGCACGCTGCGCTGGGCCACCACCGAGCCGTCCCCGGCGTGGATGGTGACGGTGAACTCCACCGCCTGGTCCCACGGCCAGAAGATACCGATGTTGGTGCGGTAGAACCCGTCCTCCTCGAGGTCCGGGATCCACGCCTCGCCGGCCACCAGCACGCCCTCCACCGACTGGCCGTAGCTGCCGCCGCCGCCCGGGGTCCAGGTGCGCGAGGCGAAGGCGAGCGGCGCCCCGTCGGTGGTGTAGAACCGGAGCGCCCCCTTGACGTTCTGGAGACCGAAGACGCTCTGGACCACGTTGGACAGCACGCGCTGCTCGCCCGCGGCGAGGGTGACCTGCACCGGGTCGGGCGGGGTGAAGGCGGGCGTGCCCCCGCGCAGCTCGGGGAAGAGCTCCAGCACCACCGTGGTGGTGGCCGGACCGAGGTTGGTCAGCACCACGTCCGAGCGCCAGAACGTCCCCGCCTTGCCCGGGAGGTTCGCCACCACCGGGATCGTCCCCCCCGGCGCCACGAACTGCGCCCCCGCCGGCCCCGCCGCCAGCGCCACGACGACCAGGCTCACCGCGATCCGCATCCGCACCTCCCACCCACGTCGTGCTCCGCCCACCACGGTGCCGTCCCGCCAGCGAAGAAGCTCCAGATCGCGAAGCACTCGACGGCGAACGGCGCGAACCCAAGGTACCCCAGAACCGGCATCTCGAAAAGCTTGAGGTCACCGAGGAACGGCACCGTGTACGTCCATCGCGCCCCGGCCAGCCAGTTGATCGCCTCCCACAACGGCCCGGCGGCCAGACCCGCCAGGAGGAGGGCCAGCGGCCGCCCGCGCTCCCCCCGCTCGAGGTCGGCGATCACGCTCGGCCGCCCCCGCCACCGGTTGACGGGGTCGAGCAGCAGGATCCACGCCACCCACACGTCGGCGGCGAAGGCGGCGGAGGGCCAGATCAGCGGCACCGCGGCCAGCATCGCTCCGAGCGCCACCAGGGCGGCCAGGAGCTCGTCGGGGACCCTGCCGCCGCGACCCCGCCCCGCCGCGCGCCGCGCCAGCGGGAGCAGCAGCTCGGCGAGCAGGAGGAGGGCGGGGGTGATGGTGGCGAAGGACCACGCGTAGCCGATCCCCCGCCACGGCCACGGTGGCAACCCGTGATAGTGCCACCACAGCTCCGGCCCGTCCGCGCGCCAGAACCGCGGCCGGTCGTACCACTCGAACAGCAGCCACGAGGGGATCGAGACCAGCGCCGCCGCGAGCAGCGCCGTCGGCCGCCGACGCAGCCAGGAGGCGCCGCGCCGGTCGAGCGCCGCGTCCGCCGCCAGGACGATGGCGGTCCACGCCACCGGGGTCAGCCAGGTGCGCGCCGGCCCCCACCCCGCGGCCGCCAGCGCCGCCGCGACCGCGAGCGATGCGAGAGCCGGCCACAGCCACCATCCCGGCCGTACCATGTCTCCATCGTATCCCGGACCCGGATCCGGCGACGTTCAGCCGAGCGGGCGTACCAGAACCGCGTCGCCCGGCCCCACGCCCAGCCGCTCCGCGGCCGGGCGCCGGTCCATGGCGAGCTCGAGCGTGCCCCCTGAGCCCACCAGCGCGACCACCTCGCCCTCGGGAGCCTCGGCGTAGGTGCTCACGCGGCGCCGGATCACGGCGCCCGCGCAGCGCGCCTCGAGCGCCTCCGGGAGCCACGCCGCGGGAACGTTGGTGATCACGTTGCCGAACCGGTCCACGTGGAGCACCGCCCCCCGGATCTCGTCGCCGTGCCGCTCGGGCTCGGGAAGCGGCGACGGCAGGAGCGAGGTCGGCGCCACCGGCTCGCCCAGCGCGGTGGCCGCCTCACCCCGCGCGAGCCGCGCCGCCGCCGGCGCGAACAGGTCCCGTCCGTGGAACGTGGCGCTCGGATGGGGCAGCTCCATGCGGCGCCAGTCCAGCTCGACCGCCTCGGCGGGGCGGCCCGCGGCGGCCGCGAGCCCGTTGTCGGGTGCCACGAGCCAGCGGCGACCCACGCGGCAGGCCACCGCACGCCGGGTACCGCCCACCCCGGGGTCCACCACCGCCAGCACGACCGCGTCCTCCGGCAGCCAGCGCCACACCGCCCGGAGCTCGTAGGCTCCTCGCCACAGGTCACCCGGAGGGATCCGGTGGGTGATGTCGATCCGCCGCACGCCGGGGGCGATCCGCTCGAGCACCGCGTGCAGCACCCCGGCGTAGTGATCCTCCAGGCCGAAGTCCGAGAGCAGTGCGACGGGCCTCACGGGGCGTACTCGAGGCGGATCCTCTCCGGATGGATGAACGCCTGGTCGGCGAGCCGATGCGCGAGCTCGATCACCCCGGGAACCTCGCCCACGTACCGGCCACGCCCCGAGAGAACGTACTCGTGCACCGGGGTGTACAGCTCCACCCCGCGGGCGTCCTCCGCGGTCTCCTCGCTCACCTCGTACCCCTCGAGCCGCACCCCTTCCGGCAGGTCCTCCTCGATCACCCGCCGCACCGCGGCCCCCTCGTCGCGCGAGAAGACCTCGAACCGGAACCCGAGCTCCGCCCGATCGATCGCGCGCACGGTGCCCACCTCGAGCTCCACGAGCGGCGAGGCCGCGAGCGCGTCCCGCACCGCGCCGGCGAGCCCTTCCGGAAGGATCACGTGGGTGTCCACGTGCAGGCGCTGCCGCAGCCGCTCCAGGAACCCGCCCACGTCCACCTGCTCGCGCCCCACGTACCACACCGGCCCCGCCGCCCGGGCACCGAGACGGAACCCCTCCACGAACCCCACCGCCTGGTCGCCCGGACCCAGAAGCTCCATCTCCACGAACCGGGTCTCGCCCATGCCGCCTCCCTGCTCCCTAGAAGAACACCAGCGTCACGACCACGAAGGTCGGGATCAAGATCGGGAGCGAGTACTTGAGAATGTAACCGAAGAAGCTGGGCATCTCCACCCCGTTCTCCTCGGCGATGGACTTCACCATGAAGTTGGGCGCGTTGCCGATGTAGGTGTTGGCCCCCATGTACACCGCGCCGGTGGCGATGGCCTTCAGGAACGCCTCCTGGTGGGCGATGAGGGCGTGGATCGCCTCGCGCTCGGGCACCCCGGCGAAGAAACGGCCGAGCGCGGTGTTCAGGAACGTCAGGTACGTCGGCGCGTTGTCGAGGAACGAGGACAGGATCCCGGTGGCCCAGAAGTAGTGGGCCGGCTCGCGGACCGAGCGGATCAGCCAGGCCAGCGCCCCGTTCTCGCCCGCCTTGAGGATCGCCAGCGCCGGCACGATGGTGACGAAAATCCCGGCGAACAGGATGGCCACCTCCTGGATCGGGAACCAGGTGAACGCGTTGTCCTCGCGGATCTTCTTGCTGGTGGTGGCGAGGGAGAGCAGCCCCATGGCGATGAGCAGCACGTCGCGCACCAGGTTCTGCACGTGCTGCTGGACGCCGAAGATCGAGATCTCGCCCGCATGCCAGATCCCGGACAGCAGCACGCCGCCCAGGATCCCCGCGAGGAAGACGAGGTTGTGCAGCCCCTCGATCCTGATCCGTTCCTTCGGGCCGTCGGCCGGCTGCTGCGCGGCGGTGGTCTCCCGGCGCCAGAAGTAGCTGTCCAGCAGGAAGTACACGGTGAGCAGGATGCCCGCGACGAGCCCGGTCTCGGTCACGATGCGGAACGTCCAGAAGAACGGCACCCCGTGCAGGAACCCGAGGAACAGCGGCGGATCGCCGAGCGGTGTGAGCGACCCGCCGACGTTGGCCACCAGGAAGATGAAGAACACGATGGTGTGCACCTTGTGCCGCCGCCGGAGGTTGGCCCGGATCACCGGCCGGATCAGCAGCATCGCCGCCCCGGTGGTGCCCACCCACGAGGCGATGAGCGTGCCGATCAGGAGAAACAGCGTGTTGAGCCCCGGGGTGCCGTTGAACGAGCCGCGGATCAGGATCCCGCCCGCCACCGTGAACAGCGCCCACAGCAGGATGATGAACGGGATGTAGTCCACGATGTAGATGTGGAGCAGCTCGTGCATCCCCTCGCGCCCGAACGTGGCCACGAACGGCACCGCGAAGGCCAGCCCCCAGAACGCCGAGACCTTGCCGAAGTGATGGTGCCAGAAGCGCGGCGCCACCAGCGGGAACACCGCGATGGAGAGCAGTATCCCGGCGAAGGGGATCACGGACCACATCGGCAGCACCGCCCCGAGGGCCGCCGCCCCCTCCTCGGCGGCCGACGCCATGCCCGGCACCGCCATGACGCCACCCAGAACCAGCGCGAGCCGGAGCCCGCGCGACCGGAGAACCCGATCCATACGACCTCCCGGCCGCCCGGCAGGACGACCGGGCGCAAGGATACACCACGGGAGGTGGGCGACCGGGCCGCACTTGCCGTCTCGGGCGGGGCACGTCAGCCCCCTCCGGGCGTCCATCCGGTCGTGGGAGGCCTGCGACCGGTCGCCCGTGCCTCCCTCCGGTCGCGAGCGGGGACATGCCCCCGCGAGGAGAACAGTGTCCCCTTCTCCCCCGAGGAGAACCGAGGAGAACAGTGTCCCCTTCTCCCGCGCGCGGAGGTGAGCACCCCCTCGTCTGTCATCGAGTCGTGGGCTCCGGCCGGCTGCACCCGGGTGGTCTATCCTGGCCGCGATGTGGCAGCGGGTGGCGGAGCAGCTCACCGAGGCGGCGGCGATCACCGCACTGGTGTTCGTGATGATGACCCTGGTGGAGATGAGCTCGGTGCTCACCCGCGGCCGGTTGGCCCGCGCGCTCGGTGAAGGTGGCGCGCGTTCCCTCGCGCTGGCCGCGGCACTCGGCGCGCTGCCGGGGTGCGGCGGGGCATTCCTGGTGGTGTCCCTCCGGGCGCAGGGGATGGCCTCCCTGGGGGCGGTGGCGGCGGCGATGGTGGCCACCACGGGTGACGATGCCTTCGTCATGCTGGCCACGGCCCCCGGCCTGGCCCTCGCCCTGACGGGAGCTCTCGCCGCCGTCGCGATACCGCTGGGGTGGCTCCTGGACCGGCTCGTCCCAGGCTCGGCGCCGAGCTGCTGCCCGCACCTCGAGGTGCACGAGATCGATCTCGACCGCGCGCACCCCGAGGTGCGGCTCTGGCCCCCCAGGATCCACCTGCGGCCGTTGCCGAAGAGGCTCGTCCTGGTGGGCCTCGCCGCCGCCCTCCTCGTCGCCATGCTCACCGGACACCACGCGCGCCACGGCCCGGAGGCCGAACGGATCCTGTTCACGGCGGTGGCGGTCGCGGGGCTCCTCCTGATCGTGTTCGCGCCGCCGCACCACCTCGAGGAGCACCTCTGGGGCCACCTCTTCCGCCGTCACCTGCCCCCCATCTTCGCGGTGGTGGCCGGGGTCCTGCTGCTGGTGAACGTCGCGGGCGCCGGCTGGAACCCAGCCGGCCTGTTCGCGGGAAGCGACGTCGCGCTGGTGGTGGCCGCGGCGGCCCTGGGGCTGATCCCGGTATCGGGGCCGCACCTGGTGGTGTTCCTCCTCTATCTCGACCACCGCCTCCCGCTCGCCGCCCTCGTCGCCAACGCCATCGTCCAGGACGGCCATGGCCTGCTCCCGCTGTTCGCCCTCACCCCCCGCGGCGCCGTGGGAGTGAAGGCGGGCAAGCTCGCGGTGGCGATCGCCGTGGGGCTCTCGCTGCTCGCCGCGGTACGATGATCCTCCGGAGGTGACGATGCGCGAGCTCGGACCCATCGTCGGCGGCAGGAAAGTGCAGGGGATCGCACTCACCGAGATCCGCTCGCCGTACGACGGAACGGTGGTGAGCCGTGTGGGCCGGGGCGGGCGCGAGGAGCTCGCGGCCGCGGTGGAGGCGGCGGTCCGGGCCGCTCCGCGGATGGCCCAGCTGCCCCCGCACGAGCGGGCGGCGATCCTCGAGCGGGCGCGTGAGGCCGTCCTCGGGCGTCGCCAGGAGCTGGCCGGGGCCATTCGCGATGAGGCGGGCAAGCCCATCGCCCTCGCCCTGGTCGAGGCCGACCGGTGCGCCGACACCCTGGCCGAGGCGGCGGCGGTGGCCCGCCATCCGGAACTCGGGGCGCGCGACCTCGGCGGCTACGCCTCGGGGGAGGGGCGCGTGGCGCTGGTGCGGCGGGTCCCGGTGGGGCCGGTCCTGGCCATCACCCCGTTCAACTTTCCCCTGAACCTGGTGGCGCACAAGCTCGCGCCGGCGGTGGCGGCCGGGTGCCCGGTGGTGCTCAAGCCGGCCTCGCAGACGCCCTCCCCGGCGGTGCTGCTGGCCGAGATCCTGCTCGAGGCAGGCCTCCCGCCGGGGGCGCTCTCGGTGGTCCCGTGCCGGGCCGCGGAGGCCGAGCCGCTGGTGGAGGACGACCGGTTCGGTCTCGTCACCTTCACCGGCTCCATGGACGTCGGCTGGCACCTCAAGCGCCTCGCCTGGCGGCGTCGTGTGACGCTCGAGATGGGCGGCAACGCCGCGGTGGTGGTGGAGCCGGACGCCGGCGATCTCGAGGCCATCGCCCGTCGCATCGCCGGTGCGGCCTACGGGTACGCCGGTCAGTCGTGCATCAGCGTCCAGCGGATCCTGGTCCAGGAGACGATCTACGAGCGGATGCGCGACCTCCTGGTGGCCGCAACGGAGGCCGTCCCCACCGGCGACCCCGCCCACCCGGAGGTGGTGTGCGGCCCCCTCATCGACGGGCCCAACGCCGACCGTGTGGCGAGCTGGATCGCCGCCGGGATCGCGGCCGGTGGCCGGCTGCTCGCCGGCGGCCGCCGCGACGGGAACCTCATCACCCCGACCCTCCTCGAGGAGGTGCCGCCCGACCAGCCGGTGGTGGCGGACGAGGTGTTCGGACCCGTGGCGGTGCTGTTCGCCTATGAGGACTTCGAGCAGGCGCTCAACATGGTGAACGACTCGCGCTACGGCCTCCAGGCGGGGATCTACACCTCGGATCTCGACAAGGTGCAGCGGGCGTGGGAGGTGCTCGAGGTGGGGGGCATCGTCCACGGCGACGTGCCCACGTGGCGCACCGACCCGATGCCGTACGGCGGGGTCAAGGCCTCGGGCGTCGGTCGCGAGGGTCCCCTGTACGCGTACCGGGAGATGACCGAGGAGCGGATGCTGGTCCTCCGGCGCTCCTGAGCCGGGCGGCTCGCCCGTGGCCGGACCACCTTCCCGCGGCGAGCCACCCCGTGACCGACAGCCGTGAACCCTCGAGGGCCCGAGGCGAGAACGGCGCTTCCCCTCCCGACCGCCCCGGCACCCGCGGGCACCGCTGCCGAGACTCGGGAGACGAGCGGATGGGATGAGCAGGCCGGCCCCCGTGTTGGCAGGGCCCACGGCGCTCGCGTGTGAGATCGACAGTGTCCCCACTTCGGAGCTGAACAGTGTCCCCTTCTCGGGAGCTGAACAGTGTCCCCTTCTCGAGCAGGCGACCGTGCGTCCTCGTACCCCCGGGCCGTCGGGGCGTCGGGCGCCTCAGGGCGCCCGCACCTCGAGCGAGGGGACACCCGAGCCGGCAACGCCGGCCGCGGGGCGTCCGGCCCGGCCCCCCGGGCGGCGGCTGGCGGCCGGGCGCACCGAACCCACCACGGCCAGCGCGAACGCCTGTGGCGGCAGCGTGAGGCCCGCGGCTCGCACCACGATCCGCCAGCGCCCCGGCGAGGCGGCCCGCCGCCGCACCACCTCCACCGTGTTCCGGCGGTCGGCGCTCCCCCCCGCCACCGACTCGCCGTCCGAGAACACGTTACCCAGGAACGTGCCATCGGGGCCCGAGACCACGAGGTCGAGGTCGTTGACCAGGTGGACGGCCGCCGACGGCGTGGAGGGCGGGTCGGTCCACACCAGCACTACCTTCAGCTCTCCCGACTCGGGCACGACCACCTCGAGGCTCCACGCGGGGGGAGCCGCTGCCGTGAACGCCACCGGGCCGTCCGCCACCACCAGTCCGCGGCCGGAGTCGGGCAGCGGCAGGGCCCGGTCGAGCTGGACGACACCCCACCCCTGGTCCGGCGACGGCACCGGGCGAACGTCGCCGCAGCCGAGCTCCGCGAGGTCCACGGCCGAGGCCACCAGGACCGCCTTCACCAGCGCGGCGGAGGGGGTGAACGCGCGCGCGGGACGGGGCGCGCCGTCGGGGTACCGGCCCTCCTGGAAGTACTGGCGCACCAGCGCCGCGAGGCCGGCCGCGGTGGGTGTGGCCATCGAGGTGCCGGAGGCCGCCACCTCGCCGCAGTCGTCCGGGGCGAACCCCAGGACGAGCCCGTCGCTCTTCGCCGACACGACCCCGTACCCCGGCGCCATCACGTCCGGCTCGAGGCGGCCGTCGAGGGTGGGACCGCGCGAGGAGAACCACGCCGGGCACAGCGGGTCGGCGTCACCGTGCTCGGTGGCGCCCACCGCGATCACGTTCTTGCCGGTGGCGGGCGAGAGCACGGTGCCGTCCCCCGGACCGGAGTTGCCCGCCGCGAACAGCACCACCGCGTCGGGGTGTTCCCACACGAACCGGTCCACGTCCACGGTACGCTCGGTGTACCGGCCGTACGGGAGGATGTTCTCCTCGTCGCCCCAGGAGTTGCTGAACACCCGCGCACCCTGCGCGTACGCCTGCTCCAGCACGGGCTCCAGGGGGCGCACCGGGCAGCCGAGGCCGGGCAGGTCCGCGCAGTCGTCCACGAGCGCGCCGGCGTCCTGGATCACCAGCCGGGCCAGCGGCGCCATGCCGTCGTCGCCGTCGTGAACGCCCCGCACCCCGCCGTCGCCCGCCGCCGACCCCGCCACGTGGGTGCCGTGACCGTGGTCGTCCCACCTCTCCGGCCCCGGGTCGGGCCAGTCCGCCGACCAGAGGAAGTCCACCGCCGCCAGCTTGCGGTGGACCGCGGACACCGCGAGCCCGTCCGCCCCGTTCAGGGCCGGAGGGTCGCCCTCGGGATCGGCGAAGAAGCAGTGGTCGGCGTCGATTCCGGTGTCCACGATCCCGATCACCTGCCCCTGGCCGAGCAGGCCCGCCTCGAACAGCGGGGTCACGCCCGGCCTCCCCGACTGGCATCGCCACGCCGAGGCGGCGTTGAGCAGGCGTGCGCCGCCCACCGCATCCGCCGACACCAGCCCCGCATCGGCCAGGAGCGCCGCCCGGACCGCCGGCCACGCCTCCGCCGCGAGCTCGATCCCGAGCTCCGCGAGCCCGTCCACCCGCTCGACCCAGCGGAGACGGGCACCCGCCGCCTCGAGGGCAGCGGCCAGCTCCGCCGCCTCGCCCGCCGTGACCGCCACCAGACGGTGGCGTCCCGCCGGGAGACGATCTCCGGCGAGTGGCGGCGAGAGGGCGCTCTCCGGTCGCCACGGCTCCACCGCCGCTGCGCTGCCCTGCCCCACGACCAGCAATCGCCCCGGACCCACCGCCCGGAGGATGCGCGCCGCCGCCGGCAGGGGGGTGCCCGCCGTCACCACCGCGAGCCGCTGACCGGGCGCGGCCGCGGAGAGCATCGCGGCATGGACGAGGATCACCGAGAGCGAGACGAGAACCCGTCGCACGGGCCGATGGTAGCCCATCGCGCGTGCGTGGGATAATCCAGCCGTGGCGAACCGCGACCACCTCGCGCACCTGATCTCCGGCGACTGGAACGCGTGGCGGGCGGCGAACCCGTCCATCGTCCCCGACCTCGTGGACGCCGAGCTCGCCGGCCACGACCTCTCGGGGCTCGACCTCGCCAAGGCGCACCTGCGCGGTGCCGACCTCTCCGGCTGCCGGCTGGACGGCGCGGTGCTCGCCCGCGCCACCCTGGAGGGCGCGCGCCTCGAGGGCGCCACCCTGCGCGGCGCCGACCTCTCCGGCTGCCGGCTCGACTTCCTCGACCTCTCCGATCTCGATCTCGGCGCCGCGCGCCTCGCGGGTGCGACCTTCCGCGGCGCGCGCCTCGAGCGGGCTCGCCTCCGTGGCGCCGACCTCTCCGGTGCGAGCCTCGAGTCCGCGGTGCTCGACCGCGCCGACCTCACCGAGGCCAACCTCGAGGGCGCCGTCCTGCGTGGAGCGCGCCTCGAGGGCGCCGTCCTCGACCGCGCGGTGCTCCGGCGGGCCGCGATGGATCGCACCGAGCTTCCCGGCCTCCGCCTCGCCGGAGCCGACCTCACCGAGGTCCAGGGCGAGGGGGTGCAGCTCCCGGGCGCCATCCTCCGCCACGCGACCCTCGAGCGCGCGGTGCTGCGGGCCGCCAACCTGCACGGCGCCGACCTGACCGGGGCCGACCTCACCGACGCCCAGTGCGAGGGCGCGAGCCTCGACGAGGCGGTTCTGGAGGAGGCGACACTGATCCGCACCAACCTCGCCCGTGCCGACCTTCGGGGAGCGAGCCTGCTGCGGGCCCAGCTGGACGGATGCGTGCTCGCGCACGCGGTCCTCGCCGGCCTGGACTTCCGGACCCCGAAGCTGGGGACACTGTCCTTCGCCGCCGCCAACCTGAGGGAGGCGGTGTTCTACCGGTGCCGCCTGCGCGGGGCCGAGTTCCGCAACGCCAACCTCGAGGGAGCCGACCTGCGCCATGCCGACCTGGAAGGGGCCCGCCTCGACCGTGCCCGCCTCGCCGACGCCACCTTCCGCCACGCCAACCTCAAGAACGCGTCGCTCGAGAACGCCGACGCCAGCGGTGCCGACCTCTCCGGCACCTCGCTGATCCTCGCCCGGCTCGCGGGAGCCACCCTACGCCATGCCGATCTCCGCTTCGCCGACGCCGTGGGCGCCGATCTCTCCGGCGCCGACCTGCGCTGGGCGGACCTGCGCCACGCCGACCTGACCAAGGCCGACCTCACCCGCGCCCGGCTCTGGGGCGCCCGCGCCCGGGGGGTGAAGCTCCCCATGGCGTACCTCCACTGGCGCGTGGTGCTGGCGCTATCCGCGCTCGCCGGCAGCGCGCGGCGGCGGAGCGAGGCGGCGCGCGAGAAGCGGCGGCGGCGGCGGGTACGCGAGGTGGCCGAGCTGGTCCGGGAGCGGGAGGCCCGTGGCTCCGGGCGGGCGCGCCGGAAGCCATGAGGCGACCCGGCTCGGCCGCGTGTCTCCTGGCGCTCGCCCTCGCTGGCCCGGCCCTCGCCCGCGCGGACTCCTCGCTCGATGGCCGTCCCATCGTCCGCATCGTGGTGATCCGCGACGAGATCTTCGACACCTCCGACCCCGCCACCTCGTCGTGGCCGTACCGGGCCGCCAACGCCCTCCACACGGTGACCCGCGAGTCGTTCATCCGCTCGCTGCTCCTGCTCCGGGAGGGAGAGCCGTACTCGGAGGCGCTCGCGGCGGAGAGCGCCCGTTTGCTGCGCGCGTTCGGGTGGCTCAACCCCGTCACCATCACCGCGCGCGAGGTACCCGGAGGGGTCGAGGTCACGGTCCACACCCACGACCAGTGGACCCTGGAGGCCGGCGCCAACATCGGCATCGCGGGCAACCGGACCAAGACCGGCTTCTCCATCACCGAACGCAACCTGCTGGGGACGGGGCGCGAGGTGAGCGTGGACTACCGCTCGGAGCCGGAACGCGACCGGTGGACCTACCGTCTGTTCGACCCGCTCCTTCTCGGCACCCGATGGCAGGCGCGGATCGCCCACGAGGACTCCTCCGACGGGTTCCAGGACCGGTGGCGGGTGGAGCTGCCGTTCTACCAGCTCGCCTCCTCCCGGGCCATGGGGGTGGCGTGGGGGCGCCGCCGACTCGAGGAGCACCTGTACGCCGGGTCGCGGCGCGCGGTCAGCGGGCGCCACCGCTCGCAGGAATGGCGCCTGTGGTACGGATGGCGGCTCCCCGCCCCCGAGGGGCTCTACCGGCGCCTCGTCGTGGGTGTGGTGCACGCCGAGGACGGGTTCTCCGGATGGCGGCGCCTCGACGGCGGGGGGTCCTTCCTCGCCCCCGAGGACCGACGTCTCGACGGACCGCTGGTGCGGTACGAATCGGTGCGCGACCGGTACGAGGTGGTGAGGGGGTTCCGCGCCTGGTCGGTGCAGGAGGACCTCGCGCTCGGGCCCAGTTGGCACGGCGAGGCGCTGGTGTCGGCGCCGGCGTTCGGTGGGGACCGGCTGCGGCTACGCCTCGCGGGCGGGTGGAGTCGCGCCTGGCGGCGCGGCGACTGGGTGTGGCTCGCGGATACATGGGCCTCGGGCCGGCTGCAGACGGGCGGCCCGCGCAACCTCGTGGGCGGGCTCCAGCTGGCGCTGGCCCAGCTCGGCCACCGCGGCTGGCAGGCGCGGATCCGGATGGAGGCGAGTCGCGCTCTCGACCGCGAGCGGCAGCTCACCCTGGGCGCCGATGCCGGGCTCAGGGGGTGGGACCCCGATGCCTGGGACGGAACCGGCCGGGCGGTGCTCAACGTGCAGTGGCGCACCCTGCTCGCCGAGGAGGTACTGCACGTGCTCTCGTTGGGTATCGTGACGTTCGTGGACGCCGGACACACCTGGGGGGCTCGGGTGGGTCCACCCACCAGCCGGGTCCGGGTGGACGCGGGCGTGGGCCTGCTCGCCGACCTGACCCACGTGGGCCTCGCGCAGCTGGTCCGGCTCGAGGTGGCGTACCCCGACGACGGCTCGGGACCCGTGGTGACGCTGTCGAGCCAGGCACTGTTCTGAGATTCAAGGAGGGGACAGTGTTCTCCTGCGAGGAGGGGACACTGTTCTCCTCGGCAGGCGTGCGTTCCAGACGGCCCGTCGCCGCCTTCGCACCCTGGCCCGAGGTCCGCTCCGAAATACCGCCAGCCGAGACGTTCCCGACCACCGTCCCTGCCCCCAGGGGAAGCACGGTGTCCGCCGAGCCGCCACCGGACACTGAGGAGAGCCCGGCTGCGAGCTCGGCACCTCGCCCGGCCTCGCGCATCGCGCAACCCGCGGGCGAGACGCCTCTCCGACGCCCCCCTCCGCCTGCGCCAGGGTTGGCACCGCTGGGGGCTCGTGTGTCACGATCGTCGCGCCGGACGGGACGGGTACGGGAGTGCCAGCTCGCGCGACGAGCGGCGTGGGCGCTCGCGCAGCCGCACCGCCGGCCGGCAGGATCGACCGCCCACCTCCCACCGCCCCGCTCGTGCCGCGGTGTGGACCCCCGCTAGAAGATCACCGCCGTGGAACGCTGCTCCCGCAGCACCATGTGGACGCCGCCGAGCCGCGGGATGGGGTGCTTGCGGCGGCGGTACCGGCCCTCCGAACGGAGACGGAGGAGGAGCTCCCGCACGAACCCCTCGCTGCCCACTGCCACTCCATCCACCAGGTGCCGCTGCCGCCGTCGGAACACGCCCCGCACCGCGAACCCGCGCGCGGCCTCCCGCTCAAGCACCTCCGAGGGGATCGCCGCCTGGCCGGCCCGGGTGGGAACGGCGCCGCGGTGGTACAGCAGCGCCCGGTGCTCTCGCACCGCAAGGTCACGTGAGGGCGTTCCAAGGAGGTCCTCGAGCGGAACCAGCCACCCGTCCGATCCTTCCACGCGAAGCCTCGCCGACGAGGCCTCCCACGCCTCCGGTCGCTCGACGAGCCCCGCACGCACTGGGTTCAGCTCGACGTAGAGGAGGCAGTCCACCACCGCCCGATCGTCGCCAAGGAGCACCGACCGAAAACGTTCGGCCCAGAACCTCCCGCGCCGATCGTGCGTCCGGTTGTACCAGCGGGCGAACGCCGCCTGGACGTTACGCATGAACTCCGAGACGTCGAACAGCCGTCTCCGGTACCGATCCCAGTTCTCCTCGGACCAGAGTTCAAGCGCCGCGGCGTCCCTGGACGAGGGATACATGAGCCGGGCCCTCCGCCACAGCTCCTCACGGTCCACCTCTCGCTCTCCCTCGAACCGGACGACGAGGTGATAATGATTGCCCATCACGCAGTAACCGGCCACGTGGCAGAAGTAGATCGAGCCGTAATGGCGGAGGAGCCGAACCAGGTACCGCCGTGCGAGCGGATCCGCGAGGGGACGCTCGTCACGTCCACCCGCTACGCGAGCGTACAGGTGATACCAGGCGTCCACGCCCGTGACCTTGACACGTGCCGTTCGTGCCATCGTACCCTCCGGTTGGAGCGTGGACGAGACGGGACGAGTCTACCGCCTCGACGCCGCGAACGCAACAGCGGGCGCCGATCGAGGCAACGAGCGGCGCCCGCACCCGGCTCGGTCGCGCTCCGAACCCGGCAGGTGAACAGTGTCCCCTGCTCAGGCCGAAATGAACAGTGTCCCCTGCTCTCGGGTCACGGGTGGCGGGCGGTTCCGGGGCGCAGGCGCGAGGTCTCCCGCAGCATCCTGGACTCGAACTCGTCGGACCGGATAACCCCCAGCACCACGTCGGCCACCTTCCCGCGTGCCAGCATCGGCATGAAGTGGCGCACCCCCTCGCTGTCAGGATCGCGCCCGAGCAGTCCTCGGTAGATCCGCTCCAGCAGCTCCGAATGGGTCGTCCCCCGCCGCTTCTCGGTGAACTCGCGGCTCGCCACCATCCCCCGCACCTGCGACTCGAGCCGACCGCGCTGGATCTCCGCCACCGCCGCCGCGAACCCGGTGGGGTCCGGCTCCCGGTCGAGCAGCGCCCGGTACAGCCGGCGGGCGATGTACTCCGCCTCCGCCCGGTCGTACCCCGCCCTGGCCACCGGTACCACCCTCACCTCCAGCTCACGGTCGAGGTTCAGGTTGCCCGCGGCCCACACGACCACGCGGCACGACCCGGTCTCGTCCAGGGCGCGCAGCCGGAACCGGGCCGTCCCGTTCTGGCGCACCGCCACGAGCCCCCGGCAACGCCGCCCCAGGTCCAGCCCGAACGCCGCGCGCTCCTCGGGGAACGGGTCGCCCCACTGATCGCGGCCCTCGACCTCGAGGGTCACCGCCTCGCCGCGCGCGAGCTCGATCCGCGGCCGCCGCAGCCGCTCGGATCGTTCGCCGCGCCGGGCCACCCGAACCACGAGGCGTGTCACCAACGGCTCCCGCCACCCGTCGCACGGCCTCTCCTGCGCCGCCGCCACGGCGCTCACCGTCGCCGCAACCGCCACCGTCAGCAGCCATCCGCGCATCCCGAACCTCCCGACACCGGTGTCACCGATCAGGATAGCGCCTCGGCCAGCGCCGTCACCGCCGCGGCCGGCTCCCCGCCGAGCTCGATCCTGAGCACCTGTCGCCCCCGCGCCGCGAGAGCGGCGAGATCGCCGTCGGCCTGGGCCCGGATCAGGCGGCCGAACGTGGTTCCGGTCTCCGGCACGGGCAGATCGCTCCTCGGGGTGTCCACGAGCTGCAGGCAGCGGACGGTGGGCGGCCCGCCCTTGTGCAGCTGGCCGGTGGAGTGGAGGAACCGCGGCCCGTATCCCACCGTCACCGGGCAGCTCGTACGTCGCCGGAGGGCGGCCCGGAGGCGGGCGAGGGCGGCGTCGGTGGCCGCGGCGGGGGCCAGGAACGCCTGCACCGCCAGGTAGTCGCCGGGGTCCAGCGCCGCCACCAGCCGCTCCAGCCGTGCGACCGCCTCGGGGGTCTCCGCGGGCACCCCCTCGCCGGGCTCGAGCTCCCCACCGAGGGCACGGCGGGCGAGCTCCTTGGCGAGCTGGACATCGGGCTGGTCGAACGGGTTCACGCCGAGCACGGCACCGGCGGCGGCCGTGGCCACCTCCCACCGGTACAGCTCGCCCCCCAGCTCCACGGG
Source organism: uncultured Thermoanaerobaculia bacterium (assembly GCA_964440565.1). GTDB lineage: Bacteria > Acidobacteriota > Thermoanaerobaculia > Thermoanaerobaculales > Sulfomarinibacteraceae > CAYTTB01. Next base: position 52,840 of record CAYTTB010000005.1, read on the forward strand.
TGACGCGAGCGCCATCCGGACCGTGGGGTGGCCCACCGGGAGCGCCGCCGGCCCCTCGCCGGCCAGCGCCAGGGTCACCAGCACGCGGTCCGGCCCCAGCCCGGCGGGATCCAGGCGCGGCTCCCCGTCCACGGGCACGATCCCCCGCCCACCCTTGCCCGTGGACTCGGCCAGCAGCTGCTCGAGCCAGGCCGGCAATGCCCGGAACCCGGGTGTGGCGAGGAGGGTGAGCTTGTCCCGACCGGCGAGGGCTGCCTCCCCGAGGAGCGCCCCCAGCTCGAGCCCGGGGTTGCCCTCCTCCCCGCGGCACGCCGCCGCCATCGCCGAGGCGCTCTCGAGCAGCCCCGCCACCGGCACTCCGGAGAGCGCCGCCGGCACGAGCCCGAACACGGACAGCGCCGAGAACCGCCCGCCGACGTCGGGCGGGGCCAGGACCGTACCCCGAAACCCCCGCTCCCGTGCGAGCACCTCGAGCGGGGTGCCGGGATCGGTGATGGCCAGGAAGCGGCGGCCATCGCCGCCGGCCCGCCGCCAGAAGTGGCGGAAGAGCGCGAGCGTCTCCACCGTGGTCCCCGACTTCGAGGCCACCACCCACACCGTCCGCTCCGGATCCAGGCGCGCCTCCGCCGCCGCCACCGCGTCGGGATGGGTGGTGTCGAGGACCTCGAGCCGGGGCCGGTCCGGCGCGTGGCCGAAGGTGGCGGCGTAGAGCGCCGGAGCGAGGCTCGAGCCGCCCATCCCCAGGAGCACCACGGCCTCCACGCCTTCCGCCGCCACCTCCGCGCCGAGGCGCTCGAGCTCCTCCACCCGCGGGGCCATGGCCTCGGGGAGCTCGAGCCACCCCAGCCGGTCGGCGAGCTCCGGCAGCGGCTCGGGCGACCACAGGGTGTGGTCGCGGGAGAACAGGCGGGACGCGAACCGCTCCCGCCGCCACCGCTCGACCCGCGCGGCCACCGCCTCGACCAGCGGTCCCGGATCGAGGGTGGAGCTCATCGGCGCGTTCCCCGGAGCTCCTGCCGGCGCGCCTCGATGGCCCCGAGCAGCTCGTCGAAGGACGCCGCGAAGGCGGCCACCCCCGCCGCCTGCAGCTCGTCGGTGACGGCGTCGAGGTCGATCCCGAGGCCGGCGAGCGCCGCCCACGCCGCGTCCGCCTCCTCCCACCCGCGGGTGAGGGTCTCCTCGACCCGCCCGTGGTCGCGGAACGCCTCGAGGGTGCCCCGCGGCAGGGTGTTCACCGTGTCGGGGCCGATGAGCTCCTCCACGTACTTGACGTCGGAGTACGCGGGGTTCTTGGTGGAGGTGGATGCCCACAGCGGCCGCTGTGGGCGGGCGCCGCGCCCGGCGAGGCGCCGGAACTCGTCCCCCGCCGCCAGCTCGCGGAACCGGCGGTAGACGCGCCTGGCGTTGGCCACCGCGGCGTGGCCGCGCAGCGCCAGCGCCTCGGGCGTTCCCATCGTCTCCAGCTCGCGGTCCACCGCGGTGTCCAGCCGGCTCACGAACACGCTCGCCACCGAGGCGACCCGGTCCGGGCGCGCGCACCGCCCGAGGCCGCGGAGCCAGGCACGGGCCGCCCCCTCGTAGTGAGCCAGCGAGAAGATCAGCGTGACGTTGACGTTGATCCCGCGCGCGAGAAGCTCCTCGACCGCCGCGAGCCCCTCGGCCGTCGCGGGGACCTTGATCATCAGGTTGGGCCGGTCCACCAGGCGCCACAGCCGCTGGGCCTCGGCGACGGTGTTCTCCGCATCGTGCGCGAGCCGCGGCGACACCTCGAGGCTCACGAACCCGTCGGCGCCGCCCGTGGCCTCCCACACCGGCAGCAGGACGTCCGCGGCACCGCGGATGTCCTCCACCGCCAGCGCCTCGTACAGCCGCTCCACCGGGGCCGTGGGCTCCGCCACCACCAGCTCGGCGAGCCGCGCGTCGTACAGCGCCGAGCCCGCGATCGCCCTGGCGAAGATGGCCGGGTTGGAGGTGACGCCACGCAGCCCCCCGTCCACCAGCCGGGCCAGCTCCCCCTCCGTGATCAGGTCGCGGCGGATGTCGTCGAGCCAGATGGACTGGCCCAGCTCGAGCACCGCCCGCAGCGGATCGGCGGCGGTCCCTCGTGCCGTCACGTCACAGCCTCCCTGCGAGCAGCATCCTCGCCCGCGCCATCACCCGTTCCACGGAGAACCCCAGGTTGCCGTACGCCACCGGGCCCGGGGCGGAGGCGCCGAACCGGTCGAGACCCACCACCGCCCCGCCCTCGCCCACCCAGTCGCGCCAGCCGCGGCTCACCCCCGCCTCCACCGCCAGGCGCGGTATGCCCTCCGGGAGGAGCTCCTCCCGGTACCCGGGCTCCCGGCCGTCGAACAGCTCCCACGAGGGCATGGAGACCACGCGCGCCGCGACCCCCTCCTCCGCGAGGCGCCGCGCCGCCTCCACCGCCAGGGCCACCTCCGAGCCGGTGGCCACCAGCACCAGGTCGGGCCCCCGCTCCGGCTCGGCGATCACGTAGGCGCCGCGGGAGACGCCGGCGACGGCCCGCTCCGCGGTACCGGGGAGCACCGGCACCCCCTGCCGGGTGAGCACCAGCGCCACCGGCCCCTCCCGGCGCTCCACCGCCACCCGCCAGCAGGCGGCGGTCTCGTTGGCATCCGCGGGCCGGAGCACCACCAGGCCCGGGATGGCGCGCAGCGCCAGCAGCTGCTCCACCGGCTGGTGGGTGGGCCCGTCCTCGCCCACCGCCACCGAGTCGTGGGTGAAGATGTAGATGACCGGCAGCCGCATCAGCGCCGCCAGGCGCATCGCCGGCCGCATGTAGTCGGAGAACACCAGGAACGTGGACCCGAACGGCCGCACCCCGCCGTGGAGGGCGAGACCGTTCATCACCGCCGCCATGGCGTGCTCGCGGATCCCGAAGTGGATGGTGCGGCCCCCGTGATCGCCGGGGGCGACGTCCGCGGCCCCGGGAATCGCGGTCTTGCAGGACGGTCCGAGGTCGGCGGAGCCGCCGAGGAGCTCGGGCAGCCGCGCCGCCACCGTGGCCAGCGTCTTCCCCGAGGCGATCCGGGTCGCCACCGTCTCGCCCTCGGGCCACGAGGGCAGCCCCTCGTCCCAACCGTCCGGGAGCTCGCCCGCGATCCGGCGCCGCCACTCGGCGGCCAGTTCCGGGTGGACGGCGCCCCACCCCTCGAGCCGCTCCCGCCAGGCGGCACGCAGGGCGGCGCCCCGCCGCGCCACCTCCCGCCCGCGCTCGCGCACCGCCTCCGGCACCACGAACTCGGCATCGGGGTCCCATCCGAGACGCTCCTTGGCCGCGCGCACCGCCTCCGTCCCGAGCGGGGCGCCGTGGGCCGAGGCGTCCCCCTCCTTGCCGGGAACGCCCCACGCGATCACCGAGCGCACGCGCACCAGCGTGGGCCGCCCGTCGGACGCCGCCGCCTCCCGGAACGCCGCCGCCAGCCGCTCGAGATCGTTCACGTTCCCGGCGTCCACGATGCGCCACCCCAGCGCCTCGAAGCGCGCCGGCACGTCCTCGGTGAAGGCGAGATCCGTCGAGCCCTCGATCGTGATCCGGTTGTCGTCCCAGATCCACACCAGCTTGCCGAGGCGGAGGTGCCCGGCGAGGGAGGCCGCCTCGTACGCCACCCCCTCCATCAGGTCGCCGTCCGAGACCAGCGCCCACGTGCGGTGATCCACCACCGCGTGCCCCGGGCGGTTGAAGTCGGCGGCGAGGTGCGCCTCGGCCAGGGCCATCCCCACCGAGGCCGCGCACCCCTGGCCGAGCGGGCCGGTGGTGATCTCCACCCCGGGGGTGTGACCGCGCTCGGGGTGGCCCGGGGTGCGCGAGCCCCACTGCCGGAACGCCCGGAGGTCGTCCAGGGTGAGGTCGTAGCCGGTCAGGTGGAGGACGGCGTACAGGAGCATCGAGGCGTGCCCGCACGAGAGCACGAACCGGTCCCGGTCCGGCCACTCCGGGTCGCCGGGATCGTGCCGGAGGATGCGGGAGTACAGCAGCCACGCCACCGGCGCCAGCGCCACCGGGGTGCCGGGGTGGCCGGAGCGGGCGCGCTCCACGGCGTCCATGGCCAGGGTCCTGATGGTGTCGATGGCCAGTCGGTCAACGTGGTCGAAGGTGGCCTCCACGGCGCCTCCCGCCGGCCGGCCGCCGGCGGCGCGAGCTTACCACGGGATCGGCGCGGGAGCTGGTACCATCGGCACGAACACCTCTCCACGGGGATCGGAAAGGAGGCAGGGATGCACGGCAGGTCGCGCACGGTGGTGGCGCTCGCGGCGCTGGTCCTGGCGGCGGGAGCGTGGCCCGCGGCGGCGGGCCAGACGGTGATCCTGGTGGGTGGGAGCCGGGAGGCGGGGAAGGCGGCGGCGCGGCGCCTCGGCGCCAGGTGGGTGCGCTCGCTCACCGTGGGGTTCGCCCGCGCCGCCCGGGCGATGGAGGGCGACCCCGCGGCGCGCGTGGAGCTGCGGCTGGCCGCGGGCGAGTACACCGGTGACCTGGGATCCGGTGCCTACGCCATCCCCAGGCTGGTGGCACCCCGGGGCGCCCTCGTGGTCAGCGGCGGCTGGGACGAGACGTTCTCACGGCGGGACCCGTTCCACCACCCCTCCACGGTGCTGGCGACCCCCGAGCGGTCCGCTCCGCTGTGGACCTTCGCCCGGGGCAGCCGCGTCGGCCAGTTGATCGTGGACGGGCTGGTGTGGGACTCGGGACCCTCCAACCGGTACGACCGCCGGAGCAACTCGCTCCTTCCCGGCTCGTCGTGCACCTTCCCCTTCGTGAAGTTCAACTACCTGGAGACCGACCGCCTCGCCTTCCTCAACTGCGTGTTCCTCAACTCAGCGGCGCGGGTGATGGAGCCGCTGGTGCGCGCCATGACCCCCCGGGCGGTGATCGAGTTCCGCAACTCGATCTTCCTCAACGACCGGATCCCGCTCAAGCTCGACTCCGCCCGGTTCCGCAACCGGCCGGCCCGCATCGTGGTGGACCGGTGCAGCTTCCTGCTCGACTGGCCGTACGATCCGGACCCCGGCACCGGCAACCGCGGCGCCCTCGAGCTGGGGCCGGCGGACGCCGCACGCGAGATCCGCATCACCCGCAACCTCTTCTGGGCCGACATCGGCGGCGCCATCCAGGCCGCACACGGCCGCCTGCCCGACCTGGTGATCAGCGGCAACGACTTCGTGGGCAACGGCCTTCTCCACGGCCGCACCGAGCCGGATGCCGGCGCCATGATCGTGGCCGTGGGCGGGAGGATGCAGGACATCCCGGTGGAGATGATCGAGGAGGTGCCGGCGGTGGTGGAGGCCGAGGGGAACGTGTCCGTCGCCCCGGGCATCCCCCTCACGGTGGGATCACCCACCGTGGTGGACAGCTCCCGGGTACGCGCCGAGGGAGGGTGGGAGAACGCGGTCCGGCGCATCCTGGGGATGAACCTCCAGGGCGGCCGGGTGGCGATCCACGACTTCGCGCCGCGCAAGGCCTACGACCCACGCCACCCCCCTGTGCCCACGGTGCCGGCGGCGGCGCGGTACGGCGCCGACCCCGACCACCTGGCGACGCCGTAGCGCCGGGCTCCCTGCCGGGACGCCTGGGGCCCGCCGTCTCACAGCCCGGCCAGGAAGCCCGCCACGGCGGCGTCGAACGCCTCCGGTGCCTCCAGGCTCGAGAGGTGTCCCGCGCCCGGGATCTTCACCAGCCACGAGTCCCGCGCCGCGGCGGCCATCTCTGCCGCCGCCTCGGGCGGGGTGAGGGCATCGCGCTCGCCCACGATGACCAGCAGCGGCGCCTCGAGCCGCTCCAGCACCCGGGTGGAGTCCGGGCGATCGCGCATCGCCGCGAGCGCCGCCGCCACCGCGTCGGGGCGCTGTCGCGAGGCGATGGAGCGCGCCGCCGCCACCGCCTCGGGGTCGGCGTCCGGCGCGAGGAGCCGGGGGAGCAGCTCCTCGACCAGCGGCGCCACGCCCCGCTCGCGCACGGCGGCGATGGCCGCGTCCCGGCCGCTGCGCCCCTCGGGGGTGTCGGCGGAGGCCCTGGTATCGGCGAGCACCAGCGCCTCGATCCGCGCCGGGTGGCGGGCGGCCAGCCGCAGCGCCACGTAGCCGCCCATGGAGAGCCCCGCCACCACCGCCGGCCGCTCGCCGAGGCGGGCCGCGAGGGTGGCCTCCACCGCGTCGGCCCAGGCGTCCAGGCTCGGCTCGCCGGGTAGCGGCGGACTCGACCCGAACCCCGGCAGGTCCACCGCGATCAGCGGCACCAGGTCGGCCAGGTCGGCGAGCTGGGGACGCCAGTACGAGCGGTCGAAGGGGAACGGGTGCAGCAGCACCAGCGGCGGGCGGCGGTCCTCCAGGTCGTGGGCGAGCGGCTCCATGCGTGCCTCCGCGGGTACTATACCCCCGTGCTCGCGCGACTCCTCGCCGCGGCGGCGGCGCTGGCCGCGCTCGCCGCCTCCGCCGCCCCCGGGCCGCCGTTCCGGGTCGAGGGCGCCCCACCGCCCCGTCTCGAGAGCGGGCGGACGGTGACGGTGGAGGTCGCCGTGACCAACACCGGCGCGGCCTCCTGGACCGAGGGGCGCCCGTTCCGGCTCGCGTACCACTGGCTGCGGCCGGACGGCTCGGTGGCGATGTGGGACGGACCGCGGACCGAGCTCCCGCTGCCGCTCCCCGCGGGCGGCACGGTGCGGGTCCGGGCCCGGGTGGTGGCGCCTCCCCGGCCGGGACGGTACCTCCTGCAGTGGGACGTGGTGGAGGAGCACGTCCGCTGGCTGAGCGAGCTCTCGGACGAGCCGCCGCCCACGTACCCGGTGACCGTGGTGCGGGCGCCGCGCCGCCATCGGTTCCGGCCGGTGGCGGCGGCGTGGCCGTGGGTGATGGCCGCCGGCGGCGAGCGCCGGCTGCGGGTGCGGGTGCGCAACGCCGGGGACGTGGCGTGGACCCCCGACCGCCCGATCCACCTCGCCTACCACTGGCTGCGGCGCGACGGCTCGGTGCTCGAGCGGGACGGTCTGCGAACCGAGCTGCCGCTGCCGGTGCCGCCGGGGGGCGAGGTGGAGGTGTCCGCGCGGGTCCGGGCGCCCTCGCGCGCCGGCCTGCTCCGGCTCCAGTGGGACGTGGTGGAGGAGGGGGTGTGCTGGTTCTCGCAGCGCATGCCCGAGCCGCCCCCGAGCCGTCTCGTGCTCGTGGTCCCGCTCCGGCCGCTCGGCTTCGGGGCGCTGGCGGCCGTCGCCCTGGCGGCGGCGTGGCGGTTGCGGCGGCTTCCCGACGGAGCCGTCACCTGGTGGACCTGGGCTCCCCTGGGGTGGCTGGCCGCGGGCCTGCTGCTGGGGCAGGCGTGGGTGATGGCCCAGGCGGGGCCGCTGCCCGGCTCGCCCTCCCCCCTCGTGGCGGCCTCGGGGGTGGCGCTGCTCGCCCTCGTGGTGGTCGCCCTCCCCGCCCGGGCCCGCCCGTGGGCGGCGCTGGGGCTCGGCCTCCTGGGCGCGGCGGTGCTCGAGGGCGACGCGATCTACCTCCGGTACTTCCACGACCTGCCGTCGCTGGCGCTGCTCCGGGCGGCGCGGCAGACCGGCCAGGTGACGGGGAGCATCGCCGCCCTGATGGAGCGTGCCGATCTCTGGCTCGCCGTCCCGCTGCTCCCGGGCGCGTGGCTCGCGGCCGAGGCGGCGCGCCGGCGCCCGCCGCGGGGGTCGCGGCCCGTCCTCGCGGCGGCGCTCCTCCTCGCGCTGCTGCCCGGCGCCGCCTGGGCGGTGCGGGCGAGCACGTCGCGCTACGGGCGGGACGTGCAGCGGTTCAGCTCGCTCCAGCTGGCCCGGAGGGTGGGGGTGGTGGGGTACCACCTGGTGGACGCGTGGGACCGGGCGAAGGAGGCGGCCTGGGGGTTCGCGCTCTCCCGCGCCGACCGGGAGCGGGTGCTGGAGCTGTTCGCCCGCCGCCGGCCCCTGCGCGAGGGGAGGGGGCCACTGTTCGGGATTGCCCGGGGGATGAACCTCGCGGTGATCCAGGTGGAGTCGCTGCAGGGGTTCGTGCTGCGGCTGGACGTGGGCGGCGAGCCCGTCACCCCCGCGCTCCGCCGCCTGGCCAGGGAGGGCGTCGAGCTCGCCCGCTGCACCGACCAGACCGCCTACGGGCGCACCTCGGATGCCGAGCTGCTCAGCGAGGCGTCGCTCCTGCCCGTGGCCCACGGCGCCGCGTGCTTCCGCCACGGCGGCAACCGGTTCGTCGCCCTCGCGGGAGTCCTCGCCGCGCACGGGTACGCGACCCTCTCCGCGGTCCCCTTCGAGGGGCGGTTCTGGAACCGGCGCGTCACCCACCCCGCCTTCGGCTTCGCCGCCTCGCTGTTCGCGGACGCGTTCCGGCCGGGACGCCGGATCGGCTGGGGGCTCAACGACCGGGACTTCCTCGCCCAGATGGCCGAGCGGCTGGAGGCCCTCCCGGAGCCGTTCTTCGCCTACATGATCACCCTCTCCCTCCACCACCCGTTCGAGGGGTTCCCGCGCGACCTCGAGGAGCTCCCCGTGGGCCGGTGGGAGGGGACCCCGTTCGGCGGCTACCTGCACGCCATGCGCTTCGCCGACCGGGCCATCGCCGGCTTCCTCGACCGCCTCGCGGCGGATGGCCTCCTCGACCGGACGGTGGTGGTGATCTTCGGGGACCACGACGCCGGGTTCCCCTGGGAGGCCGACCTCGCCGAGGCGATGGGGTTCCCGCACGACGAGCTCCACTGGCTCCTCGAGGACCGCATCCCGGTGATCGTGCGGATGCCCGGCGAGGACGCCCCGCGCGGCGCGAGGATCGAGGCGCCCACGGGGCTCTGGGACCTGCCGCCGACGCTGGCGGCGCTCCTCGGCGTGGACCCCGGGCCGCTGCCGTGGCTCGGCCGCAACCTGGCGGTGGCGGCCGCCGCCGGCCCCGTGCCGCGTCCGGGCGGATCGTGGATCGGGCCGCGCCTGCTCTGGTCGGGCGAGACCACCCGGCGGTGCTGGGAGTGGCGGAGCGGACGGGAGCTGCCCGCCGCCGCCTGTGCCGGAGGCTCGCGGGCCGCCGCGGCGCTCGCGGAGGCGAGCGAGCTGGCACTGGAGGGCGACCTGCAGCCGTGGCTCGCCGGGCAGCTCGGAGGCGGCGGTGAGCGGTAGGCTGCGGCCGCTGCGGCTCCTGCCCGGCGCACCGTGGTGGGCCGAGGCGCTGGCCGGCGGCGGCGCGGTGGCGCTCCTGGCGTGGAGCCGGTTCGCCCTGCTCGCGTCGGGGCCGTGGGAGTGGGACGAGACCCTGTTCGCGCGCGGGCTGATGCGGTTCGAGCTCGCCGCCCACTTCCCGCACCCGCCCGGGTTTCCCGGCTGGCTGGCGCTCGGCCACCTCGTCCTGACGCTGGGCCGCTGCGAGCCGCTGCGCGCTCTCCAGCTCGCCTCCGCGGCGCTCTCGGTGCTCACCCTGTGGCCGCTCGCCGCCCTGGGGCGGCGGGCGGCGCCCGCCCCGGTGGCGCTGGCCGGAGCGCTGCTGGCGCTGCTCGCCCCGGGACCGTGGCTGCACGCGGTGCGGGGGTTCTCCTCGACGCCCGCGGCGTTCTTCCTCCTCGCCGCCGCGTGGGGCGCGACGGCGGCGCGGCCGCGACCCACACCCGTCACCCTTCTCGTGGCGGCGGCGGTGCTGGTGCGGCCGCAGCTCCTTCCCGCCGCCGCGGTCCTGTGGCTGGCGTTCGCGCTCCGGGTGGGGCGGGTGCGGCCGCTGGTGCCGGGGGTGGTGGCGGCGATGGCGCTGGGGGTCGTGGCGGTGGCGGCGATGGCCCACGCCGAGGGCGGGCTGGGACCCATGCTCGATGCCTTCGCGGACCATGCGGCGCGCCACTTCTCGCGGCTCGGGCGCAACCCCGGGGGCCTGGCCGACCTGGGTATCGTGAAGTCGTTCGGGGGGGTGGCCGGTGCGGCGCCGGTGGCGGTGCTGGCGGTGGCGGGGCTCCTCGCATGGACGCGGCGGCGCTCGCCGCGGGAGGCGGCGGCCGCGGCGGCCGTGGTGGCCGCGCTGCTGGCCGAGGTCACCCTGGCCCAGAACCGCACCTATCCGAGGTACGCGGTGCCGGTGGCGCTCGCGGCGGCGCCGCTCGCCGCCGCCGGGGCGGCCGCGGTGGCACCGGCGGGGGTGGCGGCGGCCGGGGTCGCCGCTCTCGCCGCCTGGCAGGCCGCCACCGCCTACCCGCTCCTCGTGGAGCAGCACGAGTCCCTCCTCCCGGGGTGGGCGGCGGTGGACCGCGCCTACGCCCTCGCCCGGCGTCACGGCCTGGACGTGATCGTGGAGGCGGGGCTCCACCCCTTCGCCTCGTACCGGTGGTACGTCGCGGGAGGCGGACGACCGCCCGCGCGGCCGCGTCTCCTCCTGTCGCCGTGGGCCCCGGAGCCGTGGGCGGGGGTGGTGCGGCCGTACGTGGTGGCCACCGACGTCCCGCACCGCTACCTGGCCCCCCTCGCCCGCGGCCGTCTCCGCTGGCACGGGGTGTCGCCCCGGCTCGAGCCGCTCACCCAGGGCCGTTTCCTGGACGCGGAGGTGCTGGTGAACCCGCCGCTTCCTCTGGGTACCTGGTGGCCCGCGGAGCGCGGCCGGCACGGGGAGCGCTGGATGTGGGGCGGTCGCGACGCCGCGCTCGTCCTCCCGCCGCTGCCGCAGGGGACGTGGCTGCGGCTCGACCTGCGCCCGGCGCGTGGCCCCGCCCCGCTCGTGGTGGCGGTGGACGGGGAGACGGTGGCGGTGGTGCCCGGGGACGCCGGGCGCACGGTGGTGGCGGTGCCGCCGGACCGCCTCGCGGGCCGGCGCCCGCACACGGTGGCGTTCCACCGCGCCGCGGCCTACCCGCCGGGAGGGCGGGACACGCGGCCGCTCGCGGTGCAGCTGTTCGCGGCCCGGGCGGTGGGTCCGCGCGTGCCGTGGGGCGGACCGGTGGCACGGCGGCGGGAGCGGGAGGCGCTGGGGGTCCGCCTCCTGGGGGCGTACCTCCCGGAGCGGTTCCCGGACGCCGGCTGGGGGGTGTGGCTGCGCCCACGGGCCGCGGTGGAGCTCCCCGCGGGGCCGGGGGAGGTGGAGCTGGTGCTCGCCGCCCCCCGTCCCGTCCCCCCCCGCACCGTCCTGCGGGTCGGTGAACGGATCCTCGCCGGGCCGCTCGAGGTGGGCCCGCGGCCCGTGCGCGTGCCGGTGACCCTGCTCGAGGGCGACACGGTCGCGGGCCGGGTGGAGCTCCGGCTGGAGAGTGTCCCCTACTGCCCGGCGGAGGCGGGCGCGGGCCCGGACAGTCGGCGCCTGGGCGTGGTGCTGTTCGCGGCCCGCTTCTGTCCTCCGCGCGAGGCGCGCGCCCCGTGGGGATGGTGACCTCAGGCCGACTCGAGCCGGTCGGTGGGATCCAGGAGAACGTGGGGGTTGAGCACCCCGTCCGGGTCCATCGCCTCGGCCGCCCGGCCCAGCAGCTCCATCCCGGTGTCCCCCACCTCCCTGGGCAGCCACGGCGCGTGCCATGCACCCACCCCGTGGTGGTGGCTCACGGTCCCGCCCGCGGTCACCAGCGCCTCGGTGGCGGCCCGTTTCATGAGCGCCCAGGCCGCCACCGCGGCGTCGGTGTCCGCCTCCGACGGGACGAAGAAGGTGAAGTAGAGGGAGGCGCCGTCCCGGTAGGGGTGGGAGAGGTGGCACAGGACCGCCGCACGCCCGCCGGGGGCGCCCCCGAGGAGCGCATCCGTCACCGCCTCCCGGATCCGGTCGAGCGCCGACCACGGGCCCGCGGTCTCCAGCGTGTCGGTGGCGATGCCGCCATCGAGCAGGGCATCGCGCAGGTACGGATGGCGGAACCGGTCGGCGAGCCAGCGTGCGCCGGGCCGCGTCCCGAGCCGGAGCGCGCCGAGGCCGCCCAGCAGCCGGCGCGCGCACCGCAACACGCCCCGCGCCACCTCCGGCTCGCCCGCGGTCCCCACCAGCAGCAGGCAGGCGTCCCGGCCCACCCCCCACCGCCGCAGCCACCACCGGGCCGCTCCGGCCCCGAACCGGTGGGCGAGACCGGCGGCCACCGCCACCTCGGTCTCGGGCGGGTCCGAGAGCCGGAGCAGGGTGAGCGGCAGCTCCGAGCGCGCGAGCCGGCGGACGGCCTCGAGGCCCGCCTCCCAGCCCGGCACGAGCAGCGCCTCCACCACGGTGGCCGGCGGCCGGGGCCGGACCCTGACGGTGGCCCGCGTCACCACCCCCAGCCGCCCCTCCGAGCCGAGGACCAGGTGACGGAGGTCGGGGCCGGCGGCGGAGGCGGGGAGCGGCGGCAGGTCGAGGCGGCCGCCCGGCGCCACCAGCTCGAGCCCGGCCACCATGTCCTCGATGCGGCCGTATCCCAGCGATTCCTGGCCGGAGGAGCGGGTGGCGATCCAGCCGCCGAGGGTGGAGAGCTCCCACGACTGCGGGAAATGGCCGAGGGTGAGGCCGTGCGGTGCCAGCGCCGCCTCCAGCGCCGGCCCGGCGGTGCCGGCCCCGAAGGTGGCGAGCCCCGACCCGGCGTCCAGCTCCAGCAGGCCCGAGAGGTGGTCCAGGGCGAGGGAGATCACCGGCCGCTCCCCCGGCGGCGGGTTGACCCCACCGGTGACCGAGGTCCCGCCGCCCCACGGAACCACCACGATCCCGGCCTCGGCCGAGACCTCGAGCACCCGCGCCAGCTGGTCGGTGTCGGCGGGACGCACCACGGCGTCGGGCGCGGTGGGGAGCCGCCCATCCCGCAGCCGGAGCAGATCGGGCAGCCCCTGACCGCGGGCGTGCGCGAGACGGTCGAGGGGGTCGCGGCTGGTGGCGGCGGGGATCTCGGGCAGCGGGCGTGGCGGGGGCAGCTCGATGGTGGCCGGGTCCGGGGCCGGACGACCCGCCCCCCGCCCGCATCGCGCCTCGAGCCAGCGCTCGAGCTCGGGGGTGGGCTCGAGGCGCTCCCCCTCGAACCCCCAGCCGACCAGGCGCCGGCGCCTCGCTCCCGCTCCGGCGCTCACGGCTCGATGGCGGCGTCCGGCGGCGCCAGCAGCCGCTCGACCCTCGCCGCCGTGGGCCAGGCCGCGGCCATGGCGACGAGCGCCAGCGCCCCCGCCGCCAGCACCCAGCGGATGTCCGCGGTGGCCACGGTCAGGACGAAGCCGACGATGGCCGCCGCCTCCCGGAGAGCGAACCCGACCAGGTGGGCTCGCTGGACGATGGCGAACCGGTCGGGGGCGGTCGGCCCACCCTGGCCGCCCGCCGCCAGCACCGCCCGCTCGAGCGGACGGGCCGCCACCAGGAGGAGCACCGCCGCCGCGGCCAGCACCGTGGGCAGCGGCGGCCGGACGGCGAAGGCGGGCGCCTTCCCGGCACCGAGCAGGAACCACGCCAGCGCCACGTACACGGGAACCGAGGCGGCGATCCCTCCGCAGATCACCTGAAGGACCAGCACCCGGGCGGTGTCCCTCGCCTCCACCGGCACCTCCACGCAGATGGTACCAGCACGGGCGGGAACCTTCGCTGCCCCGGGGCGTATGATGTGGTGATGCCCACGTCCTGGCGGCGCCCCGTCCTCGCGCTCGCCGCGGTGGGGACCCTCGCGTTCGTGCTCGCGGGCCTCTCCATCGCGGACATGTACGTGCCCCGGCCGTTCGACGGGGTCGTGCTCGAGGCCGACGCCCCGGGCCGGCTGACGGTGCGTGCGGTGGTCCCGGGAAGCGGCGCCGCGGTCGCGGGGATCCACCGGGGCGACCGGATCCTGGGCGTGGACCGCGAGGTGCTGCGGTCGCCGTCGCAGGCGGCCCGGCTGCTCAACCGGCACCGCATCGGGGACGTGGTGCCGTACCTCGTGGACGGGGCGGAGGGGCTTCGCGAGGTCCAGGTGCGGCTGGGGCGCCGCCGGATCGGCGGCTCGGCGTACCTCTTCGTGGCGGTGCTCGGCTTCCTCTTCCTCGGCGTGGGCGCCTTCGTGCTCGCGAGGCAGCCGCGGCTCCCGGCGGCGAGGGCGTTCTTCCTCATGAGCGTGCTGTTCATGCTGTTCCTGGTGTGCCGCCTGCGCCCGGCCTCCTACTCCTGGGTGGACGCCTTCGTGCTCACCACCGGCACCGTCGCCCTCCTCCTGCTCCCGGCCACCTTCCTGTACTTCTTCCTGCTGTTCCCCAGCCCGATCTGGGAGTGGCGTCGGGATCCCCTCGCCCGCGCCGCGGGGTGGCTCGCGCACCGCGGCGCCCTGGTGCCGCTGCTCTACGCGCTGCCGCCGGCGGTGTACGCGGCCACGGTGGTGCTGGCGCGGCGCGGTCGGATCCCGCTCCGCCTCGTGAGCGGCGCCCCGACCCCCAACTGGTGGGCGATGGCCGGGTACATGGTGCTGGGGCTGGGCGCCCTGGCCGCGGCCGCGTTCCGCCACCCGGAGCCGGCCGAGCGGCGGGGCGCCCGCATCGTGTTCCTGGGGACCGTTCTGGGTGTGGTGCCGTTCCTCGTCGCGGCCGTGGCGGCGCCGGCGGTGCTGAGGACCGAGCGCTTCCTCTACCTGGGGACGCTGCCGCTCGTGCTGGTCCCGGTCACCTTCGCGTACGCCATCGTGCGCTTCCATCTCCTCCGGATCCGCGTCATCCTCCGCCGGAGCCTCCTCTACTCCGCCACCACGATCCTGATCTCCGTGCTCTACGCGGCGGGGATCGTGGGCTTCTCGTCGTACTTCTCGGGCACCGCCTTCGCGGCCTCCCCGTGGTTTCCCATCGTGTACGCGCTGGTGATCGTGCTGCTGTTCGAGCCGCTGCGCAACCTGCTCCGCGGGCCGCTCGAGCGGTTCTTCTTCCGGGAGCGGGCGGAGCTCGAGCGGACTCTTTCCGAGCTGGGCGAGACGTTCGCCGCCGCCACCGACCTCCAGGCCGTGGTGCGCTCCCTGGTGGAGCGCCTCCCCGAGCAGCTCCGCGTCACCTTCGCCGCCCTCTACCTCCCCGACGGGGAGCGGCTCGCCCGCGCGGCGGGCCCCGCGAGGCTGCCGGACGCGATCCGGCTCCCCGCCACGCTGGAGGAGCACCTCACCCGGCGGGGCCGGGTGGTCGAGATCGCCCAGCTCCGCCCCCTGAGGGTCCTCTCGCGCGAGGTGGACGCCGCGGTGGCCCCGCTGGAGAGCGCCGGCGTGCGCGTGATGGCGCTGCTCGCTTCCTCGCGCCGGGTGGCAGGGCTCGCCCTCCTCGGCGGGCGGACCCGCGAGGCGCCGTTCGAGCCGGACGAGCTCCGCCTCCTGCACAACCTGTTCGGCCAGGCGGCGATGGGGCTGGAGACGGCGATCCTGCTCGAGGAACGGATGCGGCGGGTGGAGCTCGAGCGCGAGCTGGCCATCGCCGCCTCCATCCAGGCCCAGCTGCTGCCGCGCGCCGTGACGCTGGGGCCCGGCTGGTCGGTGGCGGCGGCGTGTCGGCCCGCGCGCGAGGTGGGGGGCGACTTCTTCGCCGAGCTCCCGTGCGAGCGGGAGGGGTGCCGGGCGCTGGTGTGGGGCGACGTCTCGGGCAAGTCGGTGCCCGGGTCGCTGATGATGATGGCGGCGCACGAGGTGCTGCACACGCTCGCGCTGGTGCGGCCCGAGCCGGAGCGGCTGCTCGACCTCGCCAACCGGCGGCTGTACGGCCTCGCGCGGCGCCAGTTCGTGGCCCTGGGGTACCTGGCCCCCGGAGCCGGCGACGGTCGCCTCCGCTACACGCTCGCGGGCCAGCCACCGCTGCTCGTGAGGCGGCGGGACGGCACCGTCGAGGCGCTGCCCATGCCGCCCCACCGCGTGCCGCTGGGCGCGATGCGCTCCGGGGCGTACCGCGTGCTCGAGACCGCGGTGGCGCCGGGAGAGGTCGTGGTCGCCTACTCGGACGGGCTGGTGGAGGCGCGATCACCGGCTGGTGAGGAGCTGGGGTGGGAGCGGCTGGAGGAGGCAATCCGGACCGGTCCCGGGAGCCCCGACGGGATGGTGGCGCACCTGCTGGCGACCCTGGAGCGGTTCGCCGGCGGCACAGCCCCGTACGACGACGTGACCGTGGTGGCGGTGAGCCGCGAGGAGGAGAACCCATGAGGGGACGGAAGGTGGCGGTGGGGCTCGGAGCGGCCGGCCTCCTGGCCGTGGTGGCGCTGGTGGCGGTACCCCGGCGTGGAGCGGGGTGGAGCCTCCGCGACCCCGAGGCGCGCGCGGCGTGGGAGGCGGCGCTCGAGGCGGAGCAGAAGCTGTACACGGCCGACGAGATCCGGCAGCTCGAGCGCGTCGTGGAGCTCGAGCCGGGGTACGCGCCAGCGGCGGTCAAGCTCGCCACCCTGCTCCGGAGGGTGGACCCGGAGCGCGCCGGGCGCCTCGCCGCCGCGGCCCGCGCGGCGCCGCTCGGGCGGCTCACGCCCAGGGAGCGGTTCATCGTCGAGCTGTGGCTGGCGCTGTCGGACGGTGACCTCTCGGGCGCGTCGGCGGTCATCGACCGGTACGCGCTCGAGCTGCCCGACGACCCCGGGGTGCTCACCGCCCGCGCCCGGCGGGCCTGGTCCATGGGCCGCTACGACGAGGCCGAGGCGCTGTACCGCAAGGCCCTCGAACGGGAGCCCAACCTGGTCATCGCCTACAACCAGCTCGGCTACCTGGCGATGAGCCGCGGCGAGTTCGAGGAGGCGGAGCGGCGCCTCGTCACCTACCGGTTCATCGCCCCCGACCAGGCGAACCCGCACGACTCGCTGGGGGAGCTCTACGCGCTGACCGGGCGCTACGACGAGGCCCGAGAGGAGTTCGAGACGGCGCTCGAGGTGCGCCCCGACTTCTGGGCCAGCTACGGACACCTCGCGCTGCTCGACCTGCTGGAGCGCCGACGGAAGGCGGCCGAGGCGACGCTGGCGCGCATGGAGAGCTCGCCCGGCGCCCCGGAGGTCCACCGCCGGCGGCTCGCGTGCGTGGTGCGGATGGTGTCGCTGGCCCGGAAGCGGCGGTGGGACGAGGTGTGGGCCGCGGGCCGGGACGGGTGCCTCGAGCCCGGCGACGCCGGCATCCCCCTGGCCCTGGCGCACCTCGCCGCTCTCGAGCTGGGGAGGCCCGGGGAGGCGGCGCGCCTCGAGGAGACGCTCGAGGCCAAGCTCCGCGGTGCCGAGGGCCCGCCCACCGGCGACCCCCGCCCGGCCATCCTCGAGTGGATGCGGGCCCGGCGGGCCGGACGCGGGGGGCGCCCGGCCGAGGCCGCCGACCGGCTGCTCGCCGCCGACCGGCGTCTGAGCTACGCCGGCATGGATCTCGGGCTGCTCAAGCTCCAGGTCCGCCTCGAGCGCGTGACCCTGCTGCGCCGTCTCGGCCGGGAGGAGGCCGCCGCGGCACTGCTCGGGGAGGTCGAGCGGGTCAACCCGAGGCTGGTGGAGGCGTTCCGCCAGCGCGGCGCGGGCCCCATCCTGTAGTGCCCGATCCCGGGCGGTCCATCGCGGGTTGGGCGGTGCACGGCCACTTCGTCCCGCTCGCGACGATCCCCGGTGAACACCCCGGCCCAGGGGGACCCGCCAGATTCCGACTCGCCACGTCTGCCTCCCAGCGGGCCCGCACCTCGCCGTACGGCCACAGCTCGAGCCGCACCCGGCCACCGTCCGCCTCCCCCACGTGGGCCAGGAGAGCGACCGGCTGAAAGGCGGGCCCACCGCAACCTGCCATGGGGGAAAGGTGAACGGACGGAGTGGTCACCTTGGGAACGTGAGGTGCGTTCGTGTCCGCCGCAGGCGCTCTCGCACCGCCTCAGCTTCCATGGTCCTCCCCAGCGCCTGGTACGTCTCGAGCAGCTCCTGCAACGCCTCCCTGGTCGGCTGGATACGCGAGCTGGCCTCGAACGCGGTGGCGGCATCCTGGAGACGCCCCTCCTCGCGGTACACGAGACCGAGGTGGTACCACACCTCCGGAGCGTACAAGTGTCAAGGGACACCCAGGTTCCCGCGGTTAGGGGACACCCAGATTCCCGCATGGG
>CAYTTB010000006.1:0-69504 GCA_964440565.1 uncultured Thermoanaerobaculia bacterium
CGTCCCTCCGCTACAATTCCCGCCCGGAGGTGCGCGCCATGACCAGGATGCGCGGCATCGTGCTCGCCGGTGGGGCCGGGACCCGGCTCCACCCGGTCACCCGGGCGGTGAGCAAGCAGCTGCTCCCCGTCTACGACAAGCCGATGGTGTACTACCCGATGAGCCTCCTGATGCTCGCCGGCATCCGCGAGGTGCTGCTGATCTCGACGCCCACCGACCTGCCCTCGTTCCGGCGGCTGTTCGGCGACGGCTCCCGCCTCGGGATGCGGCTCGCCTACGCCGAGCAGCCACGCCCCGAGGGGATCGCGCAGGCGTTCCTGATCGGGCGGGAGTTCCTCGACGGCCACCCCGCGTGCCTCGTCCTGGGCGACAACGTGCTGTTCGGGCACGGCCTGTCGGAGGTGCTCCGCCGCGCCGCCGCGCTCGAGCGGGGGGGAAGGGTGTTCGCCTACCCGGTGCGGGATCCGGAGCGGTACGGCGTGGTGGAGTTCGGGCCGGACGGCCGCGCGTCGAGCCTCGAGGAGAAGCCCGAGCGCCCGCGCAGCCACTGGGCGGTGCCCGGGCTCTACTTCTACGGGCCGGACGTGTGCGAGGTGGCGGCCACGCTCCGGCCCTCCCCCCGGGGGGAGCTCGAGATCACCGACCTCAACCGGGTCTACCTCCAGCGGGGCGAGCTCACGGTGGAGCCGCTGGGGCGCGGGTTCGCGTGGCTCGACGCGGGCACGCACCGGAGCCTGCTGGAGGCGTCGAACTTCGTGCAGGCGATCGAGGAGCGGCAGGGGCTCAAGATCGCCTGCCTGGAGGAGATCGCCTGGCGCAACGGGTGGATCGGCGCGGAGGAGGTCCGGCGCGAGGCCGAGGCGATGGCGAGGACGCCCTACGGCGACTACCTGCTCCAGCTGCTGGCCGAGGGGAGGCCCAATGCGGCGCCGTGAGACCCCGCTGCCGGGGGTGGTCCTGCTGGAGCCGCGAGTCTTCGAGGACGAGCGCGGCTTCTTCTACGAGTCGTACAACGAGCGCACCTTCGCCCGGCTCGGGATCCGCCACCGGTTCGTCCAGGACAACCACTCGCGCTCCCGCCGCGGCGTGGTCCGCGGCCTGCACTACCAGCTCCCGCACGCCCAGGCCAAGCTGGTGCGGGTGACCCGGGGGGCGGTGTGGGACGTGGCGGTGGACATCCGCCGCGGGTCGCCCACCTTCGGGCGCTGGTGGGGGGTGGAGCTCTCGGAGGAGAACCGGCTCCAGCTGCTCATCCCGGAGGGGTTCGCGCACGGGTTCGTGGCCCTCACCGACGGGGCCGAGGTCCAGTACAAGGTGAGCGCGCCCTATGACCCCGAGGGAGACCGCGGGATCCGCTGGGACGACCCCGATCTCGCCATCGCCTGGCCGCTCGATGGGATCGAGCCGCTGCTCTCGCCCAAGGACCGGGGGCTGCCCCGGCTCGCGGAGGTCGAACCGGAGGCGCTGCCCCGGTACGATGTGGGGGAGGGGTGAGCATGGCGGAGACCACCCACGTCCCCCGCCGGGTGCTGGTCACCGGCGGCGCCGGTTTCATCGGCTGCAACTTCGTGCGCCACCTGCTGGACGCCGACCCCGAGGTGCGGGTGGTGACGGTGGACGCGCTCACCTACGCCGGCCACCGGGCCAACCTGCGCGACGTGGAGGCGCGGCATCGCGGCCGCCACCGGTTCGTCCACGCCGACATCCGCGACCTCCCCGCCATGCGGGAGCTGTTCGAGGAGGAGGGCTTCGACACCGTGGTCCACTTCGCCGCCGAGAGCCACGTGGACCGCTCCATCGACGCCCCCATGGACTTCGTCACCACCAACGTCGTGGGCACCGCGGTGCTGCTCGCCGTCGCGCGCGAGGCGTGGCGCGGCCGCGACGACGTCCGGTTCCACCATGTCTCCACCGACGAGGTGTTCGGCTCCCTGGGGCCGGAAGGGGCGTTCACCGAGGAGACGCCGTACGACCCCTCGAGCCCCTACTCGGCGACCAAGGCGGCGGCGGACCACCTCGCCCGAGCCTGGCACCGCACCTACGGCCTCGACGTGACCATCTCGAACTGCTCCAACAACTACGGCCCGTACCAGTACCCCGAGAAGCTGATCCCGCTGATGATCCGGTCGGCCGTCGCGGGCAGGCCCCTGCCGGTGTACGGCGACGGCCTCAACGTCCGCGACTGGCTGCACGTGGAGGACCACTGCCGCGGGATCGAGCTCGTCCTCCGGCACGGACGGCCGGGACGCACCTACAACATCGGCGGCCACGGCGAGCGCACGAACCTCGAGGTGGTGCACCGGATCTGCGACCTCCTGGACGAGCTCCGCCCCCGCGACGACGGCCGCAGCTACCGCGAGCAGATCGCCTTCGTCGAGGACCGGCCGGGCCACGACCGGCGGTACGCCATCGACGCCTCGCGGATCGAGCGCGAGCTGGGGTGGCGGCCCCGCTACGCCTTCGAGGAGGGGCTGGCCGCCACCGTCCGCTGGTACCTCGACAACGAGGCGTGGTGCCGGGAGGTGCTCGACGGGAGGTACGACCTCGGCCGCCTCGGCCTCGGCCGGTGAGCACCGTGCGCCGCCCCCCCTCCCCCGCCGACCTCCTCCTCGCCGCGGCGGCGCTCCGCCTCGCCGGCCGGGCCCAGGCGGTGGCGCGGCGGCCGCTGCCCGAGGTGGCGCGCGGGATCGCCCGGGTGCGGGGCCCGCGCACCCGCGACACGGCGCGCGCCGTCCTCGCCGCCCGCCGCGCCGGGGCGCGCGGGGCCCGCTGGTTCGGCTGGCTCGACACCTGCCTCACCCGCTCGCTCGTCGTCGCGGGGCTCCTGCGCGGCCGGCGGGTCGTGCTCCGGCTCGGGTTCCGTCCACCGCGGGGCGCGGGCCCGGTGGACGGTCACGCCTGGCTCGAGGTGGACGGGGAGCGTGTCGAGGTCGCACCCTCGGCCGGTGGCTACGAGAGCGTGGCCTCCCTTCCGTTGCTGCCCGCGGAGGGCCCGCCGTGAGCCGCACCCGTCTTCTCGCCGACCTCCTCGCCTCCGGCCGCCTCACGGTCACCACCCTCACCGACGGCAGCGGCGTCGTCCTGGACGTCGAGAGCCTCCAGGTGCTCTCCCTCAACCCCAGCGGCGCGTTCCTCCTGGAGCGCCTGGGCGAGGGGGTCACCGACGAGGACGCGCTCGCGCGCGCCCTCACCGCCGAGTTCGAGGTGGACCTCCCCACCGCCCGTCGCGACCTCGACGCGTTCCTCGACGAGCTCGCCGGCGCCCTCCTGCCCCACGGCTGAGCGGCCCACGGCGGGGCCGCAGGTCAGCTCCCCGCGGGCGCGAGGCGGGCGACGAGACTCGCGAGGGTCCCTGCGGGTTCGTCCAGGAGCCCCCGCCCCATCCGGACCTCGAACGCCGGCAGCCGCTCGGCGGCCCGCGCCAGCACGGGAAGGAGCGCCGCCCGCTCCTCGCGGTACCGGGGGGCCAGGAACAGCGGGGAACCGGCGCGGATCAGCGCCGCCAGAGCCTCACCGGCGGCGAGCCGCCGCACCCGGAACTCCGAGAGCCTGCGGTCGCGCCTGAGCTCCACCAGGACCACGGGCCGGACCGTGTCCGCCGCGGCGCGGCCGCACCGGGACCGCCGGAGGACCCACCGCCGCTCCCACGGCAGGACGACCTCCTCGAGCCCCCTCGCCAGTCCGGGGGGTAGCAGCCGCCAGCTCCCGGCACGGAACCAGAGGTCCCGGCGCAGGGGTCGCACCGCCATCCCCGGCCCGTCGAGGACCACCGCGTCGTCCGACGCCACCCGCCCGCCGCTGGCGAGGACAGCCGCGGCCAGGGTGGACTTGCCCGCCTCCCGCCCGCCCACGACGACCATCCCCACGCCGTTCACCTCCACCGCCGCGGCGTGCAGCACCGCCGCGCCGTGGAGCGCCAGCGCGTGTTCCAGCGCCACACCCACCACCTCCACACTCCCGGCCGGGGGCGCCCCGACGGGAGACCGCAGCCTCACCTCCGCCTCCCGCACGCCCGGGGCGATCGACACCGTGCCCCCGGGCACCACCACCCGGTCCGACCCGCCGGCGCGGCGGAGGCGTGCCCACCACCCGGGTCGGCGGAGCGGAAGGCGCGCCGCCCGCGGCCGCACCTCCGCGACCCGCACCCGGTACCCCGCCGGCCCGCCGCACGGAACCGCGCACAGCGCGCGGCGCACCGCCTCCACCACCCCGGGAGGCGCCGAGAGGTGCACCGTCGCCACCTCCGCCACGCGCACGGTGGACGATGTCCGCACCGTCCGATCATAGCCGGGTCGGGGTACACTGGCGGCTGGCGAACCCGCTCCGGAGGACGTGATGGCCAACACGACGACCCGCCGAAGGCTGGCACCCCTGCTGGTGGCGCTGGTCGCCGCCGCGTCGTGGGGATGCCGGCACGCGGCACCACCGGCGGAACCGCCGCTGACGTACCCGCACGCCCGGACCGTGGACGTGGTGGACACCTACCACGGCGTCCGGGTGCCCGATCCGTACCGGTGGCTCGAGGACCTGGACAGCCCCGAGACGCGCGCCTGGGTGGAGGCCGAGAACCGGCTCACCGAGGCGTACCTCGCGCGCATCCCCCAGCGCGAGGCGATCCGTCGGCGCCTCGAGGCGCTGTGGAGCTACGAGCGCTACGGCACGCCGTGGCACGCCGGCGGACGCTTCTTCTGGTTCCACAACCCGGGGCTCGAGCCCCAGAGCGTGCTGGTCGTCGCCGACGCCCCCGACGCGCCCGGCCGCGTCCTCCTCGACCCCAACGCGCTCTCCGAGGACGGCACGGTGGCGGTGTCCCGGGTCGCCGTCTCCTGGAACGGCGAGTACCTCGCCTACGCCCTGTCCTCGGGCGGGTCCGACTGGCAGGAGTGGCACGTGCGGCGGGTGGACACCGGCGAGGACCTTCCCGACGTGGTGCGCTGGTCGAAGTTCGCGGGCGCCGCGTGGGCGCCGGACGACTCCGGGTTCTACTACGCGCGCTACGACGAGCCCGCCCCGGGCGCCGAGCTCGAGCAGGTCAACCGCTCCCAGAAGCTGTACTTCCACAGGCTGGGGAGCGACCAGAGCGATGACGTGCTGGTCTATCACCGGCCCGACCGGCCGGAGTGGGGGTTCTCGCCCGAGGTGACCGAGGACGGGCGGTGGCTCGTGATCGAGGTCTCCCGCGGCACCGACCGGCGCACCACCCTGCTGGTGCTGGACCTACGTCGGCCCGAGGCGGAACCGGTGCCGCTCACCCCGGAGTTCGAGGCCGGGTACGCGTACGTGGGCAACGACGGAGACACCTTCTACCTGTGGACCGACGACCGGGAGCGCGGCCGCATCGTCGCCGCCCGCCCCGGCGTGCCGCCCGAGGGGTGGCGGGAGGTGGTCCCCGAGGGCGGGGACGCCCTCCGGTCGGCGGCGCTGTTCGGCGACACGCTGGTTCTCGAGTACCTGCACGACGCGAGCTCCAGGGTCGTCCTGGCCCCCCTGGACGGCGGAGCCCCCCGCGAGGTGGATCTCCCCGGCATCGGCAGCGCGCGGGGGTTCACGGGTCTCAGGGCCGACCGCGAGACGTTCTTCTCCTTCGCCTCCTTCGCCCGGCCCTCCACGGTGTACCGGCTGGACATCGTCTCGGGTGCCGTGCGCGTGCTGCACGCGCCCGACGTCCCCTTCGACCCCGACGACTACGTCACCGAGCGGGTGTTCTACCGCTCCACGGACGGGACCCGGGTGCCCCTGTTCCTGACCCGGCGCCGCGACGTCACCCCCTCGCCCGAGACCCCGGTGCTGCTCTACGGCTACGGCGGGTTCGACATCGCGCTCACCCCGCGCTTCTCGGTGCCGAACCTGGTCTGGATGGAGATGGGCGGGATCTACGCCCAGGCGTGCCTGCGCGGCGGCTCCGAGTACGGGGAGGCGTGGCACCGCGCCGGGATGCTCGCCAACAAGCAGAACGTCTTCGACGACTTCATCGCCGCCGCCGAGTGGCTGATCGGGAACGGATACACCAGCCGCGGCAAGCTGGCGATCGCCGGCGCCTCCAACGGCGGGCTGCTGGTGGGCGCGGTCCTCGACCAGCGACCCGACCTGTTCGGGGCGGCGCTGCCGGCGGTGGGGGTGATGGACATGCTCCGGTTCCACCGGTTCACCATCGGCTGGGCGTGGACCTCCGAGTACGGCTCCCCGGACGACCCCGAGATGTTCCCCGTGCTGTACCGCTACTCCCCGTACCACAACATCACGCCGGGGACCTGCTACCCGCCCACGCTCGTCACCACCGCCGACCACGACGACCGGGTCGTGCCCGCGCACTCGTTCAAGTACGCCGCCCGCCTGCAGGCCGCGCAGGGCTGCGCCAACCCGGTGCTCATCCGGATCGAGACCCGCGCCGGCCACGGCGCCGGCAAGCCGGTTACCAAGCGGATCGAGGAGGCGGCGGACCGCCTCGCCTTCCTCGTGAAGGCGCTCGGGATGGAGGTCGCGCCCTGAGCCGCGGCCGTGGCGGGCACCGCGTCGCCCACTGGAGGCGTGCGATGCCGCGCACCCACGGGTTCTCGAGGTACTTCACCGGGATCCACGCCTCGTCGGGGCGGTACGGAAACAGCGCGAGCCGCACCGGATGTCGAGTCCACCACGTCGGGCCAGAGCGTCACCTTCTCGAGCCCGTGCTCGTCGAAACGCAGCCCGAGCAACGCGCAGTTCACGCCCAGCACCGCGTCCGGCGGGATGGGCTCGCCCGTCCGCTCCCGGTACATCCTCGCCGCCGCCCTGGCGGTCCCCGGCGGCGCCACCAGCTCCTGGTGGTAGGTCACGGCGGCCTGGGTCTCGAGGAGCGCGAAGAAGCTCCCCCTCCCCACCGCCTGGAGCCCCACGACGTACAGGCCCTTCCAGCCGCCGGCGGAGATGGACGGGGGCAGGTCCCGCCCGTTGCCGTGCCGGGCCGGGCCTCGGCTCGCGCAGACACCGCGCCCGGCGGTGGGCATCGCGGGCCCCACTGTCACCCCGCGGGGCGGCCGGAGGTCGCGACGAGGGACCTCGCCGGAGGGAGGGGCGGTTCGGCGTCTCCGGCGTGAGCCCCCCGGGCCTGCGGCCCCGGGGGCCGTTCGAACGGCGCCGGAGAGCCGGCGGGTCTCACGGCGCCCGTGCCAGGGCCCCGGGCCGGCGGGGCCGGGAAGGCCTCAGACGAACAGCCTGCCGTTGGCGCTCTTGGCCCGGTCCCAGCGCTCGATGAGGTAGTACTTCTCGTGCTCGAACACCCGGAGGATGTTCTCCAGGTACTCCTCCGCCTCCCGTGCCGAGTGGCTGCGGGTCTTGTTGACGAACGACAGCACCCGGGCGTGATAGAGCGGGATCAGCGCCTCGAGCAGCGCCTCGCACTCGTCGTCGTGCCCCTCGCACCCCTTGTACGCCACCGCGAAGTCGAACAGGACCTTCGCCCACAGCTGGGAACGCACGTAGAACGCGTCCTCCTCCAGGGCGCCGAGCCGCTCCACCTCCGCCATGACGGGCGCCGTGAGCACCCGCGCCCACAGCTCGCCGTGCCCCTCGAGACCGCGCCGGAAGCTCCGGTGGAGCGCCGCGGTGTCCACCTCCACCGCCGGCGGCTTCTCGTCCACCCCCAGCCCGAACCCGTAGATCGCCGAGGGGCGGCTCGCCTCGGTGTCCTTCCACAGGTACTCGAAGTCCACCATCAGGTCGAACAGGGTGGACACCACCTGGGTGAACATCTTCGACAGGTCCGCCGCCGGGTCCTTGGGGCGGTGGATCTTGGGGCTGCCGAGGAACGCCTGGCAGACGTTGAACCGGCGCGCGATGGCGATGGTGGTCATCCAGATGTCGATGCCGAAGCTCGCGACCTTCTCGTTCCACATCTTCTCGGCCAGGAACGCGCGCGCCAGGCGCCCGGAGAACCCGAAGTCGCCGCCGATCGGCTGCCGGACGCGCAGCCCGTACAGGGTGCGCAGCATCGGGTAGGCGATGTGGTTGGTGATGGTGCCGTCGTACTTGTGGCGGAGGTATATCGGGCTCACGTAGTCGAACCGTCCCGTCACCGGCTCCGCCAGCGCCCAGATCCAGCCGGGGGTGATGCTCTTGAGATCCGCGTCCACCACCACCACCGCCCGCGCGCCCAGCTCCACCGCCGCCTTGAACAGGTTGCGCAGGTTGTTCCCCTTGCCCCGCACCCCGGGCGGGGTGGAGATGTACACCTTGGGCACCGGCGTGGGCGTGTCCAGGAACGCCTCCCGGGTGCCGTCCTCGGAGGCGTTGTCCACGTTGATGATGACGGAGGGGACACCCGGGAAGTACCGGTCCAGCCCCTCGCCCGCCATCGCCGTCGGCAGCGCGATGCTGTCCGCCTCGTTGTACGACGGGATGCCGACGATGATCTCCGCCGACGTCACGTGCTCCGGGTTCTCCACGATGGGTCGGTCCACTGCACCCCCCGCGCGATTGTACGGCCGGCCACCCGGACCGGCAACCGCGCCGCCTCCGCCGGGCCGCCGGCGGCGAGCCAGTTCTCCCCTGGCTCACCGCGGCGCACCCGGCCCTCGGCCACGGACGCACCTCGCTCGCCGGGGCGCCCGTCCCGACGGGCCCGACCGCGCCTCGCTCCGCGGCCGCTCGAGCCGCGTGACGACCCGCGGCACGGAGCCCGCGCGGTCGGCGGACGGCAGCGTCCACCCCGGACCGGCGGCAACGCGCGCGGGCGCGGCGGCCGAGAGCGCGTCGAGGGCACGATCACGGACGCGGGCCCGGAAGCCGTCCCGGAGGTGGGGGCCGTCCCGCCGCAAGAGGAGTGTCCCCACCTCGACGCTCCGGCGCCGGCGCCGCCAGGGGCCCTCGAGCGGCCGGCGGCGGGGCCCTCGCCGCGCGGTGGTACGCTGGGGCGTGGCCCGCCCGCCGCGGCGCGGCGCCGGCCGGGAATCGCGCGCCGCCGCCGGCGGTTGCCGCAGGGCGGGAGCCGCCGCAGGGCGGTCGGCCCCGCCGCGAGGAGGATCGTGCCGTGTCCGTGAACCGAGAGGAGCCGCCGCCGGTCCCGCCGCTGGTGTCGAGCCCGGAGTTCCTCGACGACCTGTACCGGCGGTGGAAGGCCGACCCCGCCTCGGTGGACGGGGCGTGGCGGTACTTCTTCCAGGGGTTCGAGCTGGCCATGTGCCCGCGCGACTGCGTGTCGGCGGAGCGGGCCCAGAAGCAGTCACGGGTGGCGAGCCTGATCTACGCCTACCGCGACATCGGCCATCTCGTCGCCGACCTCGACCCGCTGGCGCCCCCTCCCGGGAGCCATCCGCTGCTGGAGCTTGCCGCGTTCGGGCTCGACGAGTCCGACCTGGACGAGGTGTTCGACACCGGTCACCTCGCCGGCGCCCCGAGGCGGGCGACGCTCGCCGAGATCCTGGCGATCCTGCGCGAGACGTACTGCCGCACCGTCGGGGTGGAGTACCTCCACATCCAGGACCCCAGGATCCGGCGCTGGCTGCAGGCAGAGATGGAGCCGCGGCGCAACCGCCCGCGCTTCCCGCCGGAGCTCCGGCTCGAGATCCTGGAGCACCTCACCGACGCCGAGCTGTTCGAGACGTTCCTCGGCAGCCGCTACCCCGGCCACAAGCGGTTCTCGCTCGAGGGGGCGGAGGCGCTGATCCCGGCGCTGCACGACGGGATCGTGGAGCTCGCCCCGGAGCTGGGCGTGGAGGAGATCGTCATCGGGATGGCCCACCGCGGCCGGCTCAACGTCCTCGCCAACATCCTGGACAAGCCGTACGAGCTGATCCTGTCCGAGTTCGAGGACGTGCCGCTGCCGGACATGTACGGCGGCGACGGCGACGTGAAGTACCACCGCGGGTTCTCCTCCGACCACGTCAGCCGCAGCGGCCGTCCGCTGCACATCAGCCTCGCCGCCAACCCCAGCCACCTCGAGGCGGTGGACCCGGTGGTGGAGGGGAAGGCGCGGGCCAAGCAGCGCCGTCGCGGGGACACCGAGCGCCGGAGGAAGGTCGTCCCCGTGCTCATCCACGGCGACGCCGCCTTCGCCGGCCAGGGGCTGGTGGCCGAGACCCTCGAGCTCTCGCAGCTGCCCGGTTACCGCACGGGCGGCACGGTGCACATCGTGATCGACAACCGGATCGGGTTCACCACCAGGCCGGAGGAGGCGCGCTCCACCCGCTACCCCACCGACGTGGCCAAGATGGTGGACGCCCCCATCTTCCACGTCAACGGTGACGACCCGGAGGCGGTGGTGTACGTGACCCAGCTCGCCCTCCGCTTCCGGCAGGAGTTCGGCCGCGACGCGGTGGTGGACATCGTCTGCTACCGGCGCCACGGCCACAACGAGGGCGACGAGCCCGCCTTCACCCAGCCGGTGCTCTACGAGCGGATCCGCCAGCACCCCCCGGTGCGGGTGCTGTACCGCCGTCGGCTGGTGGAGGAGGGGGTGCTCACGCCCGAGGAGGCGGACCGGCGGGCGAAGGAGTTCCGCGAGCGGCTCGACGCCGCCCACCGGACGGTCAAGGTCGCCTGCCCCCTTCCCGACCCCGAGGAGCTCGCCTACGGCGGGGTCTGGAAGGGGCTCGACCGGCCGTACCGCCACGATCCCGTGGCCACCGGCGTCGCCAGGGCCGACCTGGAGGCCGTGGGCCGGGCGCTGACCACCGTGCCGGACGGGTTCCGGGTCAACCCGAAGGTGGCCCGCCTGCTCGAGCGCCGCCGCCGCGCCGTGGCCGGGGAGGGGCCGGTGGACTGGCCGCTGGCCGAGCTGCTCGCCTTCGGCACGCTCCTGCTCGAGGGGGTCCCTGTCCGTCTCTCGGGCCAGGACTCCGAGCGCGGGACGTTCTCGCAGCGCCACGCCGCCTGGTACGACGTGCAGACGCAGGAGCGGTACGTCCCCCTCGAC
The DNA here is from genome assembly GCA_964440565.1 of uncultured Thermoanaerobaculia bacterium. Taxonomy (GTDB): domain Bacteria; phylum Acidobacteriota; class Thermoanaerobaculia; order Thermoanaerobaculales; family Sulfomarinibacteraceae; genus CAYTTB01. The sequence continues at coordinate 10,889 of CAYTTB010000006.1, forward strand.
CACATCCGCGAGGGGCAGGCGCGGTTCTGCGTGTACAACTCGATGCTGTCCGAGGCCGCGGTGCTGGGCTTCGACTACGGCTACTCGCTGGTGGAGCCCCACATGCTGGTGGTGTGGGAGGCGCAGTTCGGCGACTTCGCCAACGGCGCGCAGGTGATCTTCGACCAGTTCATCGCCGCGGCGCGGGCCAAGTGGCAGCGGTCCTCGGGGCTGGTGATGCTGCTGCCGCACGGGTACGAGGGTCAGGGCCCCGAGCACTCCAACGCCTACCTGGAGCGGTACCTCGCGGCGTGCGCGGAGGACAACATCCAGGTCTGCCACCCCACCACCGCCGCCCAGTACTTCCACCTCCTGCGGCGGCAGCTGAAGCGGCCGTTCCGGCTGCCGCTGGTGATCATGACCCCCAAGGGGATGCTGCGCTCGCCGAAGATGGCCTCGCCGATCGAGGAGCTCGAGCGGGGGCGGTTCCACGAGGTGCTCGACGACCCGGCCCCGCCCGGGGCCCCCGAGCGGCTGGTGCTCTGCTCGGGGAAGGTGTTCTGGGAGCTCGCCGAGGAGCGCGACCGCGCCGGCGCGCCGGCAGCCCTGGTGCGGGTGGAGCAGCTCTACCCGTTCCACGAGGAGCTGCTGCGGGAGGTGACGGGCCGGTACGCGGGGGTCCGGGAGGTGGTGTGGGCTCAGGAGGAGCCGGCCAACCGCGGCGCGTGGAGCTTCATGTTCCCGCGCCTGCTGGAGCTGTTCCCGGAGACGCCGGTGCGGTACGCCGGCCGGCCGCCCTCGGCGAGCCCGGCGACGGGGTCGCTGCGCGTGCACCGGGAGGAGCAGGCGGCGCTCGTCCGCGACGCGCTGGGGATCGCCTGAGAGCGGCCCGGCGGAGGAGGAACTCATGACCGTCGAGGTGAAGGTCCCGTCGGTGGGGGAGTCGGTGGAGGAGGGGCTGCTCGCGGAGTGGCTCAAGGGCGACGGCGAGGCGGTGGCCGCCGACGAGCCGCTCTACGTGCTGGAGACGGACAAGGTCACCATGACCGTCAACGCCGAGACCGCGGGACGGCTCGAGATCGTGGTGCCGGCGGGGGAGACCGTGCGGGTGGGCCAGGTGGTGGCCAGGATCGATCCCGACGCCGCGGGCTCCACGCCCCCGCGGGAGGAGGCGGCGCCGGCGGCCGGCCACGCCGCGGGGTCCGCCACGCCCCCGCCGGTGCCGGAGGCCCCGCACCCGGAGCCGGGGCCGCCGCTCACGGTCCCCGCGGGGGCGCCCCAGGCGGCCGCGAAGCTGGAGGCGGCGGCCCACCTCTCGCCGGCGGTGCGCCGCCTGGTGCTGGAGCGGGGGCTCGACCCCGCCCGCATCCCCGCCACCGGCCCCGGCGGCCGGATCACCAAGGAGGACGTGCTCCGCCACCTCCAGGAGCTCGACGCCGCCCGCACCGCCCCCGCCGCGGAGGCCCCGGGACCGGCGGAGCCCGCCGGGGCCGCCACGGCTGCCGCGGAAGAGGCCGCGCCGGCCACGGCGCGCGCCGCCGCCGGGGCGGGCCGTCCCCGGCAGACCCGGCGGAAGATGTCGCCGCTCAGGCTGCGGCTCGCGGAGCGCCTGGTCCAGGCCCAGCGCACCGCGGCCATGCTCACCACCTTCAACGAGGCCGACATGAGCCGGGTGCTCGAGCTGCGCGCCCGCTGGCGGGAGGCGTTCGAGCGCGAGCACGGGGTGCGCCTCGGGCTCATGAGCTTCTTCGTCAAGGCGGTGGTGCGGGCACTCCAGGACCATCCCGAGGTCAACGCCTTCATCGAGGGCGACGAGATCGTGACCAACCACTACTACGACATCGGGATCGCGGTCTCCACCGAGCGCGGGCTGGTGGTGCCGGTGCTGCGCGACGCCGACCGGCTCTCCTTCGCGGGAATCGAGCGCGGCATCGCCACCCTCGCCGAGCGCGCGCGCACCGGGAAGCTCACGCTGTACGACCTCGCGGGCGGCGTGTTCACCATCACCAACGGCGGGGTGTTCGGCTCCCTGCTCTCCACGCCGATCCTCAACCCGCCCCAGAGCGCGATCCTCGGCATGCACGCGATCCAGAAGCGCCCCGTGGTGGTGGGGCCCGACGACCGGATCGAGGTCCGCCCCATGATGTACCTCGCGCTGTCGTACGATCACCGCCTGATCGACGGCCGCGAGGCGGTCGCGTTCCTGCGCCGGATCGTGGAGTGCCTCGAGGACCCCGAGCGGCTGCTGCTGGAGGTGTGAGATGGGCGAGCGCGACGTGGTGGTGATCGGCGGCGGCCCCGGCGGGTACGTCGCCGCGATCCGGGCCGCCCAGCTGGGCCTCGGGGTGGCCCTGGTGGACGACGGCCCCGCTCTCGGCGGCACCTGCCTCAACGTGGGGTGCATCCCCTCCAAGGCGCTGCTCGAGTCGAGCGAGCTGTACTGGGCCGCCCGCCACCGGTTCGCCGGTCACGGGATCCACGTGGAGCCCCGGCTCGACCTCGCCGCCATGCAGGAGCGCAAGCGGCGGATCGTGGCCGAGCTCACCGCCGGGATCGGCCTGCTCATGAAGAAGCACCGGATCGAGGTGGTGCGCGGCCGCGGCCGGCTGCTGGGCCCGGGCCGGGTCGCGGTCCCGGGCCCGGAGGGCGAGCGCCTCCTCGAGTGCCGGCACGTGATCCTCGCGATGGGCTCGGTGCCGGTGGAGCTTCCCGGCCTTCCGTTCGACGAGGAGCGGATCCTCTCCTCCACCGGGGCGCTGGAGCTGCCCGAGGTACCGGAGCACCTGGTGGTGGTGGGCGCGGGGGCGATCGGGCTGGAGCTCGGCAGCGTCTGGGCCCGCCTCGGGGCCCGGGTCACGGTGGTGGAGGCGCTCGACCGGATCGTCCCCTTCGCCGACCGCCAGCTCGCGAGGCGGCTCCGGAAGGCGCTCGAGGCGCAGGGTCTCGCGTTCCGCCTGCGCTCGACGGTGGCCGCGGCCGTCCCCGCGGGCGAGGGGCTCGAGGTCACGGTGGAAGGCCCGGAGGGGGCCGTCGAGACGCTTTCCTGCGACCGCCTGCTGGTGGCGGTGGGACGCCGGCCCGCCACCGCCGGCCAGGGGCTCGCGGAGGCCGGGGTCCGGCTCGACGAGCGCGGCTTCGTGGTGGTGGATGGGGCCGGCCGCACCTCGGTGGACGGCGTGTGGGCCATCGGCGACCTCACGCCGGGCCCGATGCTCGCCCACCGCGCCTCGGAGGAGGGGGTGGCGGTGGCGGAGCGCATCGCGGGGCTGCCCGGGCACGTGGATCGCGACCTGATCCCCAGCGTGGTGTACACCGCTCCGGAGCTCGCCGCGGTGGGCCGCACCGAGGAGGAGCTCGAGGCCGCCGGGGTGCCGTACCGGGTGGGACGGTTCGCGTTCCGGGCCAACGGACGCGCCAGGAGCCTGGGCGAGGTGGAGGGACTGGTGAAGGTGCTCGCGCACGCCGAGAGCGACCGGATCCTGGGGGTGCACATGCTGGGGCCGCGGGTGTCCGAGCTGATCCACGAGGCGGTGGTGGCGATGGCGTTCGCCGCCTCCTCCGAGGACCTCGCCCGGATCGTCCACGCCCACCCCACCCTGGCCGAGGTGGTGCACGAGGCGGCGCTCGCGGTGGAGAGACGCCAGATCCATGGGTGAGGCGCTCGTCGTCCGCTACCGGCTGGCGGTGCCGGACGGCGGCGCCGCCCGCGACCTCGCCCGCCGCATCGCCCACGAGCAGACCGTGGAGCTGCCGCCCGCGGCGGTCCCCGGGCACCTCCGCGGGACCGTGCCGGGCCGGATCCTCGCCGTGCGCCCCGCGGGCGGCGCCCACCTCGCGGAGATCGCGTACGCACCGTGGCAGGCGGGCCGGGACCTCGCCCAGCTGCTCAACCTGATCTACGGCAACGTCTCCATGTACGGCGGGGTACGGGTGGAAGCGGTGGCCTGGCCGGAGCCGGTGCTGGCCGCCCACCCCGGCCCCCGCCACGGGCCGGAGGGGCTGCGCCGCCTGGCCGGGGTCTCCCGCCGCCGGCCGCTGCTCGCCTCGGCCCTCAAGCCCATGGGCCTCGACCCCGCGGCGCTCGCTCGCCTCGCCCACGAGCTGGCCGCGGGCGGGGTGGACCTCGTCAAGGACGACCACGGGCTCGCCGACCAGGAGCCGGCACCGCTTGCCGAGCGCATCGCGCGCTGCGCCGAGGCGGTGGCGGAGGCCAACGCCCGTCACCGGCGCTCGGCGCTGTACCTGCCCAACCTCACCGGGCCGCCGTCGCGGATGGAGCGCGGCGCCGAGGCGGCCCTCGCCGCGGGCTGCCGGGCGGCGCTGGTGAGCCCGCTGCTCGCCGGCCTCGACGCGGCGGCCGCGCTCGCCCGCGACACCGGTCTCGCGCTGCTCGCCCATCCGGCGCTCGCGGGCGCGTTCTTCGGCCCGGAGGCCGGGATCGCTCCCGAGGTGCTGCTGGGCGAGGTGTTCCGGCTGGCCGGGGCCGACGGCGTGATCTTCCCCGACGCCGGAGGACGGTTCCCGTTCGACCGCGCCGCCTGCGAGCGCATCGGGACGGCGTGCCGGCGGGAGCTCGGTCCCGTCGGACCCGCCGCGCCGGTGCCCGCCGGAGGGATCGACGCCGCCAGGGCCGGCGAGGCGGCGCGCCGCTGGGGGCCCGACACCGTCCTGCTCCTCGGGGGATCGCTGCTCGCGACCGGGGATCCGCGCGCCGCGGCGGCGCGGGTGCGCGAGGCGCTGGAGGAGACGGCATGAGCGGCTCCCGCGTCCTCCGTCACACCGGTTCCGGCTGGGAGGGGGTCGAGCCCACCCGCTACAAGGACCGGCCGGCGCTCTTCGCCCACATCGTCCGGCACACCCTCCTCGGCGGCGACGCCGACCCGGGGCTGCCGTTCGAGGTGCGCTGCTTCGAGATCGCCCCGGGCGGCTACTCGTCGCTGGAACGTCACGAGCACCCGCACGCCGTGGTGATCGTCCGGGGGCGGGGCGAGGTGATCCTCGCCACCGAGGTGCACGACGTGAAGCCCCTCGACGCGGTTCACATCGCCCCCGACACCCTCCACCAGCTCCACGCCTCGCGCGGCGAGCCGCTCCTCTTCCTGTGCGTGGTCCCGCGCCACCGCGACCGCCCGCGCGTCGCCACCCCCGAGGAGGTCCGCGCCCTCGCCGCAGCGAACCCCGACGCCGCCCGGCTGCTGCGGCGGGCGGGGCTCCTGACCTGAGCGCCCCCCGGCGAGCGGCCGCCGGGAGCGTCGCCCGGCCCCCGCCGGTGTGCGCCGTCCCGCCCTCGCTGTCCCCCCAGGGGGTCGGTGAGCGTCACCTCGAGCGGCCGGCGGACGGGCCGGCGCCGGGATCCCGGCGCCGGCGCGCCCTCCGCGTCCGGCACGGAACGTGCTTTCCCCCGTGCGGTGGCGGTGGGGTAGAATCGGGGCATAGGAGTCCGACATGAGGGAACGGATCGCTCACTACAGGATCGTGGAGGAGCTCGGCCGCGGTGGGATGGGCGTGGTGTACAAGGCGCTCGAGGAATCGCTCAACCGGTACGTGGCCATCAAGGTGCTCGGTGCCCACCTCGCGGCCGACCAGGACTACGTGAAGCGGTTCGTGCGGGAGGCACAGGCGGCGGCGGCCCTCAACCACCCCAACATCATCCAGATCTATGGGATCGGGGAGGAGGGGGGCGAGCACTACTTCGCGATGGAGTACGTGGACGGCGTGTCGCTGCAGGAGCTGATCCGGCGCGAGGGCCGCATCCCCAACCCGAGGGCGGCGGCCATCGTCCTGGAAGCCGCCAAGGGGCTCGCCGCGGCCCACGACCGCGGGATCATCCACCGCGACATCAAGCCGGCAAACATCATGATCGACCGCCAGGGGATGGTGAAGATCGCCGACTTCGGGCTCGCCCTCCGCCCCGCGGACCAGACCCGCATCACCGCCTCGGGTCTCCTGATGGGCACGCCGGGGTACCTCGCGCCGGAGCAGTGCCTGGACGGCGAGGTGGACCGGCGGACGGACATCTACGCGCTGGGCGTCACCTTCTTCGAGGCGCTGGCCGGCAGGCCGCCGTTCCAGGCCGACAGCCCGGCCTCGCTGATCCGCAAGATCGTGGACGGCGAGGCCCCCGACATCGCCGAGCTCGCGCCCGACGTGGACGAGGAGACGCGGGAGATCCTGGCGCGCATGATGGCGAGGGACCCCGGCGAGCGGTACCAGACGTGCTACCAGCTGGCGGCGGACCTCAAGAGCTACCTCGCGCGCCACGGCGGCGAGGAGATCGGCGCCGTGGCTCCCGCTCCTCACGCCCACGGGGCACCCGCGGACGAGGCCGCGCCCACCACGCCGGTTCCCAGCGGGCCTGGCGGGCCCGAGGCGGAGGCCCGGCGCGGGGTGCCCGCCGCGCTCCTGGCGGTGCTGCTCCTCGTGGTGCTCGGGACGGCGGGCGCCGGGGTGGTGGCGTGGCGGGCGGGATGGCTGGCCGGTGTGGGCCGGACCCTCGCCTCCGTACTGCCCGGAGGCTCCGGGCCGGACAGCTCCGGCACCTCCCCCGGGGGCGCCGCGGCCGACACCCCGCCACCGGCGGTGGCCGCGACGGAGACGGAGCTCGCCCCCGGAAGCGACGTGGCGTTCCAGGGTGCCGCCGCCCCGCAGGGCGAGGCCACCGGCGGCACGATCTCCCCGCCGGCCGGGGCCGCGCCGTCCAGCGAGGAAGGGCCCGCGGTGGCCGGCGGCGGCACCGTGGAGCTGGTGGGTGGGCGGCGGACGGCGGAGCCCGAGCCCGGGGCTCCGCCGCTCCACCCGCGGCCGGGCCCCGAGGAGCCGCTTCCACCGGTGGGCGGCCCCGCGACCGCGCCGGCGCCACCGCCGCCGCGGGGGGTGGCGGTGGTGGACCTGGGCGAGCCGCTGTTCGGCGGCGCCGCCGAGGCGTTCGTGGAGCGGGAGCTGGCCAGCCGCGGTGTCGAGGTGGTGGACGAGGCGGGGTGGTCCGACGTGGGTGCCCGGCTCGCCGCCGGTCGGCTCGCCGCACCCGAGGCGCTCGAGCTCACCCGGGGCCGCGTCGCCGCGGCGGTGCTGATCCAGGTGGAGCCGGTGGGCGAGCGGCAGCTGCGCTACATGGGGCGCTCGGACACCGCCTGGACCGCCGACGTCACCGTGACCGCCTTCGACCCGGAGACCGGGGCCTCGCTCGCGCCGCCGTGCCGCGTCCGGCTCGAGTACACCACCCTCTCGGCCCAGCGCGTCGCCGAGCAGAAGCTCGCCGACTGCGCCTGGAGCCTCGCGGACGCGCTGCTGCGCCGCTGAGGACGCCGCGCGGTTCAGCGACTCGCAGGCCGCCACGCGCGCGGCCGGCCTCTGGTAGCCTTGCGGGGTGGAGAGGGCGCGGCTCGAAGGAAAGGGGGGTGACGTCCCCGGGGGCGCGTCGGCGCCCGCCGGGCGCGAGGGCTCCATCCGCGTGGGGGTCCTCACCACCTCGTACCCGGTGGAGGACGGCTCGGCGAGCGGGATCTTCGTCCAGCGCCTCCTGCGGAGCTTCCCGTCCTCCATCGAGCCCACGGTCCTCGCACCCGCCCCCCCGCACCGGTCGGGGTGGGTGGAGGGGGCCCGCCCTCGCGTGTTCGCGTTCCCGTACGCGCCCCCCCGCTGGCGCCGTCTCGCCCACGAACCCGGCGGGATCCCCGTGGCGCTCCGCAGGAACCCGCTGCTGTGGCTGATGGTCCCCCCGTTCCTCGCGGCGTTCCTCGCCGCCGCGCGCCGGCTCGCCCGCGAGTCGGACCTGCTCCTCGCCAACTGGGCCCCGAGCGGTGCCGTGGGCGGGGTGGCCGCCCGGGCCGCTGGCGTGCCGCTCGTGACCGTGCTGCGCGGCGAGGACGTCACGGCGCTGGCCCGCTCCCGGTGGCGCCGGGCCGCCGTCGCGGCGGCGCTCGCCCGGAGCGACCGGATCGTCTGCGTCAGCGAGGCGATCCGGGACGCGGTGATCCGGGCGTTTCCCCGCCACCGGGACCGCATCGTGTTCATCCCCAACGGCGTCGCCGCGGCCGATCCGCCCCATCGCCCACGGCGTCGCGGGGCGCCCCTCACCGCCATCACCGTGGGTAGCCTCGTGCCGAGGAAGCGGCTGGACACGGTCCTCCACGCCGTGGCCTCCCTCCCTCGGGAGGACGCCGTGCAGGTCCTAGTGGTGGGCGACGGACCGCAGCGGAGCGAGCTCGAGCGCCTCGCCTCCAGCCTCGGGCTCGTGCGACGGGTCCGGTTCACCGGGATGGTGGCCCCCGAGGAGGTCCCGCGCCGTCTCGCCACGGCGGACGTCTTCGTGCTCGCCAGCGAGAGCGAGGGACGCCCCAACGCCCTCCTCGAGGCGATGGCCGCCGGGCTTCCCGTGGTGGCCACCCGCATCCCGGGTGTGCGGGAGCTGGTGGACCACGGCGTGACGGGGTTCCTGTTCGACGTCGGCGATGCCGCCGGGCTGGCCGCCGCCCTCGGCCGGCTCCGCGACGACCCGGGTCTGAGAGCACGGCTCGGAGCCGCCGGCCGCCGGAGAATCGCGGAGCTGGGGCTCACCTGGGAGCGCACGGGGCTCGCGTACGCCCGGCTGTTCACCGAGGTGCTCGCCCGGTGGCGTGCGGGGTAGCCGATGTGCGGCATCGCGTTCCTCCTCGATGGACGTGCCCCGCGCGACCGGCGACGGGAGCGGATGGCCGCGGCGCTCGCGTGCCTCGCCCACCGCGGGCCCGACGATCGGGGGCTCTGGGACGACGAGGTGGTCACGGTGGGGCACCGCCGGCTCTCCATCGTGGACCTCCGGGGGTCCCGGCAGCCGATGGTGGACCGCTCCGGCCGCTGGGTGCTCACCTACAACGGCGAGATCTACAACTACCGCGAGCTGCGGCGGGAGCTCGAGCCGCGGTGGACGTTCTCCACCCGCGGCGACACCGAGGTCCTGCTCGCCGGCCTGGCGCTCGAGGGGCCACGGTTCCTGGAGCGCGCCGAGGGGATGTGGGCGTTCGCCCTCTGGGACCGGCTCGAGCGGCGCCTGCTCCTGGGCCGCGACCGGTTCGGCAAGAAGCCGCTGTACTACCGTCTCCTTCCCGGCGGCCTGTGCGTCGCCTCGGAGCTCGCGGCCCTCGCCGCCCTGGACCCGTCGTGCTGGGAGGAAGACCTCGACAGCACCGCCGACTATTTCCGCTACGGCTTCTACCTGCCCGGAACCACCGCGTACCGCGGCGTCCGCGAGGTGCTGCCCGGTCACACGGCGCGCTGGGCGGAGGGGACGCTCAGCCAGGAGCCGTACTGGCGGCTGCCCACCGGGCCGTTCGCCGGCTCGAAGGCCGACGCCATCGCCGCGCTCCGGGAACGCCTCGAGGCGAGCGTCCGCCTCCGGCTGGTGGCCGACGTGGAGGTGGGGGCGTTCCTCTCCGGCGGGGTGGACTCGTCGCTGGTGAGCGCCCTGGCGGCGCGCGAGCTGGCCGGGGACGGACGGCGGCTGAAGACCTTCACCATCGGCTTTTCCGAGTGGAGCTTCGACGAACGGGCGTACGCCCGCCTGGCGGCGCGCCACGTCGGCAGCGAGCACGTCGAGGAGGTGCTCCCCGGCTGGGACGAGGGCCGCCTGGAGGAGCTGCTCCTCCGTCATCTGGGGCAGCCGTTCGGCGACTCCTCCATCCTGCCCACGACCCTCGTCTCCGAGGTCGCCTCGCGGCACGTGAAGGTGGCCCTCTCCGGCGACGGGGGCGACGAGCTGTTCAGCGGCTACCAGCGGTACCAGGCGCGCGTGCTGCTGCGCTGGTACCTGGCCACCCCGTCGGCGGCCCGCGCGGCGGTGGAGCGGGTGGTCCGGGCGCTCCCGGAGCCTGCCGTCCACCACAGCCGCAGCCTCCTCAAGAAGGCGCACCTGTTCGTCCGCGCGGCTCGGCGCGCCGATCCCGACGTGCCGGAGCTCATCCCCCGCCTGTTCACCGAACCCGAGCTCGCGCGCCTGGTGCCGGATCTCGCCCGCCGTGGGCACCGCCCGCCGGCGCTGCCGGAGGCTCCCCATCTCGACGACGTGCTCCGCATGATGGCGATGGACGCGCTGGTCTACCTCCCCCAGGACATCCTCGTCAAGGTGGACCGCGCCTCGATGGCGTGCTCGCTCGAGGCGCGAGCCCCGTTCCTCGACTCCCGGCTCGCCTCCCTGGCGTTCGCCGTCCCCCGCCGGTGGCACCGCCGGGGCGGGCGCGGGAAGTGTCTGCTCCGCGAGGCGTTCCGGGACCTCCTGCCGCCCGCGATCTGGCGGCGCCGCAAGCAGGGGTTCGGCGTCCCGCTCGGCACCTGGTTCCGCGGCACGCTGGGCGACGCCCTCCTGCAGCTCGCGGGGGAGGATCCGGGGCCCGTGGCGCCGACCGAGCTCCGGGCGCTGCTCGCCGAGCACCGCGCGGGAGCGGCGGACAACGGGTTGCGGCTCTGGCCCGTGTACGCCTACCTGCTGTGGCGGCGGCACGGCGGGCGCCCGCACGGCGAGGTCCGGCCTTCCGGGAGGGGAGCGGGACCGTGACCCCACACGTGCGCCTCGCGTTCGTGGTCTCCTCGCTCGCGTGCGGGGGGGCCGAGCGGGTCGTGCAACTGCTCTCGGGCGGCCTCGCGGAACGGGGGCACGAGGTCACGGTGATCACCACCACCGAGCGAGAGGACTTCTTTCACCTTCCTCCCGGGGTCGACCGGATCCGGATCGGGCTGGTGCGGTACGTGGAGGACCCGTACCCGCGGCTCGCCGATCCGCCTGCCGTCGTCCCCCTGCGCGCGATCCGGGGTGTGGTCCGCCTCCGGCGCACTCTCTCCTCCCTCCGGCCCGATCTGGTCATCGCCTTCACCGACCGGATCGCGGTGCTCACGCTGCTCGCCGCACGGGGCCTGGGGATCCCGGTGGTGGCGAGCGAGCGCTCCGACCCGGCGCTGAAGCCGCTGGGACCGGCATGGCGCCTCCTGCGGCGGGTGCTGTACCCGTCGGCCGCGGCCCTGGTGTGCCTCAGCCACGGGGTGGCGTCCCGCTTCACCTGGCTTCCCGCCGACCGGTGCCTCGCCATCCACAACCCGGTGCCCCCGCCTCCACCCGACGACGGATCGCCGCCGCCGCTTGGGCTCGCCTCCGGCGGGTACGTGCTGGGGATGGGGCGCCTCGCCCACGAGAAGGGGTTCGATCTCCTGCTTCGCGCCTACGCCCGATCGCTCGACCGGGTGGATCCGGGTCCCCTCGTGATCGCGGGGGAGGGCGAGGAGCGCCCCCGTCTCGAGACGCTCGCGGCCGAGCTCGGCATCGCCTCGCGGCTCGTGCTGCCCGGTGCGGTGCGGGACCCGTGGCCCCTGCTCCGCCACGCCGCCTTCCTCGTGCTCTCCTCGCGGTTCGAGGGGTTCGGCAACGTGCTGGTGGAGGCGATGGCGTGCGGCCGTCCCGTGGTCGCCTTCGCCTGCCCCTCGGGCCCGGACGAGATCGTGGAACACGGCCGGTCGGGGCTGCTGGTGCCGCCGGGGGACACCGCCGCCCTGGCGCGGGCGATGGCCCGGCTCGCCGCCGACCCCGGCCTCCGCCGGAGGATGGGCGAGGCGGCGCGGGAGCGTTCGCGGGCGTTCTCGCTCGAGCGGATCCTGGATCTCTGGGAGGACCTCGTGATCGGGACCTTCGCCTCGAGCCCCGGCATCCCCGGGCGGGAGCGGCACCGGTGAGAGCCGGCCGGGCTCGGATCCCCCGGACGCACCGCGCGCTGCGCGCCGTGATGCGGGCGCTCTATGCGCGGCGCGGTCCCCGGACGCTGGCGCACCTTCTCCGCCCGCTGCTGCCCGGGTCGGGCTGGGTCTGGATCGAGGACTTCGACGGCGATCTCCGCTTTCGCTGCAACCTCGACGAGCACATGGGCTCGTACATCTACTGGCGCGGCGCCTACTCCTGGCGGCAGCTGCGGGTGCTGGACCGGATCCTGGAGCCGGAGATGGTCTTCCTCGACGTCGGCGCCAACCAGGGCGAGTTCACCGTCTTCGCCGCCAAGCGCCTCGTCCGGGGCACGGTCCACGCCGTGGAGCCGATGTCCGGGATGCGGCGCCTCCTCGAGATGAACGTCCGCGCCAACGGGTTCACGAACGTCCGGGTCCACCCCGTGGCGCTGTGGCGCGGCGAGGGGCGGGCGACCCTCTACACGCGGCCGGGGAGGTTCCTCGACAGCTGCCGCCACGACGGCCTCGGGACGCTGTTCCGCTCCGAGCACCGTCCCGCCGCCGTCGAGGAGGTGGACGTCACGACCCTCGACCGGTGGGCGGAGACGGTGGACCTCGAGCGGCTCGACGTGGTCAAGCTCGACGTGGAGGGAGCGGAGCTCGGGGTCGTCCAGGGCGGTCTGGCCACCCTCGAGAGGTTCCGGCCAGTGATCCTCCTCGAGGCGAACCGGGACACCGCGGACGCTGCGGGGTGGCAGCTGGAGGAGCTATTCCGGCTCCTCGAGCCGTGGTACACGTTCGAGGCGATCACGAGCTCGGGGCGCTGCCGTCCCGTGCGCCCCGAACGGCTCGGCAGGCTCCAGGAGGTGCTGTGCCGCCCACGATGAACCTCGCCCTGGTCGCCGCATCGCTCGACTGCGGCGGGATCGAGCGGGTGGTCCAGCTGCTCGCGCGGGGGCTCCACGAGCGCGGCCATCGCGTCACCGTGATCACCACCACCGACCGGCCGGACTTCTTCACCCTTCCCGCCGGGGTCCGCAGGGTCCGGATCGATCTCGTGCGGACCGGGGGCGGTGGACCGGCCGGCCCCCTCGCCGCCGGGCTCAAGGCGGGCCGGGGGATCCTCCGCCTCCCCGCGCTGCGGGCCGCCATCTCGGCCTCCCGCGCCGACGGGGTGATTTCCTTCGCCGACCAGGTCAACGTGGTCACACTCGTGGCCACGGCGGGTCTCGCGGTGCCCGTGGTGGTCACGGAGCACTCCATCGCGGAACTCGAGCGCCTGGGCCGGGGCTGGCGGGCTCTGCGGCGTCTCGTCTACCGCCGCGCGGCGCTGCTCGTCTGCCCCTCCCGGGGAATCGCGGGCCGGTTCCGCTGGCTTCCGGCGCCCCGCCGGGTGGTGATCCCCAACCCGGTGCTCCCGCCGCCTGCGATGAGCCCACCACCGCTCGGCCTCGAGCCGGGCACCTACGTGGCCGCCATGGGACGCCTCACGCGGTCGAAGGGCTTCGACCTCCTGATCCGGGCGTTCGCCAGCCTGCCGCCGGAGGCTGGGCGGCTGGTGATTCTCGGCGAGGGCCCCGAGCGCCGCGCGCTCGAGCACCTCGCGGAGGAGCTCGGGGTGCGGCGGCGCCTGGTCCTGGCCGGCCGGGTCGCCGATCCGGTCCCCGCGCTGCGTCACGCGCTCCTGTTTGTCCACCCGGCCCGGTGGGAGTCGTTCGGCAACGCCATCGTCGAGGCGATGGCGTGCGGCGTTCCCGTCGTGGCGGCTCACTGCCCGCACGGCCCCGGGGAGATCGTCACCCACGGCAGCGACGGGCTGCTGGTCCCGCCCGAGGACGTGGACGCCCTGGCCGCCGCCATCCGGAGACTCACCGAGGACGTCGCGACGCGGCGCAGGATGGCCGCCGCGGCCGTCCGAAAGGCCCGCCGGTTCCAGCTCGAGGCGGTGCTCGACCGCTGGGAGGCGGAGGCCCTGTCCCGCCTCGGGCGGAGGGCGGGGCGGGCATGATGGGTGAGCGCCTCCCGCTGCTGCGACGCCTGCCCACGGGGCGCCTGGCGCGAGGGTTCGTCCTCACCGCCGGCGTGAAGCTCGCCGCGATGGGTCTCACGCTGTCGCTCCAGTGGGTGCTGGTGCGCCTGCTCGGCACCCGTGGGTACGGCGACTTCACCTACGCCGTGACCTGGTACGGCGCGATCCTGGCGGTGGTGGCGTTCGGCCTCCAGGAAGCAACCGTCCGCTTCGTCGCCGAGTACCGCGCCCGCCGTGACGCGGCTGGCCTGCGCGGCTTCCTCGCCTGGTCCCGGCGCCGGGCCCTCGCCCTCGGGCTCGCCGCCGCAGCGGGAGGGCTCGGGGCGGCAGCCCTCCTCGGGCGCTCCGGGCACTCCGCCCTGGCGGCGACGGCTGTTCCCGTCGCCCTCGCCCTGGCGCCCGGGGCCATGTTGCTCCTCACCGGAGCGTTGCTCCGCGCCGAGGAGCGGTTCGTGCCCGCCCAGGCGCCCGTCCAGGTGGTCCAGCCGGCCGTGGTGATGGCGCTGGCCTGGCTCGCGGTGAGCCGCCTCGGCCTTCGCGCCGCGGCGTCCACGGCGGGATGGGCGTTCCTGGTGGCGGTCGTGGCGGCGTACTGCACCTCGAGCGCCCTCGCCGCCCCCTCCCTCCGCCGTCTCGGCGCCGGGGAGGCACGACGAGAGCCGCGTAGGTGGCGCGAGGCCACGGTGCACCTCGTGGGGCTCGCGGTGGTCCCGCTCCTCGCCCGGACCGACGTCATGATGCTGGGCGCGCTCGCGGGCACGCGCGAGGCCGGGATCTACGCGGCGGCGGTGCACCTCGCCACGGTGATCGAGACCGGCTTCAACCTGCTGACGTCGGTGACCATGGCGAGGATCGCCGCCCTCCACGCGGCTGACGACCGCCGTGGCCTGGCCCGGCTCATGCGGCCGTTCTCGGCCGCGGCCGCGGCGACCGCGGTGCCGGTGGCGGCGGTCCTCGTCGTCGCCGGAGGTCCGGTGCTCTCCCTCTTCGGCGCCGACTTCGTGGCGGCCCGTCTGCCGCTGGCCGTGCTCGCCCTGGGCGGCCTGATCCACGTCCTCACGGGGCCCGTGGCCCGCCTCCTCACGATGACGGGGCACCACCGCCCGGCGCTGCGACTGATGATCGCCGCCGCCGTGGCCAACCTCGTCCTCAACGCGCTGTTGATCCCGCCTCTGGGCGCTCTCGGCGCCGCGGCCGCCACGGCGTCGGCCATGGTCGCGACCAAGATCGCGGGGGTCATCCTGGTGCGCCGCCGGCTGGGGATCGACCCCACCGTGATGTCGCTGCTCCGGAGGAGAGCGTGAGGTGGCCCGACTGCTTCATCGTCGGAGCCCCCAAGTGCGGCACCACCACCCTGTACGAATGGCTGGCCGCGCACCCCCAGGCGTACATGTCCGACCCCAAGGAGCCCAACTTCTTCTCCACCGACCTCTCCCGCTGGTGCTGGATCCGCGACGAGCGCCGGTACCTCGAGCTGTTCGCGGATGCCCGCCCCCACCACCGGGTGGTGGGTGAGGCGTCCACCCAGTACCTGATGTCGCGGGAGGCCGTGCCGGCCATCCTCCGCCGGTGCCCCGACGCGCGGATGGTGGTGGCGCTCCGGGACCCCGTGGCCATGTTCCTCTCGTACCACAACCAGGCGCTGGCCGCCTTGCTCGAGGACCGGACGGATCCGCGGGAGGCGTGGGAGCTCTCCGCCCGCCGCCGGCGCGGCCTCGACGTGCCGCCAGCGTGCGACGAGCCGAGGCTCCTCGACTACCCCGAGGTCTGCGCCACGGGATCGCAGCTCGAGCGCCTCCTCGCCACGGTGCCGCGCGATCGGGTGCTGGTCCTGTTCCTCGACGACATCGCCGCCGATCCCAGGAGAACCTACCTCCGCCTGCTCCGCTTCCTCGGCCTCGACGACGATGGCCGCACCGAGTTCGGGGCGCGCAACGTCGCGTACCGGCTGCGCGTGCCCTGGATCTCGCGGCTCGACGGGGTCATCGGCCGGATCGGACGGCGGCCGGATCCGCTCGGGCGGGCCGTGGCCGCGGCGGTGGCGGCGGTCCGTCCCTTGGGCCGGGCGCTCCACCGGTGGAACCGGATTCCGGCCCCCCGGCGCGAGGTCTCGCCCGGGTTCCTGGCCAGCCTGCGCGAGCACTTCCTCCCCGAGGTGGAGCGGATCGAGGCGCTCACCGGGCGGGATCTCACCGCCTGGAAGCGGGGCCCGAGTCAGGGAAGCTGAGCGTCCCTCCCCGCGGCGCCCTCCCACCCGGTCCGTACAGGTGGCGCTTGTGGAGGTAGAGGAGACGCTCCTGGTTGAGGCGGATCCTGTCGAACATGTCGGCGAGCAGGCCCACCCCCGCCACCAGGATCCCGGCGAGATCGAGCCCCCCGCCCACGAACCCGAGCACCTTGTACGGGGTCAGCGCCCCCGTGCTCAGGTAGTGGTGGAGGAGGAAGCCCAGCGCCGCGGTGCCCAGCGCCACGAGCACGGCGGCGAGCGCCCCGAAGAAGCGGAGCGGCCGGTAGTCCCGCGTGGTCCTGGCGACGATGGCGAGGCTCTGGAGGGCGTAGCGGACGAGGTTGCCCGCGACGCGCGACCGCCGGCCGGGGAAGTACCGGACCCGCACCGCGACCTCCTCGACCCGCAGCCCCTTGAAGGAGAGGTCGAGGATCGTCTCCTGGGTGTAGGTGAAGGTCCCGAACAGGTTGAGGTGGAGCAGCGCCTCGCGCGAGTAGGCGCGGAAGCCGCACGAGACGTCGCCCAGGCGTACGCCGCACAGCACCCGCAGCAGCCGGGCCATCCACAGGTTGCCCCAGTACTTGGCCAGGGGCATCCCGGCCGGACGGCGCGGCCGGCCCCGGAACCTGTTGCCGGTCACGAGATCCGCCCGCCCCTCGACGATGGGGGCCACCAGCTCCGGGATCTGGGCGGGATCGAACTGGCCGTCCGCGTCCACCGTGACCAGCACGTCGGCCCCGTCGTCGAGCGCCACCTCGAGAGCGGTGCGGAACGCCCGGCCCACCCCCTCGTTGCGCCGGTGGCGCACGACCCGCGCGCCGTGCGCGACGGCCACCTCGGCGGTGCGGTCGGCGCTGCCGTCGTCCACGACCACGACCGCCGCCGCGGGCATCGCCTCCTGGACGGCGTCCACGACGCCGCCGACCGTCGCCTCCTCGTCGTACGCCGGCACGGCCACCACCACGCGGAGGTCACCCGAGGTCGGGCTCATCGCGCCGCCCCCGCGATCCGCGCCAGCGGGCTGCCCGGCGCGAACAGCCCCGGCGGCGCGTGGCGCACCACCCAGGGCAGGCCGTTGGCCAGGAACAGGAGGATCACCCCGCACGCCACCGCCACCCGCATCCGGCCCCGGAACGGCCGCAGCACGCTGTCGGCGACGAGGAGGGCGGCGGGCACCAGCACCGGGAACAGGTACCGCCCCTGCACGCCGAGCAGCGGAGCGTGGGTCCTGAGGTAGTGCGTGTAGTTGAACCATCCCACCAGGATCAGGTAGTACCCAGCCACCAGCGCCGCGAGGCCGGCCCAGATCCGCTCCTCGCCCCGCAGCGAGAACCGGCGCACCCAGAGCACGAAGGCGGCGAACAGGAACGTGTCGAGAGCGGCGAGGGAGCGCGGCGAGCGCACCAGCGAGACGTGCGCCTGCACCCCGAACATGGTTGGCTCCAGCGCCCGATGCCACACCTCCCGCAGGTACGCCCAGAGCGGCAGGAGCTCCGGGCGTGCCAGCCGGTACATCCGCTCGTTGTCGAGCAGCCTCCGCGCGTGGTCGCGATCCCCGGGGTTCCGGATACGCGCGGTCTCGCGCCACGCCTGGGCGTAGCTCATCCGCCCCTCCAGGTACTGTCGGAACACCCAGTCCCGCGCGAAGATCCGGTTCTCCAGGCACTGATCCAGTGTCAGCACCTGGGTGCACCCCGGCACCAGCCGCCCGAAGCGGACCAGGTTCCCGCCGTAGAGGACCACACCCGTCGCGGCCGCGAGACTCACCGCCGCCGCCAGCGCCAGCGCCGCGGGCCGGAGCGCGCGGAGCGCCCCCCACGCCTCCCCCACGCTCGTCCACAGCTGGCGCCAGGCCATCGCCGGAACGAGCACGGCGAGCAGCGCCGCCACGGGCAGGAAGGTCACTTTCGTGAGGCACCCCAGGGCGCCCCACAGGCCGAGCCGGAGCAACGGCCGCCAGCCGGGTTCCCGGACCAGCGACACCGCCTCCAGCACCGCCAGCGTCGCGAGCAGGTTGGTGAGGTTGTCGTAGCTCACGGAGGCGCCGAGGAACACGAACATGGAGACCCCGCCCAGGATCCCCGCCAGCGCGGCCCACACCGTGGGATCCCGCGACACGCGGCGGGCCAGCGCGAGGCCCGCGAGCACCGTCAGCAGCGCCAGCGCGGCGTCGAGCAGGCGCAGCGGCACCGTGGGATCGGTATCCGCGGGCAGCGCCGCGGCCGCGGCACCCATCACCACGTAGTAGAGGTTCGGCGTGTGGCTCACGAGTCCCAGCCGGTACGACGCCGGCGAGTCGGCGACCGAGAGCGCCGGGAACTGCCGGCGGTACAGCTCGACGATCCCCAGGTGGGTGCTCTCGTCCGGAGGCACGCCAGCCGGCACCGACACCGCCACCAGGACCAGCTGCACCGCGAGCCAGGCCACCGTCGCAGCCACGAGCCAGCGCATCACCCGCTCCCGGCGCCCGCCCGCGCCGCCGGCCACGTCGTCCCCGTGCCGCATCCCGTCCACCCTCCCGAGCATACCGTCGCCTCCGCTGGCACACCCGCCCGCGGCGCCCGCCACGGTCCCTCTCCGCTCGCCCCCCGTCACCGCGTGCCTCTCCGCCGCGCCGCCCGCACCCGCTCCAGGTTCTCGCGCATCGCACGGTCCTCCGGCCGGAGCGCCACCGCCCGCTCGAGCAGCCGCTGGGCCCGTTCCAGCCGGCCCTCGCGGTAGGCGATGAAGGCGAGCTCGTTGAGCGCCGCCACGTTCTCCGGCTCCAGCGCCAGGAGCCGCTCGAACGCCCGCTCGGCGGCGTCGAGACGTCCGCGCTCGAGCTCCAGGCTTCCCAGCCTCCCGAGAAGCCGCGCCCGCGGCCCCCCCAGGGCCAGGGTTCTCCGGATGTTCTCGATCTCGAGCTCCGGCCGGCCGAGAAGCGCCAGGAACCGCCCGAGGATCAGGCCGTCGTCGGGACGCCGGGGCCGGGGCAGGCGCCCGGGGTCACCGAGGTCAACCTCCGGCACGCCGGGATAGGCCGAGGTCAGGACCCAGAACGAGGCGGCCGTGTCGAGGTAGACGAGCCGCCACCGTCGGTCGCGCGCCACCTCGGGCACGATGGCCGCCGCCTCGGGCGAGGTGTGCGCGAGCAGCAGCCCCCGGATCCCGTAGCGCGCCACCACCCGTCGCCACGCGCCCGGCCGCCGCGAGTCGCGAAGGACCTCCTCGAGGGCCCGGGGCTCGTACACCTCCCACCGCCCATCGGTCAGCGGCAGGCGCCCGGGATACCCCCAGTACAGGTAGAAGCCACCGAGCGTGTTGGAGTTGAGCACGTTCCCGCGGAAGCCGATCCGGTCCAGGAAGGCGGGCAGGCGGTGCGGGAAGAACGATGGCGTGGCCCCGAGGCCGAACCGTGCCGGGATCTCCATGTGGAGGTAGTAGCCCCCGGAGAGGGGGTACCACGCCCACCCCAGTGACGCCGCGATGGCCACCGCCGCGCCCGCACGGCGCAGTGCCGGTCCGGGCGAGGGCAGCGCGGCCGCGGCCTCGGCCACCAGCGGCGCGGCCACGAGCGCGAACAGCACCACGTTGCGGCGCCCGGTGAGCGCAGCGGCCAGGAGGGCGGCGGCGATGGCCAGCCGGGGCCAGGCCTCCCGCCGCCGCACGAGCGCCACCGCCGCCGCCGTGGCCAGGGCGACCAGGCCGGCGAAGAACCAGAACGCGGGCGAGGAGCGTGCGGCCGTTCCCAGCACCGGCGAGAGCTCCCCCAGACCCGCGAACACGGCCGGTCCCCGCCCCCCGGCCTCGGTCGCCAGGAGGACGGCGTACCGCCAGCCGGCGAGCGGATGCGGCGAGAGCAGCGTACCCCCCGCGATCACGGCGAGCGCCGCCAGGCGGCCCCGGCGGTCGCGCAGCGCCACCCGACCGCCGGGCAGCCACGCATCCAGCGCGTAGCAGAGCGCCATGAAGGGACCGAGGACGAACAGCCCGTGGGCGTTGGTCCAGACCGCCCCCAGCGCGCCCAGGGCGACGAGGCCGGTGGGCGAACGCCACGCGCGCCGCTCGAGCAGGAGCCAGGTCCAGGCGATACCCACGTACGTGACCAGCTCCGGCCGCGGCAGGAACCGCTCCACGGAGGCCATCGCCGCGAGCCAGGCGAGCGCGGCCGCCGGGGCCGCGGCCACCCGGCGCCGGCACGCCCGGTACACCGCGACGAGCGCGACCGTCCAGAGCGCCACCGCGAGCGCCTCCACCCCCGCCATCCCCGCCACCCGGTCCGCGAGCGCCGCCACCACCTGGAACAGCCAGTGGGAGTCGTGGTACGGCCGGCCGAGCCCCAGGACCGTGTACCGGTCCACACGCGGAATCGCGAGGCGCGCCAGGATGTCGCGCCCGATGGCGACCTGCCACCAGACATCGAGCGAGTACACCTCGCACACCAGGAAGGCGAGGACGCCGGCGGCCGCCGCGGCCGGGACCGCCGCCTCGAGGCGGGACCTCCGCCCGCCGGAGATCCCGCCCTCAGTGCGCCCGGGCATGTCCCCCCTCCATCGCCCGGAGCCTCGCCGCCACCCGGCGAGCCACCTCGGCGAGCTCGGGGGGTGCGACGCGGAGGAAACGCCGGTACAGGCGCACCGCCTCCTCCATCTCCCCGCGTCGCTCGAGCGCCTGCGCCAGGTTGTAGACGGCCTCGGCGTTCTGCGGATCGAGGCGCACCGCCTCCCGGAACTCCTCGAGGGCCCGGTCGGCGAGGCCGGCGTCGTTGTACGCGGCGCCGAGCTGGTTGTGCGCCCAGGAGGAGTCGGGGGCGAGCTCCACCGCGCGCTTCAGCGGCGCGATCGCCTCGAGCGGCCTGCCGTGGACGCCGAGGTACGTGCCGAGGTTGAACCACGGACGGAACGTGCCGGGCGCCTTCCGGGCGGTGTCCCACCGGAGGGCCACCGGGTCCGCCCACACCTCGTTCCGGGCCCGCGTCGCTCCCGCGAGTGCCGCCGCCGCCACCACCGCCGCCACCGCCGCCGCGCGCCACCACCGGCGCGGCATCTCCGCGAGCACCACCGCGACCAGCAGCACCAGGGCCGTCATGGGGAGGTACATGCGGTGCTCGAACATCAGCTCGAGGTTGAGCGGCCCCGCCTCGAGCAGGTGCCACTCCAGGTAGGCGAGGAGGGGGAACCCGTACCGCGGACGCCGCCGGGCGAGCGCCACCGCCGCGACCACGATCCCGGCCCAGACCACCGCTGCGGCGAGCGTGGCCGGGGGGTCGAGAAGGCCCCGCGACACCGTCACCTCGTGCTCCAGGGCGAGCCGCCCCGGCGAGGGCCAGAGCAGGAGCCCCAGGTACTCGAGCTGCACCCGCAGCTGGGTCAGCATCCGCTCGAGCCCGTCGTAATCGCGGTTCGGCCACCTGTGGAGCAGCCCCACCGTGCCGGGTCCCATGGCGCGCCACAGCGCCGCCACCCCCGCCGCAACGACGAGCGGACCGGCCACGACGGCCGCCCGCCTCCGAGCGGCGGGCATCTCCCGCCACCGCCGCCGCCACTCCCCGCCGTGTACGGTCACCTCGTACGTCGCGAGCACGAGCGGCAGGAGCACCGCGTTCTCCTTGCTGCCCAGCGCGAGCAGCCACGACACCACCGACAGCGCCGCCACCGCCAGGCGCCGGCGGCCCGCCGGCAGGCCACGGGCCTCCAGGTAGGCCGCCATGGAGAGCACGCAGAACAGGGCCGCCAGCGACGCCATCCGCTGCACGACGTACGTCACCGCCTGCGTGCCCAGCGGATGCAGCAGGAAGAGCGCGGTGGCCAGGCCCGCGGCCACCGCGGGCGGCATCCCACCGTCGCGCTCGACCGCCGGGGCCGTCCGCCGGAGGTACACCATCGCGAGCCAGAGCAGCGCCGGCCCCATGAGGAGATGGATCGCGAGATTCACGACGTGGTAGCCGTGCGGATCCAGCCCGCCGGCGAGGTAGTTGAGGGCCAGCGTGAGGTTGGCCACCACCCGGCGTGGGTTGGGCGTGGCCTCCACGAGGGCGCGGACCCACCGCCCCGAGATGGACGTCCAGTGGACTCCGGGCGCCTCGATGATGTTGGGGGCGTCGTCCAGCACGAAGCCCGCCCGGAGCGCCGGGGCGTACGCCCATGCCGTGACCAGGAGCGCGCCGGCGAGGACGGCGACGGCGGCCCGCCGGCCACTCATTCCGAACGCCCCTCCCCGCCCACGGTCACCTCCGGATCCCGATCCCGGTGTGCCGGCGCTCGCCGCACCCCGCCCTCCCGGCACGTGGACATCATACCGGGGCCCCGCGGCGCTCCGGCCCGGCCACGCCTCGGCACCCCACCTCCCGCCCCGGCCCGGACCGGGCCGCCCCGAGGTTGCGGAATACTCCGCACCCACGCTGCGCCCGGTGCGGGAAAACCCGGATCCTGGAGCCCGTGCGGCGGCGGCTGCGGTGGCACGGGCCTTGCGTGGCCGTGCACGCCGGAGGCGTAACATGGGACGGTGGCGATACACCCTGATCGCGCTGGTGGCGGTCGCGGTGGGGATCGCGTCGGTGGTGCTGGCGGGGTCGGTGGCCGGCACCAAGCACGATCTCTCGACCAACTTCGACCAGTACTCCAACCGCGTGTGCGTGTACTGCCACACGCCACACTTCGCCAACACCACGTTGAGCTACCAGGCCCCGCTGTGGAACCGCTACGTGGACGTCTCCAAGACGTTCACGCCGTACTCGAGCGACACCATGGACACCACCCCGGGCGACGTGCGGACCACGGTCTCCATCCTCTGCCTCGGCTGCCACGACGGCACGCTGGGGACCGCGGTGGTCAACGGGTACACCGGCAGCGACAAGCACGACCTGGTCAACGCCCCCGGCCCCGGCGGCATCCCCGACACCACCTCCTGGCCCAACTGCGAGCGGTGCCACCCCGACAAGTACCACGGCGGCCCACCCGTGCAGTGGATCGGGACCGACCTCTCCAACGATCACCCCATCACCATCTCCTACCCGACCCCCTCGCAGGACCCCGACTTCACCACTCCCCCCGATCCCGTCAGCGGCTGGAGCGACGTTCCGCTCTATGACGGTCGCATCGAGTGCCCCACCTGCCACGAGCCCCACGACGCCACGTACGCCCCGTTCCTGCGGATGGACAACCAGAACAGCGCCCTCTGCACGCGCTGCCACGTCAAGTGACCGCGGGCGGCTCGGCCCCCGCCCCGCGGGAGGCCGCGGCCCGGACCGGTACCCGGGAGGACACGAAGTGGGCGGTGCCCCGCCGCTCGAGACAGCGCCGGAGGGCCCCCACCACCTCGGGATCGAACTGGCTCCCCGCGCACCGCTCGATCTCCTCGAGCGCCGCCTCGGGAGTGCGCCGCCTCCGGTACGGCCGCGGCATGACCATGGCGTCGAAGGCGTCGCAGACGCCGATGACGCGGCTCTCCAGCGGGATCTCGTTCCCGCGGAGACCGTCGGGATAGCCGCTTCCGTCGAGACGCTCGTGGTGCCCCCGGATCAGCGGTGCGAGATCGCTCAGCAGCGGAATCTCGCCCACCATCTCGGCCCCGAGGACCGGGTGGCGGCGGACCAGAAGCCACTCGGCGGAGCTCAGCGATCCCGCCTTGTTGAGGACCCGCTCCGGCACGCCGATCTTGCCGATGTCGTGGAGCGAGGCCGCGACCTCCAGCCGCCGGAGGCTCGCCCACCCGAGGCCCAGCTCTTCCCCGAGGTGGGCGCTCAGGTGAGCCACCCGCGCCGAGTGGCCCCGGGTCACCGCGTCCTTGGCCTCGAGCGCGGTGGCGAGGCCGCGGATGATGCCCAGGAGGTTGCGGGCCTCGGCCTCCCGGTACCGCCTGCACCTGAGCCCCAGCGCCAGGCTCGCCGCCAGCGCCTCGGCGGCCAGCAGGTCGTCCTCCCCGAGCGCCCGGGGCTCCGGGCTCGCCAGCGTGAGTACGCCGAGGAGCTGCCCCTGGTACTCGATGGGCACGCTCACCGCGCTCAGGCGCTCGTACCCGAGCGCCGAGACCGGGGTGAACCTCCGGTCGGCCGTGATGTCGTGCACGAGGACCGGGCGCCCGAGCGCGGCCACGTACCCCGAGAGCCCCTCTCCCAGGACCACCTCGCCCCGGCCCGCACCACCGCCCCCGTCGAGCCCGCGCGCCGCGGCCACGCGGAGCTTGCGGCCGTCGTCGTCCACGACGAGCAGCAGGCCCACGGGTACGCCCAGGTGGCGGCACGCGGCCTCCAGCGCCTCGTCGTGCGCCCTCTCGCTGTCTCCCACCAGGCAGTGCCCCGCCTCGGCCACCGAGCGCAGGCGGGCCACCGCACGCGCCGCCACCTCTTCAGGCCCCCCCACTGGCCGCTGCGGATCGTTACCCAAGGACGCCCTCCACGATGGGCGAGAATCCGCACGCCGGGCGCGCGACGCCCACCGTGAGGTTCCTTCAAGCAGGCACCGTGCCAGCCCGGGTCAGGCGTCCGGGTCGGCGGCGTCCCGCGCATGACCCGGGGCGTCGCCCAGGACGATACCGGCACGCTCGAGCATCCGCTCCATCGCCGGTGGCATCCCGGCCTCCGCCGCCATCCGCCGCATCTGCTCCCCCAGGTAGCTGTGCTCGATGAGGAGCTTGAGCACCGCCACCATGAACCGGCGCTTGTGCCCGGGCAGCTCCCCGAGGCGGCGGAACCGATCCCTGAAGAACTCCCCCGTGGCCCGGTGCAGCTCGCGGTTCATCTCCTCGACGGTCATCGCCCGCGGCTTCACCACCGCCTCCACGAGGTTGTACCTCCGGTAGTCGCGCGTCGCGAGGTACGGCTCCAGCTCCGGGTAGATCTCGGCGTACGGCCACGGGGTGATGGCCAGGAAGAACGCCATGTCCGGCCCGTACCACTTGGCGAGCTCCACGGTGGCCCGGATGCTCTCCGGCGTCTCGTCCGGGGTGCCGAGGACGAAGCTCGTCTCGCTCACCATGCCGTGCGCGTTGATCAGCTCGATGGCGCGACGCGACTCCTCCACCTTCACGTCCTTCCGGTAGAGGTCGAGCGTGGCCTGGCGGGTGGATTCCACGCCGACGTAGATGTGCGCCACCCCGGCCTCGGCGTACCGCTCCAGGATGTCCTCGTCGCGCACGATGTCCACCACACGGGTCTCCAGCAGCAGCTGCACCCCGACCTCGCGCTCGACGAGAAGGTCGAGGATGCGCTCCCACCGCTCCCGGGAGACCGTGGGCGTCTCGTCCGAGAGCATCGCCACCCGGACGTCGTACCGGTCGCGGAGGTGCTCGAGCTCGGCCACGAACGACTCCGGCGACCGCGCGCGCCAGCTCCGCTCCCAGAACAGCTGCTGCGAGCAGAAGGAGCACCGCTGGCGGCACCCCCGGGAGGAGCAGACGATGGCCAGCCGCCCGTCGGGGTACGGGCGGTACCGGTACGGCGTCCAGTCGAGCAGGTCCCACGCCGGGTGCAGGGCATCCAGGTCCGCCACGTACCCCCGCGGCGGGGTGCACACCGGGCGGCCCTCGTGCCGGAAGGCGATCCCCTCCACCTCCGCCAGGCTGCCGCCGGCGGCGACCGCCCGCACCAGGTCCGCGAGGGTCGGCTCCCCCTCCCCCCGGACGACGACGTCCACGTCAGGATCCTGCGACAGGATCTCGCGCCAGCAGAAGGTGGGGTGGACGTTGCCCAGCACCGTGAGGATTCCCGGGGCGATCCGCTTCGCGGTGGCGCACACCTCGCGGGCGTCGGGCTCCATCGCGGTGATCGCCGTGACCCCCACGATGTCCGGACGCCACGTCTCGATCTCGCGCGCGATGTCCTCGTGCGTGTGGTCGAGCGACATCGCGTCGTAGATCCGCACCTCGGCGCCCGCCTCCCGCGCGGCGCCGGCGAGGTAGACGAAGTGGAGCGGCAGCCAGGTCCCGGCCGACTCCACGACGCCCGAGTGGTACGGTGGCGTCACCAGCATCACCCGGGGCCGCCTCCGGCGCGTCACGACCTCCATACGCCCCCCTATCCTCCCAGCATCCGCACCGTCCGCCACTGCCACCAGGTGCCGAGTCCGAACACCACGAGGAGCACCACGTGCTTGATCACCAGCAGCCGCCGTCTGGCGCGCTCCGCGTCGGGCCCGTAGACGTCGGGGACGTAGGTGAACCCGCGCCCGGCGCCGGTGAGCAGGACCACGGCGATGGCCGCGAGCCCCATGTGGAGATGAGCGCGGGCCAGCTCCGCGACGAGCTCGCCGGGCCCCCGGCGGGCGAGCACCCACACCGCCACCACCGTCGCGGCCCAGAACCCCGCCGCGAGGTCGTGGACGAACCCGATCACGATGGAAAGCGCCGTCCGCATCCCAACCCTCACTGGAAGTACGCGGAGTGCAGGGTCGGCATCAGGAACGGCAGCACCAGGAGCGTGAGCACCACCAGCGCGAAGGCGCCGACGGCCGACCAGGCGGTGGCCCTCGGGCCCATCCGGAAGAAGCGCCGGGCGTGCAGCAGCGAACCGTAGGCCAGCCAGGTCACCAGAGACCACGTCTCGATGGGGTCCCACCCCCAGTACCGCCCCCACGCCTGGTTCGCCCAGATGGCGCCCGCCGCGATGTTCACGGTCCAGAACACCATCCCGAATCCGACGGCGCGGACCAGCGTCGCGTCCAGCACCTCCACCGGCGGCACGCGGTCCGCGAACCGGCCCCACGCCCGGCCGCCGCGGAGCACGAGCACCGCCAGTCCCACGGAGACCAGGAAAGCCGCCGCCGAGAGCTTCGCGAAGGTGACGTGGAACACCAGCCAGATCGAACGCAGGGTCGGCGGCACCTCGCGGATCGCGGGGTCCGCGAACTGCGCCAGCGCCACCATCAGGATCGCCGCCGGCAGGACGACCACGGCGACGGGCAGCCATCGCGGCCGGAAGCGGACGAAGAGGAGCAGGGCCGCCACCATCACCCAGGCGTCCGACGACAGCACCTCGAACCGCATCATGTACGGCCCATGGCCGGCGGCGATCCAGCGGCCGATCAACGCCGCCCCGTGGACGGCGAGACCCCCGGCCGCCGCCCACAGCCCGGCCCGCGCCCACCTCTCGCGCCCGAACAGGGTACCCGCGGTGACTCCCACCGCGGCGAGGATGTAGACACCCACCGCCGCCCACTGGAGCCCGATCTGCCAGGCCGCGCTCACCGCCCGCTCCCGTGCGGTGCTCGGCCCCCACCCTCCCATCCGGGGAGACGGCGGCCCACCCTGGGCGGCTCCCGGAACCAGGTACGCGCCACGATCCACTCCCCCCCACGGCGCTCGAGGCGGTACGCCACGCGATACTCGTCCTCGGACTCCGGACCCGTGGGCCGGCCGCTCCCCAGCTCCCGCTCGCGGTACCGCCACCGCTCGTGCGTCACCGCGGTCACGGAGCCGTCCTCCTCCCGGCGGAACCCTTCCAGCTCGAGCTCGACGAGCTCCGCATCCAGCACCCGGCCCATGTCGAGCCGGACACCGATCAGACCGGTGATCTTCTTCGCCTCCTCCGGGCCGGCCACCGACTCGACCAGTGCGGGGTCCGCGGTGCGGTACGCCTCGACCACAGTGCGATTGTAATTCAGAATCGCCTTCTCCACGGTCGAGGCCGCGGGCCGCCCGCACCCTGCCACCGCGCCCGCCAGCGCCACCGCCGCCGCGAGCCTACGCATCCGTGCACGCCCTCTCCCGCGCGGCGATCCGCTCGAGCAACGTCGCGCCGAGCGGGACGAACCGGCGCGGCCACACGGCCACCGTCACCCGCTCGACGTCCCCCTGGGGCTCCACCACCACCGCGACGTCGGCCGGTACCACCGCGAACAGCAACGTCACCCCCAGCACCACCAGCCCCATGCCGAGCCACGCCAGCACCAGGAACGGATCCTGGCCGCCCAGCAGCCGCACCCAGGGACGCACCCCCCTGTGGGTGACGCGTCCGAGTCCGGGAACGAACGCCGACTCCCCGGGCGCGAGCGACCCCACCCACACCGCCACCCCATCGCGGAGGAGGCGCAGGGCCGCCACCCCCGAGGGCGCCACCCGGACGCGCAGCTCCGATCCTCCGCCCAGCCGGGCCCGTCCGCTCGCCGCGGCGCCGGGGCGGTGCTCCGCCAGCACCGCGAGCCGGCGGCTGCCCACCTCGAGCAGGGCGGCGACCCCGTGCCGCTGGTCCAGCCACACGGTTCGCGAGCCCAGGTGCAGCGGCCGGTTGATGGCGAGGCGGCGCTGCCGGCCGGCCACGGAGACCACCGCCTCCAGCGCCCTGAGACGTCCACCCTCGCCGTACTCGGCGTGAACGCGCCGCAGCGTGAGGGGCCGCCGGAGTGCGAACGACCGGCCCAGCGCTCCCGGCCATTGCGCCGCCCACGCCGAGGAGACGGGGCGCAGCGTCTCGCCCTCCAGGAGGTCCACCACCCCGCCCGCCCCCAGGAGCGCACGCAGCATCCCCGCGATCGCCACCAGCAGGAGCCCGAGGTGCAGGAGCGGGGAGCCCGCCAGACCCAGGCGGCCGTGCCGCCTCACCCACGTCCTTCCCCCACCCGCCGGCCGCGTGAAGACCGTCCTGTGTGGCGCGGCGAGCAGCCGCCCGGGGGTGGGCCGGCGGCGCCACTCGCGTGGCAGGCGCCCGAGCAGGTCCCACGTCACCACCGCCAGCGAGGCGGTGCACGCCGTGACCACCGCCACGAACGGCCACGATGCGAACACGTGGTCGAGGCCCAGCGCCGCGGCCCATCCGGGCGTGGGAGGCCCCGCGGCGCCGCGCTGCGGGATCGCCGCCCCCACCACCGCCAGGACGGCGAGCGCGCCGAGCTCCGAGGCGATCACCGCGCGGCGGCGCAGCACCCTCCCCGGACGGAGTCGCCGGGGGAAGGCCGCGGCGGCGCGCGCGGCGGTGACCGCCATCAGTTCCAGTTCTCCGTCGCCGCCCGCCTGTGGTTGCCGGTGCACGCCGCCTGACAGTTCCGCTTGTTGTAGTTGTTGTACGCCGACGCCTTGGTGAACGACTGGATCTGCATGGTGTTGAGATCACCGTTGTAGGCGTACCGGGGCGGCATCGCAGAGTCCCGGTCACCGATCAGGCGCGACATCTTGCCCCCGTGCGGGATCACGATGTGGCAGGAGTAGCACCTGATGCTGGTCCGGTTGTGGTCCCCTTTCGAGTGCACGTTGTTCACGTTGACGTGGCAGTTGGCGCAGAAGCTCTGGTCGTACTGGTTCAGCTGCAGGTTCGGCCACGCGGTGTTGGGCCCGCGCAGCAGGAACTGCGCCGCCGAGCCGTGCGGTCCCTGGACCGCCCCAGCCGCCGTGTCGTCGTTGTCGTGGCAGTCCGAGCACATCATGGTCTGGTTGCCCGGGTTCGTATTCCACGGTGCCTTGAGCTGGGCCGCGGCCAGCGGCGTGGTGTTGGGGCCCGAGCCGGTCGTGGCCACCACCGGATGGAACGACCGGTTGTTGGGGTTGAACTCCTGCGCCACGTCGGTCTCCGGTGCGTTGGCCTGGCTCCCGTTGGCCGAGATGCCGTTCGGGGGGTTCACGCCGAAGGCGAAGGAGCTGTGGCACTTGAAGCAGATCTCGTACTCGTAGGTGGCCTCGTTCACCGGCGTGAAGTTGGACGCCGTGGTCCCCTGGAAGTTCGCCAGGCCGGCGTACGCGAAGCTCACCCCGGAGACCCCCTTGAGCGGGCTGTCCGCCGCGATCTGGTTGCGGCTGGCGGTGGCCGTGGCGCTCCAGTCGTGCCGGGTCGGCCCGGCGGCGTGCGGCGCGTGACAGTCGAGGCAGCTCACGTGGCGGCTGGCACCCGAATAGGTGCCGTCGTTGTAGCCCGCGCCCTGCTCGGCCACGGTGTCGTGCACGGTGTCGGCCTCCACCGGGTGGGCGACCGTCTTGGCCATCACCGTGGCCAGGTCCTTCCCCGAGAGGTCCTGGCCCTTCGTCCCGTTGCCGTGGCAGTTGTAGCAGATGAAGTCGGCGGGGGTGCCGGCTGGGTTGATGGAGCCCGCGAGCAGCTTCGGGTAGTCGGAGAAGTGCACCGCACCGAGGCCGGTCCCCGAGGCATCGGGGAACCCGTCGGTGCGGTTCGCGTGGCACTTGGTGCAGTTGCGGTCGAACGTCGAGCCGTCGTGGAGGGTGTACGTCCAGGTCCCGTACGCGTTGGCGGTGTAGTTGTGGGCCGAGGCGGCAAAGGTCGCCGCGTCGATCGCCGGCCGCCCGGTGGCCACCGCGTTGCGGTGGCACGAGACGCACATCCCGCCGCTTCCCGCTCCGGCGTCGAAGTCGGTCCTGGCCGGCGACCCGGCGGTCACGAGCCCGCCGCTGTCCCGGGCAACGGAACGGCTCGCCGCCGTCGAGGCGTCGGTGTGGACGTCGTACTCGTGGGTCGTGGAGCCCGGCGTGTTGTGGACGTGGTCGGTGTGGCACATGTTGACGCACGAGCGGTCCGCGGGAGCCACCGTGTCGAGCGGCGCGGTCCAGCTCACGCCGGAGTCCTGGAACGAGTCGTTCACCTCCCGGACGTTGCCCAGCGCGTGCCGGCTGGTCTTGGGCACGGCCCCCGTCATCCCCTCCCAGATGGTGGCGTGACACACGGAGCAGTCGGCGCGGCCCTTGCTCTCGCCGGCGGCGAACCCGTTCGAGTGCGGGTGACAGCCCACGCAGCGGGTGGCCTGGTTGTGGGTGTGGTCCCCGCCGGAGGTGTCGTTGCGGTAGTGGTTCGTCTTGGTGTGACAGACCTCGCAGATCCCGTCGGAGTAGTCGGTCAGCGAGGCACCGAGGTAGCCGCCCGAGGCCGGGTTGGTCGCGCCGGCGCGGTCGTCCTGGCGGAACACGACCGTCTTCACCCCGCTCGAGGGCGTGCGGAGCTGCTCCCGGATCAGGTAGATGTTCGTCGTCCCGTGCGGCGTGTGGCAGGTGAGGCAGTCCACCGCCCAGGACCCGTAGTTGCCTCCGGTCCGCTGGCTGGAGTGGGTCGGGATGTTGTGGCAGTCGAGGCAGATCTGCGATCCGTGCGTCCGCCGCAGGAGGGTCCCGCCCCCCGCCGGGCGCCCGCCGGCGTTCGCCACCTTGAACCCGCGGCCCGCCCGCGCCACGTTGCCCGCGGCGTCGGTGGCCTCCACCTCCAGGCGGTGGAAGCCGCCCGCGAGCACCGTGGTGTCGAGGGTGATCTCGTACACCGTGCAGGAGGGCCCGCAGTCGTAGTTCGCGCTCGCCGTCACCGCCGTCGACCAGCTCCCGCCGTCGAGGCGCCAGCGGACCGCCGAGCCCCCGGCCAGCCCGCCCTCGTCGTACACCTGCACCTTCGCCACCTCCGTCCCGCCCACGACGGCCCCCTCCGCGGGCACCAGGAAGACGATGGTCGGGGCCGCGGTGTCGGCGCCGCAGGCGGGGGTCGTGTACGGCCCCAGCACCTCGGGGTTGGTTCCGGTGACGCCGTCGGGGTCCGTGTAGGTCACCCGCAGCCAGTACTGGGTGCCCGGCGTCAGGTTGGTGACCAGGCAGACGCGCGGCGACGGTCCCGTCACGGCGGCGCACGCCGTGGTCCCCGGCCACGCGTTCGTGGTGTTGTACTCCACGGCCATCGAGCCGTCGCCGTCCTCGTCGCCGGTGAAGTCGCCCGTCACGGTGATCTGCCGGCACGCCGACACCACGGCCGAGTTGGCGACGATGGTGGTGTCGTTCACGGTGCAGGCGGGAGTGGTGACCGGCCCCACCACCTGCGGGTTGGTCCCGCTGACACCGTCGGGGTCGGCGAAGGTCACGCGGTAGTAGTACGTCGTCCCCTCGGTCAGGCCCGTATCCACGCAGACGCGCGGCGAGGGCCCGGTGACCCCGGAGCACACCGCCGTCCACGGGCCCGTCGCCGAGGCCCCGCGCTCGAAGGTGGTGCTCCCGTCCCCGTCGCTGTCCCCGTCGAACGGGGCCTGCACCGTGATCTGGCTGCACGAGTCGGCGGCAGCGGTCGCCGTGCCCACGGTGGTGCCGGGGACGGGCGCAGTCGGCGTGTGCGGCCCCGTCTCGCTCCCCACGGAGTAGTTCCCGCAGCCGTCGCGTGAGAAGATCTTGTAGTAATACCCGACACCGTTGACGAGACCCGTGTCGGTGAAGCTCGCGCCCGCGCCGACGTAGACCACCGTCGCGGTGCCGATGGTCTGCCCCGCGGTGTAGGTGGTCCCCTCCGCCGGCGCGACCCCTATCGAGACCGTGTCGCGGAGGATGAGGACATCGGCGAAGTCGGCGTCCCCCGGGTTGGTCCACGAGAGCGAGACCTGGCCGTCGCCCGGGGTCACCGTGCCCCACGTGGCGTCTCCCGGCGACAGGTTGTCCACGGTGATCGTCCCGTCCGTCGTGTCGTTGTACCGGACGGTGTTCGCGAGCGCATGGGCGATCCCGGTGACGGACGCGGTCACGGCGTACGCAGCGCCGGGCGGCGCGGGCATCGCCGCGTGTGTCCTGGGCACGACGTAGATCCGGTACGGGGTCGGGGTCCCGCTGGGCGCACTGAGCGACAGACCGCTCAC
The DNA here is from genome assembly GCA_964440565.1 of uncultured Thermoanaerobaculia bacterium. Taxonomy (GTDB): domain Bacteria; phylum Acidobacteriota; class Thermoanaerobaculia; order Thermoanaerobaculales; family Sulfomarinibacteraceae; genus CAYTTB01. The sequence goes on from CAYTTB010000006.1 coordinate 43,308, forward strand.
CGTCCACTGGTCGCCGCTCGGCGTCGTGGTGCTGCCGAGCACCGTGGTGCCGCTGCCGTCCCGGACCTGGACCTCGCCCACGCCCGCCGACGTGCCGGCGGCGAGGGTCACGGTCACGGCACTGATCGTGTCCGCCGAACCCGCCGTGACCGAGAGATCGAACCCGTCCGCGAAGAGCGCTCCGTCACCGGGGCACGCCGAGGCGGAGGGCGCCTTCGCCGTGCCGTCGCCCACCACCGTCTCGGGCGTCACCGGCGTCGGGAAGCGGACCCACGCGTTGGCGCTCTCCACCTCGAACTGGAACGCGTAGTCGCCGTTGTTGTCGTAGTTCACCCAGTACTCGATGACGAGGTAGTCGTTCGGCCCGAAGGTGTAGGAGGTCGTCTGGGTGGACAGGATGTTCTCGGAGTAGGTGCCGGTGCCCGTCGCGAAGTTGAACGTCCCGGAGACGGAGAACAGCAGCGTCCCGGACGTTCCCGTGCTGGCCCGGAACACCCGCGCCTGGACGGTGGCGGTTCCTCCGGCCTGGTACTGGGTGACCCGGATCTGCCAGTTGAACGCCCAGTCCCCGGCGGGGATGACCCCATCGATCGGGCTGGCACTCGCCCATCCGTACTGCGGGTTGGCACCCTGGGTGTCGGAGCCCAGGTGGTCCTGCCCCGGGTAGAAGAGGTAGGTGGTGCCGGGCCCCTGAGCCGGTGCCGCCACGAACAGCCCGGTCGTGAGGTCGGCGTTGTTGCCGGCGGTGGCGCTCATCTGCCAGTACTTCGTCCCGAAGGCGTGCTGGCTGTTTCGCAGGTAGAGCGTCGTCTGCGCGCCGGCGATGCTCGCCGTGCCGAGCAGGAGCAGCGCGAGCGCGATCCCGTGCGAGCCGCGGCGGATCATGGGCCGTCCTCCGTCTGCGTGTTGCCGTCCGCGTAGTGGACCCCGTGGCAGCTCAGGCACTGCACCCGGCCCGCGGCATCGAGGAGGTAGTCGTCACTCGCGATGCCGTCGCCCCCCGCCCCCTGGACGGAGCCGTCGCCGTCGAGCGGCGCCGTGCGATCCCACCCGTGGCCGTTGCTGCCCAGCGCCACCCCCACCGGGTGGCTCTTCACCGACCCGTCGTAGGTCTCCACCGCCGTGTGATCCATGGCCCACGCGCGGTGGCAGTCGCGGCAGAACCGGCTCCCCGCGGTGTTGTCCCCGGTGTCCAGCGGCACCCTCAGGAACGGGTAGGATGCCGTGAACCGCCACCGCTCGCCCACCGCGTAGGTGCCGGAGCCGAAGGTGATCGTGACCCCGCTGTCGAGCGCGATCGGGGTGCCGATGGTGATGCTCCTGTCGGGGAACCAGGTGGCGCCCTCGTCCTTGGAGTACTTGAAGCTCGAGTCCGCCACCGTGATCTCGATCAGGTACGAGACACCGGACGCCCCGGTGTACGATCCACCCGCGGTCACGGTGCCGGTGCTTCCCAGGGAGGTCAGCCTGGCGACGGCACTGATCCTCGCGCGGCCTCCGTTCGCCGCCGAGGCCGCGTGCTGGTTGTGGCAGGTGGAGCACACGATGGAGCCCCCGTACACCCGCAGCGCCATCTCCTGGTTGGCCGGGAGCTGGGTGCCGACCGTCGGGTTGACCGCCGCCACCCCGTAGGCGTGGGAGATCCCGCTCTGCCCCAGCACGGCCATGTCGCCCGAGTTGATGGGCAGCGCGGAGGCGGTCCCCGTGGGGTTGTGGCACGACTGGCAGAGGTTCACGTTGCCGGCCACCGACGTGAGCGTCACCCCGGGGGCCGAGTGTCCCGTGTGGCACGAGTCGCAGTCCATCCCCGCGCCCCAGTGGGGCGGATCCACGGCGGCCGCCGGTACCGAGACCGCGAGCGCCACGATCCCGACCCACACGCCTCGCCGTGCATGCGCCATCATGGTCACACCCCCCGTCTCGAGAGCACCGCCACGCCCGCGGCGGCGATCAGCAGCACGAGCAGCGCCCTCCCCGCCGGGCCCTGGACGGGTATGCCCGTGGCGGTGACGCCCGTCCCCTCGACGTACGCCACGTCCGGGCTCGACGGGGCGTCGCTTCTCACCTCGAGCACGGCGGTCCTGGTCCCCTCGGCGGTGGGCGCGAAGACGATCCTGAGCTCGCACGACCCACCCGGATCGAGCGTCCGGCCCGTGCACCCGTCCGCCGCCACGTCGAAGTCAGCGGGCTCGCGGCCGGAGAACGTGACCGCGCCGAGGTTCACCGCCGCTCCACCCACGTTCGAGACCGTCAGCACCCGCTCGAGCGACCTCCCGCCCACGGGCACGGCCCCGAAGACCACGACGCTCGCCGACAGGTCCAGGGAGGGACCCGCGATCACGCCCCGTCCGGCGAGAGCCACGGACACCGAGCCGGCCGGGGCGGCGAGGGCGATGCGGAGCGACCCCGCCCAACGGCCCGTCCCCTCCGGCCGGAAGCTCACGGACACCGAGCACACGCCGCCCGCCGGCACCGTACCGCCGCAGGTGGAGCCCACCACCCGGAACGGGGCCGCTGTCGCGACCTCCGACACCGCGAGCGGCCCCGCGCCGACGTTCCGGAGGTTCACCACCAGCGGAGCGCTCTCCACGCCCACCTCCTGGGGCCCGAAGTCCAGCGCCTCGGGCAGGGCCAGCGGCTGCCCGGCCCCCACCGCGGCGCCGTACCCCTCGAGCGCCACCGTCTGGGGCGTTCCCGGGGCGTCGGTGCGGAACGCCAGGGTCCCCTCCCGGGCGCCCGGCACCGCCGGCACGAACGTCACCGCGACCGTGCAGCTCTCGCCGGGGGCGAGCTCCCACGGGCAGGTGCCCGACACACGGAAGTCGCCCGTGGCCTCGACCCCGAAGAGGGCGAGCGGCGCCGACCCGGCGTTGGTGAGCGTGACCTCGCGCGGCCCGCCCACGGCCCCCACCGCGACGCTGCCGAAGGCGACCGCCGTCGGGTTCACGGCAGCGGCGGGAGCCGCGAGCTGGGTGTCCGAGAGGCGGAACACCTCGAGCCGCCCGGTGTTCGCCGAGGCCACCACCAGCCGGCCCACGTCCTCCGCCACGGCAGCGTCGGTGGGCGTCTTCAGCTCGCCCAGCTCGTCACCGTACGTGCCCAGGATGTCGCGGAGCTGCCCGTCGAGGGTGAAGCTCTGCACCCGGTCCTGGAATGCATCCGCAGCGAACACCAGCCCGCCCGCGCTCGCCACCGCTCCCTCGAGCTGGCCGAACTCGCCGGGCCCGCCCCCGAGGCCGCCGAACGACCCCAGGTACGTCCCGGTGCCGTCGTACCGGCGCACCACGCCGGCCACCGTGTCGGCCACGGCGAAACCACCTCCCGGAAGACCCTCGACGTCACGGGCCCCGAGGAGCTCGCCCGGCCCGCTTCCGTAGCCGCCGAAGCCGAACAGCGCCTTCCCGGCCTCGTCGAACACCACGACCCGCCCACGGTCCCCGTAGAGCACCGCGTACCGGCGGCCCGTCCGGTCCACCGCCACGGCCAGCGGCGACACCGACCCGTCGCCCGGGTCCAGGTCACGCACCGGCCGCCCGAGCCGGTTCACCACCCTCGCCCCCGACGGGGTCGCCAGCACCAGGTTGCCGTCCCAGTCCACCTCGAGGTCGTGGACCGGCCCGAGCGGGAGAAAGGTCACGACCTCGCCCGAGGCGAGCCCCACCACCGCCACCCCCTCGAGCCCGTCGTCGGCGACGTACACCAGGCCGCCGGGCCCCGCCGCCACCCGGTGGGGCGCCACCAGCCCCGCGCTGATGAACTTCTCGGGCACGGCGTCGGTCACCGCCACGCCGACCGTGGCGGTCGCGATCCCTCCGTTGCCGTCATCGGCGGTGCAGGTGACGGTCACGATCCCAGGGGTGGCCGGGGCCGAGAGCTCCGCGGTGAACGACCCGGTGGGGGTGATCGTCCCCGCATCGGCCGTCCACGTGAGCGTGACCGGGTCGCCGTCCGGGTCCGACACGGTCGCCGTGATCACGCTTGTCCCGCCGGGCAGCACCGCCTGCGGATCCGCCACCAGCGCGTCGAACACCGGGGGCTGGTTGCCGCCGGTGGTCACCTGGATCTGGAGGGTGGCGGTGGCGGTCTGCCGCCCGCCGCAGAGGAAGGTGCCGCTGTCGGCGATGTCCACCGTGATGGTGTAGCTCCCCTCGACGGCCGGCGCCTGCCAGGTGGCGGTGGTGGTGTACGGAGAGGCGGAGACACCGGGGTCGATGGCGGTGAACGTTCCGCCCGAGGCCGACCACGATGTGAGGTCGGCCCGGATGTACAGTCCACATCCGCTCGTACACGTGCCGGTGCAGTCGGGGTCGTGGGCGTCCAGCACCAGCGACACCGTGCCACCGGGAGCCACGGACGGCGGGCTCGCGGTGAACGCGTCCACCACCGGCGCCGCCGCGCGCGCCACCCCCGGGGCGGCGAGCAGCGGGGCCACGATCCCGGCGGCCAGGACGGCGCGCGGGATTCTCCCCAACTCGACCGGCGGAATGCGAAAAATTCCGCGCTTCGCCATCGGCAGGCCTCCCCCCTCCCGGTCCGTGCAACCAGGATGCCAGAGCGCGCGCCCCGGCGCCACCCCTCCGCAGCGGGCGTACAATCGTCCTCCGGAGGGGGCGTGGAGAGAAGCCAACCCAGCACCGGCCGCGCATGGCGGCTTCCGTGGCCGCCGCGGACCGTGTTCGTCGTGATCCCCCTCCACCTGGTGGCGTTCCTGTTGCTCTACCTCGGCGTGGTCCAGCTCGCGCTGAACCAGGTGACGGTGGCCCACGAGCAGGACATCAAGGTGATGATCCGGACGGTGGTCGAGGAGCTCCACCCCGCCATGGTGTGCGGCGACGCAGAGAAGGTCCGTGAGCGGCTCGCCCAGTACGTCGCGGCGCACCGGCTGCTGGCTCTGGAGCTGTACGACCGCCGGGGGCGCCCCCTGGGGCCCACGGCGCGGCAGGACCCCGAGGTGCGGGCGTTCCTCATGGCTCCGGAGCACGAGTCGTACCGGGTGATCCGCGCCGCGGGCTCGTCGGTGCAGCTCGCCCTGATGCGGATCACGGCGGAGGAGCGGTGCGCGCCCTGCCACACCCCCGGCGAGCCGCTCGGGGTGGCCTCCGTCGCCCGCGACCTGCGACACGAGCTCGCCGAGACGAAGCGCCGCCTCCGGGTGCACGCGGGGCTCCTCACCGGCGGCTGGATCCTCCTCGTGGGTCTCCTGAACCTCGTGCTGTCGCGGGCCGCCCGGCGGACCGTGCGGTCGCTCGCCGCCGGCGGCGAGGATGCCAGGCCCTCGCTGGCCATGGACCCCGTGGCCCTGGAACTCTACCGCTCGCTGCGCGCTACGCTCCGGGCCCGGCGCGAGGAGCGGCGGCGGATGGACGACCACCTCCAGCGCACCGACCGTCTCGCCACCGTCGGCACCATCGCCGCCGGGATCGCGCACGAGATCAAGAACCCGCTGGCCGGCGTCCAGGGGGCGCTCGAGCTGCTCGTGGAGGAGTGCCAGGACCACGACCGGCGCGACCTGTTCGAGCGAATGCTGGAGGAGATCCGGCGGGTACAGCGGACCGTGCAGTCGTTGCTCGCCTTCGCGCGGCCCCGGCCCGTCCAGCCCCGCGTGGCGGACCTCGGCGCCCTGCTGGCCGACGTCGCCGCCCTGCTCGAGCCCGCCTGCCGGCGGCAGGGGATCGAGCTCCGGACCCGCGTCGCGGCGGGCACCGGAAGCTTCGTGCTGGATCCCGAGCAGATCCGGCAGGTGCTGGTCAACCTGGTCACCAACGCGATGGAGGCCACCGGCCGCGGTGGCACCGTCGAGCTGTCGGCGGCGCCGCTCCCGGAAGGTGACGGGGTCGTGCTGGCGGTGCAGGACGACGGCCCGGGAGTCGCCCCGGAGGTGGCCGGACGGCTGTTCGAGCCGTTCGTGACGACGAAGCTGCACGGCACGGGGCTCGGTCTCGCCGTGGCGCAGCGGATCGTGGAGGAGCACGGGGGCGAGATTCAGGTGGAGAGCACGCCGGGCCGGACCATCTTCCACATCGTCCTGCCGGCCCGGAGGGGAGGGGAAACGGATGCCGCTGATCCTGATCGTCGAGGATGAGGACCTGCTGCGCTGGTCGCTCCAGCGGCGGCTCGAGAAGGCGGGGCACGAGGTCCACCTCGCGGCGGACCTCGCCGAGGCCGAACGCCACCTGGAGCAGCACCAGCCCGACCTCCTCCTCCTCGACCTCGCCCTCCCCGACGGTCACGGGCTCGACTTCTTCGAGCGCAACCGGGAGAAGCTGGCGCCCACCGTGGTGATCGTCATGACCGCCGTCGGCGAGGTCGAGGACGCGGTCCGGGCGATGAAGCTGGGCGCGCTCGACTTCCTCACCAAGCCCGTGGACCACGACGACCTTCTCGACCTCGTGCACCGGTCGCTCGAGCGCCGCCAGGAGCAGCTCGACGCGGAGGCGGCGCGGCGCGACCGGCAGCTCCTGATCAGCTCCGACATCGTGGCCCACTCCGAGGCGTTCCGGCGCACGCTGGCCATCGCGTGCGAGGTGGCCCGGTCGGAGATCGCCACGGTGCTGATCACCGGGGAGAGCGGGACCGGGAAGAACGTCGTGGCGAGGTACATGCACGCGGTGTCCTCGCGGGCCGAGCGTCCGCTCCTCGAGGTCAACTGTGCGACGCTGCCCGACCAGCTCGTGGAGAGCGAGCTGTTCGGTCACGAGCGCGGCGCGTTCACCGACGCCAAGACGCTCAAGCGGGGCACCCTGGAGCTCGCCGACGGCGGGACCGTGGTCCTCGACGAGATCGGGGAGCTGCGGCTGGACGTGCAGGCCAAGCTGCTCCAGTTCCTCGAGAACCGGAGGTTCCGCCGGGTCGGGGGCGTGCGCGAGATCCAGGTGGACACGCGGGTGTTCGCCCTCACCAACCGCGACCTCACGGCGATGGTGGCCTCGGGCGAGTTCCGCAAGGATCTCTACTACCGGCTCTCGGTCTTCCCCATCGTGGTTCCGCCCCTTCGCGACCGGCGCGAGGACATCCTCCCGCTCGCGCGTCATTTCCTCCACACCCTCCAGCCGAAGGTGGGACGGCGCTTCGACGGCTTCAGCCGCGAGGCGGAGAACCGCCTCCTCGCCCACGACTGGCCGGGCAACGTCCGGGAGCTCCGCAACGTCGTGGAGCGGGCCGTGATCCTCGCGCAGGGCCCCACGGTGGGCCCCGAGTCGCTGGTGCTCGACGTCCGGATGGCGGGCTCCGCGGTGGACGAGTCGTCCGCGGTCCGCGGGATCATCCCCCTGGCCGAGGCGGAGCGCCAGCTGGTGGAGCGCGCGATGGAGGCCGCCGGAGGCAACCAGACGCGGGCCGCGGAGCTGCTCGGCATCACGCGCGACCAGCTCCGCTACCGGCTCCAGAAGCTCGGGCTGCTTCCCCGCCGCAAGTGATCCGGCACGCAACTTGCAGGTCGGCGAGCCCGAAGGAGCGTGACGCGGATGCGGCTGATGCTGATGGAGGCGTCGCCAGTCACCGGCTGGCTGATCCGCCGGCTTCTCCCGCCGGACGTGGAGCTGGTGCAGGTCTCGGATCCCGAGGAGGCCGAGAGGGTGCTGCGCGAGGAGCCCCTCGACGGCGCCGTCTTCGGGCTCACCACGGCGAGCCTCCCGTGGTCGCGGCTGCGCGACCTGTGCGAGCGCCGGGTCCCCCGGATCCCGCACATGTGGTATTACTCCCTGTGCGAGGTCCCGGGCGACGGCGAGCTCTCGCCGGAGGCCGCGCCCGAGCTTCCTCCGGTTCTCCTCGAGGAGCTCGAGGAGCGGCTCGCACGGTTCCTTGCCCGGATCGGGGCGGGCCGCACGGAGCGTCCGGTGCGCGCCAACCCCGGGGAACGGAGGGTACGAGAGTGAGGCGTGCGATGCTGCTGCTGGCGCTGGCCCCGGCCGTGGCGATGGCGGCGCGACACCCGCGGCTGGTCTCGGTGGAGAACACCCGCTGCACCACCTGCCATGCGGAGAAGACGCGCGGCACGACCGTGCATCCACCCGCGGCCGAGGACTGCACCACGTGCCATGAGATGACCATCGCCCCCTCCGGCACCACCGTGGCGCTGGCCGAGGAGGAGCCGGCGCTGTGCGTGGGCTGCCACGACGACAAGGCCGCCGCCGCGGAAGGCGAGCTGCCCTCCCCCCACGCCCCGGTCACGGACTCCTGCCTCGACTGCCACGACCCGCACGCCACCGACACTCCACATCTCATCACCGCCGACTCGGTACCCGAGCTGTGCACCGGCTGCCACGATCCCGGCGACCTCGAGGGTCCGCACGGAGGCGTCCTGCCGAGGAACGCCCGGTGCACCGCCTGCCACCTGCCGCACGGCGGACCCAACCCGAAGCTGCTCCGCGCCGCCGGTCAGCACCCGCCGTTCGCGGAGGGCTCGTGCGACGCGTGCCACCGCAAGCCGCTCGGCCCGCGGATGCGGCTGCGCGGCCGGATCGGCCGGATCTGCTCCTCCTGCCACGGCGACCTCACCGAGGGGAGCACGGTCACCCACCCGGCACTGGACCGGCGGCGCAATCGGCGCCAGTGCGTGGCCTGCCACGACCCTCACATGAGCGACGTGGAGCCGCTGCTGCGCGCCGAGGGACCGGCTCTCTGCGCGAGCTGTCACCCCGGTGAGGCGAAGGCGGCGACGGGGGACGGCGGTCACGCGCCCGCCGCCGAGGCGTGCACCACGTGCCACCAGCCGCACGCCGCGGCGCGCCGGTACCTCCTCGACGACGCGCCGCCCGAGCTGTGCCTGGGCTGCCACGACGCCGACGACCTGCGCGCGCCCCATCTCGGGGCCGATCCGGAGTCGCTCACGTGCACCGACTGCCACACCCCGCACGGCTCCGACAACCCGAAGCTCCTCGCCGCGAACCTCCACCCTCCGCTGCTCGACGGGTGCGACACCTGCCACGAGGGGGCGTACGACCGTCTCGAGGCCGACGGCGGCTCCGAGCTGTGCCTGGCCTGCCACGACGACATCGGCGAGGCGGCGGCGGCGGCCAAGGTCCCGCACCCGGCGATGGAGCTGGCACGGTGCGCCGACTGCCACAACCCGCACGCCTCGCCGCAGGAGCACCTGGTGAAGGAGCCCGCGGGTGGCGAATGCCTCGCCTGTCACGACGACATGGGGCCCCGGGAGGGGGAGACCGCGCACGGGGTCATCACGCTGATCGGCTGCCGCGCATGTCACGAGCCCCACGGCGGACAGCGGCCCAGGCTGCTCCGGGCGGAGGGCGACGCCCTGTGCCTCGCCTGCCACGACGCGAGCCACGCCCCGGCGCGCGGCAGCTCGCAGCCGGTCACCGTGCTGGGGCGGTTCGAGGTACCGGCGCACGCCGCGCGGCGGATGGCGGTGGTCGAGCTCACCGACGGGAAGGGGCACCCCGTCAGCGGCCACCGCGCCGTGGGTCCACCCACCCGGCAGGAGGTGGAGCGGGCCGAGACGACCTTCACCGGCACGCTGGGCTGCCTCACCTGCCACGACCCGCACCGGGGACGGTACAGGCTGCTGCGCTGGGACGCGGAGTCCCCGTTCGCGGCGTGCTCCCACTGCCACCCGAAGTGAGACCGCGGAGGGACCGATGCGACATCTGACCTGGCGTGTCCTCGCCGCAGCCCTCACGCTCTGGCTCGCCGGCTGCGCCTCCACCGGCCGGCGCCCCGTCCAGGACCCGTACGCCGAGTACGTCTGGCCGCCGCCCCCCGACCCGCCCCGGATCCGCCTCGAGACGATCCTCACGGGCCGCGCCGACGTCGAGGCCGAGTCGGGATGGCGGAAGGCGCTGATCGGGGCCGGCCCGAAGAACCCGTACGACCGGCTCCGCAAGCCGTTCGGCGTGGCGTTCGACGGTCAGGGCCGGATCCTCGTCACCGACACCGCGCTCCACGCGCTGGTGCGGTTCGACCGGGAGGGCCACCGCTACGACGTGTTCGGCACCCGCGGGCCCGCCCGGCTCCGCCTGCCGCTGGGTCTCGACGTGGCCCCCGACGGGACCGTCTTCGTGGCCGACGCCGGGCGTGCCCAGGTGGTGGCCTACACCGCCGAGGGGAAGCTCGTCGCCCTCTACGGACAGCCCGGAGAGCTCGTGAACCCCACCGACGTGGCGGTGTCGCCCGACGGCACCCGCCTGTACGTCGCGGATTCCAAGGCGCACCGGATCGTCGTCTACGGCCGCGCCGACGGGCACCGGGAGGGGGCCTTCGGACGCCGCGGCGAGGGCCCGGGCGAGTTCGCCTTTCCCACCTCGCTCGCCTTCACCCCCGACGGCGACCTCCTGGTGGTGGACCAGCTCAACTCCAGGGTGCAGCTGCTCACCGACGAGGGCGAGTACCTCGACGAGTTCGGCGGGCTCGGGACCGGCTTCGGGAACTTCGTGCGCCCCAAGGACGTGGCCGTGGACCGGGAGGGGATCATCTACGTCACCGACGCGGCCTTCAACAACGTCCAGCTGTTCGACTCGGACTTCGAGCTGCTCACCTTCGTCGGCGAGGGCGGCGCCGGGCCGGGGCAGTTCCGCATCGCCGCCGGCGTCGCGGCCCACGGCGACCGGTTCGCGGTGGTGGACCAGCTCAACCGGCGGGTGCAGGTCTTCCGCTACCTCCAGCCCCGCGGTGGGGAATAATACGCACTCCGCCGCGGCCCCTGCGCGATTTCGCGCGCGCCCGAAGCGCGCGGTGTGCGCCCACCGCAGGGCGGCGCGCGTGCGCCGGCCGCGGGAGCGCCCGCGGCGCCCCGAGAGCGCGGCCTCCCGGGCGGTTCGACGGCGTGCAGGACGCCGCCGCGACGGGATCCGCGGCGGTCACCGCCCGCCCGCCCGCGTGGCACGCGCCTTGCAGCGGGAGGGGCGGCCCCCGGGAAGGGGCCGCGCGAAAAACCACACGAGGGAGGGTCTGATGAAGCGCATCGCAACTGTCACCCTGGCGGTCCTGGCCGCCGCGAGCCTGGCCGGGGCGGGCGTGGTCGGGTCCAAGCACGACCTCAGCTCCACCGGCCCGGGGGCCACGACCAACGTGAACCGGGTGTGCGTGTTCTGCCACACCCCGCACCAGAGCGGGACCAACGTGGACCCGCTGTGGAACCACACCCTGTCCACCGTCACGAGCTACGGCGTGTACTCGTCGTCGACGCTGAACGCCACCCCCACCGACATCGGCGGCGGGAGCGCGGTGTCGAACCTCTGCATGTCGTGCCACGACGGCACGGTGGCGGTCCACTCGCTCTACAACGAGCCGAACGAGGTGGGCACCATCACCCTCACCTCGGGCGGCAACGTGGACAGCAACGGGTTCATGACCGGCACCCCGAACCTGGGCACCGACCTCACCAACGACCACCCGATCAACTTCACCTACGACACCGCGCTGGCCAACGCCGACGGCGAGCTGGTGGATCCGGCGACGAACAGCACGGTGGCCGGCCTGCTGTTCAGCGGCACGGTGCAGTGCGCGTCCTGCCACGACCCGCACGACGACACCAACGCGCCGTTCCTCGTGATGAGCAACACCAACAGCGCTCTCTGCACCACCTGTCACATCAAGTGACCGTGGCCCGGGTCCACCGGGTTCTGCTACTGTCCGGGCGGGGCCGAGGCCCCGCCCGTTTCCTGGAGGTTCGATGCGACGCGCCACCGTCCTGCTGCTCGCGCTCCCCCTCCTGCTCGCCGCCCGTCCCTCCGGCCAGGTGGTGGCCCGCGTGGGCGACCGGGTCATCACCCGCGCCCTCCTGGACGCCGCCGTGGACCAGGCCCTCAACTCCCGCTTCCGGCACGCGGCGCTGACCCACGAGCGGCGCCTCCAGCTCGAGCGGGAGCAGCTCCGCACGCTGATCCGGAAGGAGCTGTCCGTGCTGGGCGGGCTCGACGCGGGGATGGAGCTGCCGCTTCAGGAGGCGGAACGGCGGCGGCGCGAGATCCGCGAGCGTCTCGGCCGGAAGCGGTACCGCGAGGGGCTCCGGGCCGCCGGGATGACCGTGCGCCAGCACCGCCGGGCCATCGCCGAGACCCTGCTCGCCGAGCAGGCCTACCGGCGGTTCGTGAAGGAACGGGCCGCGGTGACCGATGCCGACGTCCGCGCGGCGTACGACGCCGATCCCGGCCGCTGGCGCCGGCCCGAGGCCCGCCGGCTCCGCCACCTGGTGCTGGCGGTGCCCCCGGGCGCGGACGCCGCCACCGTCGCCCGCGTGGAGCGGGAGGCGCGGGAGCTCCTCCGCCGGATCCGGGCGGGGGAGCCGTTCGAGAAGCTCGCGGCCGAGCGCAGCGCCGACATGTACCGGATCCGCGGGGGCGACCTGGGCTGGGTCCACCGGGGCCGGCTGCTGCCGGAGCTCGAGGCGGCGGCGTGGAGCGCGACGGTGGGCGAGGTGGTGGGGCCGATCCGCACGGACACCGGCTACCACCTGCTCCAGATCCTCGAGGTCCGGCCCGAGGCGCAGCTGAGCTTCGACGAGGCGGCACCCATGATCCGGAAGAAGCTGGAGGCCGAGCGGCTCGAGGCCGCCGAGTCGGCGTGGTTCGGCGAGCTGGCCCGCCGCCACCCGGTGGCGGTGCTCGTGCCCGAGCTGGCCGCCGCCTGGGACGGTGCGGGAGGTCGGTGAGGTGGGCGCCCGGCGAGCGCTCCTCCCCATCGTGACGCTGGCGCTGGCGGCCGCGGCCCCCGCCGCGGCGCAGCGGTACGGGCAGTGGTGGCTGGACGGCCGGATCGGAGCGGAGTACCGCTCGTACGAGAACCGCACCGACGGCGAGCTCGCCTCCCGTTACGACCAGCGGCGCTACCGCCTGAGCCTGGCCCTCAACGGCTACATCGTCCACCCGGCGCTGGCCTCGTTCCGCCTGGAGCTCGAGGGGATCCTCGACCGGTACCGGGACGGGTTCGGTCTGGACAGCGACCGCACCGGGGCGCGGGCGGAGATCCGCCTCTTCCCCGAGGGGTGGTACCCGATCCGGCTGTGGGTGGGACGCACCGCGTACAGCTACGACACCCGGGCGACGCCCCGGCAGGGAACGTTCCTGCCCGCCATCCCCGACACCCAGACCGTGGCCGGGGGCCGCCTGAGGTTCAGACGGGGCCCGCTGCGCGGCACGCTCCTGGGTGTGGACCGCTCCACGCTGCGCCTGGTGGACGGACGCCGCCAGCGGGACGACCGCGAGTTCGTGGACTGGGCGCCGGGCAACGGCCCGCTCGGGCACCACTACCGGCTCGAGCACCGCGTGCTCCGCTACGCCGCCACCCCGTACACCCTCGACGACTGGACGTTCAACGGCGACGAGCACGGCGACATCGGCCGGGGCTGGCGCTGGGACATGACCGCCGTCGGCGTCCGGCGCGGTTTCGAGGCCGCCGGGACCACCCTCACGACCACCGTGACCCGGCTGGCCAACCGGTTCACGCGCCAGACGGCCCACCGCGGCCTGCTCACCCTCGGCTACACCGCCGGCTGGACCTCCTCGGACGCGATCACGAGCTCCAGCCACCTGGTGGAGGCCCGCTGGGAGCGCGACCTGGGGAAGGGAGTCCGCGCCGGTCCGTTCGCCGCCCTGGCGTACAGCACCGGCGGCGGCAGGTCCTCGAGCAGCCAGCGCCTGGGAGGGTACCTCACCTGGTCCGGCGCGGCGGGTCCCCTCGACAGCGTGGTCTCCGCCCAGGTGGCGGCGGGACGGTTCGCGCCGCCCGAAGGGCCCGCGCGGACCTCCAGCTCGCTGGCCCTCGCGACGACCCTCGGCCACGGCACGGAGGAGACGCTGCGCAGCGAGCTGGAGCTCGGCTGGACGCACTCCACCGCCGACATCGCGGGACCGGAGGCCGCACTGCCCGATCTCGGCGCCGCCGTGATCGGCTCCGCCACCGCCGACAGCACGCGCGCCCGGCTGAGCCTCCGGCGCCGGTTCGGGAGAACCCGGGCCTACGCCTACGCGGAGCTCCGTCGGCGCGAGGGCCAGAGCCTGCTGCGGGTCGGCCGGTCCACCGTCGAGGGACGGACCTACTCCGCGCAGGTGGACGGCGGCCGCCTGACGCTCGCCGTCCTGCACACCGAGGTGGACTCCATCGCCGGCTCCCGTCAGCGGGTCGAGGCCGACTCGGTCTCGCTGGGGTTCCGTCCCTTCAGGGCGCTCTCGCTGCACGCCTCCTACCGCACCGACGTCCGCCATCTCGAGCTCGTCCCCGACGTGGACGGGGAGCAGCTGCAGGCCCAGCTCACCTTCCACCTCGGGATGCTGGACCTCCGGGCGGAGTTCTACGACAGCCGCGAGCGGCTCGAGGGGGACGGGGATCGCCGCAACCGGGGCGTGGTGGTGATCCTCTCGCGCCGCTTCGCGACGCTCCTGCCCATCGTGACGGCGCCCGAGCGGCGGGGGGTGATCCGGTGAGGCGGGCGCTCGTGACGATACTCGCGGCCGCTCTCGCCGCCTGCACCGCCACGGGAGGCTGGCGGCGCCCCGGCACCACCGTCACCGCGGGACCGGCCACCATCGCCGTGGAGCGTGTGTTCGCGGGCGGCGGCCGGCGCGGGGTGGTGGGCTGGCTCACGGGACGCCGGCCCGGTCCGGCGCTGGTACGTCCCTACGGGGTGGCGTGGGACGGCGACGATCTCCTGGTGACCGACCCCGGGGCCGGCCGCGTGGTCCGCATCGGGCCCGGGGGCCGGCTGCGGGGCGGGCCCCGCGGCGGACTCGCCTCGCCGGTGGGTGTCGCCGTGTGCACCGATGGGATCCTGGTCACGGACTCTCGGGCGGGGACCGTGGTCCGCCTCTCCCGGGGACTGCGGCCCGCCGCACGGCTCGCCGAGGGGCTCCTCCGCCCCACCGGCATCGCCTGCGTCGGCGGCGCGGTGGTGGTCGCCGAGACCGGCGCCCACCGCCTGGTGGTTCTGGATCCCGGCGGCGGCCGGCGGACCATCGGGCGCCGTGGGAGCGGACCGGGCGAGTTCAACTTCCCCACCGCGCTCGCCGCCGACGGCGACACCGTCTGGGTGGGTGATACCCTCAACTTCCGCCTGCAGCGGATCCGGCTTGCCGACGGGGAGCCGCTCACGGTGTTCGGGCGCCTCGGCGATGCCCCGGGCGAGCTGCCCCGGGTGAAGGGGATCACCGTGGACCCCGCGGGCCGCCTGTGGGTGACGGAGGAGCGGCTGGACCAGGTGATCCTGTTCCGGAGAGACGGCACGCTGCTGGCCACCGTCGGCGGATCGGGCCAGGAGCCGGGCCGGTTCGCGTTCCCGGCGGGGATCGCCGCCCGGCCGGACGGCGCGGTGGCGGTGGCGGACTCGCTGAACCGGCGGGTGCAGGTGCTGCGCCTCGTCGTGGAGGGGGTGGGCCATGGCTGACGCTCGAGCCCGATGGATCGGCGCCGGGGTCGCGCTGGCGCTCGCCGGCACCGCGCTGGCGCAGCAGGCCGGCGTCGCCGGCACGCTGCACAACCTCTCCGTGAGCGGACCGGGCGAGGTCAAGTCCCTCACCGAGACCCAGGTGTGCAAGTTCTGCCACATCCCGCACAGCGCCGTGGTGCCGCAGCCGTTGTGGGGGCACAGGCTCCCGGAGAACGTGCGCTACCGGACGGCCGAGCCGTGGCGTGGCCGCGGCCAGCGGGAGACGCTCCCGCAGCCGGACGGCGCCTCGCGCTTGTGCCTGTCCTGCCACGACGGGACGGTGGCGCTGGGCGACGTCGCCGGGGAGCCGCGTCCCATCCCGATGGCCGGCTCGCAGCGGCTGGAGCCGGGACGGCCCGGGTACATCGGGACCGACCTGAGCGGGTCGCACCCGATCTCCTTCCGGGTGACCGACCAGGTGCCGCTCGCGCCCGAGCAGGACATGGGCGTCAAGCCGCTCGACGCCATCCGCTCCGATCCGGACGTCCGCCTCGACGCCGAGGGCAAGATGCAGTGCACCACCTGCCACGATCCGCATTCGGACGCCAACTACAGGCCCGGCGTGACCCCCCACTTCTGGGTCAAGCCCACCGTCACGGAGGTGTGCGCCACATGCCACGAGCTGCGCTGAGCGCCGCCATCGTCCTCGCGGCGGCAGGCCTCGCCACCGCCGCGAGCCCCCACCTGGACCCGTCCCTGATGCTCGCGGGGTGCGCCTCGTGTCACGCGGGCCACGGCGCCTCCGGATCGCCGATGCTGCCGTCGGGACAGACCGAGCTGTGCCTGAGCTGCCACGGTTCGGAGAACGACGTGCAGCGACGGATCGCCGAGGGCGTGCTCGCCGCCGGGGCGGCGCCGCCCCTCCTCGACACCGCGCTGGCGCAGCCACACCGCCACCGTCTCGACGCGGCCGCCACCTCGCGCTTCGAGACCCAGGCGGTGACCTGCACCTCCTGCCACGCTCCCCACCGCGGGCTGCCGCCGGCGAGCGACACGGGTCCCGGCCGGAGGAAGCTGTCGCCACTCGACCCCTCCCGGTTCGAGTTCCAGCTCTGCGAGGGATGCCACGGAGGGGCCGGTGCCGCCACCCAGGACCTGCTCGACATCTCGCGGCTGCTCAGCCCCGAGAACCGGTCGTTCCATCCCGTGGAGGCGCCCGCACCGGACCGCTCGCCGTCGGTCCGGCCCGAGCTCTCCGGGCAGTACATCAACTGCACCGACTGCCACGGCAATGACGACCCGGCCGGGGCACGCGGGCCCCACGGCTCCAGCGTCGAGAAGCTGCTCGTGGCCTCGTACGTGCGGACCGACGGCAGCCCCGAGTCGGCCGACACCTACGCCCTGTGCTACCGCTGCCACAACCGCGCCGCGCTCCTCTCGGGGAGCGGCCCGTTTCCCGAGCACCGCACGCACGTGGTGGAGGAGCGCACCGCCTGCGCCACCTGCCACAACCCCCACGGCTCGGTGACCAACCGCGCCCTGATCCGGTTCGGCGAGGAGACCACCCTCGGAGGCGTGAAGCCCTCCTCCTCCGGGCGCCTCGAGTTCCTCTCCCCGGGCCAGGGCTCCGGGCTGTGCTACCTCACGTGCCACGGGGAGGATCACGATCCGAAGGGGTACGGCGCCGGCGCGGCCCTGATCGGGCGGACCGGGGAGCCGGTCCGGGTCCTCTCCACGCGGCCGCCCCGACGGCCGGTGGCACGGCCCCCGCGGCGGTAGGCGCCGTGGTACCCTGCCCCGCCACGGGGTACGGGAGGTGCGGATGCCGCGACGGGTGCTGGCGCTGGACTTCGACGGCGTGATCGCGGACTCGGCGCCGGAGTCGTTTCTCGTGGCGTGCACCGCGTTCCGGGAGATGCGGCCGGGCTCGCCGCTCGCCGGCCGGCTCCCCGTGGCGGCTCCCGGCCGCCTCCGCCCGCCGTCCCCCGAGGACCCGGTGTTCCGCGCCTTCCTCGCCGGGATGCCGCTCGGAAACCGCGCCGAGGACTACGCGGTCCAGCTCCTCGCTCTCGAGCGCGGCCTCGAGATGCCCGACCAGGAGGCGCACGACCGGTTCAAGGCCGGGCTCGACCCCGAATGGCTGGCGGCCTTCCACCGCCGGTACTACGAGGTGCGGCGCCGCCTCCAGGACGGCGATCCGGAGGGATGGCTGGCCCTCATCCGCCTCTACCCGCACGTCGCCGCGACGCTTCCCGGGCTGTCCCGATCGTGGACGCTCGCCATCGCCACCGCCCGCGACCGCGAGTCCGTGGACCGGATCCTGGCCCGCCACGGCCTCTCCGCCCTCTTCCCCGGCGAGCTGATCCTCGACAAGGAGACCGGGGTGTCCAAGGCGGCGCACCTGCGGACGCTGGCCGGGCGGACGGAGATCGCACCCGGCCGCATCGTGTTCGTGGACGACAAGGTCAACCACCTCGACGCCGTGGCGCCGCTCGGCGTCCGCTGCGCCCTGGCCACCTGGGGCTACAACGGCGAGCGCGAGGCCCGGCTTGCGCGCGAGCGGGGATACACGTTGCTCGGTCCGGAGCGGCTCGGCGACCAGCTCGAGGCGCTGGTGCCCGCCGGCTGAGGGCGGGCGCGCGCCGCGGGACACCCCGGAGCGCGGGCGGTCACCGCTCTCCCCGCGCTCCCGGGCCCGGCGCGGGCACCACCTCGAGCGGGGTGCGGCAGGGCGGCCCACCGGCGTGCCGGGCTCGCCAGCCGCCCTCGCCCAGGAGGGCGACGGTGGCGCTCACCGTGCCCGCAGCGGGTGCGTGGCGACAGGAGACGGGGTGCTCGTGGCGGGCGAGGAGGGCCACCAGCCGCTCCGTCCACGCGGCCGCCCCCTCGCCAGGGCGGGGCCTCCCGAGCTCGAGAAGCGCCTCCACCCTCGGATCGCCCTCGAACGCCGGGCGGTTGCCGAGGGCCAGTGTCACGGTCTCGAGCTCGCGGACCTCGGGACGGGGCACGTTGGTCGCCACCACCAGCCGAGCCGGCGAGGCCACCACCACGTTCGCCGGCGCGTACCGCGCGAGCGGCTCGCGCCGGAGGCGGTCCGCGGCCGTCCCGGCAGTGGGCTCCGCGGCGAGGTCGAGAACGAGCAGGCCCCGCGAGCGCTGGCCCTCCCGGCGGCGCGCCCCGAGCCGCGCGTTGGTCACCGCCACCAGGAAGCCCGAGCCCGACAGCGCGAGCCAGCTCCCGCCGGCCTCGGGGTCGTGCCCGCCCCACACCTCGGGCGTCTCGCTCAGCCTGGCCCATCCGCCCACCGCCCGCGCGTGCAGCTCGTCGCGGGCCGCGGCCACGGCCAGCGCCACCCCGGGGAGCGGCCGCCGGTAGAGCAGCAGCGTGCACACCGTGCCAGTGTACCCGCAGGTCGCACCCACGCCCGCCATGGCGCGGCCAGGATCCGTGCCGGCCAGCTTCTCCGGGGAGCCCGCGGCGGTTGCCTGGATCCCGGGCTCGTGCGAGGATACGCGCCGGAGGTCATCCGTGCGCCGATTCGCCGTGCTCGTCCTCGCCGTCCTCGTTCCCGCCTGCTCCCGCGGCCCCTCCCAGGAGCCCGCGCGCGCCGCCGGCGCCAGCGGGCAGGTCCCCCGGGTGGTCCAGCCCGACCCCAGGGAGGTCCACTTCTCGGAGCTGCACATGCTCACCGACGGCGGGGAGAATGCCGAGGCGTACTTCTCGTTCGACGGCTCGAAGCTCATCTTCCAGTCGACGCGGCCGCCGTTTGCCTGCGATCAGATCTTCGTGATGGACGTGGACGGCTCCGGGCCGCCGCGGCTGGTCTCCACCGGGAAGGGACGCACCACCTGCGCCTACTTCTACCCCGACGGCGAGCACATCCTCTACTCCTCCACCCACCTCGCATCTCCGGACTGCCCCCCGCCGCCCGACCGGAGCCAGGGGTACGTCTGGGCGCTCTACCCGGGCTACGACATCTTCCGCGCCAACGCCGACGGCACCGGGATCGAGCGGCTCACCGACACGCCGGGGTACGACGCCGAGGCCACGATCTCGCCCAGGGGCGACCGGATCGTCTTCACCTCCATGCGCGACGGCGACCTCGACATCTACACCATGAACCTCGACGGTTCCGACGTGCGCCGCCTCACCCACGAGCTGGGGTACGACGGCGGGCCGTTCTTCTCGCCCGACGGCAGCAAGATCGTCTACCGCGCCTACCACCCGAGGACGCCCGAGGAGATCGAGGACTACCGGCGCCTGCTCGCGCAGGGCCTGATCCGGCCCACCACCCTCGAGATCTGGGTGATGAACGCCGACGGCTCCGGCAAGCACCAGGTGACCCACCTCGGCGCGGCCTCCTTCGCGCCGTTCTTCCACCCCTCGGGCGAGAAGATCATCTTCTCCTCCAACTACGGCGATCCCGAGGGGAGGGAGTTCGAGCTGTACCTGGTGAACCTGGACGGATCGGGGCTCGAGCGCGTCACCTACTCCCCGGAGTTCGACGGGTTCCCGATGTGGGCCCCGGACGGGAAGACCTTCGTCTTCTGCTCCAACCGGATGAACTCCCACCCGCACGAGACCAACGTGTTCGTCACCCGCTGGCGGGAGTAGACGTCAGCGGACGCGGGTGGCGCGCGTCGGCTGCGCCAGGAGGCCGGGGGGCGGCCCCACGCACGCGATCTCCAGGACCGCCCCCTCCCAGCGTCCCGGGAAGAGCCACTCCCTCTCCCCGGGCAGCGCCACCACCGGCACGGCCCCTCCGTCCGGAAGCCGCACCTCCGCCCGCCGCCAGCCGCCTTCCGGTTCGGTGAGCCACACCAGCCCGCCGAACCCCTCCCCCAGGCGGTACCGCCAGACGCCGTCACCCGGCTCCGGCCGCACCCGCCACCGCTCCCCGGTCACCGCCTGCTCGAGCGGCACCGCGTGGAGCCGCGGCACCGGGTACGACCACGGGTGGTCCGGCGGCGACCCCCAGATCCACGGCGCGGCGCCCCCGCCCACCCCCTCGTCCAGCGCGTCGCGGCTCCACTCCCGGAGCACCCGCCAGTCGCGCCCGGAGACCACCACCGACCGCCCCGCCGGGTCGCCCGCGGCACGGCCCTCCGGGGTGGGCTCGAGGTCGAGGGCGAACAGCGCCGCCCCCACCGAGGTGGGGCTGCGCACCTCGAGCGCGAGCACGTTGCGGCCGGGGCGGAGCAGGTCCGTCACCGGCACCACGTCGAGGGGAAACCCGGGCCGGCTCCGTCCGGCGGCGACCGGCTCGCCGTTGACCCAGAGCACGTACTGCCGGTCGCCCGAGACCTTCGCCACCGCCCGGCGGGGGCGCGCCGCGAGCTCGAGCGTGCGCACGAACAGACCCGCCGTGGGCCGGGGCTCGGCCACGTCGTCGCTGACCCACATCCACGCCGCCGCGCCCGTGAGGTGGTACAGCTCGTGACGGTAGAACGAGCGCAGGTAGAGGAGCAGCGCGAGGCCGGCGACGAACGCCACCATCCACCGGAGCCGCCACCGCCGGCGCAGCTCGCGCGGGCCCGGGCCGCCACCGCCCATGGCTCAGCAGCTGCGTTCGAGGAGGAGGTTCGCGGCCCGTTCCAGGGCCGCGGCCTCCGGCCGCCCCCGGAACTCCGCGAGCTGGGCCACCGCCTCCGCCGCGAACCGCTCGGCCCGGCGGCGCACCTCGTCCAGGACGCCGGAAGTCCGCACGAGCTCCAGCAGCTCCGGGGCGGTGATGGCCCCGAACTCGCCCTCCCGCGCGATCCGGGCGATGGCCTCGCGCCGCATCCCGTCGAGGCGCGGCAGGAGCAGGATGAGCGGCAGCGTCACGCGTCCCTCGCGCAGGTCGGCGAGCACCGGCTTGCCGAGCTGCTCGGCGCTCGCCGTGTAGTCCAGCACGTCGTCGATGAGCTGGAAGCAGAGGCCGAGGCTGCGCCCGAAGGCGGCGAGCTGGCCCGTGAGGTGCAGGGTCGAGGGCTGGAACAGCGCCGGCAGGGCACACGCGGCGGCGAACAGCTCCGCCGTCTTGCGCCGCGTGATCTCCATGTAGGTGTCCTCGTCGAGGTCGATGCGCCCCCGCACCTGGTCGGCCAGGATCTCGCCCTCGATCATCTTGAGGGTCGCTCCAGTGAGCAGGCGCATCACCTCCACGTCGCCCAGCTCGAGGCAGAGGTCCATCGTGCGGGTGTAGAGCCAGTCGCCCACCAGCACCGCCGGCTGGTTACCCCACCGCCTGTTGGCCGTGGGCCGCCCCCGCCGCAGCTCCGACTCGTCGATGATGTCGTCGTGGATGAGCGTGGCGGTGTGAATCAGCTCCACCACCGCCGCGTAGCGCACCGAGCGCTCGCCCTCGTACCCCAGCATCCGCGAGATCAGGAGCACCAGCGCGGGCCGGATCCTCTTGCCGCCGCCGCCCAGCACCCACCCCGCGACCTCACGCACCATCGGCAGGGCCCCGGCGAGCTCCCGCTCGAAGAAGGCCTCCACGCCCTCGAGCTCCGACCGGACCGAGCCGAACACGTCGCGGATCTCCCGCGCGTGCTTCAGGGAGCGAACCGGACTCTCCACCGCTGCAGTCTAACCGGGAACGTCGGCGGGGACAACGCCATCCGGGGCAAGAAGCTCGCCCAGGATCGCTGCACCACCGCCTCGGCGCCGGCGGGCAGCACCGACGGCTCGAGCGAAGGCGCGATCCGCTGCCTCCGGCGGCCCCCTTCCCCTCCGCCGACGGAGCGACGGCCGGGGCCGGGCGAGGCGAGGGACCGCCCGGCGCAGGTGACGTGAGGCAGCGAGCCGCGCAGCGGCTCGCGCGGCCGAACGTCACCCCGAGGGCGAAGCCCGAGGGGTCTCATCCCCAAGAAGCCGCAACGTGCTTCCCGTGGATGAGCTCCCTCGTCGCGGCCCCCGGCCGCTCGTCGGGATGACGGGGGCCCCGCACGGCCCCCCGCCGGGCCGGGCGCGGCCCGCAGGGTGGTGGCAGCCTTCACGGCCGTCTCGCCCCGACGGGCCGAAGGCCGCGCTCCCCGGGGCGTCTCTCACCCCGGCCGCGGAGGATCGGCGTCGGCGCAGCGGACGCCCGGGGGTGGCTCCGGCAGCCACGAGGCGGGCGGGGCCACCGGCGCCCAGCCCAGGAACCGGATCCGGTTCACCGCCCCGGCGGCGTCGTGCAGCGTCACCACCGCGGGCAGCCCGTCGCCGCCGACGACGAGCTCCACCCTGGCGATGTCGCCCGGCGTCCGCGGGACCAGCACCACCGTCCCGCCCTCCTCGAGGATCGTGAACCGTTCCACCGCCCGGCCCGGATCCACCACCGCGGTGAGCGGCAGCCGCGCCCACTCCGCCGCGCCGAGCGTCCGCTCCTCGCAGCTGCCCACCTCGAGGTCCACGAGCCGTACCCGCCGCCCCGCGGCGCCCAGCCAGCGTACGGGCGGTTCGCCGGTCGCCCACAGGGCCCGGTCCGGCCATCCCACCCACACCTCGCCCCTCGCCGTCTCCCCCTCGGCGAACCCGGCCGGCACGTACCGCTGCTCGTAACGGGCGTGCCACGCGGGCCGGGTCCGGAACGTGTCCGCCAGGCGCTGGAGGCGCTCGAGCCCGCCGCCGGCCGCGGAGGGCGCGGCCGCGAGCGCCAGGGTCGCCAGGAGCGCGAGCTCAGCCCTCGATCTCCACACCCTGAACCGCCCGCGCCACCACGAAGACGCGCTCGTTGTTGCTCTCGGGGTCGGTGGGAACCAGCATGAACCCGCGATCCTTCACCGAGTAGTGGTGCACGAGCCCCCGCATCACCTCGCCGTCCACGAAGTCCACCCGGGCCCGCGCCCCGCGGAGGTGCTCCCGCCCCCCGAAGGCGAGGTCGGCCTCGCGCTGGGCCGGGTGCTTCAGGAAGAACACGGCCTTGAGCGCGGGAAGCGGCGCCACCACCCGCTCCCCCTCCGGCGTCGTCACCGTCACCTCGTCGGTCCCCCGCGGGTCGAACGGCCCCTCGAGCCGTCCCCTGACGGTGCGGCCATCGAGGTAGCGGAGGACCACCTCAGGGCTCTCGCGTTCCATGCCGCGCACCTCCGGCTGCCTCCAATCGTACACCGGTCAGTGCCGGAAATGGCGCCGCCCGGTGAACACCATCGCGAGGCCGAGCCGGTCGCAGGCGGCGACCACCTCCCGATCGCGGATGGAGCCCCCGGGCTGGATCACCGCCCGCACGCCCGCCGCCGCCAGTGCCTCGACGCCATCCGGGAACGGGAAGAAGGCGTCCGACGCGGCCACGCTCCCCTCCAGCGGGTGCTGGAACTGCCTCGCCTTCTCCACCGCGATCCGCGCCGCGTCCACCCGGCTCATCTGGCCCGCCCCGATCCCCAGCACCCGGTCGGCCGTGCCCACCACGATGGCGTTGGAGCCCACGTGCTTCACCACCCGCCAGGCGAGCTCCAGCGCCTCCATCTCCTCGGGCTCCGGCGCGCGCCGGGTCACCACCCGCCGCTCCTCGCCCTCCCACCCCTCGTCCGCCGCCTGGAGCAGGAACCCCCCGTCCACGGAGCGCACCACCGGGACGCCGGGCACCGGAGGCGTCGCCTCGAGCACCCGGAGGTTCTTCTTCCTCGCGAACACCTCGAGCGCCCCGGGCGCGTACCCGGGCGCGATCACCACCTCGGCGAACTGCTCCACCACCGCCTCCGCGAAGGCGGCGTCCACCGGCCGGTTGGCGGCGATCACCCCGCCGAAGGCGGAGAGGGGATCGGTGGCGCGAGCGCGGCGGAACGCCTCCGCCACCGGCTCGCCCAGCGCCACCCCGCACGGGTTGGCGTGCTTGATCACCGCCACGCCGGGACCGGGGAGGTCCCACACCAGCCGCCAGGCACCGGTGGCGTCGCCGAGGTTGTTGTACGAGAGCGCCTTCCCCTGGAGCTGGCGCGCACCCGCGAGGCCCCCGCCGGTGCGCACGAGCCGGCCCCACTGGTGCGGGTTCTCGCCGTAACGCAGCGGCACCGCCTCGCCGTCGAGCAGCCCCGACGCCACCATCACCTGCGGATCGGCGTCGAGCCCGAGCAGGGCCGGCAGGCGGGCCGCGATGGCGGCGTCGTACGCCGCGGTGTGGCGGAACGCCTTCACCGCCAGACGGCGCCGCGTCGCCGCGTCGGGCCCGCCCTCGCGGAGCGCCTCGAGCACCGCGCCGTAGTCGGCGGGGTCCACCACCACCGTGACCCGGGCGTGGTTCTTGGCCGCCGCCCGCAGCAGCGAGGGCCCCCCGATGTCGATGCGCTCCACCGCCTCCTCCGGGGCCACGTCCTCCCGCGCCACGGTCTCCCGGAACGGGTACAGGTTCACCGCCACCAGGTCGATCTCGCCGATCCCGTGCGCCTCGAGCTCCGCCCGGTGGGCGTCGGTGGGCGCCGCCAGCACGCCCGCGAACACCCTGGGGTGCAGTGTCTTGACCCGCCCGTCCAGGATCTCGGGGAACCCCGTGTACGCCTCGACCCTGGTCACCCTGCACCCGGCGGCCCCGAGCGCCGCCGCCGTCCCCCCGGTGGACAGGATCTCCCAGCCGAGCTCCTCGAGCCCTCGCCCGAGCTCCGCCACGCCCGTCTTGTCCGAGACCGAGATCAGGGCCCGCCGCGCCATCGCCACCTCCCCCGGCTCCGCCGGTGCCGCGATTCTACACGCGGTCCGGGCACGGGCGCCCGCGGGGCGGCCGCCGGGGCGCGGTGGCGGGAGCCGAGCGGCGCACCCTCTTCCCGGCCACGGGCGGCCACCCGCCGGAGCGGGCACCGGGGGAGGCCCCCTCGCCCGCCTCCCGCGCCACCCGGGTCAGAACCGGCGGGCGATCCCGATCCACCAGTTGGGGCCGGTGGAGTCGGTGTCGGCGGTGACCTCCGGCGCCGGTGCGAGCGAGCCGTGGGCGGCGACGCTGTGCTTGAGCCGCCCCCAGTAGTACGCCGCGCCCAGCTCCACGTACCACCCGCTCCCCCTGGACACCTCGAGGTCCACCCCCCCGCCCAGCGTGAACACCGGGAAGAACCCGTGGTTCTCCACCTCCAGCGTCTCGTAGACGAAGGTGTTGGCGAGCGTGAGGTCGGTCTCGTCGCGCTCGAACCCGATCCCGGCGCCCGCCAGCACGAACGGCACCGTGGACCGGCACCCGGCGCACGGCAGGTAGTGCGCCGCAGCCATCAGGTTGGCGTAGATCGTGTACTTCTGGACGAAGGTCAGCCGCGCGGGGCCCGCCGCGCCGAGATCGATGGTGGCCTCGCCGTCGATCTGGCCGGCGGAGAAGTCGAACTCCCCGCCCACCTTCAGGTGGGGGCTCACCCGCCAGAACAGCTGCGTGCCCACGCTCAGGTTGACCACATCGTCCCAGGTGTCGAAGTTCACCCCGAACGTCCGGTTGATCTGCTCGATCTGGTCGTTGGTGGTGGTCTGCTTGGGGAAGCTCTGCTGCAGGTAGAGGTGCCACCACCGCTCCCGGCGCTCCTGACCGCTGGCGGACAGCGCCACGGCCACCACCGCCACCGTCGCCACGATGACCGCTCGTCGCATCGTCCTCCTCCTTCCGGGCCCGGGCCCGACGGGTTTCCCCGATTGTGCACCACCTGGCCCGCAAAATCGAGCCGCACGCGGCCCCGAGAGACGTGCGGGACCACGTCTCGGTTGCCACCCTTTCCCCGACGGAGGTGCCGCCGGCCTGGTACGACGCCCCGCCGCTGCCGCAGGGTGGAGCCCGCAGGGGCCGGCCGGATCCGGACCCGGGACCGGATCCGGGGCCGTGACCGCGCCCGCGGCCGCGACCGGAACCGGAGCCGGAACCGTGGCGGCGGCCGTGACCCCGGCCGGGCCGACGGGGCGGCGCGGCGTGCCGTCGTGGCGTTCGAGGAGAACGGTGGCGGCCGGTGC
>CAYTTB010000007.1:0-3865 GCA_964440565.1 uncultured Thermoanaerobaculia bacterium
TCACGGATCCGGCCTCGCTCCCCGTCGCGGTCCCGCTCCGGAGCTCGGCCCGGGCAGGCGCCGGGCCCGTCGGGGAGGTCTCCCCCGACGACCTGCTCGACGCCGCCGCCGCGGCGTGGTCGGCCCACCGCGTGGCGCCGGGGATCGCCGGAACCCTGGGCGGCGGGGACGGGATCCGGTACTGAGACCGCAGGTCGGCGCTGCGGTGGCCGGGGCGCCTCAGCGCTCGTGGTCCCGGCGCAGACCCAGCTCGCGCCACAGCCACCCGGTGTCGTACGACGCCGCGGGCTCGCCCATCTCGGCGAGGGCGGCCTCGAGCCCCTCGAGCAGGCGCCGCACCCGGGCCCGGCCAGCGGGCGTGGCCGCCGCCTGGCGGGGGCTGAGCCCGCCGAGCGCCGGCAGCTCCTTGTCCACCCAGCCCCGGTAGTGCTCGTCGAACACCTCGTGGATCAGGCGACGCTCGAGCTCGGGGGGGAGCGGGTCCGCCTCGTCCACCTCTCCGGGCTCCTCGGGAGGCAGGTGGCGGAGGGTGAACGGTTCGGCCTCGCGCCGGGGAGGATCCAGGAGACCGTCCGCGACCCGCTCGAGCAGCGCCCGGATCTCCGCCTCCCGCCGCTCGGAGTTGACCGTCACCACCAGGGTCCTGCCGTCGAGCTCGAGGCGGGCCCGCACGGTGGCCAGGCTGCGGCCGTGGCGGCTGGGTCTCTCGTACGTCCACCGGCGGTTCCCGGCCCGCTCCACCCCCTCGACCGCCTCGAGCGCCCGGACCAGCCTCCCGCGGCGGCGGGGGCGCACCGGGTACCGCAGCACGATGTAAAGCAGCGGGTCGCCGTCGGTGTTGGTGATGTCCGGCGGCAGGGGGGGCCACGCCAGGGCCTCGAGCCACCACCGGACCACCTCCATCCAGTGCCGTTTCGCGTACGCCGGCCAGTCGAGGCCCGTGGTCTCGCGCTCTCGGGAGAGGTGGCGGACGAGCCCCTTCTCCGTCCCGGCCTCCAGGTGGACGGAATCGTGGAGCGTGCGGCCCGCGCCGTCGAGCTCCGCGATGCGCGTGAGCAGGACCGTTCCCGGCCGGGTACGACGCGACAGCTCACGGTCGAACACCTCGACCGTGTGGCCGTCGAGGAGGTCGCGCAGCACCGCGTGGCGCTCGCGGGCCACCTCCGTCACCTCCCACGGCGCGAGATGCGACCGCGACGCGGCCTCGAGAAAGCGTCGCAGCGGTGGATCGAGCCCGGCCGCCTCGGGCGCCGCCAGGTACGCCTCGATGGGGGTCCGGCCGTCGGGAAGCGGCTGGTCGAAGAGCGTGGCCGCGGCGGCGATGTCGGAGATCACCTCGTCGAGATCCCCGATCTCCTCCAGCCGGTCCACGGTCGCCCCGTCGAGCCGGTCCGCGAGGTGCCTCTCGAGCGCCTCCTCCGTCCGCGGCACGGCCCGCGGGTGGTGCGTGACGGTCCAGCGCTCCATGGCGGCGAGCGCCTCATCGAGGGCGCGGACCATCTTCGCGTGGTCCTGCCGCTCGCGAGGCCAGCAGCACCGCCGGTAGGTCCGGCCGGAGCCGCACGGGCACCGGTCGCGGAGGGGAACTGCGGGTTCGGGTGGCCTCAGCATCCCCACATGATAGCTCTTCCGCGCCCGCGATGAGCGGCTCCGCCGGTGCCGGCTCACCCGGCCCCGCCCACGACGGCGGCGAGCGCCGCCGCCGGTCCTCGATGCGCACGGGAGCCGGAGCCGCCATCGTCACTCGATGAAGGAGGTGAACCCCTGCCGCTCGAGGCGGCGGAGCATCCGGAGCAGCTTGCCCGCGGTGCGCGGCAGGAGCGGCTCGGGCACCGGGGCGCTCGCAGCCACCTCCGCCTCGGTCTCCGTCTCCGGCTCCCCCGTGTCCGCGGGATGCGACGTGGGCACGTTCGCCGGCGGCGACGGCTCGAGCCGGCCCGCGACCACCCGCCACCTGTCGGGCCGCCGCCACGCCTGGGGAGCGTCATGGCCGATGGCGAACGCGAAAAGCTGCTCGAGCTCCTGCTGGGTGCCGTGGAGCTTGGGGAGCACCTTGGCGTGGACGGCGAGGTCGAGTGCGGCGCGGGTGGCCTCGCGCTCGCCCCCCGACTGCTCGTGGGCGAGCCGCACGAACCGGGCGATCTCGTTCGCGACGCGGTAGCCGAACTGCCGCCCCTCCTCCTCCAGCAGGGAGTTCAGCCGGATCAGCAGATCGCGGTACCGGCCTTCCTCCAGCTCGCACAGCGCCCTCCAGTCGTCGCGGCCGGGGCGCTCCCACCGGCCCGGGAGGCCGTCAAAGCCTGGCAGCGCGAGCGATCCGCCGGGCGGTGGGCCGCCCGCGCCGTAGCCGGCGAGGTCCACCCGGTTGAGCTCCAGCGTGAAGGCGCGGTCGGGGACCCTGGGACTGAACATGTGTACGTGGTCTCGTCCACGTTCACCGTGCCCACCACGTAGAGGTTGGGCGGAACCTCCACCTCGCGCGGGACCGGCTCGCCCGCCTCCCCCTCCTCGACGGCGGGGTCGTCGTGCAGGTGGATCGGCTGCCCGACTCCATCGCGGAGAGCAGGTCCGAGAAGTAGTGCTCCACCCGTGCCAGGTTCATCTCGTCGAGGATGGCGAAGAACGGCGCGGGCTCCCTGCCCTCCTTCGCCGCGATGGTGGCCTCCTCGTGCGCCTCGAGCAGGAGGCGCAGGAACGGCGTCACCACGTACTGGCCGGCGAGCGGGTTGTGGTGGCCGAGCAGACCCCGGTGGTCCGTCCAGTCCGGCCGCACGGCGATGACCGCCCAGTTCCTGATTCGCTCGACCCGCTCCTCGAGCTCCGGTCGCTGGACGACGAGCCTCCGCGCCACGCCCTCGTCGTCCGTCTCGAGGCGGAGGAGCAGGGTGTCGCCGGCCTCGAGCTCGTCCCGGATCCACCTCCTCGCCTCGCCCCGGAGCAGGAGGAGGGAGGGGTTGCGCTCCGGGATGTGGGCGACGCGAAGGTGGAGCTCGCCCCACGGCAGGACCACGGGCAGGAGCCCGGATCCCGACGGCATCGGCCACGTGACCCCTTCCCACAGGCTCACCGGGAGGACGAGACGAGCGTACTTCTTCATGTACGGCTGTACGGTGACGGTGACGGCGTCGTCCCCCGGGGCGTTCGGCCTGGACGTCCTCCGCACGGCGGGAAACAGCCGGGCCAGCTCCATCGCGAGCCGCGTCTTCCCGGTGCCCGAGATGCCGGTCAGGATCACGAACCGCTTCGTCTGGAGCGCGAGCAGGTAGCTCGCCACCTGCTCCGGGTCGAACCGGAGGCCGTTTTCGGCCAGCGAGGTGACGATCCGCGCGAACATCTCGCCGTGACTCCCTTCGTTCGCCGCCGCCTGCCGGCGGACGAGCTCCGCCAGCGGGTCCGCGAGCGCCTCCGGCACCGGGAACACCGTTCCCCGCGGCTGCCTCAGGATCGGCAGCTCCCGCAGCACGGGGTGGACCTGCAGCCGATCGGCAGTCGGCCGCCGCTCCGGGAACGCCCTCCTGATCTCGATCCGCACCACGTGCGAGGGCGGCGTCTCGCCGGCCGCGGCGGGCCCGTCGAACCGCGCGTGCTCCTTACACTCTCCGGGCTCGAGCTCCTCGAACGGCAGCGGGTCCGAGAGCGCCCGGCCCTCGGCGACGATGCCTCGGTGGCGCCCGGCCACCCAGAGGTAGATCCTGTCCCCTCTCCGGAGATGTTCGCGGTGTTGCGGCACCCGCCAGACGAGGCGACGGATCCCGGCACGGAGCGCACCGGGAAGGTCGAAGTGTTCCGGATGCGCCTGGAGGATCCAGGCTCGCTCGCTCTCCCCACGGGGCCCGGTCCGGGCGGCCCCCCGCGGCTCCGCGTT
>CAYTTB010000007.1:3965-63992 GCA_964440565.1 uncultured Thermoanaerobaculia bacterium
CTCGCTCGCTCTCCCCACGGGGCCCGGTCCGGGCGGCCCCCCGCGGCTCCGCGTTGGCAAGGCGCCGGAGAGCCAGATCGTACAGCTCCGCGCTGCGCTCGAGCTGGCCCTCCCGTTCCAGCATCTCGCCGTAGCGGAGCGCGATCCAGCGAGCCCCTCCTCGAACAGACGCCGCGCCTCCTCGGACCGGCCCGCCCGCAGCGCCTCCTCGGCGGGCTTCACCCACCGCCGGTTGATCTCGTGCCACTTCATGCCGCCAGTGTACCCGGGGGGCGCTGCCGGACCACGGGTCTACGCCTCCGGCACCACGGTGAGCGCCAGCAGGGTCTCCCGGTACACGGTGGCGACGGCGTGCAGGCCCCCGAGCCCGGCCGCGAGCTCCACCTCGCGGCCGCGCCGGCGCCGCGGTGCGAGGTGGGCCGCGAGGCGCTCGAGCAGGCGGCGGAGGGAGGCGCCCTCGAGGGTCACGCCGGTCTCGCCGAGGGCGGCGTCGAGGGCGAACGCCTCGAGGAGCCTGTCCGCCTCGGCCTCGAAGAGCCGCGGGCCGCGGAAGAGCTCGAGGCCGAGCAGCCGTCCGTCCGCGAGCGCCGCGATGCCGCAGGTGCCCTCGGGCAGGTCGAGCCGCTCCACGGCGGGACGCACCCGCTCGCGCGCGGCCTCGATGCCGTCCACCAGGGCCTCGGTGGTGGACGCCACGGCCAGGGATGCGAGGCAGTGCCTCACCTCCGTCCACACCTCGGCCTGGCCCGCGTGTTCCGGGCCGTCCGGCCGGCAGGCGGCGCGGGAGCGCACCGCGGCCGGAGCCACCGCCGCGATCCGGAACCGGCGCTCCGCGTCGTGCCACCGGCCCCGCTCCACGCACCGCACCGCGATCCGCTCCGTCCTGCCGGGCTCCACCACCGCGGGACGGGCCACCACCCGGTCCTGCTTGCCGCCCACCAGGATCACGCCCGGCGGCAGGAACACCGGGACCGGGCCGGTGTTCTCCACCAGGAGCTCGGGCACCGACCCGTGCTCGTCCACCTCCCGCACGATCACGGTCCCGTCCTCCACCGCCCCGGCCACGGGGCGCACCACCGGGTCCGCCCCGCCGGGGAGCGAGAGCGGCACCACCGTGAGCCCGTCGGCCTGGATCGCCTCCCCGATCTCCACCGCCTCGAGCGCCCGCCGGGCCGCGGCGGCGGCACGGCGGGGCTCGGCGGGGGGCCGGCGGGACGCGGCCCGGGGGGCGAGCCGCAGCAGCAGCCGGGTCTCGGGCAGCAGCGGCACCCCGCGCTCCCGCAGCCGGCGCTCGAGCCGGCGCGCCCTCCGCCGGTCGAGCCGCCCCCCGGCCCACGCGTCGAGCACCTCGGCGTGCGCCGCCTCCGACGGCGCGAGCGGCGGCTCGGGCGGCTCGAGGACGGCGCGTTCGCCCTTCGCCGTGAGCGTCACGGCGAGCTCGATGGGCTTGCGGTACCCCGGGCTGCCCCCCGGGAGCACCTCGCCCTCGAGCTCGATCCAGCCGCGGTCGAGCAGGGAGGCGAGCCAGGCCGCCTCCTCGCGCGGCAGGTACCCGCACCCGTCGCCCGCCTCGTCCAGGACGCGGATCGCGTTGGGGTCGTGCGGGTTGTCCGGCTCGCGCGCGAGCTCGACGGGCTCTCCCTCCTCGAGCTCGGCCTCGGCGTACCGCAGCCCCACCACGTCCACCACCAGGGTCCCCAGCTCCGTGCGTTCCATGGACACCTCCCCCGCCGGCGTACCCGGCCCCGGCGCACCGTGCGCCGGGGAGGAGCGCGTGCCCGCACCGGCGGTCGCATGCCCCCTACCTGGGGCCCGCTGCGGACAGGTACGGGCCGCGGGGCGTGGCGACCGCCCATGACGCCGCTCGTGCGAGGGCGACGCGGGTCGGTGGGAGACGCTCCGGGACGCCGTCCCCTCATCGATGCACGGCGCCGGGGGCCGCCTCGAGCCGCCGCGGAACGGCGGCCGCGCGGGGACTTGACACGCGTTTTTTTTCTCCTACGTTTCCGCTGGGGGCAACAACCGACCCGTGCCGGCACGGCGAGAAGGAGGAGCACTCATGGGGAGCGGAACGAGGTGGGTGCGGTTCTGGGGTTTGGTGGCCGCGTCGGCGCTGGCGGTGGCGACGCTCGCGCAACCCGTGGCGTACGCGCTGCGAACACGCTGCGTCCAGTTTCCGGACGGCTCGAGCGTTCACTGCGACGAGTTCTGCTTCGTGTACCGGGACGACGGATCGTACGCGGGCTGGATCCGCTCCTGAGGATGGAGGCGTCAGCCGTGTTCCGTCGGGTTGCCGTCTCGGTATCGCTCGCCGTCGCTGTCCTCGGGGCCCGGGTGCCCGCGCTCGCGGCAGGGGAGGTACGGCCCGTTCCGGTGCGAACGTTGCTTCCGGGCCGTGATGAGGGCCGCGGCATGCAGTTCGCGTTCGCCGACCGGAAGGGACGGCTGGTCGTTCTCCGTACCGAGCCGCTCGAGACCTGGCGGCTGCAGCGTGACGGGAGCTGGGAGGGCCCTCGTCCCGCCGGCGATCCCCGAACCGCAGGCCTCTTCGTGCGCGACGCTGCCATGGACGCCTTCGGGGAACGGTTCCTCCTGCTTTCCGACGAGGATCTGTGGCTCGTGGAAGGGAACCGGTCGCGGGAGCTGCCCCCGTCCCGCTGGATGCCCACCGCGGTGGCGCTCCTGGGCGACGAGCCCGTGGTGGCTGTGCTGCCCATGGCCGCGGGCACGCCGTTTCCGCCTCGCGCCGGCGGGAACGCGGCGCCGCCGTTCCTCCTGAGGCTCCAGCACGACCGGTGGCGGGACCTCGTGCCGCGCCCCGCCACCGCCCCCAGCGGTGGGGTGAGAGAGTTGCTGGCGGAGTCCGCGGTGCGGCTCCTGAGTCCCGACCGGCGGACGCTGTGGGTGGCAGGGGAGTACGAGGGCGGGCTGCGCCGGTACAGCGCAGCGGGCCGCCTGCACGAGCGGTGGGAGCTTCCGGCGGCGTCCGGAGATCGCGACGCCTCGGAGCGGGCGAGGGGGAGCGAGCGGTTGCGCGCCGAGCTCGAGGAGTCGGGAGTGGTGCTGGAGGGCGCCGGCGTGGGTGCGATGCCCCGCCGGGTGCGGGTGCGGGGCCTCGGTGCGGCGAGGGACGGCACGATCTACCTGCTGGTCTCGGGCGACGAGGGGGGCAGCCTCCTCTACCGGCACGATCCCGCGAGCGGAAGAACGATGCGCTGTGCCGTCGCGTTGGGAGGGGGGGGCCGGACGACCCTCGCGTGGAGCGGCGAGAGGTTGATCATCGCACCGCAGCCCGCGCGGGAGGCGGTGGTCGCCGTGTCGGGGGAGGATCTCGAGCGCGCGCCGTGGGAGGAGGTGACGCCCGTGGGTGGCGCGCGGTGAGGGACCGGCGTCGCGCTGGTGCGGTCAGCCCGGGCCGCAGGCGAGGCGAAAGCGCGCGAACAGCTCCCGCGACCAGGTGTCGTCGAGATCCTCGGGGTGCCACTGGACGCCGATGACGGGGCGGCCGGGCTCGCCGCCCTCCACCGCCTCGATCACCCCGTCGGGAGCTCGCGCCGCGACCCGGAGATCTCCGGGATCGGCGATCCCCTGGTGGTGGCGGGAGTTCACCTCGAGCTCCTCCGGCAGCCACGCCAGGTGGACGGCTTCCCGGCTGCGCCGGACCGGGTGGCGCGGGAGGTGGCGGGGCCGCCCGTCGTCGGCGTGGCCGGGCAGGCCGGCTCGCTCGAGGTCCTGGATCAGCCGCCCCCCGTGCGCCACCGCGAGCAGCTGGCACCCGTAGCACACCGCCAGCACGGGAAGCCCCCGCTCCCGGGCGGCGGCGAGGAGCCGGAGGTCCAGCTCGTCCCGGGCCGGGTCGGTCTCGAGCGTCACCCCCGGCTCGGGCACCGCCCCGTACCGCCACGGCTCCACGTCCGGCCCGCCGGAAAGCAGCAGCCCGCCCGCTCCCGCGAGGGCGGCCCGCACCGCCTCCTCCGGCGTCGCCGGCGTCACCCAGACGAGCTCCTCCGGGCGCCCCCCGGCCCGCTCCCACGCCGCGCCGAACCGTTCCTCCTCGAACGGCCGCCTCACGCTCCGCACCGCCAGCACCCGCACCCGGCCAGTGTAGCGGCGGCGCCCACGCTCCGTGGCCGAGACGGCGGGCTCGCCGGTGAGGCACGCGCGTTCGGGTCCACCGGTGTGATGTGCGAGGGCAAGCCCGTCGCCGGCCGGTGGAGCGGGCGGACGGGCGGAGCCGGGGTGCCACGGGCCCACGGCACCAGGTTTCCCCGCCCGCGGGGAGCCACGGGCGGGCGGGAAAGGCAGCGGATCGCCGGGTGATGGAGGCGGCGGGCCGGAGGGACGAGGGGGGATGGGGGCGTGCCCGGGCGGCCTCCCGGAGGGCGAGGCGGCAGCTCGCCCCTGGGGGCGCGGCGGGCGTGACGGCGCCGGGCGGGGCGGTGCCCGTCACGGGATCGCCACGATTCGCCCCGGCACCGCCACCCGGGTTGCCCGTCCCGGCCACCTTCAGGTATGACCCTGGTGGGGGAACCGACCAGTTCCGGAAGGAGGATGGCGATGGGAGCGGTGACGAGACGAGCAGGCAGGGTGGTCGGAACGCTGCTCGCCCTGGCGGCCGCGCCGGCCGTGGCCGCCGCCCAGGGGCTCGCCCCCGAGGTGGTGGCCGCCGACGCGGTGGTGGCCACGCCGGAGGGCGTGATCACGGTCCAGGGCGATCTCGTCCGGCTGCTCGACGGCACCGGGCCCTCCTCCCGGACGGTGGCCTCGCTCCGCCTCCCCGCGCGGGCCCGCGTGATCTGGCGTGCAGGCTCCACGGTGGTGCTCGACTCGGCGGACCCCGCCGCGCCGCTGTACCCGGACATGTACCGGGTGGTGAACCCGGACGCGGAGGGCACCGAACCCGCGG
The DNA here is from genome assembly GCA_964440565.1 of uncultured Thermoanaerobaculia bacterium. Lineage (GTDB taxonomy): Bacteria > Acidobacteriota > Thermoanaerobaculia > Thermoanaerobaculales > Sulfomarinibacteraceae > CAYTTB01. The sequence continues at coordinate 8,872 of CAYTTB010000007.1, forward strand.
ACCGGGTGATGGTGGTGGCGCGCGACGGTGCGCTCCACGAGGTCCGCCGGCGGTTCTTCGATTGGGACTACCTCACCTGCGACGGTCTCCGGGTGGCGCGGCAGGCCGTGGGGCCGCCGGGGGGATGGGCGCTCGACGACCTGCTGACGGGGGCGTTCGTGGACGCGGCGCAGGTGCTCGTGACGCACGAGGACGGGACCGAGGGCCCGCCGCGGTTCGTCCAGGTCCCGCAGCCCGCGGGCCCCGGCCGCACGCTGCTGCCGGTGCACGACGTCCTGCTGCTCGAGGACCGCGAGACCGGGCTCGTGTGGCGGGCCGACGACCGCACGCCGATGATCAGCGGGCTGTGCGCGTCGCCGGACCGGTCGCTGGTGCTGGTGGGGCGGCAGGACGGGTCGCTCGAGGTGCGGCGGATCGCCGACGGCTCGCTGCTCTGGATGCGCGTGGGCGGCCGGGAGCTGGGCGCCGCGCTGCTCGAGGCGGAGCTGATCGGCCAGGAGGCGTACCTCGCCATGCCGGCGGATCCCGAGCCCGCGGGGTTCTCCGAGGTGAACACGGTCACGCCGGTCCCCGACGGGTGGCTGGTGTGGTGGAGCGACGCCGGCACGGCGCCGGCGAGCTGGCTCGAGCACGTGGCGTGCGGCGGGGCGGGGTGTAGGGCGCGGATTCTCCACCCCTCGGTGCTCCGCACCGACGCGGCGATCGAGGCTGTGGTGACGGGTTCGGGCTCCTACGCCCTCGACGAGAACCAGGGGCTGCTGGTGCGCGACGCCACCGGCTGGCGGCGCGCGACGCCCTGACGCTCCCCCGCCGCCGGGGCGTCCCCGCGGCGCCCCGGCGGTCGCATGCCCCCTACCTGGGGCCCGCTGCGGACAGGTACGGGCCGCGGGGCGTGGCGACCGCCCATGACGCCGCTCGTGCGAGGGCGACGCGGGTCGGTGCGAGGCGCTCCGGGACGCTCCCCTCCTCGATACACCGCGCCGAGGGCCGCCCGGCTGCCGCGGAACGCAGGCGACGCGGGGACTCGACAGGCGTTTTTCCCCTTTCCCCTGCGCGCAACGACCGACCCGTGCCGGCACGGCGAGAAGGAGGAGCGATGCGACGGAAGGACATCCCGGCCGTGGTGCGAGAGCTCGTGATCTTTGTGGCCGTGACGTGCGCTGCGCCCGCCGTGCGGCCGGCTCTCGCCCTTCTCGAGGGCTGATCTCTCTCTCTCGATGGCTCGACAAGGGTGCGGGCCGAGGAGCTGGGTGGGGGATCGTACCTCGTGACGTACGAGGGCCCCGAGGGCACGCTCGGGATCCTCGTCGCCCCGGGCTTGCTCGAGGCGGGCCCGTTCTCGGTTCGGATCGCGGGCGCGGGCACGGGCACCGCGGGTGAGTACGTGCTGGCCGTGGAGGCGCCATCGGGGACCGCCTCCGCGCGGGTGGTGTACGATCCGACCCGTGTGGCGGCGGGTTGTGACGGTCCGGCGCGGCTTGACGACGGCGCGGCCGTGGGCCAGCTGCTCGACGGGTTCGCGCGCTCCCGCGAGGGGATCCTCCTGCGCGAGGCGAGCGCCTTCATCCTCGAGCAGCTGGAGATCTCCGAGGGTATGCTGCGGGATATGTCGCGCGCGGCAGCGTGCGAGTACCTCGGCCCGCCGGAGGGCGGTCCGCCGAACGACCTGTTCAGCTGGACGTGCCTGGGAGCGGTGTTCAACCAGGTCGCGGCGGGTGCGGCGATGGTCGCTGGCTGCGGTACGCCGGCGTGCGGACCGGCATACGGCTGGTGCTGCGCGTCCGGCGTGGCGTGGTACACGTCGGCGTTCATCGGAACGTGGACATCCTGTTCGTGAGGGGCCGATGGGACAGGAGGGCGCATGGCGTGGTGGGAGATCGTGACGGCGCTCGGTGCGCTCGCGTTCGGGCTCGAGCGGGTGGTGCACGCTGGCTCCCGGAGAGCGGGCGCAGGGACCACGGTGGTCGGGATCGCGCTTCTCGCAGCCGGTGTCGTGGCCGTCGCGCGGGGGGTGGCCCCGATCTCGGCGCGGAGCGCCCTCTGGGGTCTGACCGGTATCGTGTGTACCCTCGCGGCGGGTCTGCACCTGGCGCCGCCGTCCACGGGCGACTCCGGGGAGAGCTGACGCCGGGGGCGGACGGCGGCGTCCGCGACGCCGCGGGCTGGCGGCGCGCGACGCCCTGACGCTCCCCCGCCGCCGGGGCGTCCCCGCGGTGCCCCGGCGGCGGCCGATCCCATGCCGCGTTGTGGCGGCGGCCGTCCCCGGCCGCCGTGGGCGGGGACGAGGGCGCCGCGGCGCCGGACCCCGGCCGGGGTGCGGACCGTACCTGTCCGCTGCCCGGCCCACCCTGGGGGGTGGAGGTCACCATGAGGAGGACACGGATCGCCACCGTGCTCGCCCTCGCCGGGGCGCTCGCCGCGGTCACGGCCCTCGCCTGTTCCGGGATGGGCTGGGTCGAGGGCTGGTGGGTGGACCGCGACCGGGACCGGGTGGAGGCGACGTTCGGGCTCGCCGTGGACTGCGGCGGCGAGGCGACGCCGTGCGCCGGGGTGCTGGTGTGGGAGGTCACCTTCTCCGACGGCACCGCCCCCGTGCGCCGCCAGGGGAGCCTCGCCTGGAGCGCCACCGGCCGGGAGGTGCTCACCCTTACCGGCTCCCTGGCCATACCCGACGACGCGCCGGTCCTCGCCGTGCGCGTCGTCCGCACCACCTGCCAGCCCTGACCGCCCCGCACGCGTGGGGTCGGCCGCGGGTTGAACGTGTCGTCGGGCCCCATGAGAATAGTGCGAGGATGGACGATCACCTCAGCGCCTGGACCCCGCACGCTGTGGCTCCTGCACCGGGAAGGCTACGAGGTCGGGCGCTACATCAGCCTCGAGCGCATCGTCGAGGAGACGAAGGAGAGCTACTACGACGCCCTCCAACGGTCGTCCCAGGGCTGGCACGAGGGCGAGCACGATCTCGTCCCGTGGCTCGAGTACTTCCTGGGCGTGATGCTGCTCGAGGCGTACCGCCGCTTCGAGGAGCGCACGGGGGAGCTGGCGAGCCGGTACGGAGCGAAGACGGCACAGGTCCTCGCCGCGTTCGAGAAGCTCCCCGAGGAGTTCCGATATCAGGACCTCGAACGAGCCTGCCCGAACGTGAGCCGGCCGACCTTCCACAGGGTGCTGCGGCGCCTGAAGCACGAAGGGCGCGTCGCCTGCGTACGGGGTGGACGCGACGCCCTGTGGAGGAAGCTGTGACCGCGAGGGTGCCTGGCGAACGGCTTCGGGGACACGTTAATGTGACCAAGAACGTCTACTTGAGGCGCCGACCGTGGAGAGCGAGGCCGACGGGTGAATGAACCGGCGAATCGGGTGACAGTGGGGCGGCCTGGTCTCGGCGTATCGCTGCAGCCAGCGGAAGGAGTCACGCATGGGACGGCAGCGTCGCCTGTTCGACGGGCTGGAATCGGTGACCAGGAATCCGGGCCCCGTCGAGTGGCTCATCGAGGGGCGGAGTGTGAAGATGTTCCGCACCGAGGCCGTCCGCGCCGGCTTCGAGGCCGCCTACGACGCCGGGGACTGCCAGACCATCGTCGTCGTCGCCCGGAAGCTGCCGGAGAAGGTCCTCCAGGAGGACGAGAAGCGGCTCATGTACGACGACGTCGCGATGATGAGGATGGGGGAGGGCTGACGATGCCGCACATCCAGGAGCTCACGATCAAGAACTACCGAGTACTGCGAAACGTCACCTTCAAGGACTTGCAACCGTTCAACGTGCTGCTGGGTCCGAACGGCTGCGGAAAGTCCACCGTGTTCGACGTTCTCGGGTTCCTCGGCGAGTGCCTGACCGTGGGCGTTCGGAAGGCCCTGGAAACCCGCGGGAGGCTCGCCGAGCTGCGCTCGCGCGGCAGCCAGGAGTCCGTCGTGATCGAGTTGAAGTACCGCGAATCGGACTTCGGTGCCCCGCAGTGGCAGCGTACGCCCCTCATCACGTATCACCTCGAGATCGGCGAGGTGTACGGTCGCGCGTCGATTCGGCGCGAGTTCCTTAAGTGGAGGCGCGGCCGTTACGGTAAGCCATTCAAGTTTCTGGACCTCACCGACGGGACGGGCTACGTTGTCACCGGCGAACAGCCGGAGGATCGCGACGAGAGACGTGCTGTCACGCTCGAGGACGTCACCGTCCCCGCCATCGCGACGCTCGGGCAGCTCGCCGAGAACCCGCGGGTGGCGAGCCTGCGTCGTTTCATCGAGAGCTGGCACCTGTCGTATTTCATCCCGGACCGGGCCCGCGGCATCCCGGAGGCCGGAGCACACGAGCACCTCTCGCGCACCGGTGAGAACCTGGCCAACGTGGTGCAGTACCTCCACGAGCAGCACCCGGACGTGTTGGATCGGATCCTCTCGCGCATGTCGGAGCGGATTCCAGGGCTCGAGACGATCCGCGCGGAGCGGACGATCGACGGCCGGCTCGTGCTCCGCTTCAAGGACGGTCCCTTCGAGGACCCCTTCCTGTCGCGCTTCGTGTCCGACGGCACGCTGAAGATGTTCGCCTACCTCGTGCTTCTCATGGACCCCGATCCCCCCGCCCTGCTCTGCATCGAGGAGCCGGAGAACGGCCTGCACCCCAAGCTGTTGCACGTGCTGGCCGAGGAGCTTCGGGCCCACGCCAAGGGAGCGTTCTCCACCAAGGGAAGTCAGGTGCTCGTCTCCAGCCACGCGCCGTACTTCGTCGACGCGCTTCGACCCGAGGAACTCTGGATCATGCAACGGGGAGAAGATGGCTTCGCCACAGTCGAGCGTGCCGACCGCATCAAAGGGGTGCCTGAGTTCGTCCAGGAGGGCGCCGTATTGGGGCGATTGTGGATGGAGGACCTTCTTCGGGGAGGGAATCCCTGATGCACGTCGAGGTCTTCGTCGAGGAGCCGTCGGCGAAGGAAGCCCTGGACCGCCTGTTGCCCAAGATGGTGGGCGCGCGACACAGCTTCCAGGTCCACGCCTTTCGCGACAAGCAGGAGCTATTGGAGGAGATACCCAAGCGGCTGATGGCCTATTCGAGGTGGATGCCCGCGGACTGGCGCATCGTGGTGCTGGTCGACGAAGATCGGGAGGATTGCAAGGCGTTAAAGGGTCGGCTGGTCGAAGCTGCCGAGGACGCGGGCCTGTCGGGCCGGGTCCTGTGCCGGATCGTCGTCGAAGAGCTGGAAGCCTGGTTCTTCGGGGACGTGGAGGCCCTGCGCGCCGCATACCCGAGGATTCCCAAGACACTCCATCGCAAACGACCGTACCGAAACCCGGACGCGATCGAGGGCGGCACGTGGGAGGCCCTCGACCGCCTGCTCCGTCGCCACGGCTACCGGGCGGGCCTCGTCAAGACCGAGGCGGCCCGTCGGATCGCCCAACACATGGATCCCGAGCGCAACCGCTCGCACAGCTTCCAAGTGTTCCGGTGCGGCTTGGCGCGTTTGCTCCTCCGGGAAGCGCGGTGAACGAGGACCGGAGCGGCACCTGGGCCTTCAGCCTCGACCACGGCGAGCCATGCCGCGTCCTGGAGCGCGAGCGGCTCTGGGGGGAGGAGACCGTGCTCGTGTGGCTGCCGGGACGTCGGGCGGCCGTCCGGGTGCCTGCGCGACGGGTGGTGCCCCTCGAGGAGGCGGACTGCTGGACACTGGCCCGCATCGCGTTCACGGCCGCGGCCGCACGCATCGCGGACGCGCTCGAGCGCGACGTCCTGGTCGCGCCATTGGAGTGCCCCGTCATCCCCTTGCCGCACCAGATCCTGGCGCTCGAGCGGGCCATCTCGGGGGACCGGGTCCGCTATCTGCTCGCCGACGAGGTCGGCCTCGGCAAGACCATCGAGGCCGGGCTCATCCTGCGCGAGCTGAAGATGCGGGGGCTGGTGCGGCGCGTGCTGGTGGTGGCGCCGGCCGGGCTCTGCCAGCAGTGGGTGGCGGAGATGCGCCGGCACTTCGACGAGGTCTTCCAGCTCGTCCTGCCCAAGGACCTGGAGATGCTGCGGCGCATCTCCGCCGTCGCGGGTCACGGGTCGGTTCGGCGCAGTGGCCCGTGCGTCCGACTCGCGACCCGAGCCCCGAGACCCGGGACCACCGCCGACCAACCCCTGGAAGGTGTTCGATCAGGTCGTGGTGCCTATGGACTCGGTCAAACCGATGGACCGGCGGCGGGGTTGATCGGCGGAGCAGGTCGCCCGCTACAACCGCGAGCGGTTCGAGGACCTGGTCACGGCCGGCTGGGACCTCATCATCGTGGACGAGGCGCACCGCCTCGCGGGGAGCACGGAGAACGTGGCGCGCTATCGCCTGGGCGAGGCGCTCACGCAGGCTGCCCCGTACCTGCTCTTGCTTTCGGCCACGCCCCACCAAGGCAAGACGGACGCCTTCCGCCGGCTCGTGAGTTTCCTCGACCCGGACGCCCTGCCGGACGACGAGTCGGTCCACCGCGAAAACGTGGCGCCCTACGTCATCCGCACCGAGAAGCGCCGGGCCATCGACGTGGATGGCAACCCGCTGTTCAAGCCCCGGCGCACCGAGCTCGTGCGGGTGCGATGGGGCGAGGCGGCCGATGGCCGCCTCGCGTCCAAGGTCGAAAGTCCAAAGTCCAAAGTCGCAACGCACGAAGGCCCGGGCCGGGGTAGTTTTCGAAGGCCGGTCCAGTGCCTTCAATCACTTGCGTTCCGAACTGTCGAACTTGGCCGGCCACCGTGGCGCGGTGCTCCGGCACCGGCACGGGCGGGTCACTCGGGTGCCACGGCGCCCTCCTCCCGGAGCCCGGCGAGCACGGTGCGCTTGGTGGCCTCGTACTCCTTCGGGGTGACGAGGCCCTGCCGGAGCAGCTCCCACAGGTCCACGATCCGGCGGTCGGGAGGGATCTCCCCCGGGGCGGGCGGGGAGCCGGAGGCGAGCTCGGCGGTGACCGTCCTCCGCAGGACCGCGGCCTCCTCGGGGGAGAGGCCGCCGGCCTCGGCGACCTCCCGGATCGCGGCGAGCCGGTTCCGGATCCGATCGGCCGGCCTCGCGGGCGCCGCGGCCGCCGCGGTGCCGGGGGGCAGCGGGTCGAGCTCCACGTGGAGCGTCTCGGGGACCAGACGCCACTGGGCTCCGGTGAGGGCGTCCACGCCCCAGCCGATGAGGCCGCCGGCGATCAGGTTGCCCGCCACCGCTCCGGAGAGCACCCGGTGGATCACCCGCTGCTCCTCGCGGTAGCCGTCCTTGCGCAGGACCACGAGGTGGGAGCGCTTCCGCTTGAGGTTCGGGGACACGGGGGTCTTGCCGATCTTCTCGCCGTCCACCCACACGTCGGCTCCCGAGGGATCGGACGAGATCGAGACCACCTGCCCCGAGCCGTGCACGATGGAGGCACAGCCGGAGCCCACGAGCGCGAGCGCGGCAGCCGCGGCCAGGACCGTGATCCGTACTGCGTGCATCGAGACCTCCTCTCTGGTTTTCCGGCGGACGGGCCGCCCGCCGGGGTGAGCGTTCGCGGGACATCCTGGCCCCGGCCGGGGACAGGTACGGGCCGCGGTATGCTCGTGGGGAGGACCGGACCGATGGACCCGGCAGCGGCAGCGCGGGACGCCAGGGTGCGGCTCGCCGCCTTCGAGTGGCTCGAGCGGCAGGTGGGAGAGCACGGTGACGTGCTGGACTGGGCGGTGCTGGCCCTGGGGTTCACGTACCGCGGCCAGCGGGTGCCGCTGGTCTCGCAGCAGGGGATCTTCAAGCCGAGGGTGCTCCCGGAGATGCCGCTCTCGATCCGGACCTCGCCGGACGGACCGTACGACGACCACTTCGGCCCGGACGGCCTGCTGCGGTACGCCTACCGCGGCACGGATCCGGCGCACCCGGACAACGTCGCGCTGCGGAGGGCGATGCGGGCGCGGGTGCCGCTGGTGTACTTCCACGGGGTGGTGCGGGGAAGGTACCTCGCGGTGTGGCCGGTGTTCGTGGTGGGCGACGATCCGGGGTCGCTCACCTTCGTCGTGGCGGCGGACGATCCCGTGGCGCTGGGCGGGCTGCGGCGGGTGGTCAGCGGCGAGGGGCAGCCGGTGGCGGGCTCTCCGGAGGAGCTCGGGCGCCGGCGGTACGTGACGGCGACCGTCCGCCGGCGGCTGCACCAGCGCGGCTTCCGGGAGCGGGTGCTCGCGGCGTACCGCGGGCGGTGCGCGCTGTGCCGGCTCGGGCACCGGGAGCTGCTCGAGGCGGCGCACATCGTGCCGGAGGGCGAGCCGGGCGGCGAGCCGGTGGTGCCCAACGGGCTCGCGCTGTGCGCGCTCCACCACGCCGCGCTGGACCGGTACCTCATCGGCGTGCGCCCCGACCACGTGGTGGAGGTCCATCCCGCGGTTCTCGAGGAGACCGACGGCCCGATGCTGCGCCACGGGCTGCAGGCGCTCCACGGCTCCCGCCTGCGGGCGCCGCGCTCGCCCCGGACCCGGCCCGATCCCCATCGCCTGGCGTGGCGGTACGAGCGGTTCCTCGAGGCGGTGTAGCGTCGAGGCGGCGCGGGGGCCGGTTCACCCCGCGGGCGGGCGGTAGCGGGCGGCCCCGCGGGCGAGCTCCGAGGCGACCTCGGCGCGCAGCGCCTCCGGGGCGAGGACCTCGCAGAGGGAGCCCCAGCCCAGCACCCACGGCAGGAGCTCGCGCCACGAGGTGACGGTGAGCTCGAGGCGGGCGGAGCCGTCCGGGAGCTCCTCGAGCCGCTGGGAGGGGTGCCAGCGGGTCTCGCGGACGCGCGGCGCCGCCTCGGGGACGAACCGGAGGACCACGGTCTCGGGCTCCTCGTCCGCGATCCACACCCCCCAGGCGCGGTCGAGGCGGGCGAGGAGGTCGCGAAGCGGCGGCGCCTCGAACTGGTCGGCCGTGAGCGCGGCACGGCGGACCCGTTCGATCTTGAGCACGCGCAGCGCCCCGGGCGGGTGGGCCTCGCCGATGGCGTACACGGCGGAGCCCACGGCGGAGGGCTCGAGCAGGTAGGGGCGGAACCGGTAGCGGCGGGTGGAGGGGCTCGTGCGCGGGGCGTACTCGAGCTCCACCTCGCGGCCGAGGATCCAGCCGCGGGCGAGGACGGAGAACGCCCGGGAGAACGGGCTGGGGCGGGCCGCGTCGCGCCGGGCGAGGTGCCGGAAGGCGGGGCCGAGCTCCTCGGGGACCACCTCGGCCAGCGCGGCGAGCGCCCCGTGCACGGCCGGGTTCGGCTCGTCGGCGGAGCGCTCGAGCAGGCGGCCGGCGAGGTAGAGCGCCGCGGCCTCCTCGAGCTGGAGCCGCACCGGGGGCACCTCCATCCGCGCCGCCTCGACCAGCCGCCACCGGTGTCCGTCGTGGCTCACCGGCAGCCGCCCGCTCTCGGAGAGCTCCGCGATGTAGCGGCGCACCGTGCGCGGCGCCACGCCGAGCCGGCCGGCGAGCTCCTCGGTGGTCCAGCGGCGGCGCGGGCTCGCCCAGAACAGCCGCTGCAGCTCCAGGAGCCGCGAGGCCTTGGTCAGGGCGTCGGCGAACACCACGGGCGCCTCCCCCGCCAGTGTAGGCCATCGCCCCCGTCGCCCCGCCGGGCGCCGCCGGGTGCGCTGGCGGCGGCCGGCGTCCCCGCGCCGGGCCCGGCGCTTGACACCCCCGGGGGTGTCGGCCACCCTGGGGCGGGCCTCGGCCCGGGAGGTGGGCATGCGCAAGACGGTCGTTCTCATCACTGGCGCCGCGGGCGAGATCGGGCACGGCCTCATCCACCGGCTGGCGGGCGAGGGCGTGCGGTCGCTGCTCACCCTCGACCTCAGGCCGCTGGACGGGGAGCTCGAGCCCCACGTGGAGCGCCATTACGTGGGCTCGATCCTGGACCGGGACCTGCTCCAGCGGATCCTGTCCGAGTACGAGGTGGACGAGGTGTACCACCTGGCGGCGGTCCTCTCGACGCGGGGGGAGTTCGCACCGGTGACGGCGCACCAGGTGAACGTGGAGGGGACGCTCAACCTCCTCGACTTCGCCCAGCAGCAGGCCGAGTCGCACGGGCGGACGGTCCGCTTCCTGTACCCGAGCTCCATCGCGGCCTACGGCCTGCCCGATCTCGAGACGAAGGCGCGCGCCGGACGGGTGCGCGAGGACGAGTGGACCACCCCCATCACGATGTACGGCTGCAACAAGCTGTACTGCGAGCACCTCGGCCGGTACTACAGCCGCCACTACAAGCAGCTCGCGGCCCAGAGCCCGGCCGGGAAGGTGGACTTCCGTGCCATCCGGTTCCCGGGGCTCATCAGCGCGGTGACGGTGCCCTCCGGGGGGACCTCGGACTACGCTCCGGAGATGATCCACGCCGCCGCACGCGGCGAGGCGTACGCCTGCTTCGTGCGCCCCGACACGCGGATCCCGTTCATGACCATGCCCGACGCGGTGGAGGCGCTGCTGCGCCTGGCGCGGGCGCCGCGCGACCGGCTCACCCGGACGGTGTACAACATCGGCGCCTTCGCGCCCTCGGCGGAGGAGATCCGGGAACTGGTCCTGGAGGCGTTCCCCGGCGCCGAGATCACCTTCGAGCCGGACCTGAAGCGGCAGGCGATCGTGGACTCCTGGCCCGAGGACGTGGACGACTCCGCGGCACGGCGCGACTGGGGGCTGGACCCGGTCCACGACCTCGAGTCGGCGTTCCACGACTACCTGATCCCGAGGATCCGGGAGCGGTACCGGACCTGAGGCACCGCCGCGAATCGCTCGCGGGGCCGCCGCCGGCTGCGGGTTCACGGGACGGGGGTGGCATAACGCGACCGCAACCGGCCAGGTCGTTGCCCTGCAACCGGTTGGTCGTCCTGCCAAGTGACACAACATGTGGTATTGACAGCCCGACGGGCCACTAGATATAGTGGCTCGAGCCAGCTCAACTGCAGACGGCGGCACGTACCGGGCAGGGGCGTGCGCGTCGGCGGGAGGAGGACGGAGGATGCGGATCGCGCGTCGGTTCACCAGGGCGGGATCGAGCCCCTACGAGGGAATCCGGTTCGTCACGCGCTCGAGCCAGATCCGGAACCCGGACGGCACCGTGGTGTTCTCCATGGACGACGTGGTGGTGCCGGAGGACTGGTCGCAGGTGGCGGTGGACGTCCTCGTCCAGAAGTACTTCCGCAAGGCGGGGGTGCCGCAGGTGGATGCCGAGGGGCGGCCGCTCCGGGATGCCGACGGCAACCCGGTGCTGGGCCCCGAGCGCGACGCGCGGCAGGTGTTCGAGCGCCTCGCGGGGTGCTGGACCCACTGGGGCAGGCGGTACGGCTACTTCGACAGCGAGGAGGACGCCGAGGCGTTCCACGACGAGCTGTGCCACATGCTGGCGCGGCAGATGGCGGCCCCCAACTCGCCCCAGTGGTTCAACACGGGCCTCCACTGGGCGTACGGGATCGACGGCCCGCCGCAGGGCCACTGGTACGTGGACCCCGAGACCGGGGAGGCCCGCCAGGCCGAGTCCGCCTACGAGCGGCCGCAGCCCCACGCCTGCTTCATCCAGTCCATCCGGGACGACCTGGTCAACGAGGGCGGCATCATGGACCTGTGGCTCCGCGAGGCCCGCCTGTTCAAGTACGGCTCGGGCACCGGGACCAACTTCTCGCCGCTCAGGGCCGAGGGCGAGCCGCTCTCGGGCGGCGGCCGCTCCTCGGGGCTGATGTCGTTCCTCAAGATCGGCGACCGTGCGGCCGGGGCGATCAAGTCGGGCGGTACCACCCGGCGCGCCGCCAAGATGGTGTGCCTCGACCTCGACCACCCGGACATCGAGCAGTTCATCCGCTGGAAGGCGGTGGAGGAGCGCAAGGTGGCGGCGCTGGTGACCGGGTCGCGGGTGATGCGGCGGCGGCTCCAGGAGGTGCTGGACGCCTGCTTCCCCGAGGGGGCGGCGACGCCCGCGGTGGACCCGGCGGAGAACCGGGAGCTCGCCCGCGCACTCCGCCGGGCGCGCCGCGACGGGGTGCCCGAGGGGGCGCTCAACCGGGTGCTCCACCTCGCCCGTCAGGGGATCCGCACCTACCCCGTCGAGGAGTACGACACCGACTGGGACGGCGAGGCGTACTTCACGGTGTCGGGCCAGAACTCCAACAACAGCGTGCGGGTGCCCAACCGGTTCTTCGACGCCCTGGACAGGGGGGCGGAGTGGGAGCTCACCTGGCGGACCAGCGGCGAGGTGGCGCGGCGGGTCCCCGCCGCCCGGCTGTGGGACGAGATCGCCACCTGCGCCTGGGAGTGCGCCGACCCGGGGCTGCAGTTCGACGACACCATCAACGAGTGGCACACCTGCCCCGAGGACGGCCGGATCAACGCCTCCAACCCGTGCTCGGAGTACATGTTCCTGGACGACACCGCCTGCAACCTGGCCTCGATCAACCTGGTGAGGTTCCTGCGCGAGGACGGCTCGTTCGACATCGAGGGCTTCCGGCACGCGGTGCGGCTGTGGACCATCGTGCTGGAGATCTCGGTGCTCATGGCCTCGTTCCCGAGCCGCCGCATCGCGGAGCTGAGCCACGAGTTCCGCACCCTCGGCCTCGGATACGCCAACCTCGGCTCGCTGCTGATGCGGCTGGGGGTCCCGTACGACTCCGACCGCGGGCGGGCGATCTGCGGCGCCATCACCGCCCTCATGACCGGCGAGGCGTACGCGGTGTCGGCGGAGATGGCGCGGGAGCTGGGCCCGTTCCCGGGCTTTGGCCGCAACCGCGAGCACATGCTCCGGGTGATCCGCAACCACCGCCGCGCCGCCTACGACGCGGATCCCAACGACTACGAGGGGCTCACGGTGAAGCCGATGGGGATCGATCCGCACCTGGCGCCGCCGGAGCTGCTGCAGGCGGCGCGCGAGGCGTGGGACCGGGCGCTCGAGGGCGGCGAGCGGTACGGGTACCGCAACGCCCAGGTCACCTGCCTGGCCCCCACGGGGACCATCGGGCTGGTGATGGACTGCGACACCACGGGGATCGAGCCCGACTTCGCGCTGGTCAAGTTCAAGAAGCTGGCCGGGGGCGGGTACTTCAAGATCGTCAACCAGGCGATCCCCGAGGCGCTCGCCCGGCTCGGCTACACGCCCGAGCAGATCGCGGCCATCGAGGCGTACGCGGTGGGCCACGGGACGCTCGAGGGCGCGCCGCACGTCAACCGGAAGACGCTCAGGGCGCGGGGGCTGGACGACGCGGCCATCGACCGGATCGAGGCCGCGCTGCCCGGCGCCTTCGACCTGAGGAGCGCGTTCTCCGCGGCCGTGATCGGCCGCGACGCGCTGCGCAAGCTGGGGCTGGGCGACCACGAGATCGACGACTGGCGGCTCGACGTGCTCGCCCACCTGGGGTTTACCCCCGAGCAGGTGGAGGAGGCCAGCGACTGGATCTGCGGGCGCTACACGGTGGAGGGGGCGCCCCACCTCAGGCCCGAGCACCTGCCCGTCTTCGACTGCGCCAACCGGTGCGGGAAGAGGGGCACCCGCACCATCCGGTTCGAGGGGCACATCCTGATGATGGCTGCGGCGCAGCCGTTCCTCTCCGGCGCCATCTCCAAGACCATCAACATGCCGGCGGAGGCGACGGTGGAGGACGTCAAGTACGCCTACCGCCTCGCGTGGGAGAAGATGGTCAAGGCGATCGCGCTGTACCGGGACGGCTCCAAGCTGAGCCAGCCGCTGGCCATGGCGCTGCCCGAGGAGCGCGAGGAGGAGCTCGCCGAGGCGGTGGCCCAGGGCGACGTGGGCAGGGTGGCCGAGCAGCTGGCGCACCGGGTGGTGGCGTGGAGCGGCCGCCGCCGGCGGCTGCCGCAGCGGCGCACCGGGTACACCCAGAAGGCCTCGGTGGGCGGCCACAAGGTGTACCTGCGGACCGGGAACTACCCGGACGGCACGCTGGGCGAGATCTTCATCGACATGCACCGCGAGGGGGCGGCGTTCCGGAGCCTGATGAACTGCTTCGCCATCGCGGTGTCGCTGGGGCTCCAGTACGGGGTGCCGCTGCAGGAGTTCGTGGACGCCTTCGTGTTCACGCGCTTCGAGCCCAACGGGCCGGTCGCGGGGCACGACCGGATCAGGATGGCCACCTCGGTGATCGACTACATCTTCCGCGAGCTCGCCATCACCTACCTCGACCGGCACGACCTGGCCCAGGTCGAGGTGCGCGAGGAGGACCTGCGCCACGACGCGGTGGGCATGCCCGGTGGGAACGCGCCGGGCGGCCGCGAGACGGCGCCACCGGTGGCGGAGGTGGCGCAGTTCGGGCGGCAGGAGGTGCCGCGCGCCGTGGGCGGCGGCCGGGAGGTGGGCCGCTTCCGGGCGTTGCGGGAGCAGGCGCAGCGGCTCGGGTACGAGGGCGACCCGTGCCCCGAGTGCGGCCAGTTCAAGCTGGTGCGCAACGGCACCTGCATGAAGTGCATGGAGTGCGGGGCCACGACCGGCTGCTCCTGAGCCGGCCGGCGTCCCGGGCAGCGGCGGGTCGGGCCGCGGGCGTGCGGCCGGATCACCCGAGGTCGGCGAGCCCGGGGACGAGCTTCGCGGCGGCCTCCATGTCGGGCGCCTGGATGCGGTCGCCTCGCAGGGGTGGCACCTCGTGCCGGAGCCGGGCGAGCGCCTCCTCGAGCGGCGGGGAGGATCGCAGTGGCCGGCGCAGCTCGATCCCCCGCGCCGCGGCCAGGTACTCCATCCCCAGCACCCGGCGGGTCATCTCCACGACCCGGGCGAGCTTGCGCGCGGCCCAGGTGCTCATGGAGACGTGGTCCTCCTGGCCGGCCGAGGTGGGGATCGAGTCCACCGAGGCGGGGTGGGCCAGGGTCTTGCACTCGGAGACCAGCGCCGCCGCCGAGACCTGCACCATCATGAGACCGGAGTCGAGCCCCGGGTCGGTGGCGAGGAACGGCGGCAGCCCCGACAGCGCGCTGTCGACGAGGCGGGCCAGCCGCCGCTCCGAGATGGAGGCCAGGTCGGCGAGGGCGGCGGCGAGGTAGTCGAGGGGAGCGGCGAGGGGCGCACCGTGGAAGTTGCCGCCCGAGATCACCCGCCCGTCCGGGAACACCATCGGGTTGTCGGTGGCCGAGTTGATCTCGATCTCCAGCACCCTCCGGACGTGCTCCAGGGCGTCGCGGGCGGCGCCGTGGACCTGGGGCGCGCAGCGGAGCGAGTAGGCGTCCTGGACCCGCCGGCAGTCGCGGTGGGACTCACGGATCTCGGAGCCCTGGAGCAGGCGGCGCAACCGGGCGGCGGCGCGCCGCTGGCCGGGGTGAGGGCGGGCGTCGTGGATGGCGGGATCGAAGGCGGCGTCGGTCCCGCGGCAGGCGTCCAGCGTCATGGCCGCCACCACGTCGGCGGCGTCGAGGAGGCGCGCCGCCTCCACCACGGCGAGCGCGGCCACCGCCGCCGACGCCTGGGTGCCGTTGATGAGCGCGAGCCCCTCCTTCGCCCGCAGCTCGAGCGGCTCGATGCCGGCGCGGGCCAGTGCCTCGCCGCCGGGCAGCCGTTCCCCCCGGTAGGTGGCCTCCCCCTCGCCGAGGAGCACCAGCGCCAGGTGGGCGAGCGGCGCGAGGTCCCCCGACGCGCCCACCGACCCCTGGCCCGGCACCACCGGGTGGACCCCCGCGTCGAGCAGCTGGAGCAGGCGCTCCACAACCACGGGCCTGGCGCCGGCATGGCCGGTGGCGAGCACGTTGGCCCGCAGCAGCAGCATCGCGCGCACCACGGGCTCCGGGAGCGGCTCGCCCACCCCGCACGCGTGCGAGCGCACCAGGTTCAGCTGCAGGCGCTCGAGGTCCTCGTCGGCGATCCGCACCTCGGCGAGCTTTCCGAACCCGGTGTTGACGCCGTACACCACCCGGCCCGAGGCCACGATCTCCTCGATCACCGTGCGGGTCGCGGCCATCCGGGCGTGCGCCTCGGGATCGAGCTCCGCCCGGGCCCGCCCCGCGGCCACCGCCGCCACGTCCTCGAGCGAGAGCGTCCGGCCGTCCACCCGCACCGTCGCCATCTGCGCCACCTTCGCCTCCGGCCCGCCGGTCGCGGGCGGCGGCATTCTACCCTCAGGGGAAGCGGGGGTCGCGGCGCTCGAGGAAGGCGCGCGCTCCCTCCTGCGGGTGCCCGGTGGCGAAGAGGAGCCGGAAGGCGGCGTGCTCCAGGCGGAGGCGGGTGGCGGGGTGGGTGCTGGCGCGGAGCAGGTCGCGGGCCGCGGTGAGGGCGGGCAGCGACGCCGGGTCGGGGAGCGGCAGCGCCTCCCCGGCCGGAAGCACCGCCGCCGCGAGGCCGAGGCGGACGGCCTCCTCCGCGGGGACGGGGGTGGGGTCGAGGAGAAGCCGGCCGAGGGCCTGGCGCCCCGCCCGCACCGCGGCCCGGAGGGCACCCGCCGGAGGCAGCCCGCGGTCCCCGGGATCGAGGGCGGCGTCCTCGCGGAGCAGCACCAGGTCGAGGAGCAGCGCCGCCTCCAGCGCGCCACCGCCGAGGACCCCGCTCACCTCCGCGACGGTGACGGCGCGGGCGGTGGCGAGCCGCCCGGCCGTGTCGGGCGGAAGCGGCGGTGCGTCGGCGTCGCGGAACCGGACCACGACGAGGCCGGGCTCGGCGGCGGCCGCGGCGATCGCCGCCGCGCCGTCCTCGCGCCAGTCCAGCCGCTCCCGTCGCATGCCGGGAGGATAGCGCGGCGGCGCTCGATCCGCGCGACGAGGCGTGGCACAATGGCACCGGCGCGCCGGAGGTGGACGATGGAACGCACCGTGCTGGCCGAGACCGAGCGCCACGGCACCGTGGTGCGTGCGGTGCTGGGCGACCTCACCCAGGAGCGGGTGGACGCCATCGTCAACGCCGCCAACAGCCGCCTCGCGCACGGCGGTGGCCTCGCCGGGGCCATCGTGCGGCGCGGCGGCCGCGAGATCCAGGAGGAGTCGTGGCGGGTGGCGCCGGTCCCGGTGGGCGGTGCCGCCTCCACCGGCGCCGGCCGGCTGCCCTCCCGGTGGGTGATCCACGCGGTGGGGCCGCGGTGGGGCGAGGGCGACGAGGAGGCGAAGCTGCGTTCGGCGGTTCGTGCCGCGCTGGAGGAGGCGCGGCGGCTGGGTGCGCGCACCGTGGGGCTTCCCGCCATCTCCACCGGGATCTTCGGGTACCCCAAGGCGGAGGGGTGCCGGGTGATCGTGGAGGAGGCCCTCGCCTGGCTGGCCGCCAACCCTGGCGAGCTGGAGGCGCTCCACCTCGTGGCCTTCGACCGCGAGACGGCGGGTCTGTTCGCCAACGCACTGAGCAGCTGAGACGTACGCGCGCTGACTCAAGATGATACAATACGCGGCCGGAGTGTCGTGAAGGGAGGGGAAACGCCTCGATGGCTGATCTTTACCAACTTCGGACGAAGCCTGAGGAGCCGCTCGACTGCCTGTACGTCCTGCTCGCCGCCGGAGGCGGGGTCATCGACCGGCTGGAGCTCTCCGCCAGGGACCGGAAGGCGCTCGAGGCGAAGGCCCAGGCCCTGGCACCGCGCGGCGAGGAGGGCGAGCTGATCTCCGGGGAGTGCCCGCTGGCCATCGCCCATCGCCTCACCTTCGTGGGGATCGGGGAGGAGCGGAAGCTCACGCACAACCGGCTGCGGAGCGTGCTGCGCCGGGTGATCCAGCAGGCCACCAAGAACCGCGAGTACCAGATCGGGCTCGCCATCCCGGTCAAGATCCACGGGATGGCGGAGGGCGAGTCGCGCCTCTTCGCGCTGCTGGAGGCGGCGCTCGCCGACTACACCTTCGACCACTTCAAGTCGAAGAAGAACGAGTTCGACAAGATCGACGGGATCCACTTCCTGCCGCTCGCGGGGGAGAGCGAGCAGGAGCTGGAGGCGAGGCTCGAGCGCGTTCGCCTCCTCGCCGGCTCGGTGCGCACCGCGCGCGACCTCGCCAACCGTCCGGGGAGCGACCTGACGCCGGAGGCGCTGGCGTCGGTGGCCCGGGAGCTGGCCGAGGAGAGCCAGGGCCTGCGGGTCACCGTCTTCGGCCCCAAGGAGCTGGCCAAGGAGCGGATGGGCGGGATCCTGGGCGTGGCCCGGGGGTCGGACGAGGAGCCGCGCCTCATCATCCTCGAGCACCGCCCCAAGAAGCCGAAGAAGAGCGTGGTCCTGGTGGGGAAGGGTGTGACCTTCGACGCGGGCGGGATCTCGCTCAAGCCCGCCAAGGGCATGGAGTGGATGAAGTACGACATGGCCGGGGCGGCCACTGTGCTCGCCGTGATGCAGACGGTGGGCCAGCTCGAGCTCCCGATCAAGGTGGTGGGGCTGATCCCGGCCGCGGAGAACCTCCCCTCGGGGAGCGCGCTCAAGCCCGGGGACATCATCACGCTGGCCAACGGCAAGACGGTGGAGGTGGACAACACCGACGCCGAGGGGCGGCTGCTGCTCGCCGATGCGCTCGCCTACTCCGAGAAGTTCAACCCGGACGTGGTGATCGACCTGGCCACGCTGACGGGGGCGTGCGTGGTGGCGCTGGGGCACGAGGCGGCGGGGCTCATGGGGAACGACCCGGAGCTCGTGGAGCGTCTCAGGAAGCTCGGCGAGGAGGTGGGCGAACGGGTGTGGCCGCTGCCGCTGTACGACGAGTACCTGGAGTACCTGAAGAGCGACTGGGCGGACCTCAAGAACGCTGGCAGCCGCTGGGGCGGCCCGGTGACCGCGGGGAAGTTCCTCGAGCAGTTCGTGCCGAACCACACCTCGTGGGCGCACCTGGACATCGCCGGCGTGGCCTGGGCGGAGCGCGAGCACAACGGGTTCCCCCGGGGCGCCACCGGCTTCGGCGTGGTGCTCCTGGTCACCTTCCTCGAGCGCCTGCTGAGGTGACGTCCGGCGACGCGAGCCGCCCTGCGGCTCGCTGCCTCACGTCAGCGGCGGCGGCGCGGGTCCCCGCCGCGTGGTGGTGGAGGCTCCCGCCGGCCGCAGCACTCCGTACCCGCGCCGACCGCCGGGGGGCCGTCGCTTCCGGCTCCTCGGGTCGAGATACCGGCGGGACCCCTGGCCGTGGCGCCCCTTGTCACGGCCGGAGCTCCGTGCTATCTTCGGGCTCGCCCGAGCGGGCGTAACTCAGTTGGTAGAGTGTCAGCTTCCCAAGCTGAAAGTCGCGGGTTCGAATCCCGTCGCCCGCTCCAGCCAACCGTCGAGACCCTCGGAGCGTGCCATGGGCCTTTTCGGACGGAGCGATCAGCCTGCCACCCCGACCCGCCAGCAACCCGAGGAGCCCCGACCTCCCCAGCCGCGCGGCGCGCAGCCGCCCCCCGAGGTGACGCTGGTGGCGAGGTCGGCGACGGTCAAGGGAACCGTCACCGGCTCCGGCGACCTCCGCATCGAGGGCACGGTGGAGGGGAAGGTGCGGATCGGCGGCCGGCTCGTGGTGGGCGAGTCGGGTCGGGTGAAGGCGGAGCTCCACGGCAAGGCGGTCACGGTCGCGGGGACGGTGGAGGGGAACGTCACCGCCGACGAGCGGATCGAGCTCGCGCCCAGCGCCCGCCTCACCGGGGACATCACCGCCCCGCGGATCCTGATCCAGGAGGGAGCCACCTTCGAGGGGAAGGTGTTCATGCGGTCGCCGGGCGGCGGTGCCGAGCGCTCCGGCGGAGCGAGACGGGGCGTGAGTTCGGCGCGCCGCTCTCGGGACGCCGGGACGGGCGGGGGATCCTGAGCGGGACGCGGGGACCCGCCCGGCGCGCCGCCTTCGTGATACGCTTCACATGCTCGTGCCGGACCCGCGGGCGCCGGACGGGCGGTTCGAGGGCGAGGAGGGACGAATGCGCATCGGCATCCCGAAGGAGATCAAGGACAACGAGTACCGGGTCGGGATGGTTCCGGCCGGCGTGAGGGCGCTGGTGGACGAGGGACACCAGGTGTTCGTGGAACGCGGCGCGGGGGCCGGCTCCGGGATCGAGGACAGCGAGTACGTGGCGGCCGGAGCGACGATCCTGGACACCCCGGAGGAGGTCTGGGCCACCGCCGAGATGGTGGTCAAGGTCAAGGAACCGGTGGGGCCCGAGTACGAGCGGATGCGCCCGGGGCAGATCCTCTTCACGTACCTCCATCTGGCCCCGGAGCCGCACCTGACGGACGTGATGCTCGAGCGGGAGGTGACCGGAATCGCCTACGAGACGGTGACGGACGAGCACGGGCACCTGCCGCTGCTCACCCCCATGTCGGAGGTGGCGGGCCGGCTCGCGATCCAGGTGGGCGCGTACTACCTGCAGCGTCCCAACGGCGGCCGCGGGGTCCTCCCCGGCGGGGTTCCGGGCGTCCCGCCAGCGGACGTGGTGATCCTGGGCGGGGGGACCGTGGGCGTCAACGCGGCCAAGATGGCGCTGGGTCTCGGCGCGAGGGTCACGATCCTGGAGAAGAACCTGGAGCGGATGCGCTACCTCGACGATATCTTCGGCGGAGCGGTGACCACCATCGCCTCCAACCGCCACAACGTCGAGCTCGCGTGCCAGCGGGCCGACATTCTGGTGGGTGGCGTCCTGCTCCCGGGAGCCGCGGCGCCCAAGCTGGTGACCCGCGAGATGGTGGCCACCATGAAGCGCGGCTCGGTGATCGTGGACGTGGCCGTGGACCAGGGGGGGTGCGTGGAGACGACTCGCCCCACCACGCACTCGAGCCCCACCTACGAGGTGGACGGGGTGGTCCACTACTGCGTGGCCAACATGCCGGGGGCGGTCCCGCGGACCTCCACCTTCGCGCTCAACAACGCCACCATCCCGTACGCGCTGCGTCTGGCCGCCGGGGGGCTCGAGGCGCTGCGCCGGGACCCGCACCTCCGGGCCGGCCTCAACACCCACGCCGGCAGGCTCACGTGCAGGGCGGTGGCCGAGAGCCAGGGGAAGCCGTACACCCCCGCGGAGCAGGCGCTCGGGATGGCGTGATCAGCGCTCCCCGGCGGGGGATCCGGGCGGCCGTCCGGGCTCCGGGGTGTCCTCCGGCCCGCAGACGGCGGCGGCCGGCGGGTAGAGCCACGGCAGGTAGCACTCCCGGTAGATGGAGAGCAGGGTGACGAGCGCGGTGAGGATCAGCGGGCCCACCAGGAGGCCGATGGGGCCGAAGGCGTCGAGCCCCCCGAGCAGGGCCAGGAAGACCAGCAGCGTGTGGAGCCGCATCCGGCGCCCGACCAGGGCGGGCTTGAGCCAGTACTCGACCACGGTGGCGAGGAGGCCCAACGGGACGAACAGGCCCACGGCCCTCGCCGTCTCTCCCGAAAGCAGCAGGACCAGGGCCACGGGGACGTAGACGAGAGAGATCCCCACGATGGGGAGGAAGGCCAGCAGCGCCATCACCACGCCCCACAGGACCGGTCCGGGCAGGCCCAGCAGAGAGAACACCACGCCGCCCGCGACGCCCTGCACGATCCCCGCGAGGCCGTTCCCGATCACGAGCGACCCCGCCATCCCGATGAACCGGTCGTAGAGCAGGCGCTGCTGGGCGGGCGGGATGGGCACGAGCTCGGCCAGGGCGGCCGCCAGGGCATCGCCGTCCACCAGCAGGTAGTAGACGGCCAGCAGCCAGAACACGAACCCCAGCACCAGCCGCACCAGCCCCTTGGCGAGGGCGACCCCCTGCCGGTAGAAGAAGCCGCCGAGCTTGACCCCCAGGCTGGCGAGGCGGTCGTACACCCCCTCCGGCGTCAGGCGTACCCCGAGCACGCCGAGAGTCCGGTTGATGCGGTCCAGCGTCTCCTGCCGGGCGGAAAGCACCTCGAGCAGCGACCGGTCGGCGAGCTGCTGGGTCGTGAGCTGGTAGAACCCGAGCGCCTCGCTCGAGACCGCCTGGGCGGTGAAGAACAGCGGCACCACGACCGCCGCGGTGAGGACGAGGCAGACCGCCACCGCGGCCAGGCGCGGCCGGTCGCCGAGCCGCCGCCGGAGACGGCGATACAGTGGCAGAAGCAGGCCCGCGGTCACCGCGGCGAGAAGCAGCACCCCGAGGAACGAGGCGAGGGTGCGGATGGCCAGGACGCCCACCAGAAGCGTCACCAGCAGGAACGTCCAGCGTACCGCCGGAGCGGGTGCTTCCACCGGTGGCCTCGCCGCCATGGGTCAAGCTTGACCGGGCCCGCAGCTCCCGGTCAAGTGACCGCCCCGCGTCACTGGGCGCGGACGAGGTCGCCCAGGACCGGACGGGTCTCCGAGTCCTCCACCACGAACTCGTGGCAGGTGTCGCAGTCCTGCGGGATCACGTGCTTGCCGTCCGCGGTCTGCATCTCGTCGTCGTGGCACCGCCAGCACCCCGGGAACTCCTCGTGGCCGATGTTGTTCGGATGGGTCTTCCAGTCGGTCTTCATCTCCGGGAAGACCGTGCGGCCGTAGATCCTGGCCGCGTCCTCGGCGGCTCGCTGGATCAGCTCCTGCCGTCCCTTCCACAGTTCGGGGTAGCTCTCGCGGTAGAAGT
The DNA here is from genome assembly GCA_964440565.1 of uncultured Thermoanaerobaculia bacterium. Taxonomy (GTDB): domain Bacteria; phylum Acidobacteriota; class Thermoanaerobaculia; order Thermoanaerobaculales; family Sulfomarinibacteraceae; genus CAYTTB01. The sequence goes on from CAYTTB010000007.1 coordinate 31,232, forward strand.
CGAGGAGCGCCGTCCGGACCGCCGCCACTCCCTCGTCGTGGGTGGAGTACTTCGCCTCGATGGCGCGCTTGGCCTCACGCTTGAAGTACGGGAGCTGGCGGTACTCCTCCCGCCTCGAGAGCAGGTCGTCGAGCGCCCGGTCCGGGGAGGGGAAGTAGTGGGTCGGGCGGTTGTGGCAGTCGATGCAGTCCATGATCCGGGCACGGCGCTCGAGCTCCTCGGGGGGTGGGAGCTCCTGGCCAGGCCGGGTGTAGACGCGGACCTCGCCGTCCGCGGTGGTCAGCTCGACCCAGCCGATCTCCTGCCGGCGGTCATCGAGCGCCACGTAGCGGATCCTGTTGTCGGAGTAGATGTGCCACCAGTGGATGCCGCCGTGGGCGCCGAGGTCGAGACTGCCGCCGCCCGTCTTCATGATCATGGCGGTGTAGCTCGGCGTGTTCTTCTCGTCCTCGTCGAAGCGCGCGAAGATCTTCAGCTTGTCGCCGTGGTGCTTGGCAGGCCAGTGGCACTGCTCGCACGTGTCGCGGGAGGGGCGCAGGTTGTGGATCGGAGTCTCGATGGGCCGGTGGTAGGTTCCCCAGACCGTGTGCCACACCTGCCGCAGGCCATCGATCTTGGACTTGACGAACCAGGACGCCCCCGGCCCGATGTGGCACTCGACGCACTTGACCCGGGAGTGGGGGGAGTTCTGGTAGGCCGTGTACTCGGGCTGCATCACCGTGTGGCAGGTGGTGCCGCAGAACTCCACCGTGTCCATGGTGACGGTGGCGAAGTACGACGCGAGCCCGAAGATGATCCCGTTGATGGCGGTGAGCACGAGCACGATCAGCGCCACCCGCCTCAGACGCGGGTCGTTGAAGTCGAGCTTCGGGAAGACCGAGATCTCCTCGAGGGTCGCACCGCTGGCGAGGAGCCGCTTGCGCCGGCGCCACATCCCGATGGGGATCAGGACGAGCGCGACGGCCATGATCCCCGGCAGGATCAGGTAGGCGAAGACCCCGATGTAGGGGTTGTGGAACCCCATCGAGAGGTGCGCCAGCATGAAGACGAAGATCAGGATCGCCGAGACGGTGGCGACGATGACGCCCGCGATGGTGAGCGGGTTGTTGGCGTAGTTGAACAGGCGCCCCTCGAGACCGATCCACTTCAGAACCCTCTGGACCATGGCTCCCCCCGCGTGAGGTAGGACCGCGCCGGCGGGCACGGCGCGCGGAGTATACCGGCTCGTGAAATTTCGCGCAACGTCGCACCCGCCGGGACCCCTCGTCGAGGCGTCTCGCCTCTCGCGCTCTCCCCGGCGGACGTGCGGCCGCCGTCGTGCGACGCCGCGCTCGTGGTCCGTGCGGGCGAACGCGTCCACTGCCCCGCGCCGCTCCGGAGCCGGGCCGGGCCCCGGCACGGGCGGACGCCGGACTCGGCTCGGCGCTGGGCCGAGCGATGCCCCCTGTCATCCCGAGGAGCGGCCGCAGGCCGTGACGAGAGATCTCACCCACGGGGAACTCGCCGCGGTCAGGGCCTCGGGGGTGTGGGCGGCGAGGGAGGGGGGCGGGCGTCGCTGCGTCGGTGACATCGCCCGGGCTTCGCCCTCGGGGTGACGGAAAGCGTGGCCGTGACGTCCGGCGACGCGAGCCACTTCCCGGCTCGCTGCCTCACGTCAGCGGCGCTGGCATCCCGGCTCTGCGGCGCCTGCGCCCGGTGGGCCCTCGCCTCGCCCCACCGCGGCCCCCCCCGCGGCGCCGGCACCCATCGTCTGCGGCCGGGGCGGCGTCTCGAGTCCCCCGGAGGCGAGTCGAGGGGTGAACGAGCACGGGGCGCGGCCTCGGGCCGCGCCCCGGATCGCGCTCGCACGGGCGCCGGTTACTTGCCCAGCGCCTCGCGGTACTTGGCGGGATCGTGCTTGAACTCGTGGATGGCGTTCTTGTTCTTCACCGCCTCCTCGAACTTCACCTGCTTGTGGTGGTCCTTCCCGTCGTGGCAGCGGTTACAGGTCTCCTGGGAGGGGATCACCAGACCGTTGGCGACCGCCTTCTTCACGTCCTTCATGATCGACATCTTCTTGTACGCCGAGCCGGGCCCGTGGCACATCTCGCACTGCACGCCCGGGAAGTTCTCGGGGTCCGCGTTGGTCGCGTGGCACTTCGCGCACTCGGGCCCCCACGTGCGGCCCTCGGCGCCCTTCTTGGCCACCTCGGTGGCCTTCGCGTGCACGGTGTTCTGCCACGAGGTGAACTCCACCTTGTGGCACATCTTGCACTTCTTGGCCCCGACGTAGGTGTAGTCCCCCGCACCGGCCGTGGCGGCGACCAGACCCGCCACCAGGACCACCGCCGCTCCGATCGCCAGCTTCTTCATCCTCGTTCCTCCTTTCGCGTCGTTCACCAGGCTCCCCCTCCGGGGTCGCGCCGAATGTACCACTCACCTCGTGTACGGAGCAAGGCCTCGCCCCGTCCAGCGCGCGGCGCCGAGCGCTCGCCGCGGCCGGGCTCGGGCGGTGGGCGGCGAGCGACGCGCGCCGCAGTCCGCCGCCGGGTCCGCGTCGGGCCGCGGAACCCCGGCGAGCTCCCCGCGTCACGCGCCGTTCCCGTGGCGTTCGATCTCGGACCCGAACAGCCACGGCTGCTCCGTCTCCAGCGCCCCCTCCGGGTCGTGGCAGCGCCGGCAGCGCGCCTCGTACACCCCGGCCGCACCCACCACGACGCGCTCCGACGACGCGATGAGGCGCTGGGTGTAGCTCGCCGGGGCGCCGCAGCGGGCGCAGATGGCCGTGATCTTGGTGACCTCCTCGGCGATGGCGAGAAGTTCCGGCATGGGGCCGAACGGGACCCCCCGGTAGTCCATGTCGAGGCCCGCGACGATCACGCGCTTGCCCAGGTTCGCGAGGTGGGTGCAGACCCCGGGGAGACCCTCGTCGAAGAACTGGCCCTCGTCGATCCCCACCACCTCGGTGCGGGGATCGAGCCGCTCGAGAATCTGGGCGGCGTTCTCCACCGGCTCGGAGGGGATCCGCCAGCGCGAGTGGGAGACGACCTCGTTCTCCGCGTACCGCCGGTCCATGGCGGGCTTGAACACCTGGATCCTCTGGCGGGCGATGGCCGCCCGGCGCAGCCTCCGGATCAGCTCCTCGGACTTGCCCGAGAACATCGGCCCCGAGATCACCTCGATCCAGCCCGATCCCGGACGCAGCCGCACCGTCACCCCTCGACCTCCGCCGACAGGGTAGCAGAGGCTGGAGCGCTCACGGGCCGGCGAGCCCCTCCCAGCGCGGGTCCGGCGCGTACCACGGGGCGAGCGCGGCCACCACCGCCGTCGTGAAGGCCGCCGCCCGGTCGATCCGGTCGCCGGTGAGGACGCCGAACGTCCCGCGCCCCGAGCGGACGTCGCGCTCGGCCGCGTACCGCTCGATGGCCTCGCCCAGCTCCTCGCCCTCGAGCACCGCCCGGGCCAGCGGCGGCGGCAGCGCGATCCCCGGTCCGCAGCCGAGGCCCAGCCGCTCCCCGTCCCACGCCGCGGCCCAGTTGCGCAGGACGAGCAGCGCCGGATCGCGCCGCAGCACCACGCAGCCGCCCTCGAGGCCCAGGGCGAGCCGGGCGCCGGTGGCCGCGAGCGCCGCCCGGGCCCGGTGGACCGCCCCCCGGATCCCCTCGACCTCGTCGAGGGGCATGGCCGTGACGCCGCTCGGCACCTCCACGGGGAACAGCTCGACCGGCTCGCCCGGCCACGGCCGGAGGCGCTCGAGCGCGCGGCGCGCCGCCTCGACCTTGGCGGCGCGCAGCGTCCCGACCGCGATCCGGATCACACCCCCACCTTCGGGCAGACGGGCTCGAGGTCGCACTCGCCGCACCGGGGCCGGCGCGCGGTGCAGACGTAGCGGCCGTGGAGGATCGTCCGCATCGAGAACGCCGGCCACTCCTCCCGCGGCAGCGCCGCCTCGAGCTCGGCCTCGATCCTGTCGGGATCGGTGGCGTCGGTGAGCCCGAGCCGCCGTGCCACCCGCCGGACGTGGGTGTCCACGGCGATGCCGGCGGGGATGCCGAACGCCTCGCCCAGGACCACGTTGGCGGTCTTGCGGCCGATACCGGGCAGCCGCACCAGCTCCTCCACGGTGCGCGGCACCTCGCCCCCGTGCTCGGCCACGAGGCGGGCAGCGAGCCCCTTGAGCGCCCGCGCCTTGTTGCGGTAGAAGCCGGTGGGGCGGACCACCTCCTCGATGGCCTCGAGGGGGGCCGCCGCGAGCTCCCTCGGCCCGGGCCACCGCCGGAACAGCTCGGGCGTGACCCGGTTCACCCGCTCGTCGGTGCACTGCGCGGAGAGGATCGTGGCCACGAGCAGCTCCCAGGGGGTGCGGTGGTGCAGCTCGCACCGCGCCTCGGGCCAGCGCCCGGCGAGCAGGCGCGCCACCGTGCGGATCCGCTCGCTCCTGTCCACGGTGCGATTGTACGCCCCCGTTCCGCTCAGTACTCGAACGCGGAGCCGCCGATGAACTCGCGCAGGATCGAGGTCTGCGGCACCTCGTCGGGGAACACCGGCACGAAGATGGAGAGGAACTTGAGCAGCCGGTACGCCTCCGGGTAGGCGGGGCTGGTGCGCGGGACCTGGAGGAGGAACCGCTCGGCGTAGGTCTTGAGGACCGCGGGCTCGTACACCAGGGCGGAGTTGAACATCACGTCGGCCTGTTCCTGGTGGGGGAAGATCCACCGGCCCTCGCCGCGCCTGACCCGGTCCCACAGGAGCAGCGTGCGTTCCGCGGTGAACCCCCGGAACAGCCGGTCGCGGACGATCCGTCGGATCAGCCGGGCGTCCGAGGTGAAGATGCGGTTGTGGTCGTCGATGGCGAGCTGGGTCAGCGCCGAGGCGAAGATCCTGAGCTTCTGGTCGGCCGGGATCGCCTCGGTGAGGCGGTCGTTGAGGCCGTGGATCCCCTCGATGAGCAGGATCTGGCCGTCCCGCAGCCGGAGCGGCACCCACCGGTCGCGGGGTCTGCGCGTGCCGGTGACGAAGTCGAACCGGGGGGTCAGCACCTCCCGGCCCTCGAGCAGGGCCGCCAGGTGCTCGTTGAGAAGGGCGAGATCGATCGCCTCGATGGACTCGAAGTCGGGCTTCCCCTCCTCGTCGAGGGGCGTGGCGTCCCGGTCCACGTAGTAGTTGTCCAGGGAGAGGGCCACCGGCTCGATCCCGGCGACGCGGAGCTGGATCGCGAGCCGCTTGACGAAGGTCGTCTTGCCGGAGGAGGACGGGCCGGCCACCAGGACGATGCGAACCCGGTCGCGGCGTGACGCCACGAGGTCCGCGATCTCCGCGATCTTCTTCTCGTGCAACCCCTCGGCCACCCGGATGAGGTCGCCCACCGCGCCGTCCAGGCAGATCCGGTTGAGCTCGCCCACGTGGCGGACCCCCAGCAGCTCCTGCCACCGCTGGGTCTCCATGTAGGTGGCGAACAGGAGCGGCTTCGGCACGAAGGGCGGCAGCCGGTCGCGGTTGGCCCGGCGCGGGAAGCGGAGGAGGAGACCGCCCCCGTACGGCATCACCCCGAAGGTGGCCAGGCAGCCGGTGTGCGGCGCGAACGGCCCGTGGGCGATGTCCACGAAGCGGCCGCAGGTGATGGTGTGGACGGTGGAGGAGCGGCGGGTGGCGAGCAGGGCGAGCTTGTCCTCGAGCCCGTGCCGGCGGCAGTGGTCCTCGAGCTCCTCGAGGGTGACCGTGGACCGGACGAACGGGCGTCGCTCTCTGTGGATCTCGCGCATCCGCGCCTCGAGCCGCCGCGCCATCGTCGGGAGAGGGGGGTGCTCGCCCCGCACCTGGAAGTGGTAGCTGTTGCCCAGCGACTGGCCGATGACGAGGCGGGCGTCGGGGTAGAGCTCGCAGCACGCCTCGTACAGCATCAGGCTCGTGGAGCGCTTGTACACCGCCTCGCCCTCGCGCGAGCCGTACCGGACGAGCTCCAGCTCCACGCGACCCCGGAGCGGGAAGTCCAGCATCACCTGGCGCCGGTTGACCAGGGCGGCCAGGACGGTATCGGGAATCTCGCCGTCGACCTCGTTCAGGAACTCGTCCACCCGTGTGCCGGTGGGCACGTGGTGGACCGCCCCGCGGTACAGGACCTCGACGGTGCTGTCGTTCATCCGCCTACCCGCGTACCAGGTCGGGGATGAGCTGGTCCAGGTCCAGCGTCGCCCAGGCGACGCGTCCCAGGTCGTGCCCCACGTCGCGCCACCCGGCGTGGACCACGGGGACCCCGCGACGGACCAGGCGCTCCACCGCCGGAATCAGCTCGGTGTCCGAGCTCACCACCAGCGGCACGTCACAGCGCCGCTCGAGGGTGAAGGCCACGAGGTCGGCCACCAGCGCCGCGGTGAGCCCCTTGCTGGTTCCCACGGTGAATGGCTCCCCGCACTCCGGGCAGGCGGTCCGTTCGGTTCCGCACCTCTGGCACCGGACGCCGCGCTGGCGTCGCACGATGCGGCTGATGGAGACACGGAAGCCGGGCTGGGGCGCGAGGAACGTCTCCAGCCAGTTGAGCAGGTTCTCGTTGTGGGGGTCCACCGAGGCGTACACGTGGATTCCCTCGAACCGCAGCCCGTCGAGTCCGGGCAGCCGGCGCGCCGCCTGGAGCAGTACCTGTGGCAGCCCGAGCCAGTCGCACCGCGCCTCGCCGGCCCGCTCGTTCCAGTTGAGCTGGAAGTTCCAGTAGTCCACGAAGATCTTCGCTCGTTGGGCCATGGGCCCCCCCGCCGCGCGTGCACGCGCCCGGCTACCATAGGCCGCCCGGCCCGCGGAGGCAACCCCGCGGTCCGGCCGCAGCGGTTCCGGCTTCCCTGTCGCCGCGTCCCGCCCATCGCCGCCGCCGGTGGCGGTGCGCCGCCGCCCGCCGGGTTGCTTGCCGGGCGGGCTGGGCGCCGGTAGGCTTCGCGCGGAGGGACCGGATGGACTTCTCGCTCGACGAGACGCAGGCGATGGTCCGCGAGATGGTGCGCTCCTTCGCGGAGGAGCGGGTTCGCCCCGGAGCTGCGGAGCGCGACCGGACGGGGGAGTTTCCGCACGATCTGTTCGCGGAGATGGGCGAGCTGGGGCTCCTGGGAATGCTGGTCCCGGAGGCGTACGGCGGGGCGGGGATGGACGTGATCTCGTACCTGCTGGCGGTGGAGGAGCTGGCGCGGGTGGACGCCGCGCTGGCGGTGGGGATGAGCGTCACCAACTCGGTCTGCTGCTGGCCCATCGTCCGCTTCGGGACGGAGGAGCAGAAGCGCCGGTACCTTCCGGAGCTGGCGAGCGGGCGGGCGCTGGGCGGCTTCATGCTCACCGAGCCGCAGTCGGGCTCGGACGCGGCGAGCCTGAGGACCCGCTACCGCGATGCCGGCGACCACTGGGAGCTCGACGGTTCCAAGGCCTGGATCACCAACGCGGGCGTGGGCCGCTACTTCGTGGTGCTCGCGACGCGCGATCCGGGTCTCGGTGCCCGGGGGATCTCGGCCTTCCTCCTCGACGCGGAGCAGGAGGGTGTGCACGTGCACCCCCCCGAGGAGAAGATGGGCCTCAGGTCGTCGCGGACCGCGATGGTGACCCTCGAGGGGGCGCGGGTGCCCAAGGACGCGATGCTGGGCGAGGAGGGACAGGGCTTCCGGATCGCGCTCGCGACGCTGGACCACTCCCGGCTCGGGATCGCGGCGCAGGCGGTGGGGATCGCCCGTGCCGCGCTGGAGGAGGCGCTCCGCTACGCGCGGGAGCGGGAGCAGTTCGGCCGGCCCATCGTGGAGCACCAGGCCATCGCGTTCCGGCTCGCGGAGATGGACACCGAGATCGCGGCGGCGCGGGCCCTGCTGTGGCAGGCGGCGTGGGCGAGCGAGCGGCCCGGGCGGCACTCGCGCGAGTCCGCGCGCGCCAAGCTGTTCGCGTCGGAGATGTGCAACCGCGTGGTGGGGTGGGCGGTGCAGATCCACGGCGGCTACGGCTACTCGCGCGAGTACACCGTGGAGCGGCTCTACCGCGACGCGCGGGTCACCACCATCTACGAGGGCACCTCCGAGGTGCAGAAGATGGTGATCGCCCGCGCCCTCCGCGAGCTCCCTGTCTGAGCCGGGCGAGCACCGCCCCGGCGGCCGTTCGCGGGCCCGGGGCGGCGGACCCCCTGGCGGTGCCGGCCGTGCGGGCCGAGGCCGCCGGGGCCATCTCGGTCGCCTCGGGGCGGCAGCCGGGACGTGGTCGCGGCACGTGCGGGGAGCCTCCAGGAGGGGACGGTGCGTTTGACGTGCGGTGGCGGCGCTGATAGGATCCGCACGTTTCGCGCGCGGTCGGACGGCCGCGCCGGGAGGGTCCCACCATGAGCCTGCTCAGGAGCCTCGCCAAGCGCCTCCTCGCGGAGCCGGAGCTGCCCCCCGAGCTGGGGCGCAACGAGCCGTGCTGGTGCGGCAGCGGCAAGAAGTACAAGAACTGCCACCTCGAGCGCGACGAGCGGAGAAGGTCGGCCGTGCGGGCCACGGTGGGTCGGAGGCCTCCCGAGGGGATGTTCTGAGCCGGCATCCCGGCGCGGGAGCGTCCGGGGTTTGAGCCCGGCGCGCCGGGCGGCTACCCTGTCGCCGTGAGCAGCTTCCTCCGCGTCCTCGGCGTCGCCAGGCGGTACTGGGGCTGGGTGGCGATCTCGCTGGTGGCGATGGTGCTCACCGCCTCGGCCACCGTGTTCGCCTTCAACCTGGTGCGCCCGCTGTACGACGAGGTGCTGGGGCGGCCGGCAGCGGCGGAGGGCGGCGCGGTGAGTGCCCGCCTCCCGCGGACCGGGTTCGTGAGGGGGCTGGACCGGCTGGCCGCGGCGGCGCGCCGGAGGCTCTCCGGGATCGCGGGCGGCGACCGGCGGACGGTGCTGCTCCTGGTCCTCGTCGCCATCGTGGTCAAGAACCTCGCCACCTTCACCGCGCGCTACTCGGTGGCCCAGCTCGGTCTCGCCACCATCCGCGACCTCCGCAACCAGCTGTTCGACTCGCTCCTCCGCCAGAGCCCGCGGTACTTCCAGAGCACGTCCTCGGGCGTGCTGGTGGCGAGGGTGGTCAACGACGTGCGCCTGATCCACGAGGCGCTGGCCGAGCGGTTCGGCGACCTGCTGCAGGACTCGCTCACCGTGGTGGGCCTCCTGGTCTACGTCTTCTCCCTCGACTTCAGGCTGGCGCTGGCCACGCTGGTGCTCGCTCCGGTGCTCGTCGCGCCGGTCATCCACTTCTCGCGCCGTCTCCGCCGCCGGTCCCGCCAGTCCCAGGAGCGGATGGGCGACCTCACCTCGATCCTCGACGAGACCATCAAGGGGATCCGGGTGGTGCAGGCGTTCGGGATGGAGGAGTTCGTGAGCCGCAAGTTCCGGGCGGCCACCCAGCGCCACTTCTGGGCCAACCTCAAGGCACGGGCGATCCAGGCGGCCAACGCACCCGTGATGGAGATCGTGGGGACCGCGGGGGCGGTGGCGCTGTTCGCGTACGCCTCCTCGCAGATCGCCGCCGGCCGCATGACGCTCGGCGACTTCTCCGCCTTCCTCCTCGGGATCTACGGCACCTACAACCCCATCAAGCGGCTGAACAAGTTCAACCTCGCGCTGCAGCAGGCGGCGGTCGCGGCGGAGCGTGTGTACCGGGTGATCGACGCCCCCGTGGAGGTGCGCGACCGGCCCGGTGCGGTGGATCTCGAGGATGTGGGCGAGGGGATCCGGCTCGAGAAGGTGTGGTTCGCGTACGAGGACGAGCACTGGGTGCTCCGCGAGTTCTCCCTCGAGATCCCGCGCGGGGCCACGGTGGCCCTGGTGGGGCATTCGGGGGCGGGCAAGAGCACCATCGCGCAGCTGATCCCGAGGTTCTGGGACGTGCAGCGCGGCGCGGTCCTGGTGGGGGGGCACGACGTCCGCGAGGTCACCCTCGCGAGCCTCCGGCGCCGGATCGGCCTCGTGACGCAGGAGACGGTGCTGTTCAACGACACGGTCCGGGCCAACATCGCCTTCGGGCGCGAGGACGCGCCCATGGAGCGGGTGGTCGAGGCGGCCCGGGCGGCCTACGCGCACGAGTTCATCGAGGAGCTCCCCGAGGGGTACGACACCGTCATCGGCGAGGGCGGGGCGCGGCTGTCGGGGGGGCAGCGCCAGCGGCTCGCCATCGCTCGGGCGCTGTTCAAGGACCCGCCGATCCTGATCCTCGACGAGGCCACCTCGCAGCTCGATCCGGAGGCCGAGCGGCTGGTCCAGAAGGCCCTCGAGAACCTGATGCGGGGGCGCACGACGGTGGTGATCGCGCACCGCCTGTCCACGGTGCGGCGCGCCGACCGGATCGTGGTGCTCGAGCGCGGGCGGATCGTGGAGACGGGTACGCACGAGGAGCTCATGGCGGCGGGCGGGGCGTACGCGCGCCTGGTGAGCCTGCAGGAGCTCGCCTGACGGGAGGACGACGTGGCGGTGGCCAGCATGACGGGGTTCGCGCGCGCCGGCGGGCGCCTCTCGGAGCGGCTCGAGGCGCGGGTGCTGGTGCGCTCGGTGAACCACCGCTACCTGGACGTGGTGGTGCGCCACGACCTCCCCGTGGAGCTGCCCGAGGTGGAGGCGGCGGTGCGGGAGGAGGTGGAGCGCGTGGTGCGCCGGGGTCGGGTGGTGGTCCAGCTGCGCCTCGTGGCGGCGGCGCACCCGGGCCCGGTGCCCGAGGTGGACGGCGAGACGGTGGTGCGCCTCGCCAGGGCGGCCGTGAGCGTCTCGCTGCCCGCCGGTGTGGACCGCTCGCTGCGTCTCGGGGAGCTGCTCGCGTTGCCCGGGGTGGTCCGGCTCCCCGAGCCGGAGCTGCAGCTCCACGGGGACGAGATCGCGGCCCTCCGGTCGGTGCTGCGCGAGGCGCTCGCGGAGCTCGGGGCCATGCGCCGGCGCGAGGCGGAGGCCCTGGTGGCTCAGGTGGAGGAGGAGCTGGCGGCGGTCGAGGGGTTCGCCGCCTGGGTCCGGCCGCGGGTGGAGGAGCTCGTGGCCCGCCAGGTGGAGCGCCTCCGGACGCGGCTCGAGGCCCTGCTCGAGGGCGTCGCCGAGGTGGACGAGGGCCGGCTGGTGCAGGAGGCCGGCACGCTGGCGGAGCGGGCGGACATCGCCGAGGAGGTGGTGCGCCTCGGAGCCCACGTGGCGGAGGCCCGGCGGCGGCTCGCGCACGGCGGGGAGGTGGGCAGGGCGCTGGACTTCCTGTGCCAGGAGATGCTCCGCGAGCTCAACACCATCGGCTCCAAGGCTCGGGACGCGGAGGTGGTGGCCCGCCTGGTGGACGCCAAGGGCGCGGTGGAGCGCCTCCGGGAGCAGGTGCAGAACCTCGAGTGAGGCGGGCGGGGGCCGAGGCTCCTCCCGGGTGCCGCGGGCGAGGCGCCCGCCTCTGCTACGATGGCCGCACGATGACCGGGCGGGCTCGCCGGGACAGCCAGGAGGTGGGCGGCCGGGCCGGGGTACGGACGCCCTCGCGCGGCGAGGTGGTGGTGAGCGGCCGCTGGCCGCGGGCGGACTCGCGCGCGAACCGGCTGCGGCGGGGGGCCCCGAGGCTCAGGCGCCGGATCGCGGCCTCCATCGCGCTGGCGGTGCTGGCCACGCTCATGCTGAGCGGCATCGGGCTGGTCCTCTCCAAGCGCCGGTCGCTCCTCGACACCATGGAGGCCTCGGCGCGGACCTACGCCGGCCTCATCGCGTTGCCGCTGGCACGCCTCGCCGAGGAGTACCGGGCGTCCGGGTTCGAGCGCCTCCGCTCGCGGCTCGGGCACCTGATGGCGCTGAACTCCGAGGTGGAGCGGCTGGCGGTGGTGGACGTGGAGGGGCGGGTGGTGCTGGAGGCCACGCGCGACGCGGTACGCACCGCGCCGGTGGGCCGGGCACTGGAGCGGATCGAGGACCCCGAGCTGCTGGCGGCGGTCCGGTCGCTGGAGATCTCGGCCCGGCGCACCCAGGTGGGCGGGCGGCGGGTGTACCGGGTGGTGGCCCCGTGCGTGGAGGAGTGGGGACGGCACGCGTACTCGCTGGTGGCGAGCTTCGGGTACGAGCGGGTGAATCGCGCGGTGCTCGAGGCCATCGCGACCACCTCGGGTTTCCTCCTCCTCGGGCTGGTGGTGGCCTACCTGGCCTCGGTGCCGCTGGCCCGTAACATCTCCCAGCACCTGGAGCAGCTGCACGAGGGCGTGCTGCGCATCGCGCGGGGCGAGTTCAACGAGCGGGTGGAGATCCGCTCCGGTGACGAGATCGAGGACCTCGCCAACGCGTTCAACGCCATGGCCAGGGATCTCCACCGCACGGTGGGCGAGCTCCGGCGCGCGTACGGCGAGCTGCTGTCGCTGGATCGCGCCAAGGAGGATCTGCTGGCCAACGTCTCCCACGAGCTGAAGACCCCGCTCACGGCGCTTCGCGGGTACCTCGAGCTCCTCGCCGACGGGCAGCTCGGGCCGCTGGAGCCGCGGGCCGAACGGGCGGTGGAGGTGTGCCAGCGGAACCTGCGCCGGCTGACGGTGCGCATCGAGGAGATGATGATGGTGGCCCGGGTCCACCGCGGGATTATCCTCCCCGCGGACGAGCCGGTGGCGCTGGGGCAGGTGATCGATACCGCCGTGGAGACGCTGCTGCCGCGGATCGAGCGCAAGCGCCTCTACTGCTCGCTGTCGCTGCCGCCCGACCTGCCGCAGGTGCACGGGAGCGTCGAGCACCTCGAGCGAGTGTTCCTCAACCTCGTGGACAACGCCATCAAGTTCACGCCGGAGGAGGGGTTCATCCGGATCTCGGCCGAGGTCGCCGGCCACGGCGGGCGGGAGGGGGTGCTGGTGCGCGTGGCGGACAGCGGCGTCGGGATCCCGAAGGACAAGCTGGACCGGGTGTTCGACCGCTTCTACCAGGTCGATCCCAGCTCGAGCCGCGCGCACGGGGGCATGGGCCTGGGGCTCGCGCTGGTGCGGACCATCGTGGAGGCGCACGGTGGCGCGGTCTGGGCCGAGAGCGACGAGGGGCGGGGGGCCACGTTCTCCGTCTGGCTGCCGCTCCGCCGGGAGAGCTCGGGCGCGCGCCGGGCGTTCCGGGAGCCGGAACCGGAGACGGGCCGGTCCGGTCCGGTAGACTGAGGTCCGGGGAGGCAGGCGTGGCGCGAATCCTGGTCGTGGACGACGAGCCCGACGTGGCGGAGCTGGTGCAGACGATCCTCGCCGCCGAGGGCCACGAGGTGGAGGTGGCCACCGGGGGCCGCCGCGCGCTCGCACGCGTGCTCGAGGAGCCCCCCGACCTCCTGGTGCTGGACCTCATGATGCCGGAGATGGACGGCTTCCAGGTGCTGAAGCTGATCCGGGCGGACGAGCGGACGGCGACCCTCCCGGTGCTCATCCTCTCGGCGCGGACGGCGCACGCCGACCAGATCGGCGGCCTCCAGCTGCGGGCCAACGCGTACGTCTGCAAGCCGTTCTCGCCGCGGGAGCTGGTGGCCGAGGTGCGCGCCCTGCTGGGCGCGGCGGGGGCCTGATGTCCCGCCGGCGCTCGATGCCGGAGGATCCGCTCGCCCTGCGCGCCGAGCTGCTCGAGGCGAGGGCGAGCCTCTACGACCCCGGGACCGGGCTGCCGACGCTGGCGGTGGTGACGGACAAGGTCGGACGGATGCTCGACGACCACGAGTCCGTGCGCGTGTTCCTGCTGCGGGTGGAGCAGGAGCAGGACCTCGAGCTGGTGGTGGGGTGGGAGGAGTATGACGGGATCGTCAGGGCGGCGGCCGGGTACCTCCGGGAGCTGGTGCTGGGCCTCGGTGACGACCGCTGCGTGCTGGCGCTGGACCGCGTCTGGGGCGACCGGTTCTACCTGTTCCTCGCGGGGCCGCCTCCGGGCGGGCAGCTGCTCGACGCGCTCCGGGGGCCGGTCCGCCTCCCGGGGGAGAGCGCTCCGGGGCTCGAGGAGGTGTGGCTGCGCGTCGGCCAGGGCACGGTGCGCCGCCTCCCGGCGCAGCGGGTGGAGCGCTGCGTCTACCGCGCGCTGGAGGAGGCGGAGCGGGACCTCAGCCGGAGGGTGGAGGAGCTGGACTCGGAGCGCCGTCGCGAGCTGGCCGAGATCATCTCCGGCCGCGCCATCCGTACCCTGTTCCAGCCCATCGTCCGGCTCCCCCAGCGGACCGTGGTGGGGTACGAGGCGCTGTCGAGGGGGCCCGCCGGGAGCTACCTGGAGCCCGCCGAGCACCTGTTCGGGTTCGCCGAGCGGGCGCGTGCCCTGGCCGAGCTGGAGCGGCTCTGCGTGGAGCGGGCGCTCGCCAACTCCCACCGGCTGCCGCTGGGCTCGACGCTGTTCCTGAACATCTCGTTCATGGGGCTGGAGCACCTCGAGGGCGACTCCGGGGGCCTCGTCCAGCTGGTGCGGGACGCCGGCTGGTCGCCGCGGGAGGTGGTGCTCGAGATCACCGAGCGAACCTACGCGGAGGACCCGGAGCGGGTGGGGCGCAGGATCCTGGCGCTGCGCCGCCAGGGGTTCCGGTTCGCCATCGACGACGTGGGCACCGGCTACAGCTCCCTGCACGTGCTGGCCGACATCCAGCCCGACTACATCAAGCTCGACCGCATGCTGGTGAGCGGGCTGGATCAGGAGCCGATCAAGCGGAACCTGGTCTCCGCGGTGACGGGGTTCGCCCGCTCGAGCCAGTCGCTGGTGATCGGCGAGGGGGTGGAGCGGGCGGAGGAGGCCAGCGTCCTCCAGGAGCTGGGCGTGCACCTGCTCCAGGGGTTCTACTTCGGACGCCCCGAGGAGATCTGACCCGTGACGGCCGCGCGCGATCTCCCGGAGGCGCTGGTCCAAAGCCCCATCCTCCGGGAGATGACACGGGAGGAGCGGGAGAAGGTGCTCGCGGTCGCGCTGGAGCGGCGCGTGGGGCGTGGCGAGACGCTGTTCCACGAAGGCGAGCGGACGGAGGGGCTGTGGGTCCTGGGCGAGGGGCTGCTCAAGCTGGTTCGCTACTCGCCCGACGGGCGCGAGCTCCTCCTGCACCTGGTGCGCCCGGGGCAGAGCTTCGCGGAGGCGGCGCTGTTCGGGCGCCAGACGTACCCGGCCACCGCGGTGGCGCTGGAGCGCTCCCGGGTCTGGTGCTGGCCGCGGCAGCGGCTGGTGGAGCTCCTGAGCGGCTCCCCGGAGCTGGGGCTGGGGCTCCTGGTCTCGCTCTCCCTGTGGGCGCGGCGGCTCGCGGACAAGCTCGAGCTGCTCACCCACCGGCGGGTGGAGGAGCGGCTCGCCGTCTACCTCGTGGGGCGGTGCGGCCGGCTCCCCCGTCCGGGGTGCGAGCTGCGCCTCTCCGAGGCACGGAACCTCATCGCCGCCCAGCTGGGGACGGCGCCCGAGGTGCTGTCGCGCACCTTCCGGCGTCTCCAGGACGAGGGGATCGTGGCGGTGGAGGGTTCCCTGGTGCGGATCCTCGACCCCGAGCGGCTGCTCCGGCTCGCGGGAGGGCCCCCGGGGCTCGCGGAGGCCGGCCCGCCCGGGGGGGCCTGACCCCGCCGGGACGGCGGGCCGGAGCCGCGGCGACGGCGCTAGGATGGGGCGTGCGCGTCGGGATGCGGCCGTGGCTTCTCGGAGCTCTCGCGGCGGCGGTGTACGGGGCCGGTGCCGCGAGGACGGTGATGTGGGCGGACAGCTCGAAGCTCACGGTGTACGCACTGGCCGGGTACCTTCCCTCGCTGAACCCCGGCGACCACCCCGGCTGGACCGTCCTGGCGTGGGCGTGGCTGCGCCTTCCGGGTACGGGGGATCCGGTGCTGGCGTGCCACCTGCTGTCGTCGCTGCTGGGAGGGGTGGCGGTGGGCCTGGCCGCGGCGCTGCTCGGCCGGGCCGGCCACCGCCCCGAGGGGGCACTGGTCCTGGCGGCGGCGCACCCGCTGTGGTGGGCGGCGTCGCTCGCCGAGACGTACGCCGCCGCCGTGCTGGCGGTGCTGCTGGTGGCCTGGCTCGCCCCGCACGAGGGCGCCTGGCCGGCCCTGGGCGCCGGCCTCGCGGCCGGGTGGGGGATGGCGGTGCACGGCCTCACCGCGCCACTGTCGCTTCCGTTGCTGGCGGGGCTGCGGCGACGCCGGTGGCCGCTCGCGGCGGCGGGCGCCGCGCTGGGCGCGGCGCCGGTGTGGCTCGCGGTGCTGGGGACACCGCGCGATCCCCTCACGGGCCACCGGGCCGCGGGCGGTGGCGCGGTGGCGTGGCACCTGCGAGCGTTCCTCGATCCCGGCCGCGCGCTCCCCGGCCTCGCGGTGGTGCTGGCCCTCGTCGCACTCGCCCTCGGCCCTCTGGGGGCGCTCGCGCTGCTGCGGCGAGGCCGGGCGCGGCCGCTCCACCCGTGGCCGGCCGGGGGATGGATCGGTCTCGCGGCGCTCTCGCTCCTCCTCGCGGGGTACGCCCCGTACCGCCTGCACCTGATGGTGGCGCTCCTGGTGGTGGCCCTCGTCCTGCTCCGGCCCCCGCGGCTGGGCGGCTGGCTCGCGGTGGCCCACGTGGCGCTGCAGGCGGCGCTGTACCTGGCCGCGCCGCTGGCCCTGGAGCGGGCCGGTCTCGGCGACCTCGGGGTGCGGCGGCTGCCGTACCGGGACAACGACCGGTACTTCCTGTGGCCGTGGAAGGCCGGTGACCGCGGCGCCGGGCGGTACGCGCGGGAGCTGCTGGCCGCGGCGCCCCCCGGGGCGGTGGTGCTGGCCGACTTCAACCCGGGGGCGGTGCTGGCGCTCGTCGAGCGGGTGCGCCACCTCCGCCCCGATGTGGTGGTGGTGCCCACGGCGGTGGACGAGGCGCTGGGCGCGCCCGATCCGGCCGCGGCGCTGGCGGCGCGGATCCGGGCGGCGGCGCCGCGGCCGGTGGTCCTGGCGGACGGGTGGGAGCCGTACTACCGGCTCGACGAGCTCCGGTCGCGGTTCGCGCTGCACCTCGCCCGGTGCGGTCCGGGGTGGCTGGTGTCCTCGCCGGGGAGCAGCCCCTCCGCCCGCATCCAGGCGACGGCCTCGGCGAACATCGCCTCGAGCGGCGCGGGGCGGTAGCCGAGCTCCGCCACCGCCCGGTCGGAGCGGCAGACGATCCAGGCGGACACCAGGCGCACCGTCTCGGGGGTGAGGTCGGGCTCGCGGCGGGTCGCGTACGAGGCCCAGAGGGCGAGCCGCGCCACCGCCCGGAGGAGCAGGGTCGGGGTGGGACGGGGCGGCACCGGACGGCCGAGGAGCCGTCCCAGCAGGCGGACCCCGTCCAGGTACGAGGCGTCGGCCCCCCCGAGCAGGTAGCGGGATCCCGACGGGGCACGCTCGGCGGCGACCGCGAACATCCGGGCGACCTCGGCGGCGTGGCAGAACGAGCCGCCGCCGGGCGGGACCCCGGGGAGCCTCTCCGCGGCGACCATCCGGATCATCCGCCCCCAGTTGCGGGCGTCGTGGCGCCCCACGACGTTGGCGGGCTGGAGGATCACCGCGTCGAGCCCCCGCGCGGCGGCCCGCTCCACCTCCTCCTCCGCGAGCGCCTTGGTCCGGAAGTAGTGGATCGGGGTGCGCGCCCCGAGGCGCGGCGAGCCCTCGGTGAGGGGCCCCTCCTGGATCCCGTAGGCGGCGATGCTCGAGGCGTGGACCAGGCGCACGCCCCTCCGGAGCGCGGCCTCGGCGGCCGCCCGCGTCCCGAGGACGTTGGTCCGATGCTGGCGCCGGTGGGCCGGCGGCCACATGGTCGTGTCGCCGGCGAGGTGGAACAGCACCCCGCCCTCGGGGATCGCGGCCGCGAGACAGCGGGCATCGGTGAGCTCGCCGCAGACCAGCTCGACCCCGTGCGCCGCGAGCCACGCGGTGTCGCTCCCCGGACGGTGGAACGCCCGCACCCGCCACCCCTCCGCGAGCAGCCGCTCCACCAGGTTGCGGCCGAGGAAGCCGGTGGCGCCGGTGACGAGAGCGGTCCGCCTCACCCCGTGCTCTCCGGTGCCGCCGGGGCCGGCAGCTGGGCCAGGTACAGCGCGGCGACGACCAGGGCGCCGCCCGCGAGCTGGGGGGCGGTGAGCCGGTCCCCCGCCAGCAGGTACCCGAAGGCCGCCGCGAACACCGGCTCCATGGTCAGGATCACGGCGGTGCGGGCCGCCGAGAGGTGGCGCTGGACCAGGGTCTGGACCGCGAAGGCGAGCCCCGAGGCGACGAGGCCCGTGAGCGCGAGCGCGAACCACACCTCGCGCGGCGGTGGCCCCACCGGCTCGAACGCCGGCCACGCGGCCCCGAACAGCGCCGCGCACGCCAGCATCTGCGCGAGGGTCAGGGCACGCACGTCGTGGCGGGGAGCGTGGCGGGCGAGCAGCGCGATGTGGAGGCCGAACGCCACCGCGCATCCCAGGGTGAGCAGGTCGCCCCGGTTGAGCGGGGCCGCCCCGGTCCCCGACAGGAGGGCGGTGCCCGCGAGGCTGAGCGCCGCCGCCCAGCGGACCGGACGGGGCAGGGGGGTCCCGTGGAGCGCCCGGTCGAGAGCCGGGGCGATGACCACGAACAGTCCCGTGATCAGGCCCGAGTTGGTGGGCGTGGTGTAGCGCAGCCCCCAGGTCTGGAGCAGGTACCCCGCGGCCAGCACCGCCCCCAGCGCGAGCCCCGCCGCCAGCGAGCCACGGTCGAGCCGCCGCGCCCACAGCGCCCCCGTGGCCGCCGCGGCGAGCGCGAACCGCAGCGCGAGGAAGCCCATCACCCCCCACACCGCCACCGCGTCGCGCACCACGGTGAACGTCCATCCCCACACCGCGGTGACGCCCAGAAGCAGCGCCGAGGCCTGCCACGTCCGCACCCGGGGAGTGTACCGGGTCAGGTGGCGGGGGGCCGCCGCGGGAGGGTGAAGGTGAAGACCGTCCCCTCGCCCTCGCGGCTCGTGAACGTCACCCGGCCGCGGAGGTACCGCTCGCCCAGCAGCTTCATGGAACGCGTCCCGGGGCCGCGTCCCGATCCCTCTCTGCCGACCGACCGGTGGACGATCCGCCGCCGGACCTCCGGAGGCACCGTGCCGGGGGTGGCGACGTGGAACGACACCGCCAGGGGGTCGGCCTCCACCGTGACGCGGACCGTCCCGCCCTCCGGAGTGGCCTCGAGCGCGTTCTTCACCATGTTCCCGAGCACCCTCAGGACGAGCGACGCGTCGGTGATCAGCTCGCCCGCCCGCGCGGCGCGGTGCACCACCAGCCGACGCCCCGCCGCCACGGGATGGACCACGAGCCGCTCGGCCAGACGATCGAGCAGGACGTCTACCTCCATCGCGAGGGGCCTTGGCCCGTGGCGCCCCCGCCCGGCCCTCGACTCCGCCGGCATGGCCCCTCCCGCTGGCGCGACCGCGGGCTCCCGGACTTCCGGCGCGAACGCCATGCTCGCCTCCACCGCTGTGTACCGGGGAGTGGCCGGTTTCGTACACTCCGGGGGTGGCGCAGGAGCCGCGGATCGCGTTTCCGGAGCCGGCCGGGGGAGGCGACCTCGCGTGGCGGGGCGCCGGCCTCGCGCTGGTGGGCCGCTCGGTCGCCGCGCTGGCGACGGCGTTCGCGCTGCCCGATCTCGGGGTGGCCGTGGACATGGGCGCGTGCTCGGCCCTGCTGGCGGCCCAGGACACGGTGCTGCTCACCCACTGCCACGCCGATCACGTGGCCGGCCTCGTGGCCTGGCTGTCGGCGCACACCCGGCGGCACCCGGGCCGGCCGACCCGGATCGTGGTTCCCGCGGAGCGCCGCGACGCGCTGCTCGCGGCGCTCGCCGCGTGGCCGGAGCTCGACGGCGTCCGGAGGCGGTGCGACCTCGAGGCGGCTCTCGTGGCCGTGCGGGCGGGCGATCGGGTGGACCTTCCCGGCGGATGGGCGGAGGCGTTCGCGGTGCGCCACGGGGTCCCCGCGCTGGGGTGGCGGCTGGGGAGGGCCGGGGAACGCCGTGCCCTCCTCGCCTTCGGCGGGGACGGCACGGTGGAGCCGTACCGGGAGAACCCGGGCCTCCTCGACGCCGGGCTCGCCCTGGTGGAGTGCACCTTCCTGGCCCCGGGGCAGCGCGCCGCCGCGCGCTGGTCCGGCCACGCTCACCTCCTCGACTGGCTCGAGCTCGCGCCGGACCTTCCGTGTGACCGTCTGGCGCTGGTCCACCTTCCGGCGGGCACGAAGCCCGCCGACCTCCGGCGGGCGCTCGACGGGTGGCCGGCGGGTGCGCCGCCCGTGCTGGCCTGGCTGTCCCCTCCCGACGCCGGCGGGTGCGCCGCTGCCGCGGCCGGGGCGCCGGTCGGGCGAGCCGGCGGCGGGGAGATGGAGGCGCCGGCCCGGGAGGACCCCGGCGGCGGCGGGCTCCGGGGGCGCGACCCGTTCCATCGCTGAGGCGTCGCCTCGCCCGGCGGCGTGCCGGGCCACGGGACCGGGGCCGCGTCCGGGTTCGCGATGGCGTGGTGCTGCTCCCCGGCCCGCCTCTCCCCGGCGCCCCTGCCCGCTGCGGGCTGCCCGCCGCGCGCCGGTCACGGCCGGCGCCCTTGCACCGCGGCGGGAGGGCCCGGCGTAGAATCCCCCGCGGAGGTGGCGATGCGGCTCGAGGGTGCGGCGGTGGTGATCACGGGCGCGTCGGCGGGGATCGGGGCGGCGTGTGCGCGGGCGTTCGCGCGGGAGGGGTGCCGGCTGGCGCTGGTGGCCCGGCGCAGGCAGCGGCTCGAGGCGCTCGCCGCCGAGCTCGGGAAGCGGCACGGGATCGAGGTCCACACGGCGGTGCTCGACGTGCGCGACCGCGCGGCGGTGGAGGCGTGGGCGGCGGCGCTCCCGGAGCCGCTCTCGGCCCCCGACGTCCTGGTCAACAACGCTGGCCTCGCCCGGGGCCTCGCACCGCTCCACGAGGGGTCCGTGGAGGACTGGGAGGAGATGATCGACACCAACGTCAAGGGGCTGCTCTGGGTCACGCGGGCTCTGCTGCCCGCGATGGTGGCGCGCGGGCGCGGACACGTGATCCAGATCGGCTCCATCGCCGGGCACGAGGTGTACCCCGGCGGCAACGTCTACTGCGGGACCAAGCACTTCGTGGCCGCGCTATCCCGGGCGATGGGGATCGATCTCCTCGGCACGGGAGTGCGGGTGTCCTCGGTGGACCCGGGGATGGTGGAGACCGAGTTCTCGCTGGTCCGGTTCCACGGCGACCGGGAGCGCGCGGAGGCCGTCTACCGGGGCTTCCGGCCGCTGGGCCCGGAGGACGTGGCGGAGGCGGTGGTGTTCTGCGCGACCCGGCCGGCGCACGTCAACGTCCGCGAGCTGGTGCTGATGCCGTCGGCGCAGGCCACGGCGGTGCACGTGCACCGCGGCGAGGGGTGAGGGAGGCGGCGATGACGGGGATGGCGATCCTGGCGCTGGGGATCCCGGCGGCGGCGGTGGTGGCGGCGCTCGGGTTCGAGCGGCTGATCGGGGACACCGTCCGGATGCGCCGGCGGACGTACCTGCGCCTGTTCGCCGCCGCGGGGGCCGCGGAGCTGGCGCTGGCGGCAGCGCTCCTGGCCCTCGGCGGCGGCGTGCGCGACGTCGCGCTGCCCGTCATCCTGGGCGTCCTCTGGCTCGTCTTCGCCGCGGGCCTGCGTCGGGCGTGGCGCGGGACGCTCCACCGCCCGGTGGGCGAGGACCCCTTCGAGGAGGGCCGCCGGGCATGACCCGCCGCGCCCTGCTCATGGCCTCCGGCGCCAACCGTGGGGCGTACTACGCGGGTTTCCTGGAGCCGATCCTGGACGCCGGGCTCGAGTTCCGGCTGCTGGCCGGGGTCTCGGCGGGCGGCATCGCGGCCGCCTGGTTCGCGGCGGGCGACCCGGAGGCGCTCCTCCGGTCGTGGCGGGAGGCGGACCGGTTCCGGGTGGCGTTTCACCCCCGGCTCCAGACCCGCCACCGCCGCACCGTGGACGGGCTGATCCGCTCCATCACCCTCCGCATCATGGATCTGGACGCCGCGCTGCGCTCGCCGGCCGAGGTGCGCGTCGCGGCCTCGCGGGTCGTGGCGCCGGGCTGGCCGCTGCCGCGCCTGGAGCGGGCGGTGCTCTCGAGCCGGGCCGCCCGCGACGCGGCCCACCTCGGCGCGATGCTCAGGGCCACCGCCTTCGTGCCCTGGATCAACGGGTGCGGCGCGGCCGTCGAGCTCGACGGCGAGCGGTACCTCGACGGCGGGCTCACCGGGCGGGTGCCGCTCGCCCTGGTCGCCCCCGGCGAGGTGGACGAGATCTGGGTCGCCGCCTGCTCACCCAACGGGCTGCGCGAGCTTCGCGCGGAGCTGGAGCGCGCGCACGGGCGGCCGGAGCGGCTGCTGGTGATCACGCCCTCGGAGCCCCTGCCGGTGGGCCGGTGGACGATGGCCTGGAAGCGGGTCTCCCGCGCGGTCGAGATCGGGCGCCGCGACATGGCCGCGGCGATCCGCTCGTACCGCGGGAGCTGACCCGCTCAGCGGAGGCGCCCCGACCGGCCCAGGATCTCGCGGTACTCGCTGGGGTCGCCGTCGTCCTTCCCGCCCACCGGCGTCCCGCAGTGGGCGCACCGGTACTGGTACCGGTTCCCGGTGGGGAGGACGAGCAGCAGGTGGCGGCGCACCGGCCGCGCGGCCCCGCACCGCGGGCAGAACACCTCGGACACCTCGAACTCTCGGTACTGCCGCTCCACCATGGCGCCCCATACGATGGACCCCGCTCCCGCCCCCGTCAAGGACCCCTCGCGGCGCCGGCGGCGCCCGGCCCGGGGGTGGGACGAGCTGGGGAGAGTCCCCTGCACCCCTGCCCGAGGTGGGGACGGTGATCACGGTGATCACCCCGGCGTGCGGGCCTGGGCTCGTGCCCGGCACCCCGGCCGCGCCGGGGTGGTGGGGTCGCGCTCAGCCGTCCACGAGCCGGCGGTAGCGCTCGGCGAGCTCGGGCCGTTCCAGGAGCGCGGCCAGCTCCTCCACCCGCGGGTCGAGGTAGGCACGGTCGAGCGTGGCGCGACGGCGCGCGAGGATCGCCGCCACGTCGTCGCGATCGCGCTGCCGGTCGGAGACGATCTTGTGAAGCACCAGGTCCTCGGCGGTGCAGAAGCGCACCGGGACGCCCCGCACGGCGAGCTCCACGGCGCGCCGGATGGCGTCCTCCTCGAACGGGAGCAGGGCGAAGACGAGGTCCACCTGGACACCGTCCTCGTGGACGACCGGGAGCACCCGCGTCCGTCGCGCGAACCCCTCCGGGTCCCGGGTCCGGGGCCGGTACCGGGATCCCAGCGCCCGCAGGAGCCTGCCCACGTCGCGCGGGTCGAGGAGCACGGTGATGTCGATGTCCAGAGTGCTCCGTGGCACGCCCCAGACGGCGTTGGCCAGGCCACCGATCACCATGTAGGGGATCCGTGCGGAGTGGAGGCGGCGGGCCACGTCCGCCAGGACCGTCTCGAGGTCAGCCACGGCTCCGTCCGAGGCGCGCCAGTGCATCGAGCATCCGGCGCACCCCCTCGAACTCGGGGTCGTCCTCGCGCCGGCGGGCGTCCGGAGGGAGGAGACGGTACAGCGCCGCCACCGCGGCGAGGGCCCGGGCCGGGTCCACGGCGACGGGGTGCTCCCGATCCCACCTCGCGTAGGCGGCCAGCGCGCGGTTGCGCTCGTGGAGCGCCTCGGCGTCGCCGATGCGACGGCTATCCTTCGTGCTCACAACAAGATTCTACCACAGCGAGGGTGGCCCGGCGTCCGCACGGGTCGCGGCCGCTTCCCCTGCGGGGGTTTCATCGATCGGCCACACGGCGCTGTCTCCGGGCGTGGAGATGCTCCCGTGAAGTGCAACGGACCGAGCCAGCGCCTCCGCCCCGAGAGGCGGACCGGAGGTCCCGCACCCGGCACCCCGGCTCCGCCGAGGTGGCGCGGCGCGATGCGCACCCCACGGAGCGTGGACTTCCTCCGCAAGGGCGCCTCGCCCGTGAGCGGTTCCACCGGCGCCGGCGGCGGTGGTTCCGCAGGCGGGACGAGATGGGGCCAGCCCCCGCGATGGGAACACTCCCCCGCTCCCCGGCTCCCCCGCCACGTGACGGGGAGGGTGGCCATCTCCGGGTCGGGGCGCTCCGGGCCGGGCGGCGGGGCGGATGCCGGAACGGACCCGGAGCGTGTAGAGTGGAGGCACGACCTCGGGAGGCGTGATGGAGGCCCTGTTCCTGGTGCTGCTCGGCATCCCGGCGCTCGCGGTGGCGGGCGGGATCGCGGGTCTGGTGGCGCTGGCCAGGGTGGCGGCGCTGCGGAGGGAGGTGGTCCGGCTCAGGGAGGAGCTCGTCGCCCTCGCGGCGCGGCCCGGTCCGGTGGAGGGGGAGCCTCGGGCGGTGGTGAACGTCGAGCCGGAGGCGAGACCGGTGGCCGAGGCGCCCGCGCCGGTCGCTCCGGCCGTGGGTGGGCCGGCGCCGGGTCCGGTTCCCGGGCCGGGGGTGTCGCCGCCGGTGGTGACGCCGGCCCCCGGGGAGCCGGTGCCGGCGCCAGCCGCGTCCCCGCCGGGCCCGCGCGGTGGGCGCGACTGGGAGCGGTGGCTCGGGGTGCGCGGCGCGGCGGTGGTGGGGGGCGGGGTGCTGGCGCTGGCGGCGCTGCTGCTGTACCAGTACGGGGTGGAGCGGGGGTTGATCGGCCCCGCGGAGCGGGTGGCGATGGGGCTCGCCGCCGGCCTGGTCTGCCTGCTGGGGTCGCTGCCGCTCCACCGCCGACACCCCGAGGCCGCCGACGCCCTCGCGGGCGCGGGAGCGGTGGCGCTG
This sequence comes from uncultured Thermoanaerobaculia bacterium, assembly GCA_964440565.1. Taxonomy (GTDB): domain Bacteria; phylum Acidobacteriota; class Thermoanaerobaculia; order Thermoanaerobaculales; family Sulfomarinibacteraceae; genus CAYTTB01. The sequence goes on from CAYTTB010000007.1 coordinate 55,900, forward strand.
TACGCGTCGCTGTGGGCGGCGCGGCAGCTGTACGGGCTGGTGCCCACGGGGGTGGCGTTCGCTGGCATGGCGGCGGTGACGGTGATCTGCGGGCTGCTGGCGGTGGGCCGGGGGTCGGCGCTGGTGGCCGGGCTGGGCCTCGCCGGCGGCTTCGCCACCCCGCTGCTGGTGGGCTCGCCCACGGCGCGGCCGGCGGCGCTGTTCGCGTACCTCGCGCTGCTGGACGCCGCGGTGCTCGCCACCGGCCGGGAGCGCTGGCGGTGGCTGGTCCCCGCCGCCCTGGGCGCGACGTGGCTGTACGAGGTGGGGTGGGTGCTGGGGTGGGGCGCCGCGCCCGACGTGTGGCTGGGCGTGGCGGTGGCCGCGGGCTTCGCGGCCCTGTTCTCCCTCGCCGGAGGCAGCGGCCGGCTCGCGGCGGCGGCGCTGGCGCTGGCGGCGGCCCCGGCCCTGGCGCCGGCCCTCCACCCGGCGGCGGGCCCGTGGCCGGTGGTGGTGGTGGCGGCGTCGCTGGCCGGGCTCGGGCTCCTGGTGGCGGGGCGGCTGGGCGCGCCGGGGCTGGGCACGGCGGGCGGGCTGGCCGCCGCCGCGCTGCTGGTGGCGCGGGCGGCGGCGGCACCGCTGCCCCACCCGGCGGCGTGGGCCCTGGCGGCGGCCGCGGCGGGGCTCGCGGCGGCCTGCCGCCTCGCCGCGGAGGCCGGCGGCCTGGCGCTGGCGGCGGGCTCGGCAGCGGTGACCGCCGGGGCGTTCGTCACGGCGCTCGTGGGCGCCGGGTGGGGCGGGGCGCTGGAGCCGTGGCTGGTCGCCGGGGCGGTGGCGGTGGCGCTGGCGCTGCGCCACGCGGCGGCGCCGGGGCCTCCCGCGTGGGCGGCGGTGGCGGGGGTCGTGGCGCCGTTGCCGGTGCTCGCCTGGGCCGTGGCGTTGCGGCCGGACGCGGCTGCGCCGCCCGTGGCGCTGTGGGCGCCGGTGGCGCTGGCCGGGGCGGTGGCGGCGGCGGCACGGGGGCGCGAGAGCGAGCGCGAGTGGTGGGAGGGGGGCGCCTGGGCCGCGGCGGTGGTGGGGCTCGCGGCGGTGGTGGCGCTCCGACCGGCGTGGGTGGGGCCCGGGCCATCGGCCCTGGACGTGGCCGCGTTCCTGGGTCTTCTGGCGCTGTGGTGGGCGGCGCGCCGTGCCGCCGCGGCGATGTTCGCTGCCACGGCGGTGGCGCTGGCGCTCGCGGAGATGGCGGTGGTCCCGCGGGGGGATGCCTGGGCGGGCCTGGACGCGGCGGTGCTGCTCGCCTCGGCGGCGGCGGTGATCCTGCTGCCCTCGCGGCTCGCCGGGGCGCTGGCGGCCACCCCCCTGGCGTGGCCGGTGGCGGCGCTCGCGGGCCCCGTCTGGCTGCCGGTGCTGCTGGGACGGTGGCGTGACCTCGCGGGCCGCGGCTGGGACGGCGTGCCGGCGGTGGCGCTGGCGGCCCTCGAGCTGGCAGCGCTGGCAGGACCCGGCGTGCGCCCGGGGGCGCGCGGGGCGGCGGGGTGGCACGGCGGGGCGGCGGTGGGGCTCGCCGCCATCGCGGTGGCGCTCCAGTTCCACCGCCACTGGATCACGGTGGGGTGGGCGGCGCTGGCGCTCGTGGTGCTCGCCGTGGGGCTCGCGCGGCGCAGCGGCACCGCCCGCTGGGCCTCTCTCGTCCTGCTCATGGCGACGCTGGCCAAGGCGTTCCTGTGGGATCTGGGCAACCTCAGGGACCTGTCGCGGGTGGCGGCGCTGGTGGGACTCGCGCTGTCCCTCATCGCGGTCTCCGTCGTCTACCGGCGGTGGGTGCTGCCGCGCGACGCCTGAACCGGCGGCGGCACCTGCGGGAGACGAGGCGGTCGCGAGACGGCCCCTCGGGGGCCCCGGCGTCCTCGCGCTCCCGCGCGCCCGGCCTCGGCCGTGCGCCTCCCGGGGCGGCCGGGGACGGCCGCCCCCACAACACGGCATGGGGGCGGCGGCCCGGGCCACGGTCCTGGATCCGGCCGGGGGGTGGGCCGGCGAGCCCGGCCGTGCGCCTCCGCCCGGACCTCCCGCATCGGCGACGGGCCGTGACAGGAACGGCAGGAGCCCGGGGAATCGGCGGTCTGCGGGTTGCCCCGCGGTGCGGGGTGGCCTACGATGCAGCGGTGATGCGACCACGGATCGTTCCGTACCTCCTCGTGGCGGCGGTGGCGCTGCCGCTGCTCGCGGCCGGGCCCGCCGAACCGCCGCGGTTTCCCGACATGGAGCTGATGCCGCTGGACGGAGGCCCCCCGGTGGAGCTCGCCGACTTCCGCGGCCGGCCGGTGCTGATCACGTTCTGGGCGAGCTGGTGCGGCCCGTGCCGGGAGGAGCTCCCCGAGCTCAAGCGGATCTACGACCGCCTGGCGGGCCGGGGCTTCGTCTTCGTGGCGGTCAACATGGACCGCGACCCGCGGCGGGCGAGGGCGTTCCTGAGGGCCCACGACCTCGCCATTCCCGCCTACCGCGTGTCGCCGGCACAGCTGCGCGAGCTCGGGGTACGCAGCATCCCCACCAGCGTCCTGCTCCGCCCCGACGGGCGGGTCGAGATGCTGTACCAGGGCTACACCCCCTCGGCCGTTCGCGACATCGAGCAGCGGGTGCGGCGGATGCTGGGCGCGGGCAGGGGGTGATGGCGGACAGCGCCGTCGCGACCCGGCGTGGCCGTCGGCTGGCCGTGGCGCTGGCGCTCGTCTCGGTCGCCTGGGGCGGATCGGTGGTGCGCGAGGTGGCGTGGCGGGCGGTGGCGTTCTACCCCGAGGACCTGGCGCGCCAGGTGTGGCGCCACCACCGCCGCTACGACGCGGGGGTCGAGCGCGGCCTCGCCGCGGCCGGCGGCGAGCCGGGCGAGGCGCTCGCGGCGCAGCTCGAGCGGTGCGTGCGGGCGCTGCGTACGCCCGTTCCGCTCGCCGATCTGGTGGAGGAGCTCGGGGTGCTCGCGACGCGGACGTGCGCGGCCAACGATCCGCTGGCGGTGTCCGACGGCGACCCGATGGAGCCGCGCTACGCGGCGGCGTGGGAGGCGTACGTCATCTCGGCGTTGCCGCGCCTCCGGCTGGTCTACTACGGGCCGAGCGAGCTCCTCCTGGAGCGGGAGGACCCGCGGGCGTTCGTGGCGGCGGTCCTGGCGCGTTCCCGCCGGCTGTACCCCTACGTGGGACAGGAGCTGGTGCGGGACGGTCGGGTGCGCGACTGGCGCACCGTGGACGACCGGTCGGTGGCCTTCGGGACCGCCGGCGTGGCGCTCTCGCACGCCCTCACCGACCTCGCCAACCTCGCCACCTACGTGTGGGTCCGTGGTGGCGGGCTGCCTCCCACGCCGCGGCCCACCCCCCGCGGGCACGTGGGGCCCACGGTGACGGTGACCCTGGGAGGAGGGTTCCCCGAGCGCGAGCGCCCGGGGCGCGGCGCGCCGGCGATGCCGCCGGCGCGCCTCAGGCTCCCGACCCCGGGACCGCGGTGACCGCTACAGCCCCTGGGGCTCCACCGGGGCGTTGGCGATCCCGGTGATGCCGCCGAGCCGGTCCACGACGGCCATCGCCACCGTGTAGCGGTCCACGGGCAGCTCGAACCGCATCGCGTACTGGAACGGGGCACGCTGCGCGTCCTCGAGCCGGCCGGAGGGGACCTCGAGCTTCTGCTCCTGGCGCCGCACGCCGAGCACCTCGCCGTCGGGCCCGTACACCGCCAGCCAGACCTCGACGTCGCCCACGTACCGGTCCCCCTGCGGCAGCAGGGTGAGGCGCCTGACGGGCGCGATGGCGGTGGCGGTGAGCTCGAGCTTCTCGCCCGCCCGGTGCGCGTCGACCTTCACCGCCATGGGGAGGTCACCGCCCACCTTGGGGAACGAGGCCGGCGCCGCCAGCTGCATCGCCACCTGGGAGCCGCGATCGAGGTCGAAGTAGCCGCGGCGGTAGCGCAGCTCGACGCCGCGGCGCCGCACCTTGACCGTGATCCTGTGGTACCGGTTGTCGTGCCCGTGCGGGGCCCGGAACGCCAGGGAGTAGTACGTCCTGAGCTCCCGGTCGGCGGTCCTCAGGGCCGGCCGGACCGTGTTGGCGTTGAAGTAGCGGCCGCCCGTACCGTCGGCGAGCATCCGCGGCAGCGTCTCCCAGTCCGCCTCCGCGTCGCTGGGCCGCGCCATGCCGGCGAACCTCGACGCCGCGTCCTGGTAGGTGAACGGGTTGTCGAGTCCCATCACGTTGCCCACGTAGATCCGGAACCCGGCCCCGTTGGCGAGCTGCACCACCGCCTCCCACACCTGGTTGATCCGGTCCAGGATGGTGGCCTGGAAGGCGTCGAAGTCGTCCCGCGGGTTGTCGAGGCGGCTGCGCGGGGTGCTGTCGGCGATGTGCGCCGGCGTCAGCGAGAGGTCCATGTTGCCCACGAACACGATGGCCGCCTTCTTGCCCGGGAGGCTGGCGTAGGCCCGGAAGATGTCGGTGAGCCCACGTGCCATGATCATGTAGGCCAGCAGGCTCCGCTGCCCCTGCTCGCGCATGGCGAACTGCACCAGCCCCTTGGGGTCGGCGGTGGTCTCGAGGAGGCGATTGGCCGGCATCTCGTTGGAGGTGACGGCGAGCCGCAGCGGGTCGGCGAACAGTGACTCGTCGATCTGGTGCAGGCGCCGGTAGGTGGGGCGCCGGAGGATCGCGTCCATCACCTCGAACACCTTCCGGGTGTCGGACGTGAACGGCAGCAGGATCTCGGCCTCGGCCCCGACCACCGCCACCGACCAGTCCACGTCGTCGCCGCCACGGGAGCGGATGAACGCCTTGGCCGAGTCCACGGCGCGCGCCACCCACGGGCGCTCGGTGAAGTTGAGGTCGAACAGCAGCACCACGTGGCGCCGGAACCGGTAATCCTGCGCGTCGGGCACCGGCTCCCCGTGGCCCTCGCGGTAGACCTCGCCGTCCACCACCCTGGCGAAGTTGGTGATCTGCCTCGGCTCCCCGTCCTCGAGGACGACGAAGTCCTCCTTCCGGAGATCGGTCACGGGTTTCCCGCCGTCGGTGACCATCACGTCCACGTTGACGGTGTTGACCTCGACCGTGCCCGAGAACCTGGGCTGCCCGGCGCCCGCCGGCGCCACCAGCGCGACCGCCGCGAGCACGGCCAGCGCGGTTCGGAATCCTCTCGTCATGACGTCCTCCCTGCCGGATCCGCTCCGGCGACCAGCGTCCCCCCCGGGGGACGCTGCGTCCCCCGGCGTGACCATCCGCGGCCGCAGGAACCCCCTTTCCTGCGCCCTCCGCGGGGGCCGGTGCAACCGTCGTGCCACCCGCCCCCATTCCCTGTTATATGCCGCGGCGGCCCCGGAGGCGACACCCTCAGCGGAGGAGGCCAGCGATCACCCGCGCCGCGGTCTCCACTTCCGCCGTTCCGACCTCGTAGTGGGTCACCAGGCGCACCCGGTCGTGGCCGAGGGCGTTGGCCAGCACCCCCCGCTCGCGCATCGCGGCCACCAGCTCGCCGGCCCCGAGGCGCGCCGACGGCGCGAGGCGGAAGAAGACGATGTTGGTCTCCACGCTGGCGGGGTCGAGGTCGATCCCCGGGACGTCGGCGAGGAGCTCGGCCAGCCGGCGGGCGGTGGCGTGGTCCTCGGCGAGGCGGGGGAGCATCTCGTCGAGGGCGACCAGGCCCGCGGCGGCGAGCACCCCGGCCTGCCGCATCCCGCCGCCGAACATCTTGCGGATCCGACGCGCCTCGCGGATCGTGTCGGCGTCGCCCACCAGCAGCGAGCCCACCGGGGCGGCGAGCCCCTTCGACAGGCAGAACATCACGGTGTCGCACCCGCGCGCGAGCTCCGCCGCGGGCACCCCCAGGGCGGCGGCCGCGTTGTGGATCCGCGCGCCGTCGAGGTGCACGGCCAGCCCGTGCCGCCGGGCCACCTCCACGAGCTCGCGCATGCGGGCGGGGGGGGTCACCCTTCCGCCCGCGAGGTTGTGGGTGTTCTCGAGCACCAGCAGGCGGGTGGGAGTCCGGTAGCCGGCCTTCGGCTGGATCGCCCGCTCCACCGCCGCCGGGTCGAGGATCCCGTCCTCCGAGGGCACCGGGCGCGGCAGCGCGCCGGAGAGCGCGGCCATGGCGCCCATCTCGAAGTTGAACACGTGACACCCCGCCTCGCCGATCACCTCCGAGCCGGGCACCGTGTGGAGGTGGATGGCGATCTGGTTCCCCATGGTCCCCGAGGGCACGAACAGTGCCGCCTCGCGCCCGAGGAGCGCGGCGGCGCGCTCCTCGAGCCGGGCGACGGTGGGGTCCTCGCCGTAGACGTCGTCGCCCACCTCGGCCTCCGCCATGGCGCGGCGCATCGAGGGGGTGGGACGGGTCACGGTGTCCGAGCGGAGGTCGATGATCCGGTCCATGGTGACGAGTGTAGCCGCGCTGCGGGCGGAGCGGCTCAGCCGCGGGCCGCGACCCGGTCGCGGATCTCCACCGCGGCGGCCAGGGCGGCGGTGGCGGCGGCGCCGTCCACCAGCGGCGGGGCCTCGCCCCGGCAGGCGGCGAGGAACGCCGCCAGCTCGGCGGCGAGCGGCTCGCGCGGGCGGACCTCCACCGCCAGGGGCTCGATCCGGCTCGCCCCGCCGGTGCGGACGAGGCGAGCCGCGGCGACGCTCTGCGCGGCGTAGTCCACCGAGAAGTAGGCGTCGCGGGCGAACAGCCGCAGCTTGCGCACCCGCTCGGCCGAGACGCGGCTGGCGGTGAGGTTGGCCACGAGACCCGAGGCGAACTCCACCCAGGCGTGGCACAGATCCACCTTGTCGGTGAGCACCGGCACGCCCACGGCACGGATCTCCGCGATGGGCGAGCGGGCCACCGCCTGGGCGATCTGGAGGTCGTGAATCATCAGGTCCAGGATCACGTCCACGTCCACCGAGCGGGCGGTGAACGGCGAGAGGCGCTGCGCCTCGAGGTACCGCACCCCCTCGGCCAGGGAGAGGGCGGCCTGGACCGCCGGATTGTGGTACTCCACGTGCCCCACCGCCAGCACCCGGCCGCGGCGGGCGGCGAGCGCCACCAGCGACTCCGCCTCGGCCACGGTGGCGGCGATGGGCTTCTCGATCAGCACGTGGCACCCCGCCCCCAGCAGCGCGCCCGCCACCTCGTGGTGGGTCACCGTGGGGGTGGCCACCACCACCGCCTCGGCGGCCGTGGCGACCTCCTCCAGCGAGCCCAGCGCGGGCACACCGTGCCGCGAGGTCACGGCCTGGAGCCGGTCGGGGTCGGCGTCCCACGCCCCCACCATCCGGCTGCCCGGAAGCCTCGCGAGGATCCTGACGTGGTGGCGGCCCAGGTGGCCGGTCCCGACGACGGCGGTGCGGATGGCGTCCACGGGGCGGGAGGATACCACGCGCCCGCGCGGAGTCCGGTGGGCCTACAATGCGGCTCCGGGAGGCACCATGGCACTGGACCTGCGCAAGCTGCTGGTGGACGTGTTCGACCCCCAGCCGGGGGAGACGGTGACGGTGATGGTGGACCTGCCGCACGGGGAGGTGGAGGACGACCCCGAGTGGCAGCAGCGGCGGCGGATGGCCGAGAGGTGGCGGGAGGAGCTGGCCCGGCTCGGCGCCGAGCGGGGGTTCACGGTGCGGCCGATGCTGACCTACCCGGCCACGGGGGCGAACAACGCGGACCTCCCGGCCGGCGGCTGGCTCGAGGGCGAGGAGGTGGAGCTGCTCCCGCTGCTGGAGAGCTCCACGCTGGTGATCGCCATGACCCAGTTCTCGGCCACCGCGCCGCTGGCCGCCATCGCGGAGCGGCACGAGGACTTCCGGGCCGCGTCGATGCCCGGCGTCTCGCGCCGGATGGAGGAGACCGCGCTCGCCGCCGACTACGCCGAGGTGGCTCGCCGCTGCCAGGCGATCGCCGAGGCGATGGAGGGAGCCGAGCTCGTGGACGTGGAGTTCTCCACCGGGCACCGGTGCTGGTTCGACCTGCGGTTCCGGCGTCCCGAGGTGGACGACGGGTTCCTGCCGCGGTTCAAGGAGGGCGACCGGATCATCAATCTTCCGTCGGGCGAGACGTTCGAGGTTCCGTACGAGGGCGAGCGCGAGGGGGTTCCGTCGTGGACCGCG
>CAYTTB010000008.1:0-61308 GCA_964440565.1 uncultured Thermoanaerobaculia bacterium
CGACGTCAACCGGACCTTCACCCTCTTCTACCCCGAGAAGAGGCCGTTCTTCCAGGAGGGGGCCGACATCCTCGCGACACCGCTCCAGGTGGTGTACACCCGGGCCATCTCCGACCCCAGCTGGGGGATCAAGGCTGCGGGGAAGGAGGGGCGGCACGCGTTCGGCCTGGTCCTCGCCGAGGACGAGGCGACGACGGTGATCCTGCCCGGGAGCGAGGGCTCGAGCCTCGCGTCGGTTCCGGGGCCGAGCCGTGCCGCCATCGTGCGCTATCGGCTCGACCTGGGCTCGGCCTCCACGCTCGGCGCGGTCGGCACGTGGCGCACCGGGGAGGACGGGTACGCCAACCGCGTCTGGGGGGCGGACGGGGTGCTGCGGCTCGGTGCATCGGACACGCTCACCTTCCAGGCGCTCGCCTCGTCCACCCGGTACCCCGCGAGCCTCGTGGGGGTGCGGGGGCTGGATGACTCCGATCCGGAGGGCACAGCGACGTTGCTCCGGTACGAGCACGCGTCGAGGGACTGGGAGTGGTACGTCCGCTGGGAGGACCTCGACGGCGGCTTCAGGGCGGACCTCGGCTTCGTGCCGAGGGTCGGGACGCGGCGCGTGGCGGCGGGTGGCGGCCGGAACTGGTGGGGCGAGGCGGGTGACCTCATCGTCCGCGCGTCGTGCGGCGGCGACTGGAACCGCACCACGGACGAGGCGGGTACCGAGCTCGAGGAGGAATGGGAGGCGCGGTGCTTCGCGCGCGGCCCGCTGGAGACCGCCGTGTGGGTGAACCTGACCGTCCGCGGCGTCACGTACTCGGGGCGCCGGTTCGACCAGACGCGGCTCCACTTCATGGTGCGCACGCGTCCGTCCGCCAGCGTCTTCGTGAGGCTGTTCGGCGCCGTCGGTGACGAGGTGGACCACGCCAACGTGAGGCCGGGGAAGGTACTCCGGCTCGCGCCGCGGGCCGAGCTCCGGCTGGGGCGGCGTCTCAGGCTCGACCTCTCCCACACCTTCGAGCGGCTCGACGTCGAGGGCGGGCGGCTGTACACGGCGAACCTGAGCGAGGTGCGGGGGGTGTACCAGTTCGGACTGCGCACGTTCCTCCGCGCCATCGTGCAGTACCAGGACGTGGAGCGCGACGGCGAGCTGTACCTCGAGCCCGTCGAGACGCGGAGCCGTCGGCTGTTCACGCAGCTCCTGTTCTCGTACACGCTGAACCCGCAGACCGTGATCTTCCTGGGGTACTCCGACGGCCGGGAGGCGGCGGCCGGGGCCCCCCTGGCACTCGCCGGACGGACCGTGTTCCTCAAGCTCGGGTACGCGCTGCTGCTGTGAGGCCGGAGCGTCACGACCGGTCCGCCGTCTCGTCCGTTCCGCCGGCGCACCGCTCGAGGATGAACCGCTGGAGGGCGTCGCCGGAGCCGGGGGCTGTCCACGAACTCGAGGCCCCCCGGTACCCGGCGGCGCGCCTCCCGACGGGGGCCGCGCAGGCGACCCGGGCGGCGGTCCGCACGGTGACTCGCCGCGGTGCCGCGTCCTGGCGAGGCACGACCGGACCACCCTGCCGGTCACGGCGACGTGGCGCTCCCCGTCGGCCAGGCGGAACCTGTACGTCCGTCCGCGACGGCGGGCCGGGCCGGGGTCTCCACGGCCATCCCGGAGACGCTGAGGCCGAGGACCTCGAGACCCGCCGAGAAGCGAAGGGTGCCGGTCACGTCCTCCACGTCGTACCGCGGGTTCTCCCCGTCGCGACAGGTCCCGTGCACCTCTTCTCCCCGGCCCGGATCGTTCGTCACGACCGTCGCGAGCGGCGGGAGTCGAGCTCGAGCGACGAGCGGCGGCCCGGACGTTCCCGAGGCGGAGGAGCGACGAGGCGGGCCCCGGCGCCCGGATCGCGCCGCGCAGTGGATCGCTGATGAACGGTCCGGGCTAGGCTCCACCGGAGCCCACACGCCCCGCCCCGCCGCCCGCCGCCGCCCTCGCCAGCAGCAGCAGCTCGCGGGAGAGCTCCTCGTCGTCGAGAAGCTCGAGGTCCAGCTCGCGCCCCTCCCGGTGCGGGAGCGACCTGACCACGCGGGCGCGCGTGGCGCGGGTGGACCGGTGGAGGACGAGCTCGAGCGAGATCTCGCCGCGCACCGGACCCTGGAACGGGGCGGCGATCCGGACGCCACGGGGGCCGAACCTGAGGATCTCGAACGGGATGGCCTCGGGGATGGACACGTGGAGGGTCTCCTGGGGTGGGATCACGCCCGCCATCGCCGTGGGCGGAACGAGCAGGGCGTGGGCCTCGACGAGCCGGTCGAGGAGCCCGTCCGCGAGCGCCGACCCGGGGTGGAGGCGAACCCCCGCGCGGTACACCGGGCGCGTTCCCGCCCCGCCCGCCTCGCAGCGTGACAGGCGGGCCCAGACCACCGCCCCGCGCAGGGCCGTCACCACCGCGACCGAGCGCAGGAGCACCGTGCACGCACGGCCGATCTGGGGGCGCGCGACGGTCTCGATCCCGAGCCCGTGCGGGGCGACGTCCACGATGCGACACTCGCCTCCCGGACCGGTGGTCCCCCACAGGCCCAGAAGCTCGAGGCGGGGCTCTCCGCGGCGTTCCGTAGGCACCATCTTACCCCTCCGGTCCTGGCGCGTGCTGGCCGACCGTTGCACGGAGTTCGCTTCGTGACGAGTCTATGACACGACGGTGTACAGGTCAACCGCGGGAACCCCGGAAGCTCCCCGAGAATTCCTGCGACAACGTCTCGGTCGCCGTCCTCTCGCCGGCGGAGGTGCCGCCGTGCCCGGGTGCGGCCGCCGCCCTCAGCCGTGGCCCGGAGGGGTTCGCTCGCCGGCCTCGATACGGACGGGAAGCTCGTTCTCGGGCGGCGGGAGCGGGCAGGTCGCGTAGGGCGTGAAGGCGCACGGTGGGTTGTAGGCGCGGTTGAAATCGAGCTCCACCTCGTCGCCCGCGGGCGGCAGCGGGACGTCGAGGAAGCGACCGGCGCCGTAGGTGGTGTCGCCGCTGGTGCGGTCGCGGAAGACCACGAACGCCTCGGTGTCGCCGGGGCGCTCCACGAGGGGGAGGAGGGAGAGCCGTCTCCTCGCGAGGGTGAAGCGGAGCTCGCCGGGGGCGAGCATCGTCTCGTCGGTGCCCACCACCGTCGCGAGGTGGACCGGACGCGGCTGCGGGAACCGGACGAGCCGGGCGCGGACGCGGAAGGCGGGGTCGGGCGGGTACCAGTCGAGGCCACGGAAGTGGACGCGTGTGGGCGCGCGTGGGTCCTTGACCCTGACCGCGAGGCGGTCGCCGCGCCGGATGACGTGGAAGGTGATCCGACCCGCCGAGACGAGGGTGGGTGGGCCGGGGACGTCGGGCCGCAGCTCGGCCTCGGTGGCGGGCCGGCCGTCCACGAGTACCGGGGTGCCGGGCCGGACGCGGAAGAGCACCCGGCCGCGGTGGTCGAGCTCGAGGGTCCCGACGACCGCCGGGAGGCGGGGATCGGGCAGGCGGATCCCGGCCTGCGGGTCCGAGCCGACGGTGTGGACGCCGGGCTCCAGCCACACCAGGGCGACGAGGGTGAGCCAGCCGTCGGGGGCGGCGAGCCGCTCGAGCCGCTCGCGGCGCCAGCGCTGGAGCTCGGCCAGCCACCGGGCGTCCGCGGCCGGAGGGGTGGGGCGGCGGCACGCGGCGGTCGCGGCCAGCAGGGCCGCCACCGCGACGGCGAGGCGGCGCCGGCGCCTCATCGCCGCGGCTCCCGGCCACCCCGTGCCCGCGCCAGCAGCCGCTCGAGCGCCTCGCGTCCCACGAGCTCCGCGTAGGCGCGCCGTGCCTCCCGGTGCCGCGGGTCGGCCGCGAGCGCGCGCTCCAGCGCCTTTCTCTGCCGCTCCACGTCGCCACGCCGTCGCCAGAACGTCGCCAGCTCGAGCCAGGCGGGGACGAAGCCGGGGTCGAGCTCCACGGCCCGCCGCAGCGACGCGAGCGCCCGGGCGGCCCAGCGTGGGTTCCGTGCCTGGACCTGCGCCAGCGCCACCAGGGCCTCCGGTGAGGGATCGAGGCGGCACACCTGGTCCAGGAGCTCGTGGGCCTCGTAGAGGTTCCCGGCGGCCAGGGCCTCCCTCGCCCGCCGGAGGTTGGCGGCGGCGATCTCGCGTCGCGCCACGCCTCGCGTCCGGCACGGGCGCCCCGGGCCCCCCGCTGCCTCACCGTTCCCCTCCGTCGCGGCGGGCGCCTCCGGGGGCCGCCGCGGCGTCCGGACCATCCGGTCGTACACGAGGCGCTGGGCGGGGTCGGAGAGGGTCTCGAACGCCTCCTCGGCGCGGGCGCGCAGCCGCTCGAGCACGGGGCGAAGGTCCTCGAATCCGGGTCGCCCGGCGAGGGAGAGGTCGAACCGGGCCTGGGCCGCCTCCCAGGCGTCGTAGATCTCCCGGTAGCTCGCCCCGGGCTCGAGGCCGAGGACGCGGTAGTGGTCGAGGTCGTCGGCGCGCGCGGCGAGGTGGAGCAGCTCCGCGCGGTCGGGCAGCGCCTCGCCCTCCACCGGAGCGACCATGCCCGCCACCAGGAGCGGCCACGCGGCGGCGGCCACCTCGCCCGGGTCGCGGGCGAGCCGGGCCGCGATGGACGCCACGGAGGCCGGCTCCTCGAGCGCGCCCAGGACCGTACGCTCGAGCGGCGTCAGCTCCAGGCTGGAGGTGGAGAGGTCGGGGCGCTCGGTGACGACGAGCTCGGCGGTGGACGGGAAGCCGGGGAGCTCGGCGCGCCGCCCGGGGGGTACCGCGCGCGCGGCCTCCAGGAGGAGCTGCTGGGTGGCGACCCCCGGCAGCGTGTCGGGCTGGCCGGGACGGCCCGTCGGGTCCACGGCGAGGCTCCCGCCGGTGTCCCGGCAGGCGGCAGCGAGGATGGCCCGAGTGAGCGCGGCCAGCTCGGCCTCGAGCTCGCGTCGGCCGACGAGGCCGCGCACCACCAGGACGTGACCCAGCGGCGGCGCGTCGCTGCCGACCTGGCGGAGGAGCGCGGCGGCCAGACTCTCGGCGGCCAGGCGGCCGCGGGCGACGAGCCACTCCCCGAGCCGCTCGCCCACGACCTCCGATCGCGCGGCTCGGATCTCGCCCGCGACCAGGAGCACCTCGCGCGTGCCTGCGGGACCCTCGTGGCGCACGGTGGCCGTGCGCCGCTCCCGCCAGAGCCGGGCCAGGAGCAGGGGCAGGTACCGTCGCTCGAGCTCGGAGATGTTCATCGCTTCGTCGATCCTCCCTCGGGATGCCGCTCCTCAGGATACCCCAGCCGCGGCACCGCGGCACGGCCCCCTCGCGGCGCCGGCGGCACCTCCGCGGGCTCGAGACATGGTCTCAGGACTTCGTGGCGAGCTCCAGGGGCGGCCACGGTGGCGTTCCGGTTCGGGGTCGGGCATACTCGGGGTGCCGGGGCCGACGGGAGGCCCCCGGGGGAGCGGCACGATGATCACCTTCACTGAGGCGGCGGCCGAGAAGATCCGCGAGGTGATGGATCAGGCGGGCGGGGAATGCGTGGGTCTCAGGGTGCGGGCGTTCCGGCTGGGCCGGTACACGTTCCGGTACCAGCTCCACCTGGTCCGCGCGGACGAGGTGCGGGACGACGACACCACCATCCGGGTGGGCGAGGTCACCGCGTACGTGGATCCCCAGAGCGCCGAGTGGATGGACGGCTCCACCGTGGACTGGGTCACCATCGGTGGCCAGAGCGGGTTCCAGATCACGAACCCGGCGGCGGAGCCGAAGTGGGAGGACCCGGTCGCCCGGAAGGTGCAGAAGGTGCTGGACCACCGTGTGATCCCGGCGCTCGCCCAGCACGGGGGGTGGATCGAGCTGTCGCGGGTGGAAGGGGACACGGCCTACGTGATCCTGGGCGGGGGCTGTCAGGGGTGCGCCTCCGCCAACGAGACGCTGAAGCTGGGCGTGGAGCGCATCCTGACCGAGGAGGTTCCGGAGATCCGGCGGGTGGTGGACGAGACCGACCACGCCGCGGGGGCCAGCCCCTACCTCTCGCGCTGACGGGCTGGCGGGGGGCGGCGGGTTGAGGGGGACCGCGCCGGCGCCGGGCCTCCGCTCGCGCCTCGCCGTGATGGGGGCCGCGGTGCTGTTCTCCACCGGCGGGGCGGCCATCAAGTGGTGCGCCCTCGGTGGGTGGCAGGTGGCGAGCCTTCGCTCCGGGGTGGCGGTGGTCGCGATCCTCGCCATGGTGCCCGAGGCGCGGCGCGGATGGAGCCGGCGCACCTGGCTCGTGGGGATCGCGTACGCGGGGACGCTGATCCTCTACGTCCTGGCCAACAAGCTGACCACCGCGGCCAGCACCATCTTCCTCCAGGACACGGCGCCGCTCTACGTGCTCCTGCTGGGCCCGGTCCTGCTGGGCGAGCGCGCGGGCCGGCGCGACCTGGTGGCCGCCGTGGCCATGGCGGCGGGGATGTCGATGTTCTTCGCGGGCGCGCAGCCGGCCTTCGCCACCGCGCCGCGGCCGGTTCTCGGTAATGTGCTCGCCGCCACGGCCGGGGTGTTCTGGGCGTTCACCCTCCTCGGCCTCAGGTGGCTCGCCCGCGACGGGGAGGGCGGTCCGGCGGCGTCGGCCGCGGCCGCCGCCTGCGGCAACCTCCTGGCGTTCGTCGCCGCGCTTCCCCTCGCGCTGCCGCTGGGCGGCGCGCGGCCCGCCGACCTCGCGGCCGTGCTCTACCTGGGCGTGGTCCAGATCGGGCTCGCCTACGTGCTCCTCACCCGCGGGATGCGCCGCGTCCCCGCCTTCGAGAGCTCGCTGCTGCTGCTGCTGGAGCCCGTCCTCAACCCGGTGTGGGCGTACCTGGTCCACGGCGAGTACCCCTCGGCGTGGGCGCTGCTCGGGGGAGGGCTCATCCTGGGGGCGACGGCGTTCCGGGCCGGAGGCGACGGCGGAGGCTGAGGGGCCGGCGGCGCCTCCCGCCTGGCGCGCGCCGCCCGGGGTCAGCCGAGGAGGTCGGGAAGCTCGGTGACACGACCCAGCACCGCCACGGGGGCGTGCCGCTCGAGCTCCTCCCGGCCGGCGGGCCCCGTGAGCACCGCGACCCAGGGGACGCCGGCCGCGCGCGCGGCCTGGCCGTCAGCGGCGGCGTCGCCCACGTAGAGCGCCTCGTGCGCGGGAACGCGCAGCCGGTCGAGGGCCAGAAGCAGCGGGTCGGGGTGGGGCTTGAGACGGGCCAGCCCCTCGATCCCCACCACGGTGTCGAAGAGGTCCTCGAGCCCGAACCGGGAGAGCACGGACTCGATGCGGCGCACCAGCTTGGTGGAGACGATGCCGAGGGAGAGGCCGCGGCCCCTGAGCGCCGCCAGCATCTCGGGGACGCCGGGGTACAGCCGCGTCCAGCGGCCGGCGAGCTCGTCGGCGCACTCCACGAAAAGCTCGTGGAAGCGGGCGGCCCCGGCACCGTCCTCGCCGGCGAGCTGGCGGTAGATCTCGGGCAGCGGCAGGCCGATGAGGCGGCGCACCGCCTCGGCGTCGGGCTCGGGGCGCCCCAGCGCCGCCATCGCCCGCCGCGCGCAGTGAACGATCTCCCGGGAGGCGTCGCCGAGCGTGAAGTCGAAGTCGAAGAGGACGGCGCGGGGTCGGATCCGGCTCACGGCGGGAGGGTAGCAGAGAGGGAGACGCCCACGAGACGGGCCAGCGCCGCCGCGTCGCGCACCGCGTGCCCGCCGACGTCGTTGTTGAAGAAGCACCACACCTCGCGGCCGCGCGCGTGGGCCTCCCCCCACTCGGCGAAGTGCCGCAGCCGCGCCTCGCCGTACGCCGAGGCGTACAGCCGCTCCGGCCCGTGGAGGCGGAGGTAGAGCGCGGGGCCGGTGGGGACGCGGAGGGTGGGGTAGCGCCCGCCCGAGTCGGCGTACACCGCCGTCTGCCCGCGCGCCTCGAACCACGCCGCCGCCTCCGGGGCGGCGAAGGAGCGGTGCCGTGGCTCCCACGCCAGGGGCGGGAGCCCCTCGGGGACCTGCTCCAGGAACGCGTCGAGGAGGACCGAGTCGAAGGCGAGGCCGGGCGGCAGCTGCAGCAGCACCGGGCCCAGCCTCTTCCCGAGCAGCGCGGCCCGGTCCCGGAACCGCTCGAGCGGCTCGCGGCAGCCGGCGAGGCGGTTGACATGGGTCACGACCCTGGGCGCCTTGAGCACGAACCGGAAGCCCTCCGGCACCGTCGCCGCCCAGCCCCGGAACGCCTCCTCGCGCGGCAGGCGGTAGAAGGTCACGTTGAGCTCCACGGCGGGGAACACCTCCGCGTACCGCTCGAGCCACCGGCGACGCGGCAGCCCCTCCGGATAGAGGAGCCCGCGCCAGTGCGGGTAGGAGAAGCCGCTGGTGCCGATCCACCACCGCGCCACGCCCTCAATATGGGGCTGTCCTGCCGTTCCTGTCAGCCGATGCGGGAGGACTGGGCGGAGGCGGCCGAGGGGCTCGCCGGCGTGTCTCCGGTGGTGAGTGGCCGCCTGCCGCTGCGGCCCCCGTTCCGGGTCGCGAGACGGCGGCGGATCCCGCCGCGGACCCCGCCCGGCCGGGGCCGGGCCGGCGCCGCGAGGTGGCCGGGGTGGGAGCGTCCGCGCTACCCGAGGAGCAGCCGGGGCTCCCGCGGACGCGGCTCGATCCAGCGGAGCCGGAACCCGCCGCCGCCGAGCGGCTCGAGCTCGAAGTGGGGCGGGTGGCCGGTGGGCCACGTCTCGAGCCCCTCGCGGACGAGGAAGGCGCGGATCCTGGGCGAGCGCAGCTCCGGGCTCTCGTGCCAGAAGCTCTCGGTGAGCGGTACGGCCGCCGGCCAGTGCTCCCCCGGCAGCCAGACCGTCACCCACCGCCACTCGGGCCGGAACCAGATGGAGCGGTCCTCCTCGGGGACGCGCAGCCCGAACACGGTGCCCCGCCCGGAACGCGTCGCCGAGACGATCATGGTGCCCCCAAGGTATCACCGCCGTGGCCCCGGAGGCCGAGGGCGTGACGGGGCGCCCCCCGCGCCCGGGCGCGGGGGGCGCGGTGGGGCGGTGCGGCCCTCAGCGCCTGCGCCAGGTCGGGACGCGGCAGGGGGTCCACGGGGCCCCCTCGGACTCGAGCTCGCGCTCCAGCGCCGCGAGGTCGGTCTCCACCGCCGTACGCAGCTGCTCGAGCACCGGCCCGAACCGTGCCGCGATCCAGTCGTAGGCCTGGCGCTGGGTGGCGGTGGGCCCGCCCGTGGCGTACCAGACGCTGCCGGCGATACGCTCGACACGCGACACGAGGCCGGGGAGGGTGGGCTCCTGCCGGCTGGCCACGGTGCGGTCCCCCCGGAGCTCGACCTCGAGGTCGGCGAGACGCTCCCTGAGGTCGCGGATCCGCTCGAGGGCCGCCTCGGAACCGGCGGGGGTTGCCAGCGCCGCGGCCTCGAGGTGGTCGAGGCGCCGCTTCGCCTCCTCGAGCGCTCGTGCGGCCCCGCGCACCGCCCGCCGCAGCTCGGCGACGTCGGCGGCGAACGCCATCGCCTCCTCCATCCGCGCGGCGGACAGCCCGCGGTAGGCGAGGGGCACGACACGGAACCGCACCGGCCCGGCGAGGCGGGTGGTGACGCCGTCCACCACCTTCTCCAGCGTGACCGAGTACTCGCCCGGTGGCGCCAGCCGCCCCTTCGGCGGCTCGTCCCACGGGGCGGGCTCGCCCTTCTTCTCGAGCTCGATAGGGGTCAACGCCGGGTACCGGAGATCCCACGCGACGCGGTGGATCCCCTTCTCGCGGCTGCCCTCGATGTGCCGGACCACCGTGCCCGAGGCGTCGCGGACCGCGAGGAGGACCCGGGGCTCCCGCTCCCGGTCCTCCGCGCGCAGCTCGTCCCACGGCGGGTACCGCACGGGCTTGCCGGCCTCGGCGAGCTCCTTCTCGCGGCGCCAGCGGCGTTCCCGGCGCGTCTCGAGCTTCTCCCGGAGGTAGTACGTGAACACCGCGCCGAACGGCGGGTTGGGGGCGGCGAAGTAGCCGTCACCCTGGAACGCCTTCCGGCGCAGCCCGAGGCGCCGGGACTGGACGTACCAGAGGGCGTCCCGGACCGGGAACAGGGCCGCCTCGCGCTCGAGGAGCTCGGGGTCCAGCTCGCGCAGCGGCGTGTAGTCGTCGAGGATGTAGAACCCGCGGCCGAAGGTGGCGAGCACGAGATCGTTCTCGCGCCGCTGGATGTCCACGTCGCGCACCGCGATGGTGGGCATCCCGCCGGTGAGCTTCACCCAGTGGCCGCCCCCGCCGAGGCTCGTCCAGATGCCGAACTCGGTGCCCAGGAACAGCAGCCCGGCCTTCACGTGGTCCTGCTGGATGGACCACGCGATCTCGCGGTCCGGGAGGTCGCCGCGGATCGAGGTCCAGGTGCGGCCGCGGTCGGTGCTCCGGTACACGTACGGCGTGAAGTCGCCCATCTTGTGGTTGTCGAGGGTGACGTACACCGTGTCGGGATCGTGGCGGTCGGCACGGATCGAGCTGACGTAGGCGAGCCGCGGCGCGCCGGGCAGCGTCTCGGTGGGGACACCCCGCCAGTGCTCGCCCCCGTCCTCGCTGATCTGGATCATGCCGTCGTCGGTGCCCACGTAGAGCAGGCCCTCGCGGAGCGGCGACTCGTCGAGCGCCACGAGGTTGCCGTAGTACGAGGTGGACCGGTTCTTCGCCACCGCGTCCACGCTCCAGACGCGTCCCATCACCTCGAGGGTGTTCCGGTCGATGCGGCGGGTGAGATCGGGCGAGACGGCCCGCCAGGAGTCGCCGCGGTCGTCGGAGCGGAACAGCTTCTGGGCGCCGAAGTAGAGTCGCGTGTGCGAGTGGGGGCTGATGAGCAGCGGCGAGTCCCAGTTCCACCTGAGCGGCTCCTCGTCGGGCGCCGGCTGGGGCTGGATGTCCACCATCTCGCCGGTGCGGCGGTCGTACCGCACCAGCCCGCCGTACTGGTACTGGCTGTAGACGATGTTCGGATCCTGGGGGTCCACCTGCGTCTCGAACCCGTCGCCGAACACGGTGACGAACCAGTCGGCGTTGGTGATCCCGGCGATGTCGGTGGTCCGCGACGGGCCGCCCAGGGTGGCGTTGTCCTGGGTGCCACCGTAGACGGTGTAGAACGGCTCGGCGTTGTCCACAGTGACCCGGTAGAACTGGGTCACGGGGAGGTTGGCGAAGAACCGCCAGGTGCGGCCCCGGTCGTGGGTCTCGTAGACGCCGCCGTCGCAGCCCGCGATCATGTGCCGGGTGTCCGAGGGGTCGATCCAGAGGGCATGGTTGTCCACGTGCTTGAACCGCTCGGGGACCTTTCGCCAGGTCTTCCCCCCGTCCTCGGAGACGTGCAGGAAGGTGTCCATGGAGTAGACGCGGTCGGGGTCGGTGGGGTCGCACACCAGCTCGTTGTAGTACTGGGGGCTGGAGCTCATGTAGTCGGAGCGCTTCTCCCACGTCTCGCCCCGGTCGGTGGAGCGGTACACCCCGCCCTCGTCCCTCGCTGCCTCCACGATGGCGTAGAGCACATCCGGATTCGCCGGGGAGACGCACATTCCGATCCGCCCCATGTCCACCGAGGGCAGGCCGGCCTGGATCTTGCGCCAGGTCTTCCCCCCATCGTCGGACTTGTAGATCGCCGACTCGGGACCGCCGTCCACGAGGGTCCAGACGTGGCGGCGGCGCTGGTACGCGCTGGCGTACACGGTGTCCGGGTCGCGGGGGTCGAGCCACACCTCGTTGATCCCCGTGTCGTCGCTCACGAAGAGCACACGCTCCCAGCTCTTCCCGCCGTCCGTGGTCCGGTACAGGCCGCGGTCGCCGCCGGAGCGCCACAGCGGACCCTGGGCGGCGACCCACACCACGTCGGAGTCGCGCGGGTCGATGGCGATCCTCCCGATGTGCTCGGAGCCCGCGAGCCCCACCCGCTCCCAGTGCTGACCATCGTCGCGCGTGCGGTAGACACCGTCGCCGAAGCTCACCGAGCGCTGGCTGTTGTTCTCGCCCGTGCCCACCCACACCACGTGCGGGTTGGAGGGATCCACCGCGAGGCAGCCGATGGAGTACGACCCCTCGCCGTCGAACACCGGTGTCCAGGTGGTGCCGGCGTCGGTGGTGCGCCAGACGCCCCCGGAGGCCGCGGCGACCCACCACGTCTCGGGGTGCCCGGGCACGACGGCGATGTCGGCGATCCGCCCCGAGGTCACCGCGGGCCCGATGCCCCTGAGCTCGAGCCCGGCGAGCAGTTCCTTCGTGACGGGGTACCGCGACGGTTCGTGTCTCTCCTTCGTCCTCGTGCGTCCGGCGGCCCCGGGGGCCACCACCGCCAGCGCGAGCGTGGCCGTCACGATCCATCTCCCTGATGCCATCTGTTCCCTCCTCCGTTCGTCCCCCCGCGGGTGGGGAAGCGTCCCGGATGGTAGCAGGGCCGGAGCGCCCCTCACGGGCGCTCCACGGCCGCCCCGGCCTCGGCGAGGGCGGCGAGCATCGCCGCCGGGTCGGCCGGGGAGAGCAACAGCCGCCGGGGCCCCTGAAGCAGCACGCAGGGGCCGCGGTGATCGGTCACGTACAGACGGGTGGTGCGCCCGTCGACCCTGAACCATCCGGTGAGGTAGCCGGGAATTCCGACCCCCCACAGGCGCAGGCCGATCCTCGGGGTCGTGATCCGGGCGGCCGCGCCCGCGAGGGGGAAGCGCCGGGTGAACAGCAGCGTCCGCACCTCGAGTGTCCCGGGACGTACCCGGTAGCGGAGCCGCTGTGGCGCGGCCAGGACGAGGAGGAGCAGCGCCACGGCGGTCATCGCCATCACGAGAGAGCTCGCCCTCAGGACCCACGCCGTCGGCCCCGCGCGGCGGCCGGTGCCATGCCGGTACTCGTACGGGGGCCCGCCCGCCAGGGCCGCGCGCAGCCGCTCGGGCTCCGGGGGCGTGAGCAGCAGGGGGGCGTTCCAGCCGGAGACCCGGACCAGCACGCCGTGGCGGGTGCAGTCCGTGGCCTGCCACACGGTGCCCAGGCGCGGGTACCGGAACCGGCCGACGCAGTAGCCGGGCATCGCGGTGCCCACGACCCTCCGCCCGTCGTGGACCTCCACCTTCCTCAGGTCGGCGACGGCCGCCGCCGGAACGGTGCGGCGGCGCTCGAGCGGCGACCATCCGGTGACGATGCGGAGGCCCTGGCGGTCGGCGCGCACCTCCAGGTGCGGCGGGACCCAGGCGATGAGGCCGAGGAACACGGCCGCCGGCACCGTGAGCAGGACCACGACAGCGGCCAGGGCGTACCGCTGGCGGCGCGGCGTGGGGCGCGGAAGGAGCTCGGCGATCTCCACGCTGCGATCTACGGTGGTACCGGCCTTGCGGTTGCCGGCTGCGGTAGGATGAGGCGCCCCCGGATGGGGGAGGGGAGGTGTGCCGATGCGACGGACGGTGGCCACGGGTCTCGCGGTCCTGGCGCTGGCGGTGGGTACCGCCGCGGCGGCGGAGGAGGCGTCCGCGGGGAAGCGGGCGTTCACCATCGCGGACTACTACCGGACGGCGTTCGTGGGCGTGCCGGTGACCAGCCCCGACGGATCGCTGGTGGCGTTCACCGTCACCCGCCAGGAGCTCGAGAAGGCCGAACGGTGGACCGAGATCTGGATGATGCGGAGCGACGGCAGCGGGCTCCGGCAGATGACGTTCGGGCGACACCACGACCGCTCACCGGTGTTCTCGCCCGACGGGAAGCGAATCGTGTTCGTCTCGGACCGGGCGGGCGACGTGCCGCAGCTCTACGTGATGGCGGTGGACGGGGGCGAGGCGCGGCAGCTGACGAGGTTCTCCATGGGGGTCGCGGACCCGGTGTGGTCGCCCGACGGGCGGTGGATCGCGGTGACCTCGCACGTCTATCCGGAGTGCGGCGCGGACGACGAGTGCAACGCGACGACCCGGAAGCGGTGGCGCGAGGGGCCGCTCGAGGCCCACATGGCGGAGGAGCTGCTGTACCGCCACTGGACGAGCTGGCGCGACGGGCGGTACGCCCACATCCTGCTGGTGGACGCGAGCTCCGGCGAGGTGGTGCGTGACCTCACGCCCGGCCGCTGGGACAGCCCCACGTTCTCCCTGGGCGGCGACCGCGGCTACGTCTTCTCGCCCGACGGGAAGGAGCTGGTGTACGTGTCCAACCACGACCCGCACCCCGAGTCCTCCACCAACTCGGACCTGTGGGCGGTGCCGGTGGAGCCGGGGGACGCGGGGACCGAGCCCGTCGACCTCACTCGCGACAACCGGGGGTGGGACGGCTCGCCGCTCTTCTCGCCGGACGGGCGGTATCTCGCGTACCGGAGCCAGGCCACGCCGGGGTACGAGTCGGACCTCTTCCGGCTCGCGGTCCTGGACCGGAAGACCGGGAAGGTGCGGTACCTCACCGACCGGGCCACCTTCGACGACTGGGTGGACGACATGCGCTGGCTGCCGGACGGCTCCGGTCTCGTGTTCCAGGCCGAGCGCCGCGGCCGCAACCCGCTGTTCACGGTGGGCCTCGACGGCGGTGCGCCACGGGAGATGCTCGCGGATGCCCACATCCAGGGGTGGGAGCTGCTCCCCGGCGGCGGGGTGGTCTACACACGGAGGGCGGTGGGCGATCCGCCCGAGGTGTTCCGGTTCGACCCGGGCGCCGGTGCGCCACGTCGGCTCACCGGGTTCAACGACGCGCTGCGCGCCGAGGTGGACATCCGGCCCGCCGAGGAGATGTGGGTGCAGGGCGACGGCGACCACCGGGTGCAGGTGTTCATCGTGAAGCCGCACGGGTTCGACCCCTCGAAGCGGTACCCGCTGATCCTCAACGTCCACGGCGGGCCGCAGCAGCAGTGGACCGACGCCTACCGCGGTGACTGGCAGGTCTACCCCGGCAAGGGGTACGTGGTGGCCTTCGCCAACCCCACCGGGTCACCGGGGTACGGGCAGGAGTTCGTGGACGCCATCCGCTGCGACTGGGGAGGGCGGGTGTTCCGCGACCTGATGAAGGTCACGGACGCGTTGGCCGGGCTCCCCTACGTGGATCCGGACCGCATGGGCGCCATGGGCTGGTCGTACGGCGGCTACATGATGATGTGGTTCGAGGGGCACACCACGCGCTTCAAGGCGCTGGCGGCGATGATGGGCGTCTACGACCTCAGGGCGATGTACAGCTCCACGGAGGAGCTGTGGTTCCCGGAGCACGACCTGTGCGGTACCCCGTGGACCAGCGAGCACTACCGGCGCTGGTCGCCCTCCGAGTACGTGACGGCGTTCCGGACCCCGTGTCTGGTGATCACCGGCGAGCGAGACTTCCGGGTGCCGTACACCCAGTCGCTCGAGTTCTTCACCGACCTCCAGAAGATGGGCGTGCCGTCGCGGCTCATCGTGTTCCCCAAGGCGGGGCACTGGCCGAGCTGGTACGAGATGGCGTTCTACTACCTGGCGCACGAGGACTGGTTTCACCGCTGGCTGGGCGGGGGCGCACCGGACTGGGAGCTGGAGGCGTTCCTGCGCAACGCCGTGTTCCCGCAGGACGAGAAGGAGTAGCCCATGGCCGGGATCTTCAAGGCGTACGACATCCGGGGCACCTACCCCGACCAGCTGGACGAGCGCACCGCCTACCTCGTGGGCTACCACTTCCGCGACCTCCTCGACGAGGAGGACCTGGCGCGCGGTCCGGTGGTGGTGGTGTCACGCGACATGCGGACCCACTCCGAACCGCTCGCGGAGAACCTGAAGCGCGGCCTCCGGGCGCGCGGCGTGGCGGTGATCGACATCGGGCTCGCCGACACGCCGCAGAACTACTTCGCCACCGGGTTCCTCCGCGCCTCGGGCGGAATCCAGGTCACCGCCAGCCACAACCCGGCGGAGTACAACGGGTTCAAGATGTCGCGCCGCGACGCGATCCCCGTCTCCCGCGACACCGGGATCGCGCGGCTCGAGGAGCTCGTGACCGGCTCGACGGCCACCGGCGAGGAGCCGCTCGCCGCTGGCGAGGAGCACCGCGGCGTGTTCGAAGCCTACGTGGAGCACGTGCTCCGCCACCTCCGCCACCGTGAGCCGCGGCTCAGGCTCGCCGCCGACGCCGCCAACGGGATGGGGACGCTCTACCTGCCGATCCTCGAGCGGCTGAACGTGGACCTCCACCCGCTCTACTTCGAGCTCGACGGCACGTTCCCCAACCACGAGGCCAACCCCTTGAAGCCCGAGAACCTGGTGGACCTGCAGCGGGCGGTGCGGGAGCACGGGTGCGACCTCGGGGTCGCCTTCGACGGCGACGCGGACCGGGCGATGTTCGTGGACGAGCGCGGCGAGATCGTCACCGCCGACATGGTCACGGCACTGCTCGCCCCGCGCTTCCTTCGCGAGGAGCCGGGCGCCGTCATCGTCTACGACCTCCGCTCCTCCTGGGCCACCCGGGAGGCGATCGAGGCGGCCGGTGGTCGCCCGGTGCGGGAGCGGGTGGGGCACTCGTTCATCAAGGCCACCATGCGGCGGTACGGCTCCCCGTTCGGGGGCGAGCTCGCCGGGCACTTCTACTACCGTGACAACTACACCGCCGACTCCTCGATCCTCACCCTGGTGCTGCTCCTCGACCTCCTGCGCGAGACCGGCCGGCCGCTCTCCGAGCTCGTGCGGCCCCACAGGAAGTACTTCGCCACCGGCGAGATCAACTTCCGGGTCGAGGACAAGGAGGGGACGATCCGGCGGCTCGCGGAGCTGTTCTCCGACGGGAGGATCGACTACCTGGACGGGATCACCGTGGAGTACGACGACTGGTGGTTCAACGTCCGGCCCTCGAACACCGAGCCGCTGCTGCGCCTGGTGTTGGAGGCCCGGACCCGCGAGCTGATGGACGAGAAACGGGCGCGTCTGGTCGAGATCCTCGGCGAGCCGGTGTGACCGGGTGCTGGCGCCGCACGCGGCGCCGGATCCACCGGAGGAGGTGGGCGCGGCCGACACCGATTCGGGATCCGCGACCGCGACCCGCGCTGTCCCGCGGACGGACGTGCTAGGCTGCGCGCGATGGAGCGGGGGCGGCGTGGTCCGGTGATGGCGCGGGTGGGGTGGGTGGTGATCGTGGGCCTCGCGATGGCGTTCGCCTGGGGGCTGCACCGACGTGCCCGGCTCGAGGCGTCCGGCGAGGGTGTGATCCGGATGCTGTTCGTCCCCTCGGTGGAGCAGGGGACGCTGGTCCGCCGCGGGGAGGAGCTGGCCCGCTTCGTCCGAGCGGACTCCGGGCTGGTGGTGCGCTCCGAGGTGCCCACGAGCTACGCGGCGGTGATCCAGGCGCTGGGCACGGGGCAGGCGGACGTGGCCTGGGTTCCGGCGTTCGCGTACGTCCTGGCGCACGCCCGGTACGGGGCGGAGGCCAGGCTGCAGGTGGTCCGCGCGTACGACCTCGACGCCGTCGTCGTGGTGCGGACCGGGCGGGGCGAGCCGGTGTCGCTCGCCGACCTCGCGGGGCACGGCGTCGCGCTGCCGGGTGACCTGCCCGGGGGCCTGGCGGAGGAGGTCCGCGCATGGCTCGATCGCGAGGCGCCCGGCTGGGTCGCGGTGAAGGTGGCGGACGACGTGGCGGCGGTGCGGCTGCTGCTGGACGAGCCGGGCAGGGTGGCCGCGGCGGTGAGCTCGCACGTGTTCTCCGGTCCCAACGACCTGGTGGGCGACGGGCGCAAGCGGCTCGAGTCGGAGCGTCCGGGCACGATGGCGGCGACCCGGGTGCTGGCGACCACCGGGCGCCGGGTGGCCCGGCGCACCACGACCTACAACGGCTGCATCCTGGCCCGCACCGACTCCGGTATCCGCGGGCTGGCCGACCTCGAGGGGCGGACCTTCGCCTTCTCGGACGAGACCTCCACCTCCGGCCACATCTTCGCGCGGGCGCTGCTCGACCGGGCGGGCGTGCGGCTGGGCAGGACCTTCTTCGCCGGGGGCCACCCCAACGTAGTGCAGGCGGTGGCGGACGGCAAGGTGGCGGCCGGCGCCGTGTTCTACTCGCCGCCCGGCGAGCGGGAGCGGCGGGAACGCACGTTCGTGGGCGACGCGCGCAAGCTGATCCTCAAGCGGTTCGCCACCGACTCCGAGCGCCTCCGGTTCCTGGCCGAGGTGCGGATCGTGGCCCTCACGGATCCCATCCCCAACGACGTGTGTTGCGTCCGCAAGGGGTTTCCACGGGGGACCTGGGAGCGGTTCGCGCGTTCGCTCCAGAGGTTCCTCGACACCGAGGCGGGGCGTTCCGCCTACTTCGACCTGGTGGCGGGGGTGGCGGCGGCCCCGTGCGACGACACCGCCTTCGATGGGTTTCGCGACGCGCTGCGCCGCTCGGGGGTGAGCGCCGGCCGACTGCTCGAGGCCGAGGAGGCGAAGCTGCGCCGGCGGGGAGGAGGAGGATGAGCCGTCCGGCCGCTGTCCGCCTCGAGGGGGTGGGCAAGGTGTTCCCCGGCGGGGTGCGCGCGCTCGAGGGGATCGACCTGACGGTGGCGGAGGGGGAGTTCCTGGTCGTGCTGGGCCTCTCGGGATCGGGGAAGTCCACGCTGCTGCGCTGCATCAACCGCCTGCTGGACCCCACCGAGGGGAGGGTGTTCCTGTTCGGCGAGGAGATCACGGCGGCGGAGGGCGCGCGGCTCAGGGAGCTCAGGCGACAGGTGGGGATGATCTTCCAGCAGTTCAACCTGGTGCGGCGGCACACGGTGCTCGCCAACGTACTCTCCGGGGCCCTCGGGCGCTCCCGCCTGCTCCCGAGCCTGCTCCTGGCGTTCCCGGAGCGGGAGCGGCGCGAGGCGATGGCGGCGCTGGAGCGGGTCGGGCTGGCTCACCGGTGGGCGAGCCGGGCCGACGCCCTCTCGGGCGGCCAGCAGCAGCGGGTGGCCATCGCCAGGGCGCTGATGCAACGGCCGCGGGTGATCCTGGCCGACGAGCCGGTGGCGTCGCTCGACCCGGCGCTCCGGCACTCGGTGATGCGCCACATCGAGGCGCTCAACCGCGAGGAGGGGCTCACCGTGATCTGCTCGCTCCACGACATCGACCTGGTGACCCGTTACGCCACCCGGATCGTGGCGCTGCGCGAGGGCCGTCTCGTGTGGGGGGGTGGGCCGGACGAGTTCGGGCCACGGGTGTACCGCGAGATCTACGGCGAGGAGGCCGAGGCCGCCTTCGCGGAGGAGCCGTGAACGGAGGGAGGAGAGAGCGGGTGCGGCGGGCGGTGGCGCGGGCGCAGGCGGTGGCGCTGGACGCCCTCCTGCTGGCGCTCCTGGCCGCGATGGCCGAGCTGCTGGCGATGGCGTTCTCGGGGCGCCGTGGGCCCACGGGGACCCTGCTCACCGCCGAGGAGATCCTGGACCGGCTGCACTACGGCTGGATCGCGCTGGGGGCAGCGGCGGCGGCGGTGCTGTGGAACGCCGCCGAGCGGGTGGTGGGCGCCTCGCCGGGGCGGGCGTGGGTGGCGGGGCCGCCCGAGGCCGAGCGCGAGCTCCCGTGGACTCACACGCTCCGCGGCTGGGTCATCGCGGTGTTCCTGGAGCTGACCCTGTTCACCGGCTGGCTGGTGACCGAGGTGGACCTGGGCACGTTCCTGACCAAGTTCTCCAAGGCCTCGGGGATCGTACGCGGGCTGGTCCACCCCTCCGGGGCGGTGCTCCACCAGGGGGTGATCCTCCTGGTGCAGACGGTGTTCCTCGCCTTCATGGCCACCGCCTTCGCCATCCCGGCGGCGTTCGCGCTGTCGTTCCTCGCGGCCCGGAACCTCACCCGTGGCTCGGCCGCGCTGCGGCTCGCCTACCTGGCGACCCGGTCGGTGATGAACTTCACGCGGGCGGTGGAGCCGCTGGTGTGGGCGCTCATCTTCATCTCCTGGGTGGGCATCGGCCCCTTCGCGGGCGTCCTGGCGCTGTGGATCCACTCCGTGGCCGCGCTCACCAAGCTCTACTCCGAGCAGATCGAGAGCATCGACCCCGGACCGGTCGAGGCCATCACCGCCACCGGCGCGAGCCCGCTCCAGGTGCTCCGGTACGGAGTGGTGCCGCAGGTGATCCCGCCGTTCCTCGCCTTCACGATCTACCGCTGGGACATCAACGTGCGCATGTCCACGATCATCGGCTTCGTGGGCGGCGGCGGCATCGGCTACATCCTGAAGCCGAGGGTGGACCTCGGCGAGTGGGGCGAGGTGGGGACGCTGGTGCTCCTCATCGCGGCGACAGTGTGGCTCATGGACATCGTCTCCGCCAGGATCCGCGAGCGGATCGTGTGAGGGCCCTCCCGGGCCATCCGCCGGCGCCCCGCGGTGCGGCCCGGCGCGGCGACTCAGAGGAGGCGGGCAAGGAGCACGGCGTTGAGGAGGAGCCGGATCGAGGCGTGGGGCATCCCGCGGAACGCGGGGTCCTCGGCGAAGGCCACGACGTGCCCGCGGCCGCGCGGGACCTCCACCATGTAGGCGGCGCCCGGCAGCAGCTCGCGCGAGCGTGCCAGCGCCACGCCGGAGACCACCGGGTCCCGCTCGCGGTACCGCACCACCGTGAACCCCGTGCCCACGGGCGGAGGCTCGAAGGCCCGCCGCGAGGTCACGAGCACGTGCACCGTGGCGCCCTCGAGGCCCGCGGCCAGCACGTTGTCCTCGTCCGCGCGGGCGGCGAGGATCGCGCCGGGAACCCGCGGCGGCGGGGGCGGCTGGCGGCGCGGGGGTCCGGCCGTCTTCGCGTCGGGCGCGGCCCCGCCGCCGGGCGGCTCGTCCTTCTCCCGGAGCGGCCGGGTCTCGAGCGGAAGGAGCCCCACGTCGTCGGTGGCCAGCCACTCCGCGGCGGCGCCCACCGCGACCAGCGTGCCGCCCTCCTCCACCCAGTGGACCAGGCGCTGCACCTGCGTCTCCGGTACCGCCCGGGACCACCCGGAGCCGTCAGGGATGACCAGCACGTCCACGTCCTCGAGGGGAACGCGGGCGAGGCTCCGGGGACGGACCACGGTGACCGGGTACCCCGCCATGCGCTCGATGGCGTGCCGGAGATGGCCGGCGGAGGTGGGCCGCGCGGGGTGGCCCCAGAGCAGCGCCACCCGTGGCGGCTCGATCCGCCGCACCGCCGTGGAGCCCAGGTCCACGCCCTCCTCGGCGAAGGAGGAGTCGAGCGCCACGACCTGCGCACCGGTGACGCGGGCAGCGGCCTCGAGACGCCGGCGGAGCCCATCGCCGTTCTCGTCCGCCCGCACCACCAGAGAGCCGCGGTGGAAGCTCCGGCCCGCGATGCGCAGCGGCTTGCGGCTCGAGCGCACCACCACCCCCTCCCGGAGCAGCCGCGCGAGGAGCCGTGCGGCGGCGAGCCCGTTCCAGTCGGCGACGAAGAAGCGCGAGCCGCGTCCCACCACGCCTCCGGCAGGACGCTCGCCGGGGTTCACACGTGCGTCCGGGTCGGGACGGAACCCCCTCGCCAGCGGTGCCACGGGGACGTTCCAGAGGGCGGGGAGCGACCAGGCGGTGATGTCGTAGTACTCGGGCTCGAGCCCCTTGGCCACGCGCCGCTCCTGCTCGGCGGCGAACGCGCCCTCCACGGGGGTGCGGAGCTCGAGCAGGGTGCGGGCCAGCGCTCCCAGCGGCTGCGCCGCGGGAACGGCGTATCCCCCCGCGCCGCGGTACACCTCGATCCCTTGCGCGGCGAGCAGCTCAGCCAGCTCCGCCGCCTCGCCCGAGGCCGCCTCGCCCGAGAGCGTCCAGCCGCCGCGTCCGCTTTCCACGGCCCGCCGCCGGAAGCCCGCCCAGCCCCCGAGGTAGGCGGTGGCGTGGCGGGCGGCCTCGAGGACGGTGACCCACGCCGCCGTGAGATGCCGGAGCACGGTGTCGCGGTAGGCGAGCGGCGCCTCGTGGCGGGGCGCGATGCGGAGACCGCGCGACGAGGCCTCCTCGAACGTCATGCCCAGAGCGCCGGTGAGCAGTGGCCACGATTCCCCGTACCCGGGGTAGAAGGAATCGAAGATCTCGCGCGTCCAGTACCGCCAGCCGCGCGCGTCGAACGCCGCCGCGAGGGCGTGGCCGAGCCGCTCCCACAGCCGTACCTGGTCCGACGTGAAGGCGGGGTGGTACGGGTGCGCCGGCGGCGGGAAGTAGTACCCCATCGAGGCGCCCATCTCGTGCAGGTCGGCCACGAGGGTGGGCAGCCACGAGAGCATCGCCCGGACCCGCCCACGCGTCTCGGGGTGGGTGAGGACGAACCAGTCGCGGTTGAGGTCGAACAGATCGTGCGAGTACCGTCCACCGGGCCACGGCTGGTCGTGCTCCGCGCTCCACGGTGTCGCGTCGGGCTCGATCCCGCGGGCGGCGCGCGTGGAGGCGACGAAGCGCGCGCGTCCGTCGGGGTTCTGGCACACGTCCACGACGACGACGGCGCGCTCCAGGATCTCGTTCACCTCGGGAGAGCCGCCGGCGGCGAGCAGGTAGGCGAGCTCCAGCCCGGCGTCGGTGGCCGAGGGCTCGTCGCCGTGCACGGAGCAGGCGAGCCACACCACCGCCGGGAGGGTCGCGGGGTCCGGGGCCGGCCCGAGGCGGGGATCGCCGAGCCGCGCGAGCGCCGCACGGACGTCCTCCAGGCGGGCCAGGCGCTCGCGCGAGGCCACGATCAGCAGCACGAGCGGGCGTCCCTCGAGCGAGGTGGCGTACCGCTCGAGGCGCACCCGCGGGGAGGCCGCCGCCAGGGCCTCGGCGTACCGCACCGCTTCCTCGGGTGTGGTGATCCGTTCGCCCCAGCCGACGCCCACCACCTCCTCGAGGGCCGGTACCGAGGGGTCGAGAGGCGCGGCGGGGAGCGGGATCTCCGCCGCGGCGACGGGAGCCGCGGCGGCGAGAGCGAGGGCGAGCCGGAGCAGGACGTGCCACACGAGAGCCTCCCCCGGGATGGTACCGGAGCCGGGAGGGACGCCCTCACCCCCCGGCGTCGAGGTGGCGCAGCACCCAGCTCTCGAGCCGCTGCCGCTGCGAGGGCGTGAGGTCCACGAACCGGACGGCGAACCCGCTCACCCCCTCGCGGTCGCGGTCGGCGTGGCGCACCACCTCCCCGGTGCACTCGATGGGGGCCGGGTCGTCGGGAAGCTGGAGGCGGATCGGGAGGCGCGTCCCGAGCGCGGGGCGCCGCTCGCTGCGGATGAGCGCCCCGGTGGCGGAGACGTTCTCGGTCTGCGCCAGGAACGCCGCGGTGCCCAGCCCGCACTCGATCTCCGCCCGCACCAGCGCGCGGGTCCGTACCCGCGGCTCCACCTCGAGGAGCTCGGCCGCCTCGCGCAGCAGGACCTCGGCCGGCTCGGTGGCGGCCACGACCCGGTTGACGCCGTGGCCCACGAGCCGGAGCAGCTCGGGTCTGGGGTCCGACGCGGTGATCACGAGCAGCCCGGCGTGGCGCGAGGCCGAGTCGCCCGCGCGCAGCGCGCGGACGAACCGCTCGGCGGTGAGGTCGGGGAGCGGATGGCCCACGATCACCAGGTGGAACGGGACCTCCCGCAGCAGCTCGAGAGCGCGCGCCGGGCTCGCGAGGCGGTTCACCTCGAGCGCGGCCCGGCGCAGGAACGGCTCGAGCTTGGCGCGCGGCACGTCCGGCAGCGCGAGCGTCAGGACCCGCTTCCGGTCGGTGGTGGTCACGCCCGCGCCTCCCGGAGCCGCTCCAGGGCCTCCGGCCGCGGCGCATCGGCGGCGGCGTCCCAGTACGGGGAGAGCCGCCTGAGCGCCGCGATCACGCCGGGGAACACCTCCAGGATCCGCCCCACGTCCTCGTCGGTGGTGTACCGGCTGAGGCTGAACCGCACCGAGCCGTGAATGGCGGTGAACGGCACCCCCATGGCCCGGAGCACGTGCGAGGGGTCGAGCGAGCCGGAGGTGCAGGCCGAGCCCGAGGAGGCGCAGATCCCGTGCGCCGCGAGCTGGTACAGGATCCCCTCCCCCTCCACGAAGTGGCAGGCGACGTTGAGGGTGTTGGCCAGCCGCGGTGCGCTCCGCCCGTTCACCTCGAGGTAGGGCACCCGCCGGAGCAGCCCGGCCTCGAGCCGGTCGCGCAGCGCACGGATCCTGCGCTCGTCCTCCTCGTGCGTGGACGCGGCGAGCTCCAGCGCCCGCGCGAGGCCCACGATGAAGGCGACGTTCTCGGTACCGGCGCGGCGCCCCCCCTCCTGGTGGCCGCCGAGCAGGAACGGCCGCCAGCGGGCTCCGCGGCGCACGAACAGCGCCCCGACCCCCTTGGGGGCGTGGATCTTGTGGCCCGAGAACGAGAGGAGATCCACGTGGCGGAACTCCCCCGTGAGGTCGATGGGGAGCTTGGTCACGCTCTGGGTCGCGTCGGTGTGGAACACGATCCCGGGATCGGTCTCCTTGGCGATGCGCGCGAGCTCCGCAACGGGGAAGATCACGCCGGTCTCGTTGTTCGCGTGCATGATCGAGACCAGGGCGGTCTCCCCGGGCCTGAGCGCCTTCACGAACGCCACCGTGTCGAGCCGGCCGCTCGAATCCACCGGCAGGTAGGTGACCTCGTGGCCTTCGCGCTCGAGCTCCCTGCACACGTTGAGCACCGCGGGGTGCTCCACCGCGGTGGTCACCACGTGCCGCCGGCCGCGGTTCGCCCGCAGGGCGCCGAAGATGGCGGCGTTGTTCGACTCCGTGGCGCAGGAGGTGAAGACGATCTCGTCCGGCCGCACCCCGCCGAAGAAGCGGGCCACGGTGCGCCGGGCCCCGGCGATGGCCCTGGCCGGTCCCTGCGCCGGCTCGTACATGGAGCTGGGGTTGAAGTACTCGTCGGCCAGGTAGGGCAGCATCGCCTCGAGCACCTCCGGGGCGACCCGGGTGGTGGCGTTGTTGTCCGCGTACACGAGGCGCATGTGCACTCCCCTCAGACCATGATCACCCGGACCCGCCGATCCACGCGCTCCTTGAGGGCCTGCTCGGCGAGGAGCCGGGCCGACCTCGCCTCCTCCGGCGGTGCGCTCCCGTCGGCTCCGGTGAAGCGGCAGTAGACCAGGGTGTCCTTGATGTCCACCACCTCGACCCGGGTCCCGCGCTCGGCGAGCCGGGGGCGAACCACCTCCTCGACGACCGCCTCCACCCGCTTGCCGAACTGGTACGGTGACAGCCGGTGTTCCGCCTCGGCGGAGCGGGAGACGGGGATCACCGGGAGGTCCGTGAGGCGGCCCTGCCGCCGTCCCCAGATGTCGTCGAGAAGGTCCTGGAGGCCGCCGGGCGCATGGTGGCACGAGGTGCACGCGCCGCCGGCCTTGACCGCGCCGGTGATCTCCTCGATGGTTCGGAGGCCGAGCTCCCTGATCTTCCGCCGGAGGTACGGCTCGGTGAGACCGAAGCAGGTGCACACGAGCCGCCCCTCCTCCTGCTCCTCGCGGGTGATGTCGACCCCCAACGCCGCGAGGTCCACCCCACGCTTCTGCGCCCAGTGGAACACCGCCGCCTCCAGCGCCTCGGCTCCCATCACCGAGCAGTGGATCTTCTCCTTGGGCAGGCCACCGAGGTAGGCCACGATGTCGGCGTTGGTGATCTTGAGCGCCTCGACGGGGGTGTAGCTGCCCTCCTCGATGAGCGCGCACAGGGCCTCGGACGAGGCGATGGCGGAGGTGCAGCCGAAGGTGAGGTAGCGCGCCTCCACGATCCGGTCCTTGAGCGGATCGGTGGGATGGCGATCCACCCGGAACGTGAACCGGAGCGCGTCGCCGCACGCGATGGAACCGTGCTCCCCGAGCCCGTCCGGGTTCTCGATCTCGCCCATGTGAGTGCCCGGACGCCCCTGCACCGCCGCCATGAACAGCTCCGTGGTCTTCTTGGAGTAGTTCCAGGTCATCGCCGCCTCGCCTCCGCGGCGCCGATCATACCGCGCCGCCGCCGCTGGCGCACGGAGTCCGGCCGGAATGGGGCTCACGGGCCGCAGGTTGTCCGGGTGGAGGTCACGTGTGGCAGAGGTCCTGCCGTCCCTCCGGGAGCGGTTCAGGGTTCCCGAGCTGATGGATCGTCCCGACCTGGCCCGGGGCGAGCACCTGCGGGCGCTCCGCGGCCTCGCGCGTCTCAACCGGTGGAGCCGTGCGGGCCGGCCGTACCGGCCGGTCCTGGTCGCGGCGGCGCGGCGCCTCGGTGGGCGGCCGGTAAGGCTCCTCGACGTCGCCACGGGTGGCGGCGATGTGCCCGTGGGCCTCGTCCGGTGGGCGGCGGCGCGGGGGATCGAGCTGCGGGTGACCCTCGTGGACGCGAGCGACCGGGCGCTCGCGGTGGCGCGGGAGCGGGCGGCCCGGGCGGGAGTCGCGGTGGAGACGGTGCAGCGGGACGTGATCCGGGAGGGCCTCCCGGGGAGCTTCGACGTGGTGACCTGCTCGCTGTTCCTCCATCACCTCTCGCGTGAGCAGGCCGTGGACGCGCTGGGCCGCATGGGTGCGGCGGCCGGGACGGTCATGGCGGTGAGCGATCTGCGCCGCACCCACCGGGGGCTGGCGCTGGCGTGGGCGGCGAGCCGGGCGCTGTGCGGCTCGCGGGTGGTTCGCACCGACGCGGTGCGATCGGTGCGGGCCGCGTTCACGATCGCGGAGGCACGGGCGCTGGCGCGCGCCGCGGGACTTGCCGGCTGCCGGGCGGTGCGCGTCTGGCCGCAGCGCCTGCTGCTCGTCTGGTGGCGGCCGTGAGTGGGGACCGGTGGGAGGCGGTGGTGGTGGGCGCGGGGGTGGCGGGGGCCGTGACCGCGCGGGAGCTCGCCCTCCGCGGCGTGCGGACGCTGGTGGTGGAGCGGGCGAGGCCGCCCCGGGACACGGTGTGCGGCGGTTGCCTCGCGGCCTCCGCACTGCGTCTCCTCGCGGACCTCGGCCTGGGCGGGTTGCCGTCGGTGGTGCGGAGCCCGGTCACCACCCGCCTCGACCTGTGTGCGGCCGGCGTCCGGGCAGAGCTGCCGCTGCCTCCCGGCCGGGCCGTGCGGCGGCTCGACCTCGACGCGGAGCTGCTGGACGCCGCCGTCGCCGCGGGGGCCGAGCTCCTGTGCGGGACGAGAGCGGGGGTGGGGCCGGCGGTGCCGGGCGGGCGTCTCGTGACCCTCCATCCCGATGGGGGAGGCGAGGAGCGGAGGGTGGTGGCGGGCGTCGTGGTCCTGGCCACGGGGCTGGGCCGGCTCCCGGTCCCCGACATGCGGTCCGCACCGCGGCGAGGCAGCCGCGTGGGAGCGGGGACGCGGCTCGCGGCGGCCGGGGGGTGGCCTGAGCCCGGGGTCGTCGCGATGGCGGTGGGGCGAGGAGGGTACGTGGGCGCGGTGCGGCTCGCCGGTGGCGAGGTGGGGGTGGCCGCCGCCCTCGACTCCGGGGCCGTGCGCCGGGCGGGCGGGGTGGGGCCCGCGGCGGCACGGATCGTCCGGGAC
The DNA here is from genome assembly GCA_964440565.1 of uncultured Thermoanaerobaculia bacterium. Taxonomy (GTDB): domain Bacteria; phylum Acidobacteriota; class Thermoanaerobaculia; order Thermoanaerobaculales; family Sulfomarinibacteraceae; genus CAYTTB01. The sequence continues at coordinate 27,288 of CAYTTB010000008.1, forward strand.
GCCGGGCTCGAAGCGCCCCCCGGGCTCGAGGAGGCGGCGTGGCGCGCGACGCCGCCGCTGAGCCGCCGGACGGACCCCGTGGCCACGGAGCGGGTGTTCGCGGTGGGCGACGCCGCCGGGTACGTGGAGCCGTTCACCGGCGAGGGGATGGCGTGGGCGATGGCGGGCGCGGTGGCGCTGGCGCCGCTCGCCGCGGCAGGCGCCCGGCGGTGGGACCCGGTGCTCGCGCGGACATGGCGTCGGCGGCACCGGGCGCTCCTCGCGGGTCCGATGCGCCGCTGCCGGGCGGTGGCGGCCGTGGCGCGGCGGCCACGGCTGGCGGCGCTGGCGGCGCGGCTGCTGGCGGTCGGTCCCGGGCTGGCGGGGCTCGCGGTGCGGCGGGTCCTGACCGCCGGCCCCTCGACGGGAGGTGGGTCGCGAGCGAGGCGAGGCTCGTCGGTCTGGGGGTGGCATCGCCGGCCCTGGGCATCACCCAGGAACGCGCGGCCGAGCTGGCACGCGAGCACGGCCCCGTGACGCCGGAGCAGGAGCGGGCGCTGCGCGTGCTGTACCGGCGATCCGGCGTGCGGCGGAGGGGCAGCGTCGCGCTGGAGGGGCCGCCCGAGGCGCCCACCGCCGGCCCGCCGTTCGACGGCGACGACCCCGCCGGGCCGGGGACGGGGGCGCGAATGGCGGCGTACGAGCGGCACGCCCCGCCGCTCGGGTGCGCCGCCGCCGCGGCGGCGCTCGCCGACGCGGGGATCGGGCCGGAGCGTGTGGCTCACGTCGTGACGGTCACCTGCACCGGCTTCATGGCGCCGGGCCTGGCCGTGCACCTCGTCCGGTCGCTCGGTCTCCGGTCCGACGTGACCCGGACCCAGGTCGGCTTCATGGGCTGCCACGGCGCGCTGGTCGGGCTGCGCACCGCCGCGGCGCTGGCCGCGACGACGCCGGGGAGGGCCGCGCTGGTGGTGGCGGTGGAGCTGTGTAGCCTCCACTTCCAGTACGGCTGGGATCCCGGGGCGGTGGTGGCCAACGCCCTGTTCGCCGACGGCGCGGGTGCCGCGGTGGTGACCACGGGCCGGTCGGGCCACGGGAACGCGCCGGTGCTCGCGGCCACCGGCTCGTGGCTGGCGCCGGGGTCCGAGGAGGCCATGACCTGGCGGATCGGCGACCGGGGGTTCCGGATGACCCTCTCGCCCGAGGTGCCCGCGCTCATCCGGCGCGACCTGCGGCAGGGCCTGGAGCCGTGGCTCGAGGGGCAGGGCCTCACGGTGGGGGACGTGGGAGGGTGGGCGGTGCACCCCGGTGGGCCCCGCATCCTCACGGCCGTGACCGAGGCCCTGGACCTCGATCCGACGGCCGTGGACATCTCGCGCTCGGTGCTCGCCGAGCACGGCAACATGTCCTCGCCCACGGTCCTGTTCGTGCTGGATCGCCTCCGGAGCGCGGGGGCGCCGCGGCCGTGGGTCGCCCTGGGGTTCGGACCGGGCCTCACCACCGAGGCGGCGCTCCTCGCGTAGGGCCGGCTCAGACGAGGGCGGCGGCCGCGAGGCCGGCGGCGAGGGCGAGGTTGGTGGCCAGGTTCCAGCCCACGTTGGCGGCGAGGGCCGGCACGGGGACCGGTGCCTCGGGCGCGACGAACGCCCAGCGCAGGGGACCGACCAGGAGCGTGGAGGGCACGGCGCCGAGCAGCGCGGGCCAGGGGAGACGCCCCGAGGCCACGGCGACGCCGATCCACGCCGGCACCGCCAGGGCCACCGCCGCGTACACCAGCGCCGCCCGCCGCCGGCCCAGGGCCAGCACCAGGTTGCGGCGTCCACCCCGCCGGTCCGCGGCCTCGTCGGGGAACTCGTTCAGCAGGAGGAGGTCGAAGGTGGTCAGGAAGGCCGGGACGGAGGCCGCCGCCGCGGCCGGTCCGGCGTGGCCCGCCTGCACGAGGGCGGTGGCGTAGACCGGAAGCGCGCCCAGCCCGAGCCCCGCCGCGAGCTCGCCGAGCCCGGCGCGGGCCAACGCGTCGCTGTAGCCGATGACGCACACGGCACCCACCACCAGCACCGGCACCAGGGGACCTCCCACCTGGACGAGGAACCAGACGCCCACCGCAGCCCCCACCGCCAGGCTGATGCCGGCCACGGCCCACGCCGCTCCCACCGGGAGGCGCCCCTCGGGGAGTGTTCCGCTGCCGCCCGAGAACGGCGTCCGGCGCGTCTCGAGATCGATCCCGCGCCGGTGATCGGAGATCTCGTTGAGGGTGTTCACGGCGGCGTGCAGCGCGAGAAGGCCCACGAGCGCCAGCCCGGCCCGCACGGGCGACCAGCTCCCCTCGTACGCCGCCGCCGCCGTCCCCGCCGCCACCAGGGTCACGGGCAGCGCCAGGAACGGCGCCCGGATCACGCCCAGGATGCCGCGCACCGCTCGCATGCGGGACGAGGATACCAGCGCCGGGTGCGCGTCCCGCGAGGGCCGGGGACGGGCGCACCCTCCCCGAGATCGGCCTCTCCTGCCCCTTCTGTCACGTGGAGGGCCGCAGGAGCAGGAGCGCCGGGGGAGGGGAGGAGAGCCCGGGCTCTTCGCGGCGGCCATGGATGCATCGCCACCGACGACAGGGGGGACGCCCGCCGGCGTGCCCGGGCGGCGCGGCCCTGACGGGCGCCGCGGTATCCTCGGACCATGAGCGGCGCGTGCACGGACCCGGCCGGGATCGAGCGCGAGCTGGAGCGGGAGCGCGCGGCCGCGCTGGGGCGCATCGGCCGGCGGCTCGAGGCGGCCGTGGAGGAAGCGCGTGCCCGGGCGGCCGAGCTGGCGGCGTGCTCTCCGGAGGAGGCGGCCGCGGCCGAGAGACGGTTCCTTGCCGCACGCGCGGTGGCGCGGCGGTGGCTCTGGTACTACCTGGTCCAACGGGAGGCGTGCGGGCTGCGCCATCACCACGCGGTGCTCGCCACCTACCGGCTCCCCGGCGACCCGCGGTGCCTGGCACGCACGGCTCCCGCATCGGGGTGAGCGGCACCTCCCGGCAGGCGAGGATCGCGCCGGCGTCAGGGCGCGGCTGGCCGCCTCGAGCTTCCCGCGCCCCCACACGGAGCCGGCGATCCCCGCTCCCCGGAGGTGGCCCACGGGGCGCCTGCGGTGGGCGCCGCGCCCGGCTCCCCTCGAGAGTACTCACCGCTCCTCGTCCTCCCCGGCGGGGTCCACGTGAATCACCACGTCGCGCACCTCCGGGTGATGCTCCGTGAGCCGGCGGCGGACGCGGTCCGCGATCCGGTGGCCCTCGGCCACCGTGAGGTCGGCGTCCACCTCCACGTGCAGGTCCAGGGAGAGGTCGGGGCCCACCCATCGCGACCGGAGGTCGTGCACGCCCCGCACCCCGGGGGTGGAGCGGGCGGTGGCGGCGAGCTCCTCCCGGCGCTCCGCGCTCACGCCGCGGTCCACGAGCTGTCCGGCGGCGGGTGCGGCGATCCGCCAGGCCGCGTGCAGGATCAGCAGCGCCACCACCAGCGCCGCCACCGGGTCGAGCAGCGACCAGGACGGGCCGAGCAGGAGCGAGGCGCCGGCGGCCAGGGCCACCGGCACCGAGGAGAAGGCGTCGGAGCGGTGGTGCCAGGCGTTGGCGACCAGAGCCGGGGAGCGGAGCGCGCGGCCGCGGGCGACCGTCCACCGGTAGAGCGCCTCCTTGATCGCGATGGAGGCGAGAGCCGCCGCCAGCACCCCGGGGGTCGGCGGAAGGACCGGGCGGAACAGGGAGGCGGAGGCATCGGCCGCGATCCCGATGGCCACCCCCGCCAGGGTCACGCCGAGGCCGAGGGTCAGCAGGGTCTCGATGCGGCCGTGGCCATGCGGGTGGCCCTCGTCGGGTGGGGCCGTCCAGTACCGGACGCCGAGGAGGATCGCCGCGTCGGTGGCGAGGTCCGACAGGGAGTGGACGGCGTCCGCCACCAGTGCCCGGCTGTGGCCCGCCACACCCAGCGCCAGCTTGAGCGCGAACAGCGCGAGGTTGGCCGCGGCGCCCACCAGCGTGACCGAGCGCACCGCGCGCGATGTCCCGCGTACCGGCCCGTCTCGAGACCCTCCCCCCATGAGCCGTCCCGTCTCCATGCCACGAGGATAGCGCGAGGTGCGTGGACGCGCCGCACGGGCCGCCCGCGTGGCCCGCACCGGCGCGGGGGTGCAGGGGGGCGCGCGTGGTCCGCGTATACTGCGTCGCACGAGGGAGGCTCCATGAGGCACACGGTTCGATGGAGGGCGATCGGTGCGGCGCTGCTACTCGCCGCCGTGGCGGCCGCGCAGGACACCCGCCCGGTGGCGACGTTCGAGGGTGGCGTGGTGACCGCGGCCGACGTCGCCGCGATGGCCGACCCGGCCCTGATCCGGGCGCGCCAGGCGCTCTACGACGCCCAGGCCGAGGCGGCGCGGGAGCTCGCGTTCCGCAGGCTGCTCGAGCGGGAAGCCAGGGCGGCGGGCGTCACGTGGAAGGAGCTGCTGGAGTCGAAGCTCGCCGCCCGGCTCGTGGAGCCCGATACGAAGGAGGTGGAGAGCCTGCTCGCCCGCCACAGGGCGCAGCTGCCCGCCGACGGCGGCGCCGCCCGCTCGGTGGTCGTGGAGGCGCTCAGGCGCCGGAACCGCCGGGCCGCGAGGCGCTCCCTCCGCGCGGAGATGCTCGCCGCGGCGGGGTTCCGCCTCGCGCTCGAGCCGCCGCGGGTGGAGGTGCCGGTGGACCCCGGAGATCCCGCCCGGGGGCCAGCGGACGCCCCGGTCACGATCGTGGAGTTCGCGGACTTCCAGTGCCCGTTCTGCGCGCGGGTGCAGGCGACGCTCGCCGAGCTCGAGCGGCGGTACCCGGGGAAGCTCCGCCTCGTGCACAAGGACCTGCCGCTGGGCATGCACCCCTTCGCACGGCAGGCGGCCCAGGCGGCGGCATGCGCGGGCGAGCAGGGGAAGTTCTGGGAGCTCGGCGAGTGGATGTACGCGAACCAGGGGAAGCTCTCGGAGGCCGGGCTGGCCGAGGGCGCGAGGGCCGTGGGGCTCGATCCCGAGCGTTTCGCCGCCTGCCGGAAGGCCCACCGCCACGCCGGCGAGATCGCCGCGGACGAGGCGGCGGCGAGCGCGCTGGGGGTGGGGTCCACCCCCACGTTCTTCATCAACGGCCGCCTGCTGGAGGGCGCGCAGCCGCTGGAGCGGTTCGTGGAGGTGATCGAGGAGGAGCTCCGGCGCGCCGGTGAGGCGCCCGCCGCGGCGCGGGACGAGGCGCCCATGAAGCCGCCCACCGGCGCGAGCGTCGGCGGCGCCGGGCGTGGGGGAGGGGCCGGGCCGGGAGAGCGGTGAGGTCGCGGCGCCCGTGGCCGGGCCCGGGGCCCCGCACGGGGCCGGAGCCGGGGGGCGACGCCCGACTCTGCCCGCTGCCGGGGCGGGGCGCCACGCTGCCATCCTGTCGCGCGAGAAGGGCCCCGCGTCCGCGGGGCCCTCGTGCCACGCTGTGGGAGAGAGCGCCTCACATGCGCTCGATGATCGCCTCCCCGAACCCGGAGCAGGAGACCTCGGTGACGTCGGTGCGGCCCTCGCGCCGCATGAGGCGGGCGAGGTCGTACGTCACCACCGCCTCGCGGATCGCGCGCTCCATCCCGGCCACGATCAGGTCGGCGGCCTCGTTCCAGCCCATGTGCTGCAGCATCATCACCGCCGAGAGGATGATGGATCCGGGGTTCACCTTGTCCTGACCGGTGTACTTCGGCGCGGTGCCGTGGGTGGCCTCGAAGAGCGCGATCTCGTCCGACATGTTGGCGCCGGGCCCGAGGCCCAGGCCGCCCACCAGCGCGATGGCGGCGTCCGAGAGGTAGTCCCCGTTGAGGTTGGGCAGCGCGAACACCGCGTACTCGTCGGGCCGGGTCTGGATCTGCTGGAAGATCGAGTCGGCGATGCGGTCCTTGATCAGGATCTTGCCCTCGGGCATCTGCCCGCCGAGCTCGTCCCACAGCTCCTTCTCGGTGACGGTGACGTCACCGAACTCCTCGGCCGCCACCTCGTACCCCCAGCCCTTGAAGGAGCCCTCGGTGAACTTCATGATGTTGCCCTTGTGGACGAGGGTGACGGAGGGCAGCCCCTGCTCGATGGCCCAGCGGATCGCCTTGCGCACCAGTCGCTTGGTCCCGAACTCGGAGATGGGCTTGACGCCGATGCCGGAATCGGGCCGGATCTCGCGGCCGGTCCTCTCCTTGATCAGCTCGATGATGGCCAGCGCCATCTCGGAGCCGCGCTCGAAGTCGTACCCCGCGTAGACGTCCTCGGTGTTCTCGCGGAAGATCACGAAGTTCACCTTGTCCGCGTACTTGTTGGGGCAGGGGACGCCCTCGAAGTAGCGGATGGGACGCACGCAGGCGTACAGGTCGAGGGCCTGCCGGAAGCGCACGTTGATGGAGCGGAACCTGGGCGTCATCCCGTCCGCCTTGCCGCACTTCCGGCACGGGCCCTCCTCGTTCTGCTGGTTGGCGCAGTGGAGGCAGACGTACTTCTCCTCGCCGATGGGCGTGGTGAAGGGGCCCTTGATCGCGATCTTGAGGTGACGGATCGCCTCCACCGTCTCGTCGGGGAACTCGGTGCCGTACTCGTGCAGGCCCTCGAGGCCGGCGTACAGGGGGCACCACGCGATCCGGCGCCGGCCACCGTACGCCTTGGCCACCGCGGCGTCCACCACCCGCTGCATCACGGGGGTGATGTCGATGCCGATCCCGTCGCCTCGCAGGAACCCCACGATGGGCCGATCGCCGACGACCACCCTGCCGTCCTCGATCCGTACCAGGTCGCCCTCGGGCAGCTTGACCTTCTTGAACTCGACCACTGGCTCACCTCCTCGGGGCGTCGGCCGCGTGCGGCCGCGGCGGGATGATACGCCACTCCCGCGAGGTTGTCACTTTCTTCACAAGCCCGGGTGTTTCCCGGGGTTCCTGCTCTGCGCCCTCTCGCGGCCGGAGGCGCCGCCACGTCGTGCGACGCCCCCCAGGAGCCGCTGCCCGGAACCCGTGGGAGTGCAGCGGATCCGCCGGGCGGCCCCGCCCCGGACCGCGCCCGGCCCTGGCCGGGGAGCGCAGGGTTCGGCCCGCCGGGGCGAGGCGGCCGTGTGGGCTTCCACCCCCGCCACGCCCGTGCCGGGTCGCGGTCCCGGTTCCCGGGTGCGGTTCCGGTTCCGGCCTCGGATCCCGCCGCCGATCGCGCCCGGCCCCGGCTCCATGGGGGGCGTGGGCTTGGGTAAAGTGGAGGCGTGACCACCGCAGCTCGGGCCTGGCTGGCCGCGGCGCTCGCGGCGACCGCCCTCGCGTGCGGGGGCCCGCCGCAGGACCGGCGCGGCGGTCCGGGTACCGTGGGGGAGCGCGGCATCCTGCGCGCGGCGGTTCCGCCGTGGCTCGCGTCCGGGCCGGCCGCGGCCCCGGACGCGACGGGCGAACGGGAACTCCTCGCGCGGCTCGCCGACCGCCTCGGCGTGCGCCTGCGGCTGGTGCCGGTGACCGGCGACCCGGCGGAGGCCGTCCGTCGCGGCGTGGCGGACCTCGGGGTGAGCCGGTTCGCGCCCCGGCGCCTCGCGGAGCGGGGACTGGCCGCGACCGCTCCCCTCGAGTGGGTGGACGACCTGCTGGTGGAGAGCCCGAGGGCGAGGCTTCCCGGCCACCACGCGAGGCCGGGCCTGTGGCTGTACCGGGGCGATCCGTACTGGCCGAGAGCGCTCGACGGCTCGCCCGGGAGGCCCCGATACCCCGTCCCGGACGACCTGCCGCCGGAGCGCCTCCTGCGGCGCGTGGTGCGGGGCAGGTACGGCGCCACCATCGTGGACTCGGGCCGGCTGGCGGCCCTCGGGCTCGCAGGCCACGTGCGGATCGTGGCCACGGTCGCTCGCGAACGGCCGGTGGTGTGGGTGGTCCCCGCAGGGGCGGTCGCCCTTCGCCGGGCGGTGGACGACTTCCTCTTCTCCGAGCGCGTCCTCCGCGGTTACCACGGCCCGCCGGCCTGCCGCGATCTCGACGGGATCGTGGCCGCCAGGACGCTGCGGTTGCTGACCCGGGACGGACCCCTCACGTGCACCGTGGAGCGCGGGGGCATCACGGGGTTCCAGTACGAGCTGGTCCGGCGGTTCGCGCTGGGCCTCGGGGTGCGCCTGGAGCTGGTCCTGCTGCCGCCCGGCGCGGACCCCCTGGCGGCGCTCGCGGATGGATGGGGAGATCTGCTCGCGCTCCACGAGCCGCTCCCTCTGGAGGCGGAGGGCACGGTGCGGCTGGGCCCGGCGCTGCGGCTCGTGGCGGGCGTGGCGGTGGTGCGGCGCGGCGCCGCGCCGCCGACGGGTCCGGACGGGCTGGCCGGGCTCCGGGTGGCCGCCGCGCCGGGGTGGCTGTCCCGCCTGGCCGAGCTTCCCGTCGAGCCGCCGCCGGTGCCGGTGGCAGCCGAGGACGGGCTGTCGGCGCTCGCGACGGTGGCCCGCGGGCGGGCGGACGTGGCCGTGGTCGGTGACGACCTCGCGCTGCTGGTGCTGCCGGACAGGCCCGAGCTGATCGCGGGTGGGGTCGTGGTCGGCCCACAGCCCATCGCCTGGGTGCTCCGTCCCGACCAGCCACGGCTCGCGGCGCGGGTGGAGCGGTTCCTGGCCGGGGCCCGGCGCGACGGCACGCTGCGGACCCTGACCGCGTCGCTCGTCCGGAGGGCGGGGCGGAGGAGGGCGCGGACCGCGCCGGCCCTCGCGCTGAGCCCGTGGGACGCCCAGTTCAAGCGGGCGGCGCTCGAGGTGGGGATCGACTGGAGGCTCCTGGCCGCCGTGGCGTACGAGGAGTCGCGGTGGGATCCGCGCGCGGTGGGACCGGGCGGTTCGGCCGGGCTGTTCCAGCTCATGCCCGCCACCGCGCAGTGGCTGGGTGTCCGCGATCCGTTCGATCCGGAGGAGGCGGTGCCCGCGGCGGCGCGATACCTGCGCCAGCTGATGGACGAGTTCGCCGATGTCCCTCTCGCCGATCGCGTGGCGATGGCGGTGGCCGCCTTCAACGTGGGCCCCCGGCACGTCCACGACGCGAGGCGTCTCGCGGCCCGGATGGGCCTGGACCCGAACCGGTGGCGCAACGCGGTGGAGACGGCCATGGTTCTCCTGGACGATCCGGAGGTGGCGCGCCGCCTCCCCGCCGGCGTCTGCCGCTGCCGGCGCGCCGTGCACTACACGCGGCGCATCCTTCGCCGCTACTTCCTGTACGCCGAGCTGTTCCCACCGGGAAACCCGTCCCCGCTCGCGGCCGTACCCGGGAACGAGGCAGGCCCGACGCCGGGCTGAGGGGAAGGGAGGTGGACGTGAACGGGATCGCCATCGTCTGGGTCGTGCTGGCCGTGGTGTTCCTGGTGGGCGAGATCTTCACCGCGGGGTTCTTCCTCGCCTGCTTCGCCGTGGGCGCGACCGCGGCCGCGGTGCTCGCCGTGCTCGGGGTGAGGCTGCCGTGGCAGCTGGCGGCGTTCGTGTTCCTGTCGGCGGCGGCGGTCGCGGGCTCGCGGCGGTTCGCCGAACGGGTGACGGGAAGCCAGCCGGTCGGGGTGGCGGCGGACCGGGTGCTCGGGAAGCGCGCGGTGGTCCTGGAGGCGATCGACCCGCTGACGGGAACCGGCCGGGTCCGGGTGGAGCGGGAGGAGTGGCGCGCCGAGGCCGAGGACGGTGGGTCCGTCCCGGCGGGCGCCGAGGTTGAGGTCCTCGCGGTGGAGGGGGCCCACCTGGTGGTGCGGTGGCGGGGGAGGGGGCCGTCCACCGGCGACGAAGGGAGGTCGTGATGTTCGGTGCGATGCTGTTCCTGGCGTTCCTGGGAGTCCTGGTGTTCTTCGTGGCCCTGACCGGGCTGCGGATCGTGGCGCCGTACCAGAAGGGCGTGATCCAGCGGCTGGGGCGGTACCGGCGGACGGCCAACCCGGGGCTCACGCTGATCGTCCCGTTCATCGACCGGATGATCAAGGTGGACATGCGGGAGCAGGTGGTGGACGTCCCGCCCCAGGAGGTGATCACCAAGGACAACGTCGTGGTCACCGTGGACGCGATCGTCTACTACGAGGCCACCGACCCGGTGAAGCTGGTCTACAACGTGGCGAACTTCTACATGGCCGCCACCAAGCTGGCGCAGACCAACCTCCGCAACGTGATCGGCGAGATGGAGCTCGACGAGGCGCTGACCTCCCGCGAGATCATCAACGCCAAGCTGCGCGAGGTGCTCGACGACGCCACCGACAAGTGGGGGGTCCGGATCGTCCGGGTCGAGATCAAGCGGATCGATCCGCCGGAGGACGTGACCCGGGCGATGCACCGCCAGATGAAGGCGGAGCGCGAGAAGCGCGCGCAGATCCTCGAGGCCGAGGGCGAGCGGCAGGCGAAGATCCTCCAGGCCGAGGGTCAGGCCGAGGCCGTGCGGAAGGTGGCGGAGGCCGAGCGCTACAGGCTGGAGGTGGAGGCGGCCGGGCGGGCCAACGCCATCACCACCGTGTTCCGCGCCATCCGCGAGGCGGAACCGGACCAGGCGCTCATCGCCATCCAGTACCTCGAGGCGCTCAAGGCGCTGGCCGACGGCCAGGCGACCAAGCTGCTGCTGCCGTACGAGGCCACCGGGATCCTCGGGGCGCTGGCCGGCATCCGCGAGGCGGTGGCCGGCGGCGGCCCAGCGGGCGGGGCGGCGGATGCCGGCTGAGCGCGACGGGGGCCCGGCCGGCCCCCGCCCTGGGTCGTGCCCGGGCCATGGCGGCCGCGCCGTCGCCGGTACGGGCCTCAGACCCGGTTGCGCTGGAACATGTCGCGGAGCTCGAGGAGGAGCTTCGCGAAGTTCTTCTCCTTGAGGAACTCCTGGACGTCGCGGTCGGACGCCCCGTCGGCCCGCAGGGCGGCCACCCGCTCCACGAGCTGGTAGAAGTCGGAGAGGGGGCGGAGGCCGAGGGCCCCGATCCGCTCGCGGTACCACGGGTGCTCGCGGACGACGACCCACACCGCGGGGTGGGGGAGCGTCTCCGCCGTGAACAGGTCGTCGGCGATGCCCGTCACCTCGCGGTACAGCTCGCGAAGCACCGTGCGGTCGTCGCGCTCCTCGAGCGCCTCCGCCAGCGAGCGGGGCGATGGCGGGGCCTCGGTGGCCGTCGCCGTGGCGGGCGAGGTGTTCGGGGTGGCCGGACGTGGCGCCCGTACCCTGATCCGCTTCCGCCCGGTGCCGGGGTCCGTGGTGGAGGTCGATCCGCTCGTGGCGCGTGGGCCCCGGTCCGCGGGGGCGCGCGCAGGTGCAGGCTCGCCGGGGGTCTCCCCCTCGGTCACCTGCTCCGTCGGGGTGGCCGCCGGGGCCTGGGTGGCCTCGCCGGGAGAGGGCTCGATCCGGGCCTCGTCGCGCTCCACGAGATCGAGGAAGCGCTGGTGGAAGGTGATCAGGAAGCCGAGCTCGGAGTCGGTGATCGCCCGCGCCATGGCGAGCTTCTCGCGCAGCGCCTCGAGCTCCAGGAGGCGCGCGTGGAGGAGCGCCGGCGCGGTGACCAGGCGCCGGAGGACAGTGGCGAGCTGGGGATCGGCCTCGAGCAACTCGAGGAGGTCCTCGAACGATGCGTAGTGGATCAGCTCCTGGTACTCGCTGTTGTACCAGTCGATCGCCTTCTCGCGCTCCTTCCGCGCCACGAGGCGGTCCACCACCGGATGGAAGGCGGGCACGCGGTGCCAGTCCTCACCGTGGCGGGCCTTGAGGTCCTCGAGGAGGAGGTCGCGGAACCTGGCCAGCAGCTCGGCCACCACCCGGTACGCGTCGAGGTTCTGCTCCAGCTCCATCGGTCCGGCCTCCGTACGTGCGTCTCGGTCAGCGTCCAGATCGTAGCACGGTGCGGTGGCCGAAGGACGAGGAGCGGCGGAAGGGACGCGCACCCCGGCCCGTACCGGTGCCGGGTCACGGTCCCGGACGCGGTCGCGGGTCCGGGGGCCCCGGGGGAGGCGGCCGATGCCGCCGCCGTCCGACTCCCCCGCCCGTGACAGAGGGGACCGGGGAGCCCATATTGGGCGGGAGGACTGGAGGAGGGGACGTGCCCACGGCGACGCTCGATCGCTACACCGCGTTGCGGGAGGATCTCGTGCGACCCGGCCCGGGCGAGAAGGTGCGGTGCGTCGCGTGCGCGCACCGGTGCGCCCTGGCGGACCGGAAGCGGGGCGTGTGCCTCGTGCGCAGCCGCGAGGGCACCTCCCTGCGGGTACCCTGGGGGTACACGGCCGGCGTGGCCGTGGATCCCATCGAGAAGAAGCCGTTCTTCCACGTGCTGCCGGGTTCGGCCGCGCTCTCGTTCGGGATGCTCGGGTGCGACCTGAAATGCGCCTACTGCCAGAACTGGCTCACGTCGCAGGCGCTGCGCGATCCGCGGGCGCTCACCGCGGTGCAGCCCACGACCCCCGAGGCGCTCGCCGGGGCGGCGGTGCGCGCCGGCTGCGCCTCGGTGGTCTCCACCTACAACGAGCCGCTCATCACGGCCGAGTGGGCGCGGGAGGTGTTCCGGGCCGCGAAGGCACGCGGGCTCCTCACCGGGTTCGTCTCGAACGGCCACGCGACCCCCGAGGTCCTGGAGTACCTGCGCCCCGCGATGGACCTCCTGAAGATCGACCTCAAGAGCATGCGCCCCGCGGCGTACCGGGAGCTGGGCGGGAGGCTCGAGGCGGTCCTCGACACCATCGGGCGTGCGTGGCGCATGGGGTTCTGGGTGGAGGTGGTCACGCTCGTGGTGCCCGGCTTCAACGACGCCGAGGAGGAGCTCCGGGAGGCGGCCCGGTTTCTCGCCGGGATCTCGCCCGACCTGCCGTGGCACGTCACGGCGTTCCACCCGGACTACCGGATGGCCGACCGGCCGCCGACAGCCGCGCGGACTCTCGCCCGCGCACGCGAGATCGGCCTCGAGGAGGGGCTGCGGTACGTCTACGCCGGGAACCTCCCGGGCGCGATCGGAGGCGGCGAGGACACGCGCTGTCCGGGGTGCGGCAGGACGCTGGTGCGGCGGCTGGGGTTCCGGGTGCTGCGGTGCGAGGTGGGTGAGGACGGGCGGTGCCCTGGCTGCGGGGAGCGGATCGCCGGCGTGTGGCGGTCTTGAGACTCTGTAGCGTTCCGGCTTGTGCACGTTGGCGACTAGTGGCAGAATGTCCCGCGGATCGGGGAGGGGTCCCCGTCCGCCCCGGGACGGTCGGGGACGTGCCTCGGGAAGGGGGAGCGATGGGTAGGCGGACGGGCGTCGGTGCGCGCCGGAGCTCCTGGTTCGTCGCGGCGCTGGCGGTGGCCCTGCTCGCGGTGGGGGCGCGGGCCCAGAGCAACGAGGACTGCCTCACCTGCCATGCCGACAAGGACCTCGAGGGGGAGCGGCACGGCCGCACGATCTCGGTCTACGTGGATCCCGGTGTCTTCGCGGGATCGGTCCACGGCGAGCTGGAGTGCATCGCGTGCCACTCCGACCTCGAGGGCACGGACTTCCCCCACACGGCGGAACCGGCGCCGGTGGACTGCCGGACGTGTCACGAGGACGTCGCCGAGGAGCTGGCGTCCGGGCCGCACGGGAAGTGGGCGACGCCCAAGGACGAGCCCGCGGCGAGCTGCATCCGCTGCCACGGCACGCACGACGTGCTCGCGCCGCGCGACCCCGCCTCTCCGGTCAACCCGGCCAACGCGGAGACGCTCTGCGGCGGCTGTCACGGGCGGGAGCTCGGCGAGGTGGAGCGGAGCGTGCACGGCTCCACCGGGGGGAAGGCCCCACGGGCGAGCTGCGTGGAGTGCCACCGGGGGCACGACGTCACGAAGCCGAGGACCGAGCGGGCGGAGCTCGAGACGTGCGTCACCTGCCACCCGAAGGAGGTCTCGGAGCAGCGCCGCAGCGTCCACGCGCGCGCGGCGCTCAAGGGAGACCCCCTGGCGCCGAGCTGCGTCACCTGCCACGGCTCGCACACCATCGCCGCTCACGACGATCCGAGGTCCCCCACCGCCACGACCAACGTCCCGCTCCTGTGCGGCCGCTGCCACCACGAGGGCTCGAGGGTCGAGCTGGAACGCAACATCCCCGAGAAGCGGATCCTCGAGAACTACTCGATGTCGATCCACGGCGAGGGTCTGTTCAGGAAGGGGCTCACCGTCACGGCGGTCTGCACTTCCTGCCACAACTCGCACCTCATCCTCGAGCCCTCCAACCCGGACTCGAGCATCAACCCGACCAACGTCGCCAGGACCTGCATGCGGTGCCACGCCCAGATCGAGCGGGTGCACGTCAAGGTCATCGAGGGGCGCCTGTGGGAGGAGGCGCCGCACAAGATTCCCGCCTGCATCGACTGTCACCGGCCGCACAGGATCCGCAGGACCCCGATCAACCCGAAGCGGGTCGCCAACAAGGAGTGCATGCGCTGCCACGGCGATCCCGACCTCGCGATGGAGCGTGACGGGAAGCGGATCTCGCTCTACATCGACGAGGATGCGTACAACGCCTCGACCCACGCCAACACGGCCTGCGCGCAGTGCCATACGGAGGTGAGCTCGCGGCTCGCGCGTCCGTGCGCCGCGATCAAGAACCCCGTGGACTGCTCGGTGTGCCACGCGGAGGTGGTCTCCACCTACCGCGCCAGCGTGCACGGCCAGCTCGCGGCGAAGGGCGATCCGCAGGCTCCCACCTGCCGCACCTGCCACGACCCGCACGCGACGCAGCCCCACACCTCGCCGGCGTCCCCCACCTTCACCCGCAACGTGCCGGCGCTGTGCGGGAGCTGCCACGCCGAGGGCCTTCCGGTGGCCAAGCGGGTGCAGAAGGACGTCGCGGGACACCTCGACGAGGTCCAGAAGCGGTGCGATACGTGCCACCGGCGGTTCGGCGCGGCGCGGAGGGTCAAGGCCTCGGTCACCGACATCGTCGGCAGCTTCGAGCGCAGCGTGCACGGCCAGGGGCTGATCCAGGCGGGCCTCGTGGTGGCCGCCGACTGCACCGACTGCCACACCGCGCACGATATCCGCAGGCCGGACGATCCGCGATCGTCGGTGAGCCGGAGGAACCTCGTGGACACCTGCGGGCGGTGTCACCAGGGGATCGCGGAGCAGTTCAAGAAGAGCATCCACTACCCCGGCAACGGCGCCAGGAACCCCTCGAAGCTTCCGGTCTGCGAGGACTGCCACACCTCGCACTCGATCTGCCGGACCACCGTGCGCGGGTTCCGGACGATGATGATGGCCAACTGCGGCCGCTGCCACGAGCGGGAGGCGGAGACGTTCTTCGATACCGTCCATGGCAAGGTCTCCCGGCTGGGGGAGAGCCGGGCCGCGAAGTGCTACGACTGCCACGGCACCCACGACATCCTGCCGCCCGAGGATCCGCGCTCGACGCTGAGCCCCGCGAACGTGGTGCGGACCTGCCAGAAGTGCCACCCCGGGGCGCACCGCCAGTTCGCCGGGTACCTGACGCACGCGACCCACCACGACCCCAAGAAGTACCCGTACCTCTACTACGCCTTCGTCTTCATGACCTCCCTGCTGGTGGGCACGCTGGTGTTCTTCGTGATCCACACCTTGCTGTGGCTCAACCGCCTGTGGCGGACCCGGGAGGTCTGGCGCGAGCACCGGAGGGTCCCGAAGGACCGGTTCTACGTCCGCTTCACCCCCGTCCAGCGGCTGATGCACGCGGTGATGCTCCTCTCCTTCTTCACCCTCGCCATCACCGGCATGACGCTCAAGTTCTCGTACGCGCCGTGGGCGGTGGAGATCTCGCGCATGCTGGGCGGCTTCGCGGTGACCGGGACCCTGCACCGGATCGCGGCCGTGGTGCTCATCGGCCTGTTCCTGTTCCACCTCAGGCAGATCGTCAGGGCGAAGCGCGCCTCGGGGAAGTCGTGGCTCAGGTTCGTCTTCTCGCCCGACTCGCTGATGTTCAACCTCGACGACGTCAGGCAGTTCTGGCAGAGCGTGAAGTGGTTCGTGGGCAAGGGCGAGCGGCCGCGCTACGGCCGCTGGACCTACTGGGAGAAGTTCGACTACTTCGCCGTCTTCTGGGGCGTGGCGGTGATCGGCTCCACCGGGCTGATGCTCTGGTTCCCCACCATCTTCACCCGCTTCCTGCCCGGATGGGTGATCAACGTGGCGCAGATCGTCCACAGCGACGAGGCGCTGCTGGCGGTGGCGTTCATCTTCACGATCCACTTCTTCAACACCCACTTCCGTCCCGACAAGTTCCCGATGGACCCGGTGATCTTCACCGGACGGGTGCCGCTCGAGGAGCTCAAGCACGACAAGCCCGGCGAGTACGAGGCGCTGATGGCCAGCGAGCGTCCGGAGGAACGCATCGCGGGGCCGATGCCGCGGGCGGTCCTGGTCTGGATCAAGGCGTTCGGGTTCGCCGCGCTCGGCGTCGGCATCACACTGATCCTGCTGATCATCTACGCGATGCTCTTCGTCTACCGCTGATCGGGGAGCGGGCCAGGGTCCACCGCCGGGGCGCCGCATGGCGCCCCGGCGGCCGACGGGAGCACGGGTCAGGGGGCGTCGGGCCCGTGCACGCGCGCTCCGGGCCGGCGCCGCCTCGCGGATCGGGACGGCCGCCCGCGGGGGGCTCGTCCCCGGCGCGCCGCTTCCGCTCCGTGCCGCGATCCGCCAGCCGCCGGAAGGCTCGCGAGCGGCCGGATGCCGGGACGCCCGGCGCCGCGGCGGAGCCGGGACCGGGCGCGGTCGCTGCGGGCGCCATCCCGGTCGGCTCGGGGCGGCGACCGGGACATGGTCGCAGGGACTGGCCGGGAGGGTTCCCGGGAACCCCCCTGTTCCGCCGCGAGCCCGGCGTCCCTACAATGGTCCGGTGCTCACGGTGGTCTCCGACCTCCACTTCACCGAGGAGCGCTCCATGGCGCTCGACGCGGAGGGGCGCGACCGGCCGGGAGGGAGCCGCAACCTGTCGCCGCGGGCGTTCGAGCGGTTCTTCGCGGCTCTCGCCGACGCGGCGCGGCGTGACCGGGCGCGACGGCTCGAGCTGGTGCTCGCCGGCGACGTGTTCGACCTGCATCGCAGCGGCCTGTGGTTCGAGGGAACGTCGAGGCCGTACCACGCTCCGGACGCAGCGCTCGAGGCCGCGGCCTCCCGGATCCTGGAGGCGATCGCGGCCGAGCCGCCGGTGGCCGGGTCGCTCGCGGCGATCCGGCGCCTGGCCGCCGGCCGCTACCTCGAGGACGGGCGGGAGCGGGAGTTCCCGGTTCCGGTGCGGATCCACTACCTCCCCGGCAACCACGACCGGCTGGTGAACCTGCTCCCCTCGCTGCGCCGGAGAGCGCGGGAGCTGCTCGGCCTGCCGCCGGGCGGCGGGCGCTTCCCGGCGGTGCTCGAGTTCGGGGCGGAGCGCGCGTTCGTGCGTCACGGCCACGAGTACGACCGGTACAACTTCTCGCTCGACCTCGGGCGGCGCCGTACGATCCCCTCGCGCCTGCCGGAGACGGCGTACGACGCCCCGGCGTTCGGCGACCTGATCACGGTGGAGGTGGCGGTGCGGTTGCCCTGGCTGTTCCGCACCCACCACGGGGCGGAGCGCGTCGCCTCCCGGCCCCACCTGCGGGCGGTGTACACCCGGCTGCTCGCCTTCGACGACGTCCGGCCGCAGTCGGCGCTCCCGGACTACCTGCTGGCGCCCCGAGGCGTTCCCGGGGTGTCGCGGGCCCGCGTCTGGCGGTCGGTGGAGCCGGCGGTGCGGGAGCTCCTGGACGAGCTCGCGGCGAACCGTGACCTGCTCCGGTGGCTGCGGCGGCTGGAGCGGAGGTGGCGGCCCGACCTCGTGGACCTGGTGCAGGCGGCGCTGGCGCTCCGGGTGTGGCGGCGGGGGATCCCGCTCGGCCTGGTCGGTCACCTCCTCGCGGCGTGGCGGGGGCGGGGGCCCGGGGGGCCGGCCCCCGACGAGCTGGCGGCGCGCGAGGAGGCGGTGCGCGCGGGGCGGGCGCGTCTGGTGGTGGCGGGGCACACCCACCGGCCCGGGGTGGCGGCGCTGCCCTCTCGCGACGGCGAGGTGCGGCTCTACGTGGACACCGGCACCTGGCGGCGGCGGGTGCTGGCGGCGCGGGACGGGGCGAGTTTCGCGGAGCTGAAGGCCCTGGCGGCGGTGACGGTGTACGCGCCGGACGAGGATCCGGGACGGGAGGCGCATCCGGGGAAGGAGGTCTCCTTCGACTTCTGGGATGGGCTCACGCGCCGCTTCTTCGTCGTGGAGGAGAAGGGGGGCGCCGGGTGAGCTCGAGAACGCCGGCGCCGGTCGCCTGGGCGGTGGTCCTGGCGATCGCGTCCGTGGTGCCGGCCCGGGCCGCGCACCCGCCGGCGGCGTACGGGCGGGACGGGGCCGTGGCGACGGCGGCGCCCGAGGCCACCTCGGCCGCGCTCGAGGCGCTCGGCCGGGGCGGCAACGCGGTGGACGCCGCGGTGACCGCCGCGCTGGTGCTGGCCGTGGTCCATCCGCAGGCCGGCAACCTGGGCGGCGGGGGGTTCGCAGTGGTGCGGCTGGCGGGCGAGACGGCGGCGCTCGACTTCCGCGAGACGGCGCCGGCGGGTGCCCGGCGCGACATGTTCCTGGGCCGCGACGGCCGACCCGACCCCGAGAGGTCGCGGGTGGGGCCGCTGGCCGCCGGGGTGCCGGGCAGCCCCCGTGGCCTCTTCGAGCTCCACCGCCGGTACGGCCGGCTGCCGTGGCGGGAGGTGGTGGCCCCTGCCGTCCGGCTCGCGCGCGAGGGCTTCCGGGTGAGCCCCAGGCTGGCGCGCGACCTGGCAGACCACGCCGACCTGCTCGCGCGCTTTCCCGAGACGGCCGCCGTGTGGCTGCCGGGGGGGCGCCCCCCGGCGGCCGGGACCGTCCTCCGCCTCCCGGAGCTCGCCGCGACCCTCGAGGAGTACGCCCGGCGCGGTCCCGAGGCCGTCACCGGGGGCGCGGTGGCCGCGGCGGTGGAGGTGGCCTCGCGCCGGCACGGCGGGGTGCTGCGCGCGAGCGATCTCGCCGCCTACCGGCCGGTGTGGCGCGCGCCGGTCGAATTCGACGCGTGGGGCTGGCGGGTGGCCTCGATGCCGCTGCCCTCGTCGGGGGGGATCATCCTCGCCGAGAGCGTGGCGATGCTCCGCCGCGTGGGGTGGACCGACCTTCCGCGGTTCGGCGCCGACCGGGTCCACCTGCTGGTGGAGGTGCTCCGGCGCGCCTACGCCGACCGGTACCTGCTGGGCGACCCCGCCTCGACGGCGGTGGACCCCCGGCGCCTCCTGGAGCCTGGCTGGCTCCGGTGGCGCGCCGCCACCATCCGGCGCGACCGGGCGACGCCCTCGAGGCTGGTCGGCCCGTACCCCGGCCGGTGGCCGCGGGAGCACGCCGCCACCACCCACGTGTCGGTGGTGGACGGAGAGGGCGGCGCGGTGGCGCTCACCACCACGCTGAACGGCGCCTTCGGGTGCGGGCTGTGGGTGCCGGGAGCGGGGTTCTTCCTCAACAACGAGATGGACGACTTCGCCGCCGCGCCCGGGGTTCCGAACATGTACGGCCTCGTTCAGGGAGAGGCCAACGCGGTGGCGCCCGGGCGCAGGATGCTGTCCTCGATGAGCCCCACGGTGGCATGGAGCGGGGGCGAGGTGCTGGTCCTGGGGTCGCCGGGGGGCTCCCGGATCCCCACCGCCACGCTCCAGGTGCTGCTCCACCTGGTGGTGGACGGTGATCCGTTGCAGACGGCGGTGGACCGGCCCCGCATCCACCACCAGTGGTGGCCGGACAGGGTGGACGTGGAGCCCGATGCGCTGGCACCCGAGACCGAGGCGCGGCTGCGACGGATGGGACACACGTTCCGGGTGGTGACCTCCCTGGGTGAGGTGCACGCGGCGGCGCGCCACCGTGACGGGACGGTGGAGGCGGCGGCCGACCCGCGCGGCCCGGGGGTGGCCGGGGTGGTGCGGCCGCTGCCGCCTCCCGTCCCGCCGCCGGCCGGGAGGTGAGCGGGTGATCGGCGGTCGCCGGATCGTGGTGGTGCTCCCGGCCTACAACGCCGGCAGGACGCTGGAGCGCACGGTGGCGGCGATCCCCGAGGGCGTTGCGGACGAGGTGCTGGTGGTGGACGACGCGAGCGCCGACGACACCGTGGCGGTGGCGCGACGTCTCGGGCTGCCCTGCCTGGTGCACCGCCGCAACCTCGGGTACGGGGGCAACCAGAAGACCTGCTACGCCGCGGCGCTCGAGCGGGGCGCCGACGTGGTGGTGATGCTGCATCCCGACTACCAGTACGATCCGCGCCTGGTCCCGGCGCTGGCGTGGCCCATCGTCGCGGGGGTGTACGACGTGGTGCTGGGCAGCAGGGTGCTGGGACGCGGGGCGCTGGCGGGCGGGATGCCGCTGTACAAGTTCGTCGCCAACCGCGCTCTCACCCTGTTCGAGAACCTGATGCTGGGGATGAGCCTCTCCGAGTACCACACGGGGTACCGGGCCTTCTCCCGGGAGGTGCTGGAGACCCTCCCGCTCGAGGAGAACTCGGACGACTTCGTCTTCGACAACCAGATCCTGGCCCAGGCGGTGTGGTTCGGGTACCGGATCGGCGAGGTCTCGGCGCCGACACGCTACGCGCCGGAGAGCTCCTCCATCGGGTTCGCCAGGGCGGCCCGCTACGGCCTCGGGGTGGTGGCCACCGCGGCGTCGTTCCGGGCCGCACGCTGGCGCCTGGCGAGGCCGCGCCTGTTCCGCACCGAGGGGCGCCGGCTGTCCCCGGAGCGGCTGGCGAGGGAGGCGGAGGTGGCACCGTGACCCTCGTGACGCTGGACCTCGAGTTCCTCGGCCACCCCGGGGTCATCGCGGCGTACGCGGCGCGCACCCCGGGGGGCGGGTTCGTGCTGCTCGAGTGCGGCCCGGCCTCGACGCTGCCCGCCCTCGAGCGGGCTCTTGGCGAGACGGGGCTGGACCTCGAGGCACTCCGCGCCGTCTGCGTCACCCACGTCCACCTGGATCACGCCGGCGCTGCCGGGACGCTCGCGCGGCGGACCGGCGCGCCGGTGTACGTGCACCCGGCGGGCGCGCCGCACGTGGCCGACCCGGGCCGGCTGCTGGCCAGCGCGGCGCGCCTCTATGGCGACGACATGGAGCGCCTGTGGGGGCGCACGGAAGGCGCGCCGCGGGAGCTGGTGCGGCCGGTGGCGGACGGCGAGACGCTCGACCTCGACGGCCTCGCGGTGACCGCCCTCCACACCCCCGGCCACGCCCGCCATCACGTCGTGTGGGTGGTGGGGGGCACGGTGGTCACCGGCGACCTGGCCGGGATCCGCTTCGCCGGGTCGCGCCACCCGGTCCCACCCACGCCGCCGCCCGACATCGACGTCGGGGCGTGGCTGGACAGCCTCGGGCGGCTCCGGACCGTGGCGCCCCGGGGGCTCGCGCTCGCCCACTTCGGGGTCCACCGCGACGTGGAGCGCCACCTGGACGCGCTCGCGTCGCGGCTCGGGCGCTGGTGGGAGGCGGCGCTCGCGGTGGTGCGGGAGGGTGGGGATCTGGCCGCGCTGGCGGCGCGGCTCGAGGCGCTGGAGCGGGAGGAGCTGGAGCGGGAGGGGGAGCCCCCGGAGGTCGCCCGGCTCCTCGCCCGGATCTCGCCGATGACCGCCAACGCCGCGGGTCTCTTCCGGACGGCGGGCCGGGCGCTCAGGTCAGGCGGCGCCTGAGGACGGTGGCTCCGGCCGCCACCGTCACCGCGGCGAGCGCGGCCAGGTAGAGGGCGTGGCCCGCCACCGCCGCGGGGGGGTCGTGCCACACCACGAGGCGCACCACGCCCCGCATCGCCTGGCCGGTGGGGAGGGTCATGGCCAGGGTCCGCATCCAGCGCGGCACCACCTCGAGCGGCCACCAGCAGCCGCCCAGCGCGGCCAGGCCGAGGGTCAGCAGCAGGCCCACCGAGACGCCCTGCTGCACCGTGCGCAGGGTGGAGGCGAGCAGCACCGCGATCCCGCTGGCCGCGATCACCAGCAGCAGGAGCAGGCCGACGACCGCCCACGGGGTGGGCCCGAGACGCACCCCGAACACGAACCGGCCCAGCACCAGCAGGTACAGCATCTCCGCGGTACCGAGGGCGGCGAGGGAGAGGAGCTGACCGGCCACCACGGCTCCCACCGGGACCGGGAGCGAGAGCGTGCGCCGCAGCAGGCCGAGCTCGCGGTCGGTGAGGAGTCTCACCGCCCCCGTCACCAGCACCGCGAGCAGCGGGAACATCACCAGGTTCCCCGGAACGGTCTGTTTCATCCCCGCGGGCACCTCGCGGCGGGGGCCCCACGGTCGGGTCTCGAGGCGGACCGGTAGCGGCACCGGCTCGGCCAGGACGGCCGGCTCCACGGCCTCGCCGCGCGCCAGACGCGCGAGCGCCTCCAGCCGCAGCCGCAGCAACGTCCGCCACACCAGCACCTCCACCTCCGAGGCCTCGGGGCCCTCGCTGTCCGCCCGGATCACCACCTCGCCCCGCCGTCCCGCCAGCATCGCGGCGGCGAGCCCCGCGGGGAGCTCCACGCGGAACCCGTCCTCCGGGGGCTGGCCCTGGCCCGGTGGGACCACGGCCGCGTCGAACCCGTGCTCGCGGAGCGTCGCCGCCAGGCGAGACGCCACCGGGTCCGCGGCCTGCGCCGCGACCACCACCGGAGTGGGCGGACGCGGCCGGTCGCGAAACGCGACGCCGAAGAAGTAGATGAACGGCAGCGGCATCACCAGGAGCCACAGGATGGCGTCCCGGCGCCGGGACGTGCGGCGGAGGTCCCCGAGGGCGATGGCGAGCACGGCCCGGATCATGGCGTGCGCACCCTCCGGAGCAGCAGCCGGCCCGAGAGCCAGCCGGCGGCGGCGGCGCTCGCCCCCAGGGCGCCGATCCGCCACCAGAACCCCGCCCCCGCGGGAGCGGCCTCCTGTGCCAGCCGCACCGCCGTCACCGCCCACCCCGGCGGTACGAGGTCGGCGGCCCGGGCGAGACCCGCGGGCAGCAGCTGGGAGGGGACGAAGACCCCGCCGAGGAAGGCCAGGCCCACCATGATCCCGGTCGAGGCGGCCCCCGCCCCCTCCGGGCTGCGGGCGAGGCCGCGCAGCGCCAGCCCCAGCGCGGCGAGCGCGGCGGAGGCCGCCCCCACGGCGACCGCGAGCAGGACGGGATGTGCCGGCCGCCAGCCCAGCACCGCGGCGAACACCGCGGCCATGAGGAGGCCGCAGACGGTGACCCAGATCGCCACCGCGGCGACCTTCGCCGCGGCCACGGTGGCGGGCCGGCAGGGCATGGTGAACAGGCGCGCGAGCTGTCCCCTCCGCGCCTCCTGGTGGACGGCGTCGGTGAGGCCGACGGCCAGGAACAGGAGTCCCATCACCAGGAAACCCGGCACGAACCACCCCACCACCTGGGCCCGTGTGTACCGCGGACGCGTCGCGCTCACGGTCACCGAGATCGTGTCGGGGTCGAGCAGCGCCCGCGCCTCGGGGCGGCGGAACAGCTCGTACATCAACGCCCCCACCGCCTGGCTGTCCTCCAGGGTGGGCTCGCGGGTACCGCCCTCGGGCCACAGCCGCCGGATCACGGGGTCCGCAGCCACCCGGAGGAGGCCCAGCCCCTCGGCCAGCGTCTCCACCACGCCGGTCGCGATGCGGGGAAGGACCTCCTGCTGCGGGTTGGTGCGGAGCGTGAGGGACACCGGCCTGCCCTCGAGAAGCCCGTCGGTGAACCCCGCCGGGATCTCGAGGACCGCGGCGAGCTCGCCCCGGCGCATCGCCCCGCCGGCGGAGGCGGGCTCCTGCGGCCGGACCTCGACCAGGCCTCGCAGGCGCTCGCTGCCCAGGCCCTGGACCAGCGCCCGGGCGGCGAGCCCGCCGTCGTGGTCCACCACGCCGACGACCGCCCTCGGAGCCCGGCCCGGCCCGAAGGCGGCCACGAGCAGCGCCACCATGGCCACGGGCAGCGCGAGCCAGGTCACCGCGGCGAGGGGATCACGCAGCCGCCGCCGGAGGTCGAGGCGGACGAGGGCGAGGACGCCGCTCACTCGCGCAGCTCCCGTCCCGTGAGCTCGAGGAAGAGGGTCTCGAGGGTGGGGCGCTCCACCGTGACCCGCCTCACCTCGATGCCGGCGGCGGCGAGCGCCGCGAGGACCCCGGGGACGGTCTCGCCACCCGCCGGGGAGGCGAGCCACAGCTCGGACTCCGTGCAGCCCAGGACTTCCACGCCGAGATCGGCCGGCGGGGTGGGGGGGGCGGCCGGGTCGAACCGCCCGGAGAGCCGGATCACGTCCCGTTCACCGAGCCGGGCCCGCAGCTCCTCCACCGTTCCCTCCGCGAGCAGCCGCCCGTGGTCCACGATACCCACGCGATGGCACAGCCGCTCGGCGTCGTCCATGTCGTGGGTCGTGAGCAGCACCGCGCACCCGTCGCGGGCGAGGCCGCGGATGAGCTCCACCAGCAACGCCCGTGCCTGCGGATCCACACCCACCAGCGGCTCGTCGAGCAGCAGCACCCGGGGGCGGTGGACCATGGCCATCGCCAGGTGGAGGCGACGCTGCATCCCGCCCGAGTACCGCCGCACGAGCTCGCGGCCGCGGTCGGCCAGACCCACGAGCTCCAGCAGCTCGCGCGCGCGCCGCACCGCCTCTGCCCGCCCGAGCCCCGCGAGCGCGCCCACGAGGCGCAGGTTCTCCTCGCCGGTGAGGTCCCCGTAGAGGGTGGTGGCCTGGTCGGCCCATCCCAGCGCCGCGCGCGCCGCGAGGGGCTCCTGGTACGGGTCGTGCCCGCCCACCAGCACCCGCCCGGAGGTGGGCGGCAGCAGCCCGACCAGCACCCTGATGGTGGTGGTCTTGCCGGCGCCGTTGGGACCCAGGAACCCGTAGATCTCGCCGGCCGCGACCGAGAACGTGAGCCCGTCCACGGCCGTCACGTCCCCGTACCGGCGAACCAGCTCGCGAACCTCGATGGGATGCCCGTTCACCTCGCCTCCTGCGGGGCCGCGCCCCGGGGTCCTCGTCCGGTCCTTACGGATCCCGGCCGGCCGCGGTTCGCCGCCTCACGGCCTCGGACGGCCGGGGACGAAGATGGCGTCGCCCGAGCCCCCGTCCACCACCGACCCGTACACGGCGAAGGTGCCGTCGCCGCCGTCGTGGAACGCCTCGAGCCAGACGGCGTTCCCCTCGGGCGCTCCCGTGGCCCCGAAGATGTCGTCGAGCTGGAGGAGCTCGTACGGGCCCAGCGTGACCGTGGTGGTGCCCAGGGTGGTTCCGGTCCGCCCCTTGAGGGCGAGCCGGACCGTGACCGTGGACCCGGAGGTCTCCACGACCCCCACGTTGCTCCGGAAGACCGCGTCCTTCGCCAGGTGCAGCACCACGAGCGACTGGCCGGGCCCGGCGGCGGCCCTCGCAGGCCCCACGAACTGGCCGTACGTGCCGGTGGTCAGCTTGTTGTAGGTGCGCGAGGTGATCACCAGCGGCTGCGTGCCCGCGGGTACGACCCGGAGCGAGCCCTTGGTGCCCGCCTGGCCGAGGGCGGTCCCCACCACGTCGTCCAGCGCCAGCACCTCGCCCGGCGCGATCTCCCTCGAGAGCTGGGAGGGCGAACCGGGATCCCCCTGGGCCGGCCGGTACTCGAGCGTCACCGTCTCCGGGGCGGTTCCGGCGTTGAGGATCCTCAGGTCGCTCACCCAGTTGGTGCCCGCCTTGCCGCCGAGCCGCGCCACGACGGGCACCATCGCCGGGCCCGGGGTGGGCCGGGCGAGCGGCACGTAGATGGCGTCCCCGGTGTCGCCGTCCACCACCGAGGCGTAACCGAGCACCTTCCCCTCGCCCGAGACCTCCACCGCGAGGTAGGCGTTGTCGGTGTCCGCCACGCCCAGGCTCTCGAGGAGCCGGTTCAGCTGGCGGTTGGAGTACGCCTTGACGGCGTAGCTGACGGGGCCCGCCAGCACCGCTCCCGTCGCGCCGTCGTGCACGGTGAGGGTCACGGTGGCGGCGCGGCCGCCCACCTCCGAGAACCCCACGTTGGTACGGTACCGCGCGTTCTGGGCGAGGTGGATCAGGTAGGCCGGCCCGTCGCCCATGGCGAGCGCGTCGGCCACGTCCTCGAGGGCGATGAACTGGCCGTAGGTCCCGGCCGCCCGGGCGGTGTTGTAGGTGCGCGAGGTCACGAGCAGAGGCCCCGAGGTCTGGACCAGCAGGTTCCCCTGGAGGCCGTCGAGTCCGAACCTCGTGGCCACCACGTCGTCGAGCGCCAGCAGGGTGTTGGGCGGGAGCGAGAGCAGCATCCGGTGGAACTCCTGGGTGCCGTCTGCGCCTTCCGGCACCAGGTAGAGGCTCCCGGCGACGGTTTCCGAGGCGGAGGGGTTGAGGAGCCGGAGATCCGTCACCCAGAAGGTGCCGGCGGCGCCGCCCTGGTGGATCGCCACCGGTACCGCCGCGGCGGGGCTCGAGGGCGGCACGGGGGTCTCGTTCACCTCGAGGTCCAGGGCCCACGCGACCAGCACGGGGTCCACGCCGCTCTGGGAGCTCGGGTCGTCGTCGAGCACCTCGAGCGTCCAGGTTCCCGAGGCCTCGTGACCGGCCAGGGTCCCGAGATCTTCCACGGGCGGCGTGCGGTCAGGGTAGATGGTGGCGATCCCGTCCTGTCCCACGAGGTCGCCGGTGCCACCGGGTACCGCGCTGCCCGGGCCGTGGTCGTGCAGGACCACCCGGGTGCCGTCGGGGGCGACCAGGGTCACCACCAGGTCCTCCGGTGCGGGGTGGGCGATCCGGACCTCGACCCGCACCGACTGCACCGGCCCCGAGCGCAGCACGTCGATGGTGGACACCGCCGCTTCGCCCGTGCCGTTCGGGATGGGGACCTCGAACTGGGTCGGCAGCTCCACCGTGCCCGCCGAGGTCGCGGCGGCCACGTCCACGCGCGGTGCCACGATCCCGTTGGCCGGGTCGGTGGTGGGCACGCCGGTGAGCTCCAGCAGGAGGCGGGCCGCCAGCGGCGGCAGCCCGGGCCGGAACTGGGCCAGGAGCGCGAAGGCGCCGGTGACGTACGGGGTGGCGCCGGAGGTGCCGCCGAAGCCGAGTTTCGCCGGCGTCGCGGAGAGGTCCACCTCGTAGTATCCCCCGGGTTTCGCTGCCGTGAGCAGCTCCGACGGTGCGAACAGGTCGAGGAACGCGCT
This sequence comes from uncultured Thermoanaerobaculia bacterium, assembly GCA_964440565.1. GTDB lineage: Bacteria > Acidobacteriota > Thermoanaerobaculia > Thermoanaerobaculales > Sulfomarinibacteraceae > CAYTTB01. The sequence continues at coordinate 54,391 of CAYTTB010000008.1, forward strand.
GGTGTTGGAGTAGCAGGTGACGTGGCCCTCGAGCAGCGGGTTGTCGCTGCAGTTGTTGGCGTCCGGGTAGCGGAGGCCGATGGGGGCGTCGGTGTCGTACACCGAGGCGACGCTCACCACACCGGTGAGGCAGGCGGGGAAGCCGATCCCGGTCTTGTCGTTCTCGTTGCCCGAGGCGGCCACCACCGCCACTCCGGCCGCGTTCGCCTGCGCGACGGCCTGCCGGTAGAGCGAGACCTCGAAGTCGCTCAGCCCGTCGCACGGCCCGTCGTAGGTGGAGCCGCCCAGCGACATGTTGATGGCCACGAGGTTGTACTCGTCGCGGTGGAGGAGGGCGTCGTCGATGGCCTCGATGACGTCCGAGCCCGAGAAGTTGCCGCAGTTCCCGTCCGGACTCGCCTTGTAGGCCAGGATCGCCGCCCCGGGCGCCACGCCACCCGCGAACCCGTCCGCCGGGACCGGCAGGCCCGCGGCGATGGAGGCCACCGCGGTGCCGTGCGCGGCGCAGTCGGTGGGATCGTCGTCGTTGTCCGCGGTGTCCTTGCCGTACACCACCTTGCCGTTGGGGATCGGGCCGCCGCCGAGCGAGGGGTGGGTCGGGTCGATCCCGGTGTCCACGATCGCCACCGCAGTCCCGGTGCCGTCGTACCCGGCGGCGTGGAGGACGTCGGCGCCGATGAGCGGGATCCCCTCGGCGGTCTTCGCGTGGAGTACCGGGTCCGCGGAGATGCGCACCACACCCGGCCTGGCCGCGAGCGCCGCCACCGCCTCGGCGGGCACCGTCACCGCGAAGGCTGGAAACAGGCGGTACCTCGCCTCCACCCGGACCTGCCCGGGGAAGGCCCGCCGGAGCGCCTCGAGCTCGCGGCCGGTGGCCTCCGCCACCGCGTCCAGGCGGGCGCGGCCGATGGGCGTGCCGCGCGGCGGCAGCGGGCGCGTCGCCTCGGGCGGGGCGTTCACCTCCACGATCACGCGGACCCGCTCCACGCCCGAGGCGATCCGCCGGATGACGACGGGGTCCACCTTCCGGGCGAGCCCCGGATCCAGGCGCGGCACCGCGCCCGCGACGGGCCAGGCGATGAGGGCGACGACGACGGCTACGGCACGACGGCGCATGGCGACCCTCCCGGGAGAGAGTATACGCGCGACGGCCGACGTGAACCGGGACGGCCGGCCTCGCCGGAGTGGCCGTGCTACCGCACCATGGGTACGGTCGTGGGATCGTTGGTGCGGCCGTCGATCACCGACCCGGAGGCCACGACGCCCGATCCCGAGGTCACATGGATCTCGGCGGAGCCCACGACGGAGTTCAGCCCGGCGAGGTTCCTGAACGGCTCGCCCCACTGGTACGACTCGCCCGGCGCCAAGGTCCTGGAGGTGGAATATACGAGCGACCCGGAGGCGTCGTGGAGCCCGAGCGTCACCGAGGCGGGCCCCGCACCGGTGTTGGTGACCGAGAGGTTGGTCCGGTAGACCGAGTCCTGGCGCAGCATGGGGATCACCGCCGACTCGCCCGCGCCGAGCCCGCTCCCGTCGAGGTGTCCGGCGAAGAACTGCCCGAACGTCCCCGAGGCGGCGCTGTTGTACAGGCGGGCGGTGACGGCTCCCGGCTGATCGGAGATCACCTCCATGGATCCCTTCCCGGTGAGGGAGAGCTGCCCCAGCACGTCCTCGAACCACGCCTGGCCGCCCGCCGGAACCGGATCGGCGGCGCTGGCGTTCACGGTGCTGCCGTCGCTCAAGTGGATCACGAAGTCGAGGTTCGCCGGGGCACTGCCGGTGTTGCGGAACGCCACGTCGCTCATCCAGAACGAACCCGCCTTGCCCGAGGCGTGGATCACCCACTCGACCCAGAAGTGGGTTCCGGTGCCGCCCCCGCCGCCGCCCCCGCCCGACTGCAGCTGCTGGTAGGCGGCCACCGCGTCCACCAGCGGCCGGGTGATGCCGTTGGCCGGGTCGGTGGTGGGGGTCCCGGTCCCGGTGAGGGCTGCACGGATCTGCGAGGGCGTCGCGGATGGCACCAGCCCTGCGAGCTGCGCCACCACGCCGGAGACGTAGGGGGCGGCGGCCGAGGTGCCGCCGAAGCAGCTCAGGTAGCCGCCGCCCGAGGCTGGCGTCCGGGCGCAGTGCGACGGTGCCCACAGGTCGAGCTCGGAGCCGGAGTTGGAGTAGCAGCTCACCATGCCCGCGGCGGTGGTGCTGTCCGAGCACTCGTCGGTGGCCGAGCAGGTGACGTCGCTGAACGAGACACCGGGAGCGATGAACGCATCGTACGTCGCCCCCACGGCGATGGCGCCGGAGATGCACGCCGGCCAGCCGAGACCGCCCTTGCACCCCTCGTTACCGGCGGCGGCGACCACCGTGATCCCGGCGGCGTCGAGGGCATCGATGGCGCTGGCGAGCGTCGGGATGTCGGCGTCGCACGGCCCGGTCGCGGGCTGGTCGCCGTCGGGACCGAACAGGCCGCCGAGCGACATGTTGACCACCTGCACGCCCCCGTAGTCGTGCTGGTGAGCGAGCACGTCGTCGAGCGCGGCCAGCATGTCCGAGAGGCTGCCGCTGCCCTGCGAGTCGAGCACCTTCAGCGCCCACAGGTGGGCCGCCGGGGCCATGCCGCCGTCGTCGCCGGCGATGATCCCGGCCACCGCCGTTCCGTGCCCGGCGGCGTCGTTGGTGCCGTCGCCGGGATCCGAGGTGTAGTTCTTCTGGAACGTCACCTTGCCGCCGTCGAGCTCGGGGTGGGTGGCGTCGATCCCCGAGTCCACCACCGCCACGCCCACTCCGGCGCCGTCGCCACCGTAGGTGGTGCGGAGCTCGTCGGCGCGGATCAGGGCCGCGCCCTCGGCGCGCAGGGCGTGCATCCGGAGATCGGGATCGAGCCGCCGGACGGCCGGATCCGCGGCCACCGCCTCGAGCCTCTCGGGCGGCAGCTCCACCACGACGATGGGGAGCTGCGCGAGACGGCGCACCTCGCGCACGCCGAGCACGGCGGTGCGGGCGAGGAACTCCCCTTCCACCGCCGCGACGGCGTCGCGCCGGTCGCGCCCGGGCCGCTGCGCCCCCGCCACCCGGCCGGTGTCGAGGAGGACGATGGCGCGCAGCGTCTCGCCCCCGGCCCGCGCGCGCGCCGCCCACACCCGGAGCGTGGGCGCCACCCGCTCCACGGCGGGGGCGGGTGCGGGTGCCGACCGCACCAGGCGGCGGCCGGTGGGGACGAGGCGGCCGCCTGCGTGCGCGGGCAGCGTTCCCAGGAGCAGCAGGATGGTCACCGTGGCAACACGACAGCGATCGGTCATCTCGACCCTCCAGGTGATCTCGAAACCCAGTATACGCCATGGCGGCACGGGCGCGGGCCGCCGGGGACGCGGGCCGCGGTACAGTGACGGCGGGGAGGTCGGGTGACGCCGAGGGACCTGCGGGAGATGCTGGCCGAGCTCGAGCGACGGGGGGAGCTCGCGGTGGTGCGGGCGGAGGTGGACCCGTTCCTCGAGCTTCCCGAGATCCACCGTCGGGTGATCGCCGCGGGCGGACCGGCGCTCCTGTTCGTCAACGTCCGCGGCTCGGCCATGCCGGTGGTCACGAACCTGTTCGGGACGCGGGAGCGTGCCCTCCTCGCGGTGGGGGATGCCCCCGTTCGGGTGCAGCGGCTAACCCGCCTCCTGAGCGATGGCATCCCGCCGCGCTGGAGCGGGCTGTGGCGCGCCCGGCGCGACCTCCTGCGGGTGGCGCGTGCGGGGCTCCGGCGGGTGCGGCGCGGACCCGTCACGGAGGTCGTGGAGCGCGAGCCCGACCTCGGGCGCTGGCCCGCCCTCACCTGCTGGCCGGGGGACGGCGGCCCGTTCCTGACCCTGCCCCTGGTCTACACCGAGCCGCCGGGCGGTGGCCCCGGGAACCTCGGCATCTACCGGATGCAGGTCCACGGACCACGTCTGCTCGGGATGCACTGGCAGATCGGCAAGGGCGGTGGGTTCCACCATGGAGCGGCGGAGTCCCGGGGCGAGCCGCTGCCGGTGACCGTGACGCTGGGCGGTCCGCCGGCGCTGATCCTCGCCGCCATCGCGCCCCTTCCCGAGAACGTCCCCGAGCTCCTTCTCGCGAGCTTCCTGCTGGGGCGGCGGCTGCGCGTGGTGCGCTCCCCGGCGGGCCACCCCCTCGCGGCGGACGCCGAGCTCGCCATCGTGGGCCGCGTTCCCTGCGACGTGCGGCACCCCGAGGGTCCGTTCGGGGACCACTACGGCTACTACTCGCTGCGCCACGACTACCCGGTGCTGGAGGTCGAGGCGGTGTTCAGGCGGCGCGACGCGATCTACCCCGCGACGGTGGTGGGCAAACCCAGGCAGGAGGACTTCTTCCTCGGTGACCTGCTGCAGGAGCTGCTGGCGCCGCTGTTTCCGCTGGCGATGCCGGGCGTGGTGGAGCTCTGGGCGTACGGGGAGACCGGGTACCACGCGCTGGCGGCCGCGGTGGTGCGGGAGCGGTACCGGCGGGAGGCGCTGACCGCGGCGCTGCGGATCCTCGGCGAGGGCCAGCTCGCGCTGACCAAGTTCCTGCTGGTGACCGACCGGCCCGTGGACCTGCGGGATTTCCGGGCGACACTCGAGCACGTGCTCGCCCGTGCCCGGTTCGAGACCGACCTGTACGTGCTCGCGGACACGGCGATGGACACGCTCGACTACACCGGCCCCGAGCCGAACCGGGGATCGAAGGGAGTGCTCCTGGGGCTCGGCGATCCGGTCCGGAAGCTGCCACGCGAGTTCCGGGGCGAGCTTCCCTCGGGGTTCTCGCGGGCGATCCCGTTCGCCGCGGGGTGCCTGGTGGTGGAAGGCCCATCCTTCGCGGAGGACCCCGAGGCGCCACGCCGCCTCGCCGCGGGCGGTGCCGTCACGGGCTGGCCGCTCGTCGTGCTCACCGACGACGCGCGCCGGGCCGCGGCCAGCGCGATCAACTTCCTGTGGACGACGTTCACCCGGTTCGAGCCCGCGCGCGACCTCCACGCCGCAGGGGAGGCGGTGCAGCACAATCACGTGGTGCGCACGCCGCCACTGGTGGTGGACGCCAGGATGAAGCCGTGGTACCCAGAGGAGCTCCGGTGCGATCCGGAGACGGCGCGGCGGGTGAGCCGCCGCTGGAGCGAGTACTTTCCGGACGGTGGGGTGGAGATGGGCGACGCCGAACGGGCCCACCTCGACCCGCCGCTTCCGTCCGGGTGAGGAGGAGCGATGCGGCTGCGAACCTTCGTGATCGTCTGGCTGGCGTTCACCGTGGGGCTGGCCGCCGGTGTCCTCTCGAGGCCCCGGCCCGAGGGCCGTGCTCCCGCCGTCGGGTCGTCCGCCGACGCGGCACCGGCTCGAGGTCCCGGCGCGATCCGGCAGGAGCCGCCGATTCCGGAGGGGCTCGGCGAGGACGAGGTGCGCACCATCACGGTGTTCCGGCGCGCCGCGGAGTCGGTGGTCTACGTCACCACCATCGCGCTCCGGATGGATCTCTTCACGCTGGACGTGTTCCAGATCCCGCAGGGCTCGGGCAGCGGGTTCGTCTGGGATCGCGAGGGGCACATCGTGACCAACTACCACGTGGTGGCGCACGGCGAGAGGTACCGGGTGACGCTGGCCGACGGCAGCGAGTGGACGGCGACGCCGGTGGGGGTGGCTCCCAACAAGGATCTCGCGGTGCTCAAGGTGGCGGCCCCGCCCGAGCGGCTCCCGCCCCTGCCCCTGGGCTCGTCCCACGACCTGGCGGTGGGTCAGCGGGTGCTGGCCATCGGGAACCCGTTCGGCCTCGACCACACCCTCACCGTGGGCGTGGTGAGCGCGCTGGGCCGGGAGCTCCGCAGCCCCGGCGGCCGGATCATCCGCGACGTGATCCAGACCGACGCCGCCATCAACCCGGGCAACTCCGGCGGCCCGCTGCTCGACTCGCGCGGGCGGCTGGTGGGCGTGAACACCGCGATCTACAGCCCGAGCGGTGCCTCCGCGGGGATCGGGTTCGCCATCCCCGTGGACACGGTGCGGCGGCTGGTGCCGCAGCTCATCGAGCGCGGGCGGCCGGTGCAGCCCGGGATCGGCATCGTGCCGCTTCCCGACCGGTGGGCGGAGCAGCTCGGGGTCGAGGGCGTGGTGATCCGGCGCGTGCTCCCGGGCAGCCCGGCCGACCGGGCGGGCCTGGTGGGGATCCGCTCCACCTGGCGCCGGCGGATCGTGCTCGGGGACGTGATCGTCGCGGTGAACGGGGAGCCCGTCCGCTCCGTGGACGACCTGTACTACGCCTTCGAGCGGGCCGGGGTGGGCGCCACCGTGGACCTCGAGGTGGAGCGGGGCGAGGAACGACGCCACGTCCGGGTGCGGCTGGTGGCCGAGGAGTGAGCGCCGCCCGGGCGCGTCGGCGCGCCCCGGTGCGGCCGCCGCGGGTGGCGGCGCCCGTCCCGGCCGGCGGGGTGGGGCTCGCCGGCTCCTCGCGGCGGTGGCGGGCGCGCGTGGTCCGGGCCCGCCACGGTGGCCGGCGGAAGGCACCGCGAGCCGCTCCGCCGGTGCGCCGGCCGCTGCGGGGACACCGTCACCCACCGCAGGGCCGTCACCGGACAGGGATCACCGGCCGGGCGTGGGGTCGGGGTTCGCGTCGGGAAACGTCCGGGGAGGGGATGGAGCGGGAGACGGGATTTGAACCCGCGACTTCGACCTTGGCAAGGTCGCACTCTACCACTGAGTTACTCCCGCTCAGCGCCCCATCGTCGGGGAGCGTCAATCTAGCAAGCCCCCCCGGGCCTGTCAACACCCGTCGCGTGCGTGCGGGAGTCTTCCCCGTCGGCCGCGAGCCTCCTTCCGGGGGACGTGCCGCCGAGGTGGTGCGGCGCCACGCGGGAGCCGGCGGCCGGAGCCCGCGGGGACCGGGCGGATCGGGAAGCCGAGCCCGGCTCGACCC
>CAYTTB010000009.1:0-58728 GCA_964440565.1 uncultured Thermoanaerobaculia bacterium
TCGAGCGGGAGCTCCAGCTGCTCCTGCTCCCGGAGGACCCCGACGACCGACGCAACGTGGTCCTGGAGATCCGCGCCGGCACCGGCGGCGAGGAGGCGGCGCTGTTCGCCGCCGAGCTGCTCAGGATGTACACCCGCTACGCCGAGCGCAGGGGCTGGAGGGTCTCGCTCACCGACGTGGCCGAGACCGGTCTCGGCGGGATCAAGCACGCGGTGGCGGTGATCGAGGGCGAGCGGGTGTACTCCCGGCTCAGGTTCGAGTCGGGCGTTCACCGTGTGCAGCGGGTCCCCGCCACGGAGTCGTCGGGGCGCATCCACACCTCGGCGGCCACGGTGGCGGTGCTGCCCGAGGCGGAGGAGGTGGAGGTGGAGATCGACGAGAAGGACCTCCGCATCGACCGGTTCTGCTCCTCCGGCCCCGGCGGGCAGAGCGTCAACACCACCTACTCGGCGGTGCGCATCACCCACCTGCCCACCGGGATCGTGGTCTCCTGTCAGGACGAGAAGTCCCAGATCCAGAACCGCGCCAAGGCGCTCAGGGTGCTCAAGGCCCGCCTCTACGAGCTCGAGCGGCGCAAGGCGGAGGCGGAACGGGCCCGCGCCCGCCGCAGCCAGATCGGCTCCGGTGACCGCTCGGAGAAGATCCGCACCTACAACTTCCCCCAGGGCCGGGTCACCGACCACAGGATCGGGCTCACCGTGCACCGGCTCGAGGAGGTGCTGGACGGCGACCTCGACCTGATCCTCGACCCGCTCGTCACGCACGTCCAGGCGGAGCGGCTCAGGGAGGAGCTGGGCGGAGGAGAGCCTCCCGGAGCAGCGGCAGCTCGTCCGAGAGACCGTGGGTGAAGAGGACCTGCCACACCCTGATGCTCCCGTGGCGGAACCCGGCCGCGGACGAGACCAGGAACAGGCGCCACATCCGCACGAACCGCTCGTCGAACATGGCCCGGATGTCGTCCACGTGCCGCTCGAACCGCTCCCGCCACCGGTCGAGGGTGAGGGCGTAGTGCGCCCGCAGGTTCTCGACGTCGGCCACCACCATTCCCGCCCTCGCGAGGTGCTCCGTCACCTCCGGCAGGCCCGGGAGGTACCCGCCGGGGAAGATGTAGGTGAGCGTCCACGGATCGCCGGGGAGCCGCCGGTCCTTGCCGATCAGGTGGAGCAGTCCCACGCCGCCGGGGCGGAGCACCCGGGCGATGTGGCGGGCGAACCGGCCCAGGTAGCGCCGGCCCACGTGCTCCGCCATGCCCACCGACACCCACCGGTCGAACCGCCCCTCCACCTCCCGCCAGTCCTGGAGCCGGATCTCCACCCGCTCCCCGAGGCCAGCCTCCGCCACCCGGCGCCGGGCCGTCGTCGCCTGGTTCTCGGAGAGCGTGATCCCCACGGCCCGCACGCCGTGCTCGCGCGCCGCGTGGAGCACCAGCGAGCCCCAGCCGCAGCCCACGTCGAGCAGCGTCATCCCCGGCTCGAGCGCCAGCTTCCTCGAGATCCGCTCGAGCTTCGCCCGCTGTGCGGCCTCGAGCGTGTCCCCGGGGGTCCTGAAGAAGGCGCACGAGTAGGTCATGGTGTCGTCGAGCCACAGGCGGTAGAACGCCTCGCCCCGGTCGTAGTGGTGGGCGATGTTCCTCCGCGCCCGCCGCCGCCGGTTGGCGGTGAGGACCCTGAACGCCGCGAACCGCAACCGCCCACCGAGGCCCGGGCGCGCGGCATCGAGCCCGGCGTGGAACCCCACCGCGAGGAGCGCGTCCCAGTCGCCCTCCACCTCGATCTCGCCGTCCATGTACGCCTCGCCGAAGCCGAGAAACCCCTCCGCGAGGGTCCGCGAGAGCGCCCGCCGGGTGACGAAGCGCACGGTGGCCGCAGGGGGCCGGGGACCCAGCTCCAGCGGCGGGCCCGACGGCAGCCCCACCGCGATGCCCACCCCCGCCCGCCGGGCGGCCGCCGAGATCCGCTCCATGCCGGACAGCTTCACCGTGCCTCCGGGTCCCCCCTCGAATCTGGCGCCCGCCGGGCGATCGCGCAAGGCCGGCGCCTGCGGTAGGGTGCCGCCGATGACGACCGTGGCCGAGCTCCTCGCCGAGGGCGCCCGCCGGCTGCCGCGGCGCGAGGGGATCCCCGATCCCCGCCGCGAGGCGGTGTGGCTGCTCGCACGGGCCTGGGGGGTGGACGAGGCGTGGCTCAGGGTGCGGATGGGCGAGGCGGTCCCGGAGGAGGTCGCGGCGCGGTACCGCAGGTGGCTCGAGCGGCGAGCGGCGGGGGTGCCCGCCCACCACCTCGCCGGGAGCTGCCCGTTCTGGGGACGCGAGTTCGTGGTCTCGCCGGCGGTGCTGGTCCCGCGTCCCGAGACGGAGTTCCTGGTGCAGGCGGCGCTGGAGCTCCCCCTCCCGGCCGCCGCGCGCGTGCTCGACGTGGGCACGGGCTCCGGCTGCGTCGCGGTCACGCTGGCGCTGGAGCGGCCGCGGTGGCGGGTGGTCGCCACCGACGTCTCGCTCCCGGCGCTCGCCGTGGCCAGGCGCAACCTGGAACGTCACGGCGCCGCGGTCGCCCTGGTCCGCTGCGACCTGGCCTCCGCGGTGGCGGGGCTCCACGACCTCGTCACCGCCAACCTCCCCTACGTGCCCACCTCCTGGATGCCCGCCCTGCCGCCCGAGGTGCGGCGGGAGCCGCCGGTCGCCCTCGACGGCGGGCCCGACGGCCTCCACCTCGTCCGCCGCCTGCTCCTCGACCTCCCGCGCCTGCTCGCGCCGGCCGGGATCGCCCTGCTGGAGCTCGGCGAGGGCCAGGCCGACGTCGTGGAGGCGGAGGCGGCGCGGCGGGGGCTCCGGCCCGCGGGACGTGTGCGCGACCTCGGCGGCTGCGACCGGGTGGTGGCGCTCTCGTGGCCCTGATCCGCCCTCCCGGCTACACTTCGGGGGTGAGGCCGTCGTTCCAGCGCTACCGCGACAGCCACCACCCGGAGTGGGTCACCCGCGCCTACGACCTGGCGCCGCCCGGGTTCCGGGCGCTGCTCGAGGACGAGGCGTCCTGGCTGGCCGGGGAGGTGGGCGGCGGCCCCGTGCTCGAGGCGGGCTGCGGCGCCGGACGGCTGCTCCGGGCGACGGGGCTCGACCGCCCGGGGACGGTGGGTCTGGAGCTGGTGCTGCGCTACCTCGCGGCCGCGCGGCGGACGGTGCGGGAGGCGGCGCTGGTGGCCGGCGACGCGCTCCGGCCGCCGCTACCGCCGGGCACGTTCGAGACGGTGATCCTGGCCCAGGCCACCCTGGGCTCGGTGGGAGGCGAGGAGGTGCGGCGCCGGTTCGTGAGCTGCCTCGCGGCGCTGGTGCGCCCCGGGGGGCGCCTGCTGCTCACGGCCTACGGTGCCCGCGCCCGCGCGGCGCGGCGCGCGTGGTACGAGGCGCAGCAGGCGGCGGGCCTGCTCCCCCCCTTCGACCCCGAGCGCACCCGGGACGGCCGGTTCGCCTTCGCCGACGGGTTCGTGAGCGAGGAGATGGACCGGGAGGATCTCGCCCGGCTGCGGCCGCCGGGCTTCTCGGGCGAGGTGCGGGAGCTCCCCTCCGGGCTGCTCGCGGCCCGCTGGACGCGGGCCGGCTGACCGGCACCCGGCCCCGCGGCGCGGTGGGGGCGCGCCTCCGGCGATGGTGTACGGTGAGGGTGTGGGCGCGTCGGGTCCCGACCGGCCGCGGGTGGAGGCGCGGGTGCACGCCGCGCTGCTCCTGGTCCAGCTCGGGTTCGGGGGGTTCCACGTGGTGGCGAAGGCGGTGCTGGGGACGCTCCACCCCCTCCAGCTCGCCGGGCTGCGGGTCGCGGTGGCCACCCCGCTGCTGCTCGCGCTGGCGTGGCGGCTGGAGCGCAGGGCGCCCGCGCGGCGGGACCTGCCGCACCTCGCGCTGCTCGGCCTCCTCGGCATCTTCGCCAACCAGCTGCTGTTCATCCTCGGCCTCGACCTCACCACCGCGACCTCGGCCTCGGTGCTCATGCCCTCGATCCCGGTGTTCGCGGCGGGCGCCGCGGTGGCGCTGGGTCTCGAGCGGTACACCCCTCGCCGGGCCGCCGGCGTGGCCCTCGCCGTCGCGGGCTCGCTGGCGATGGTGGGCCCGGCCGGGCTCGAGCTCGGCTCCGCGGCCGCCCTGGGCGACCTGCTCGTCCTCGCCAACTGCCTGTCGTACGCGCTGTTCCTGGTCCTCCAGCGGCCGCTGCTCGGACGCCTCGGGGCGCTCACCGTGATCGCCTGGAGCTTCCTCTTCGGCGGAGCGGGGGTCGCCGCGGTGACCGCGCCCTGGCTCCTCCACCTGGAGCCGGGCGCCTGGAGCCCCCGGCTGTGGGCGGGCCTCGCCTACATCGTCCTGATACCCACGGCCCTCAACTACGCCCTCAACACGTGGGCCGTCTCCCGTTCCACGCCCTCCCTGGTCGCGACCTACACCACGCTCCAGCCGCTGGCCGCGGCGACGCTGGCCGCCCTCTTCCTGGGCGAACGCCCGGGGTGGCCCCACGCCCTCGGCGGCGCGCTCATCGTCGCCGGCCTCGCCCTGGTGAGCCGCACCGCTCCCGCCCCCCTCCCCGGCGGGGCCGAGCTCTGCTACCCTCCCCCGCCGTGGAGGGGTACCCGTTCTCGGTCCCGGTGACGGTGCGCTGGCGCGACCTCGATCCGTTCGGCCACGTCAACAACGCCGTCTACCTGAGCTACCTGGAGGTGGCCCGCACCGCGTTCTGGCGGGAGCGCCTGGGGGGTGGGGAGCCGCGCGGCATCCCGTTCGTGGTGGCGCGCATCGAGATCGACTACCGGCGCGAGATCGGGATGGGGGCGCGGGTGGAGGTGGGGCTGCGCTGCGAGCGGATCGGCCGCACCAGCTTCACCCTGGCCTACCGGATCGAGGCCGACGCCGAGACGGCGGCCGAGGCGCGGTCGGTCCAGGTGTGCCTGGACCGCGAGGGGCGGCCGGCCCCCGTGCCGTCCGGGCTCCGCGCCGCTCTCGCCGAGATCGGGCGCTGACCGCCCTCACTCCTCGGGGAGCTCCAGCCAGCGGAACCAGATGGGGTGGTTCTCCTTGTACCAGCGGAGCACCTCCAGGATGAGCCGCTTCTTGTCCGGCGGCAGCACCGCGTCGTCCACGCGGTCCAGGTGGACCCGGATCCGGTCGCCGGGGAGGTACTCGAGCGCCTCCGAGGCCAGCGTCTGCAGCTCGTTGCGGATCCGGCCCGAGTCCGAGATCTTCACCGGCCGCGTGCGGTAGTCCTGGCCGGCGTAGAACCGGTCGAGCAGCGGAGAGAACACCAGCCGCATCTGGTCGAACGGCTCGGCGAGACGCAACGTGAGGGTGACGTCCACCATCCCCGCCCCGGCCGCGGCGCGGGCGGTCACCCGGTACACGCCGGGCTCCACCTGCTCCACCCCGGGCAGCCCGGTGTACGGCTCGGGCAGCATGACGCCCATCAGCGCCAGTGCCTGCCACCGCTTGTTGGGGAACAGCTCGTCCACGGTGAAGGTGCGTCGGCCCACCGGCATCCCGGCGTCGCGCGCGTTCTCGATGATCGCCCGGTACGCCTCCACGTCGTCCGGGTCGGGCTCGCGGCCGAGGAGCTCGCCCAGGCGCCGGGGAAAGTCCGGGGCGGCGGGGTCGAGCCGGCACACGAACCGCTCGCGCTCCCACGACACCTCGAACCTCGACGAGAACAGGCACATGGAGGTGCGGGTGCCGAGGATGGGGTCGAGGCTCGCGGCCTGCATCGCCTCCGCCGAGGCGGCGTACCCGTCGCAGAGGAACAGGTGGGTCCGGCCCTCGTGGGTGAACCTCCCCACCCGGTAGGTGGGCGCGTACGTCCCCGACTCCACGAACACCGGCATCCCGGTGGGCGGGAGGATCCACCCGTCCTCCACCAGGTGAACGCCGAGCTCGCGCCACTGCCGCCACAGCGAGCCGATCCGCTTCTCGCGCGAGGCGCCACCCAGGGTCCACACGTGGATCCGCTCCGGGGCGACGTCCGGGTAGGTGGCCCGGATCGCCTCGAGCACCAGCCGGCGGGGGGTGGTGTAGTCGATGAGGAGCGACCGCTCCGCGGCCTCCTCCACCACCGCCGCGGGGAGGGTGAGCGTGCCCATGTACCCCTCGTAGGGGCGCGAGACCCTGAGCGGCTGGTCGAAGAGGTGGAGAACGGTGACGGGTCCGCTCTCGGCACCCTTGGCGAAGCGGGAGGTGTTCTCCAGGGTGTCCACCGCCGCGCCCCAGATGGTGATCCCCGCCGCGGCCACCTCGCGGGCGAACTCCTCCCATTCGTACCCCGGGTCGTTGATGAGCCGGTGCACCCGGCGGTCCAGGAAGCGGGCCACCTGCGGCCGCGCGTAGACCCGGCCGAACCCGAGCAACGGGTTGGAGCCCATCTCCGGGGTCTCGCCCACCTTGGGCATCAGCCCCTCGCCCAGCGAGACCATCACCGCGTGGTTCTCGGGGAGCCCCCTGGTCAGGTACCACAGCGCCTCGGAGAGGGCGTAGGCGGAGATGGCGTCGGCGTCCTTCTTCACCCGGTTGATCCCCGCCTTGTCGAGCCCCCGCCCCTCGCCGTACCGCCCGAACAGCCGCGTCCCCAGGGCGGTCACCGCCACCGCCATGATGAAGGCCCGCTCGAGCTGCGACCCCACGAACGAGATCCCGTCGTGGCGCCGGTCAACCGCCCACCGCTCCTCGACGTCCTCGAGCCACAGGTGGAACCGGCCCAGGATGCTGCGGGTGTCGTACACCCACTGCGCCACCAGGTTGCGCCGCGTCGCCTCGTCCCGGTCCATCGCCGCCTCCCCGTTCACCGGTCCTCCTCCGCGAGCCAGTCGGGCGTGGCGCGGCGCTCGAGGAACCGGCCCACCCCGCGGCGGCACTCGGGATGGAGGCGCTGGGCCACGTTGGCCTCCTCGGCCGCCGCCAGCGCCTCGCGCCACCCGAGCCCCACGATCCGGTTGAGCAGCCGCTTGGTGGCGGCGATGGCCGCGGGCGACCCCTTCCGGCACACCGCCTCGGCCCACCGCACCGCCTCGTCCACCGCCTCGCCGTCCTCCACCAGGCGGTCGGCGATCCCCAGCGCCACCGCCCGTTCGCCGTCCACCAGCTCCGGATCGAGGAGCAGGCGGCGGGCCACGTGGCCCGGCACGCGCCGCACCAGGAAGGTCAGCACCAGGGCCGCGACGAACCCGATCCTGACCTCGGTGTAGCCGAACCGCGCCGACCGCTCCGCCACCACGAGGTCGCACGCGGTGGCGAGGCCGCAGCCGCCGGCCACCGCGGCGCCGTGAACGGCCGCCACGGTGAGCTTGGGGTGATCGAGGAGGATCTCGAACAGGCGCCGCAGGCGCCGGGTGTCCTCCCGCGCCGCCGCCTCGTCCCCGCCCGCCGCGATGGCCTCGAGCGCCGCGAGGTCCGCGCCGGCCGAGAAGTGCCGGCCCGCCCCCGCGAGCACCACCGCCCGCACCGCCGCGTCCGCCCCCGCCGCCTCGAGCTCCCGCGCGAGCGCCGTCACCAGCGGCGCCGAGAGCGGGTTGGCCCGCTCCGGGTCGTTGAGGGTGAGGACCGTCACCGGCCCCTCCCGGCGGACGAGCACCGGCTCGCGCATGCGCCCATGCTACCCGATGCCGCCGGGCCGCGGGGCGGGGCGCCGTCCGCGGAGGCGGGCGCGGGCCCCGTGTACCATGGGCGCCGTGGTGCGCCGGGTACGGGTGACCGTGGGCTTCTTCGTCCACCTCGTGCGCGACCTCGCCGGAACGCTGGCCGCGAGGTGGCGCCGCTGGTACCGCCGCGCCGTGCTGGGCGAGGCGGTGGCGTCGGTGGCGGTGGACGTGTTCCCGTTCTTCGAGCGGATGACCGGGGTCGGCTGGTACGCCTGGAACCTGCTCCGCGAGCTCGACCGGCGCGAGGACGGTCTCGAGTACCAGCTCTACGGCCACACCTTCCTCGCCCCCGAGGAGCCCTCCCCGCCGCCGATGCCTGGCGGCTCCCGCATGCGCCTCAGGCTCCATCACCTCCCGGCGGGGTTCCTGCTCCCCGTCCGGCCCACGCTGTGGCTGCTGCGCGCGGTGGCGGAGCCGCTGCTCCGGCTGCTGGACGGCAACCAGGTGGGGTTCGCGCCCAACTTCTTCCTGCCCCGCCGGCAGCTGCCGTTCGCGGCGACCGTGGTGGCCACGGTCCACGACCTCGCCTTCCGGGTGATGCCCGAGACGGTCTCCCCCGCCACCCTGGACGAGCTCGCCCGGCACCTCCCGCCCAGCCTGTTCCGCAGCGAGCGGCTCATCGCGGTCTCGGACGCCACCGCCGGCGACCTCGTGGAGCACCTCGGTGCCAACCCGCGCCGGATTCACACCGTCCACGAGGGGCTCGATCCCGCGTTCGCGGCGGACCCGGGCGACCCTCCCGAGGGCGTGCCGGACCGGTACCTGCTGTTCGTGTCCACGCTCGAGCCGCGCAAGAACGTGATCAACCTGCTGCGCGCCTTCCGTCTGGTGGTGGCCTGGGGGTACCCCGGGAGCCTGGTCCTGGTGGGGCGCTGGGGGTGGCGCACGGAGCGGATCCGGCGCGAGCTCGCGAGCTCGCCCGTGCGCCACCGCATCGTGCACCTCGACTACGTGGAGCGGGAACGGCTCCCCGCCCTCTACACCGGCGCCGACGCGCTGCTGTTCCCCTCCCTGATGGAGGGGTTCGGGCTGCCGCTGGTGGAGGCCATGGCGTGCGGGACCCCGGTGGTCACCGCCGGCCGTTCCGCCATGCCCGAGGTGGCGGGGCCGGCCGGGGTGTACGTGGATCCGGAGGACCCGCACAGCATCGCCACCGGGATCACCTCGCTGCTCGAGGACCGCGAGCACAGGGAGCGCCTGGCGGCGCTGGCCCGCGAGCGGGCGGCGCGGTTCTCGTGGGAGCGGGCGGCGGCGGCCACCGCCCAGGTGCTGCGGCAGGCGGCCGGCCTGCCTCCCGTGGGGCCCGATGAGTATCGCGTTTGACGGCCGCCCGCTCCTCGGTCCGCGAACCGGCGTGGGGACCTGGACGGTGGCCGTGGCGGGCGGGCTCGCGCGCCGCGGCGAGCGGGTGGTCCTGCACGCGCCGCGGCCCCTCGCGCTGCCGCCCGAGCTGGCCGGGGCCGGGGTGAGGGCGGTGGCGCCGCGGGGACCGCGGCTGCCGGGCACCCTCTGGCTGCACACGGCGCTCCGCGCCCGGCTCCTGGAGACGGGCGCGGAGGTGTTCGTGGCCGGGCTCGCCATCGCTCCCCGGCGCCCCCCGGTGCCCACGGTGGCGATGGTTCACGACCTCACGCCCCGCACGCTGCCGCACCGGCACACGCTCGCCAACCGCTTCTGCTTCAACGCCTACCTGGAGACCTCGCTGGAGGAGGCGGCGGCGGTGGTGGTGGGGACCGCGGCGGTGGAACGGGAGCTGCTCGCCGCGTTCCCCCGCGTCGCCCCCAAGCTGGTGCGCATCGGCTACGGCGTGGACCCGTGGTTCTCGCCCCCCCGGGCGCACGACGACGGCGAGGCGGTGCGGCGCCGGTTCGCCGGGGGACGCCCGTACCTGCTCCACCTCGGGACGCTCGAGCCGCGCAAGGGGATCCCCACCCTGGTGGCGGCGTGGGAGGCGCTGGTCGCGGCCCGCCCCGGGGCGCCCGACCTGGTGGTGGCGGGGGGAAGGGGGTGGGGCACGGGGCCGATCCTGGAGCGGATCCGCCGCTCGCCCCACGCGGACCGCATCCACCTGCCCGGGTACGTTGACCGCGCCGCCGCCCGCGACCTCCTCCGCCACGCCGAGGCGTTCGTCCTGGCCTCCGAGGCGGAGGGGTTCGGGCTGCCGCTCGCGGAGGCCCTCGCCTGCGGGACGCCGGCGATCGCCAGCGACATCCCGGTGCTGCGCGAGGTGGCGGGGGACGCCGCCCTCTACGCCCCGCCCGGCGACGCCGGGGCGTTCGCCGCCGCCCTCGCCGCCGCCCTCGAGCCCGGGCGCGCGGCGGCGCTGCGCGAGCGGGCGCTCCGGCGCGCGGCGGCGCTCTCCTGGGAGCGGGTGGTGGCACGGTGGGCCGAGCTGCTCGAGACGGTCAGGTCCGGCCGAGCACCGCGCCCTTGAGCGTCAGCCACAGGATCTTGAGGTCGAGCCCGAGCGACCAGTTCTCGATGTAGAACAGGTCCGCGGCGATCCGCTTGCGGATCGAGGTGTCGCCCCTGAGCCCCTGCACCTGGGCCCAGCCCGTCATCCCGGCCCGCACCCGGTGCCGCGACATGTACTGGGGGTACCGCTCGCGGAACCGCTCCACGAACTCCGGCCGCTCGGGACGCGGCCCCACCAGCGACATGTCGCCCCTGAGCACGTTGAGGAGCTGGGGCAGCTCGTCGAGGTTGGTGCGGCGCAGGAAGGCGCCCACCCGGGTCACCCGGGGGTCCCGGTTGCGGGTCCAGCGGGGGCGTCCGTCGGCCTCGGCGTCCACCCGCATGGAGCGGAACTTCCACATCCGGAACCGGCGCCCGTCGAGCCCCATCCGCTCCTGCGCGTAGAACACCGGCCCCCCGTCCTCGCGCTTGATGAGCAGCGCGATCAGGGGAAACAGCGGCGCGGTGAGGAGCAACAGCAGGGCCGCGCCCACCAGGTCGAAGGCCCGCTTGACGAACCGGTTCCACCCCTCGAGGGGGAGGTGGGTGAGGTTGATCACCGGCAGCCCGTCCAGGTCCTCCACCGCCGCGCGGAGGACGTAGTACTGGACCAGGTCCGGCACCACCTTGATCTCCACCAGGAGCTGCGCCGCCCGCCGGATCAGCCTCACGGTCCGGTGATGGGCGGCCAGCGGCAGGGCCAGCACCACCTGATCCACGTCCCGCTCCGCCACCGTCCGCTCGAGCTCCGACGTGGTCCCCAGCACCGGCACCCCGCCGAACCGGCGCCGCTGCTTGCCGGGATCGTCGTCGAGGAAGCCCACCACCTCGAACCCCAGCTCCCGGTGCGCGAGGAGACGCTCGGCCACCTGCCGGCCGAGCTCCCCGGCGCCCACGATGAGCACCCGCTGGAGGTTGCCGCCCGCGAGGCGGATCCGCCGGAGCACCGCCGACACCGCCCGCCGGCCCGCGACCACCAGCACCACGTCGGCGGCGGCGAAGATCGCCAGCGCCAGGCGCGAGTAGGAGAAGCCGCGGTAGAAGGTGAGCCCGGCGGTGAGCACGAGCGTGGCGAGGGTGACGGCCACGAGCACCGCCAGCGCCTCCTCGAACCGTCCCCGCCCGCGCCGCGGCTGGTACAGCCCGCGGAAGTAGAACACCACCGGCCACAGCAGGGCGGCCACCGCGGCCAGGCGCAGGTACGGCTCGAGCGGGGGCACCCCCTTGGTCACCGGCACCACCCGCACGGTGAAACGCAGCCAGTAGGCGACGAGCATCGCCGCCGCCGTGGCCAGCGCGTCGCTGCCGAGGTACAGCGCGACCTGGGTCTGCCGCCGGCGCGCGATCACGGCCTCACGCCCCCTCCAGGTGGAACCCGAGGCTGTCGAGGAGAAAGCGGAACCGCAGCCGGAACCGCTCGCGCGAGAACGCCCGCGCCCGCGCCGCCAGCCCCTCCCGGTCCCACTCGCGGGCGAGCACCCGGCGGGTGGCCTCCGCCAGCGACGCCACCGTCGGCTCCTCCGCCAGCTCCCCCTCGCGCCCCGCCCGGACGATGTCGGCGGTCCCGCTCGCCGCCAGCCCCACCACCGGCGTGCCGCACGCCAGCGCCTCCACCGCCGTCATCCCGAAGTCCTCGACGTTGGGGACCACCAGCGCCGCGGCGCTCCGGTACGCCTCGCGCAACCGCTCGCGCGGCACCCACCCCAGGAACTCCACCTCCGGGCCCGCCCGCCGCCGGAGCCGGCGGAGCATCGGCCCGGTGCCCACCACCGTCAGCGGGCGCCGCAGCGCGCGCGCGACCTCCATCGCCATCTCGATCCTCTTATACGGAACCAGGGCCGCCACCGTCAGCAGCCCGTCGCCGCGCTCGCCGCCCGGGGTGAAGAACCCGGTGTCCACGGGGGGCGGCAGCACCTCGGCGGTGCGGTTCCAGTAGTGGCGGATCCGCCACGCCACCAGCCGCGAGTTGGCCAGCAGCCGGTCCACGCGGGCCGCCGAGACCATGTCCCACTGGCGGAGGCGCGCGAGCTCCATCGCCACCAGCGGACGTGCCGGCGCCGGCAGCTGGTGCATGTAGGCGGCGCGCTGGTCCCACGCGTAGCGCATCGGGGTGTGGATGTAGCTCACGTGGTAGGCGCCGGGGGGCGGGATCACCCCCTTGGCGACGCAGTGGCTGGTGGAGATCACCAGGTCCACGTTGGGGAGGTCGAACGACTCCACCGCCGCCGGCATCAGCGGCAGCAGGTACCGCCAGCGCCGCCCGCCGAAGCTGAGCCGCTGCAGCCAGGAGGTGACCACCGGGTGGCGGGCGAGCTCCCCCTCCACCGATCCGGGACGGTGGACCAGGGTGTAGATGGGCGCCCCGGGGAAGAGGCTCGCGATCTCCGCCAGCACCCACTCCCCGCCCCGCATCCCGGTGAGCCAGTCGTGGACCAGCGCCACGCGCATCTCACACCTCCCCGGCCGCGGCGCGGTACGCGGCCACCGTCGCCTCCACGGTGCGGTCCCACGGCAGCTCCGCGGCCCGCCGGCGGCCCGCCGCGATCATCCGCTGGCGCAGCGGGTCGTCCACCAGCACGCGCTCCAGCGCCGCCGCGATCTCCCCGACGTCGAGAGGGTGCACCAGGCGCGCGGCACCCTCGCCCAGCTCGCGCATCGCGCCCAGGTTGGAGGCGATCACGGGCAGGCCCGCCGCCATCGCCTCCAGGATCGGCAGCCCGAACCCCTCGTAGAGGGCCACGTGGAGCAGCACCGCCGCCAGGTGATACAGCCCCCACAGCTCGCGGGTGGGCAGGCGGCCCAGGCAGCGGACCCGTCCGCCCAGCCCCATCCGCTCCGCCCGCCGCTCCAGGTCGCTCCCGGGCGGGAAACCGCCCACCAGGACCAGCTGGCCGGGGAGCCGGTGCCGCCGCACCGCGAGGTGGAACGCCCGCAGCGCCGTCTCCACGTTCTTGTGCGGCTTGTCGTTGCCCACCACCAGGATCAGGGGCGGCCTGAGGCCGTGGCGCTCGCGCAGCCCGGAGAGCTCCGCGCGCGGCGGCCGCCGGGCGAGGGCCGGATCCACGCCGTTGGGGATCACCACCAGGCGGTCGCCGGGATCCCCGAAGAACCGCACCAGGTCGCGGCGCGAGGTCCGCGACACGGTGATCACCCGCCGGGCGCGCCCCAGCGCCCAGCGGACCATGGCCCTGAGGTACAGCATCGCCAGGTGGCGGCGGGGGCGGGGCGGGTAGAACAGCGGGATCAGGTCGTGCACGGTCACCACCGTGGCCCCCGGCAGCAACGGCGGCACCACGAAGTGCGGCAGGTGGACCACGTGCGCCGGGTGGCGCCGCAGGGCGATGGGCAGCTCCACCAGCTCGCGGAGGGTGTACCCCCCCGCCTCCAGGGTCACCACCTCGGCCTCCCGCGCCATCGCCGCCGCCCGCTCGCGGTGCCCCGGGCGCACCACCAGCGTCAGGCGCACGTCCCGGCGCCGGGAGAGCCCCCGCACCAGCGCCTCGACGTACGCACCGATGCCGAAGTCGGTCAGCTTGCGCGCATCCAGCGCGACCCGCAGCGCCACGCCGCCATTGTAGGGGGCCCTCCCCCGCCACGCTCGCCCGCCGCGCCGCCCTGTGCCAAGATGAGGCCGTGAGCTACGAGGTGATCGTGGTGACGCACGGCCACGCCGCGACATTGCCGGCGTGCCTGGAGGCGGTGGCGCGGCTCGAGCCGCCGCCGGAGCGGGTGGCGGTGGTGGACAACGCCTCGGCCGACGGCTCGGCGGAGGTGGCGGCGCGCTTCGCCGACCGGCTGCCGCTCGAGCTCGTGGCGCTCGGCGAGAACCTCGGCTTCGCCGCGGCGGCGAACCGGGCCGTCGCCGCCGGGAGCGCGCCGTGGGTGCTGTCGCTGAACCCCGACTGCGCGCCGCGGCCCGACTTCGTCGCCCGGCTGCTCGCGGCGGCGGAGGCCGCTCCGGGGCGGGTCGGGGCGGCGACCGGGCGGCTGCTGCGCGCCGAGGGGCCCGGGCTCCACCCCACCGGGGCGCTCGACGCCGCCGGGATGGTGGTGCTGCCGTCCGGCCGGCACCTCGACCGCGGCGCCGGCGAGCCGGACGACGGCCGCTACCGCGAGCCGGCGTGGGTGTTCGGGGGGACCGCGGCGGCCACCCTCTACCGGCGGGAGGCGCTCGCCGACGTGGCCTACCCCGACGGCCAGACGTTCGCCGAGAGCTTCTTCGCCTACCGCGAGGACGCCGAGCTCGCCTGGCGCCTGCAGTGGCGCGGCTGGGGCACGCTCTACGTGCCGGGCGCGGTGGCCGCCCACCGGCGCGGGTTCCGCCCCGAGCGCGGCCGGCGGGGCCACGCGACGATCAACCTTCACTCGGTGAAGAACCGGTTCCTGCTCCGCCTCCACTGCGCCGATCTCGGCTGGCACCTCGCCTGCTTCCCGTGGTGGGCGGTGCGGGATCTCGCCGTGATGGGCGCCTGCCTCACGGTGGAGCGAACCTCGCTGCCGGCGCTCGCGGCGGTGTGGCGGCTCCGCCGGGACGCGCTCTCCCGGCGCCGGTGGGTGCTGGGGCGCGCCACGGCGCCGTCCCGACGGGTGCGGCGCTGGTTCCGTAGAGGGGGGTGGACCGAGCCGGTGGAGGGGACGTGAGGATCGCGATCCTGGGGACGCGCGGAGCACCGGCCCGCTACGGCGGGTTCGAGACCCTGGCGGAGCAGCTGGCGTGGCGGCTCGCGGCGCGCGGGCACGAGGTCACCGTCTACGGGCGCCGTGGGTGGGTACCGGAGGGGCTCGAGCGCTGGCGCGGGGTGCGGCTGGTGGTGCTGCCCGCCATCCGCAGCAAGCACCTGGAGACCGTGACCCACACCCTCCTGGCCGCGGCGCACGCCGCGCGCGAGGGGTACGACGCGGCGCTCCTGTGCAACGCCGCCAACGCCCCCTGGATCCGCATCCTCCAGCTCGCCGGGATCCCGGTGGCCATCAACGTGGACGGGCTGGAGCGCAAGCGCCGCAAGTGGGGGGCCGCCGGCCGCCTGTGGTACCGGCTGGGGGAGCGCCTCGCCCTCAACGCCGACGCGGTGGTCACCGACGCGGAGGTGATCCGCCGCTACTACCGGCGGGTGTACCGCACCCGCCCGGCGATGATCGCCTACGGGGGCGACCTGGATCCGCCCGGGGGGGACGCCACCCTCCGCCGGCTCGGGCTCGAGCCCGGGCGGTACCTCCTCTACGTGTCCCGGTTCGAGCCGGAGAACAACCCCGACCGGGTGGTGGCGGCCTACCGCCACGTTCCGGGCGATCGGCCGCTGGTGATGGTGGGCGGGGCGGCCTACGACCGGGCGCTCGAGGCCCGCGTGCGCCGGCTCGCCGACCCGCGGGTCCTCCTCCCCGGGCCGGTCTACGGTGAGGGGTACCGCGAGCTGCTCTACGGGTGCCGGCTGTACGTGCACGCGACCGAGGTCGGAGGCACCCACCCGGCGCTGGTGGAGGCGATGGGAGCCGGGCGTCCCGTCGTGTACCATTGGACGCCCGAGAACCGCGAGGTGGTGGGGGACGCGGGCGTCCCGTTCCGGTTCTCCGGGGAGCCCCGGCTCGAGCGGGTGCTCGCGGAGCTCGTGGAGGACGAGGCGCGCCTCGCCGAGCTCGGCCGGCGCGCGCGGGCGCGGGTCGCCGCCCGCTACCGGTGGGACCGCATCGCCGAGGCGTACGAGGCGCTGCTGGAGGAGCTGTGCTGAGGGAGCGGCAGCGGTGGCTCAGCTACTGGGTCTGGACGGCGGACCTCGCCACCACCGCCCTGGCCTTCGTCCTCGCCTGGTGGCTCCGCTCCCACCTGGGGCCACGCCTCCTCCCGGGTCTCTTCCCCACCGAGCTGTACCCGCTGGGCCGCTACCTCGGCCTGCTGCCCCTGGTGCTCCTGCTGTGGACCGCCCTCCTGGTCACGCGGGAGGCGTACACCGCCCGGCGCGGGGTATCGGTGCGGGAGGAGGCGTGGCAGCTCGCGCAGGTGGTGGCCCTGGGCACCCTCGGCCTCGCCGCCACCGGATGGGCGCTGCGGCTCGACTTCGTCTCCCGCCCGTTCCTGGCCCTGTTCGCGCTCCTCGACCTGCTCGCCCTGGTCGGGGAACGGCTCGCGGTGCGGCGGCTGGCGGGGGCGCTGGAGCGGCGCGGGCTCGGCTACCGGCGCCTGCTGGTGGTGGGGCTGGGGCCGCGGGCACGCGAGGTGGCGGCCATCCTCGACGCCCACCCCGGCTGGGGCCTGGAGCTCGTCGGGTTCGTGGCCGCCGACGGCGAGGGGGGGGAGACCGCCGCCGGCCGCCCGGTCCTGGGGCGGCTCGAGGAGCTCGAGCGGATCCTGCGCCGGGAGGTGGTGGACGAGGTGCTGTTCGCGGTCGCCCAGCGCGACCTCGAGCGCCTCGAGGAGCCGCTCCTGGTGTGCGCCGAGCTCGGGGTGCGGGCGCGGGTGGCGCTGCCGCTGCCCCGTCTCGCGAGCCGGGTGCTGCTCGAGGAGCTCGAGGGGATCCCGCTGCTCACCTTCGCCTCCTCCCCCGCCGCGCCGTTCCCGCTCTTCCTCAAGCGCCTGATGGACCTCACCGTGGCCGTCGCCGGCCTGCTCCTGCTGGCCCCGCTGATGGGCCTCGTCGCGGCGGCGATCCGCCTCACCTCGCCCGGCCCGGCGCTGTTCCGCCAGGTCCGCTGCGGGCTCAACGGCCGCCGGTTCGTGCTCTACAAGTTCCGCACCATGTACGCCGATGCCGAGGCCCGTCTCCAGGAGGTGGCCCACCTCAACGAGGTGCGCGGGCCGGCGTTCAAGGCGCGCCGCGACCCGCGGGTGACGCCGCTCGGACGGATCCTGCGGCGTCTCTCGCTCGACGAGCTCCCCCAGCTCATCAACGTGCTCAAGGGCGACATGTCGCTGGTGGGACCGCGCCCGCCGCTGCCCGAGGAGGTGGCGCGGTACGAGCGGTGGCAGCGCCGCCGGCTGGCGATGAAGCCCGGCCTCACCGGCCTCTGGCAGGTCTCGGGCCGAGCCGAGATCGCCGACTTCGACCGCTGGACCCAGCTCGACCTCGCCTACATCGATCACTGGTCGCTCTGGCTCGACCTGAAGATCCTCCTCCGCACCCTCCCCGCGGTGCTCTCCACCCGCGGCGCCGCCTGAACGCGACCTCCGGACGGCAGGCGGTGTGATGACGATCACATGACGATCTGCTCCTATTTTCGGATGCCTGTACGAGCCGCGGGCTGTCTCCCACTACCCACGTGGACGTAGTGCGCCAGAAAGGAGGTCGCCACGATGGAGAGAGGAACCTGGAGAACAGTCACACGGGTGACGGGACGGCTCGGCGCGCTGGCGCTGGCCGTCGCGTTCGCCTCGCCCGCGGCGGCGGGGGGTGGGTGGACGCTCATCGGCTGGAACGATCTCGGGATGCACTGCATGGACGACTCCTACGCGGTGTTCTCGATCCTGCCGCCGTACAACACCATCCACGCACAGCTCATCGACCCGGGCGGGAACCGCGTCACCGATCCCACCGCCCTCGGCATCACCGTCACCTACGAGGCGGTGGCCGACCCCTCGGGCTCCATCAACACCACCTCGGCCGGCAAGACCGACTTCTGGACCTGGGTGGGGGCGCTGTTCGGCGCCTCGCCCCCGCCCGACGAGGGGCTCGCCGGGTTCTCCATGCCCGGCCCCGGCAACGCGCCCCGGCCCATGACCTGGGAGCCCGGCCAGCAGTGGTTCACCGCGGAGGGGATCCCGCTCACCCCGTACGACGACTCCGGCGCCAAGAACCCGTACCCGCTCATGCGCCTCGTGGCCCGCGACGCCTCGGGCGCCGTGCTCGCCACCACCGACATCGTGCTGCCCGTGTCGGACGAGATGGACTGCCGGGCGTGCCACGCCTCCGGCGGCTCCCCGGCGGCGGAACCGGCCGACGGGTGGGTGAACGACCCCGATCCGGTGCGCGACTACCGGCTGAACGTCCTGCGCAGGCACGACGATCTCCAGGCGGGCGATCCGGTGTACCAGGCGGCGCTGGCGGCCGCCGGGTACGACCCGGCCGGCCTGTACGCCACCGTCACCACCGGCGGGAGGCCGGTGCTGTGCGACGCCTGCCACCCGTCCAACGCGCTCCCCGGCACCGGCCAGGACGGGATCTCCCCGCTGACCCGGGCGGTGCACGCGATGCACGCCACGGTGCGCGACCCCGAGACCGGGATGTCGCTCGAGGCCGCCGCCAACCGCACGGCGTGCTACCGGTGCCATCCGGGCTCCGAGACCCGCTGCCTGCGCGGCGCCATGGGGCACGCCACCGCCGGTGACGCGTCGCTGCTGATCCAGTGCCAGGACTGCCACGGCACCATGAGCATGGTGGGATCGGCCTCGCGGCAGGGGTGGCTCGAGGAGCCCACCTGCCAGAGCTGCCACACCGGGACGGCGGACGACAACGCCGGGCGGATCCGGTACACCACGGTGTTCGACGCCCCGGGCCACGTCCGCCAGGCCACCAACGCCACCTTCGCCACCGACCCCGACGTGCCGGCCCCGGGGCTCTCGCTCTACCGGTTCTCCACCGGTCACGGCGGGCTCGCCTGCGAGGCGTGCCACGGCGCCACCCACGCCATCTACCCCAGCGCCCACGGCAACGACAACATCCAGAGCGTCCAGATCCAGGGCCACGCGGGAACGCTGGCCGAGTGCTCGGCGTGTCACACCGGCGGCGTGCCCCGCACCGTCAGCGGCGGCCCGCACGGGATGCACCCGGTTGGACAGGCCTGGGTGGAGGACCACAAGCACGTGGCCGAGGGTGGGGGCGGAGGCGGTGACGACGACGCGGCGTTCCTGGACGGCGGCGCCGGCGCCACCCAGTGCCAGGCGTGCCACGGCACCGACTACCGGGGGACCGTGCTCTCCCGGGCGCTCGGCGACCGCACCGTCCAGGCGTTCGGCACCAAGGTGTTCTGGAAGGGGTACCAGATCGGCTGCTACACCTGCCACGACGGGCCGGACAGCGAGCACCGCAACCCCAACTCGCCGCCGCAGGTCGGGGACGCGAGCGCGATCTCCTCGGGTGACCCGGTGACGATCCCGCTCGTGGCCACGGACGCGGACGGGCAGCCGCTCGAGCTGCGGCTGGTCTCGCCCCCGTCGCACGGCCTCGCCGGGGTGGACGGCACCACCGCCACCTACGTCCCGGACCCGGGGTTCGTGGGCACCGACACCTTCACCTACGCCGCGTGGGACGGGATGGCCGACTCCAACCTCGGAACCGTCACGGTCACGGTGACCGGCACGGGCGGCTGCACCGTCGCCTGCCAGGCGACGGGGCCCGACCGCACCGCACCGGGTCAGAGCGAGTCGTTCTTCGCCACCGCGACCCTCTCCGGCTGCTCCGGCGATCCCTCCTTCGCCTGGGACTTCGGCGACGGTACCGGCGCCTCGGGACGCACCGTCCAGCACGCCTACGCAGCACCCGGCACCTACACCTGGAGCGTCACGGTCACCGCGGACGGCAGCAGCTGCACCTCCACCGGCACCACGGTCGTGGTGGAGGGCGGCGGCTGCTCGCTGGCCTGCGACGCCTCCGCCCCGCCGTCCGCCGGGGTGGGCGAGGCGGTGGAGCTCACCGCCACCGCGTCCACCTCCGGGTGCTCCGGCGAGCCGGCCTACGCCTGGGAGTTCGGCGACGGTGCCACCGCCACGGGGCGCCAGGTCACCCACGCCTGGACCGCTCCCGGCACCTACACCTGGAGCGTCACGGTCACCGTGGACGGCAGGAGCTGCACCTCCACCGGCACCATCGCGATCGGCGACCGGGACCTCCCGGCGGCGATGCTGGTGGCGGCCCACAGCCACGGCGCCGAGGGCAGCTCCTGGCGCACCGACCTCACCGTGACCAACCTCGCCGACCGCGCCGCCGACCTCGAGCTCGCGTTCCTCGACGCCGGGCGCGAGGTGGTGCGCCGGGTGACGCTGGGACCGCGATCGCTCCGCGCCTGGGTGGACGTGCTGCGCTCGCTGTTCGGGATCGGCGATGACGTCGCCGGGGCGGTGGTGGTGCGGACGGCGGCGCGCGTGGCCGTGGCCTCGCGGATCTACAACCGCACCGACCACGGCAGCTACGGCCAGTACTTCCCCGCCGCCACCGCCGCGCAGGCGGTGGCCCCGGGGGAGGTCGGGGTGCTCGCGCCCATCGAGCGCAGCCACGACACCCGCACCAACCTCGGTCTCCTCAACCTGGGGACCGACCCCGCGACCGTGGAGGTGCGGCTGCTGGATCCCTCCGGCCGCCCGGTGGGGACGCCGCTGGTGCGGACCCTCGACGGCCTCCGCTGGCTCCAGATCGACGACGTGCTGGGGGCCGCGGGGGCGGAGGGGGTCGAGCTCGCCCAGGCCGAGGTGCGGGTGATCGGAGGTCCGGGACCGGTGTGGCCCTACGCCTCCGTGATCGACCGCGCCGCGGGCGACCCGTACACCGTCACCGCCACCGTGACCCGCTGAACCCCGGGGCCCGGCGGCGCCGGCCGCCGGGCCCCGCCCTTCCTCCGCACCGGGTATCATCTCCCCGTGAGCGACGGCCGCATCCGCCGGGTCGGGTTCGTCTCCACGCGGCTCGCCGGGACCGACGGGGTCTCGCTCGAGACCCGCAAGTGGGTGGAGGTGCTCGAGCGCAACGGGCTCGAGTGCTTCTTCCTGGCCGGGGAGCTCGAGACCCCGCGCGAGCGGTCGCAGCTCCTGCCCGAGGCCCACTTCGACCACCCCAGGGTGCGGGCGCTCACCCGGCTGCTGTTCGGGCGCCGCACGCGCCCCCCCGCGGCCACCCAGGAGACGCACGAGCTGAGACAGCGCCTCAAGGACCAGATCGCCGCCTGGCTCGACCGGTTCGGCATCGAGCTGCTGGTGCCCGAGAACGCGCTCGCGATCCCGATGAACGTCCCGCTGGGGCTGGCCCTCGCGGAGCTCATCTCCGAGCGGGGGATCCCCACCGTGGCCCACCACCACGACTTCTCCTGGGAGCGCGACCGATTCCTGGTCAACGCCTGCTCGGACTACCTGGCGGCGGCGTTCCCCCCGGTCCACCCGGCGGTGCGCCACGTGGTGATCAACTCCATCGCCGCCGCCGAGCTCTCCCGCCGGCGGGGTGTCTCCACCACCGTGATCCCCAACGTGCTCGACTTCGCCAACCCCCCGCCCTCCGACGGCGCCCCGTGCCGCGAGCTGCGCGAGGCGGTGGGGCTGGGGCCGGACGACCCGTTCATCCTCCAGCCCACCCGGATCGTGCCGCGGAAGTGGATCGAGCGCTCCATCGAGCTGGTCCACCACCTCCACCTGCCCAACCCCACCCTGGTGATCTCCCACGCCTCCGGCGACGAGGGGGACGAGTACGCGGAGCGGATCCGCGCCTACGCCGACCTGCTCGGGGTGCGCCTGGCCTGCATCGACCACCTGGTGGGGGCCGACGGCGGCCGGGGCCGCTTCTCCATCGCCGATGTCTACCGGTGCGCCGACCTGGTCGCCTACCCCAGCGCCTACGAGGGGTTCGGCAACGCCTTCCTGGAGGCGGTGTACTACCGCAAGCCGGTGGTGGTGCACCGGTACTCGATCTACGTCGCCGACATCGAGCCGCTGGGGTTCGAGGCGATCCCGCTCGAGGGGTTCGTCACCCGCGACGACGTGCGCCGCATCCGCGCGCTCCTCGACGACCCCGCGCGCGTGCGGCGGATGGTGGACCGCAACTACGAGCTGGCGGCCCGCCACTTCTCCTACGAGGTGCTCGAGCGGCGGCTGCTCGGCCTCGTCGCCGACCTCGAGGCGCTGCGGAGGGACGGATGAGCGCCGGGCCGGTCCCGGTGGCCCTGCTCCATTACTCGTGCCCGCCGGTGGTGGGCGGGGTGGAGGAGATCGTCCGGCAGCAGGCGTCGCTGCTCGTGCGCCACGGGCACCGCGTGCTGGTGCTGGCCGGCGCCGGCGGGCGGTTCGAGCCGGACGTCCCGGTGATCGTCGATGCCCTCCTGGGCTCCCGCCACGAGGCCGCGGCCCGCGCCGCCGACGACCCGCGGCTGCTCGCCGACCTCACCGGGTTGCTCGCCGCCCGCCTCGAGCGGTCGCTCGAGGGGTTCCCGGTCCTGCTCGCCCACAACGTCCTGGCGATGCCGTACAACCTGCCGCTCACCCTGGCGCTCGTGGAGCTCGCCCGCCGGGGCCGGGTGGCGGTGGTGGCGTGGCAGCACGACTCGCCGTACTTCTACCCCGACCACCCCGGGCACCTCGAGCGCGAGCCGTGGAACGTGCTGCGCCGCGCCCACCCCGGAGTCCGCTACGTCGCCATCTCCGAGGCCAGGCGGCGGCAGTTCCGGGAGCTGTACGGTCCGGGGGTCGAGATCGAGGTGGTGCCCGACGGGATCGACCCGATCCGGTTCTTCCGCCTCGATCCGGCCACGGTCCGCCTCATCGCCGAGGAGCGGCTGTTCGACGCCGAGCTGCTCCTGGTCCAGCCCTCGCGGCTCCACCCGCGCAAGAACATCGAGCTCTCCATCCGGGTGGTGCACGCCCTCCACCGCCTGGGGTGCCGCGCCCGGCTGCTGCTCACCGGGGCGTACGACCCGCACGAGCCGTCGAGCGCCGCCTACGCCGACGGCCTCCGGCGCCTCGCCCGCGAGCTCGGGGTGGAGCGGGAGGTGGTGATGGCGGCCGCCCACGTCTTCGCCGACGGCACCCGCCTCGACGCCAGCCGCATCACCATCCGCGACCTGTACCTCATCGCCGACGCCCTCTTCCTGCCCAGCCTCCAGGAGGGGTTCGGGGTGCCGCTGCTGGAGGCGGGGATGATCAAGCTCCCCATCGTCTGCTCCGACATCCCGCCCTTCGCCGAGATCGGCGGCGACGACTGCCTCCGGTTCCGGCTCGACGAGCCCCCCGACTCCATCGCCCGCAGGCTCCTCGCCTACCTGGACGCCATCCCCACCCGCCGTCACTTCCGGCGCGTGATGCGCGAGTACGTCTGGGACGGGATCTA
Organism: uncultured Thermoanaerobaculia bacterium; assembly: GCA_964440565.1. Classification (GTDB taxonomy): domain Bacteria; phylum Acidobacteriota; class Thermoanaerobaculia; order Thermoanaerobaculales; family Sulfomarinibacteraceae; genus CAYTTB01. The sequence goes on from CAYTTB010000009.1 coordinate 23,121, forward strand.
CGAGCGCCGCCTGCGCCGCCTCATCGAGGAGGCGGCTCAGAACGCGGTGCCGAAGGAGAGGTAGAGCTCGCCCGGCGACTCGCCGCGGCGGCGGTCGAGCTTGACCCCGTACTCCAGCCGGAGCGGTCCGGCCGGCGTCCGGTACCGCAGCCCCACCCCCACCCCCCACCGCACCTGTCCGAGGTCCACGAGCCCCGGCTCGGCCCACACGTTCCCCGCGTCCAGGAACGCCTCCGCCTCGAGCGGCCCCCGCACCGGCCGCCGGTACTCGACGTTGAGCACCAGGAGGGCGTCGCCTCCCACCGGGTCGCCCCTCGGGTCCAGCGTCTGCCCCGGCACCCCCAGCCGGTCGATGGGGAACGCCCGGTGCGAGATCCGCCCCCCGGCGAAGAAGCGCGCGCCGATGGGGACACGGAGGTTGCCGGGACCCGTGCCGCCGCCGTACGGCACGATGGCCCCCGCGCGAAACCCCACCGCGCCGGTCCCGCCAGCGAGCGGCGCGAACCCCGCCGCCCGGCCCTCGAGCTTGACGAAGCTGGCGTCCGCCTTGAACGCCGGGAACGCGACCTCGAGGGCCAGCGACGCCAGCGCACCCCGCCGCGGGTCGAGCGGGTCGTCGCGGGTGTCCCACTCCAGCGTCGAGGTGAGCGAGGCGATCTGGATCTCGCGCTCGGTGCGCTCCAGCCGCGAGAGCACCTCCGGCGGAGCCTCCGGGCGCACGATCTGGTACTCGTACCGGAGCCACAGCCGGAGCGGCCGCCGCCGCCGGTCCCCCACCTCCGCCCACATCCCGCGCCTGAGCTGCGAGAACGACGCGAACCGCTCCTCCGTGCGGTAGGCGGAGAGGAATCCGGGAACCCCCAGCCCCAGCACCTCGGGCTCGCGGAGCGTGAGCTGGTACCGCTGCTCGCGGCCGGAGAGACGCACCTCGGCGGAGAGCGCGTGTGCGTGCCCGAGCAGGTTGAGGTGCGACCAGCCCAGCGTGACCCGGGCGCGCGCCTCGGTGTCCCACCCCACGCCCGCCACGTAGGAGCGCTGCGGCGCCTCCTCGCACCGCACCAGCACCCCGCGCCGCGCCCGCCCCTCGTCGCCGGGCAGCGGCAGCAGGTCCACCCTCCGGAACAGGGCCAGCTCGTACAGCCGCCGGCGGGCGTCGAGGAGCGCCGCGAGGGAGTACGGCGCCCCCTCCCGCACGCCCGCGCGGCGGAGGACGTTGCGCACCACCGACTCCGCGGTGCGCTCGAGGCCGGAGACCACCACCTCGCCGACCCGTACCGGGGGGCCCGCCGCCACCCGCGCCCGGACCGCGACCCGGTCCCGCCGCTCCCGCTCCCACGTCACCTCCACCCGGGCGTCGGGGTACCCCGCGTCGGCGAGCGCCGCCTCGAGGCGCCGCCGCAGCTCCGGGAGCGCCCGCGGGTCCCACGGGCCCTCCTCGGCGGCCCCGGGCGGCACCGGGGGCGGCGCCACCTCCGGCGGGAGCCCCGCCACCTCCAGCTCCGCCACCGTGACCCGCGGCCCCTCCCGCTCCACGGGAAGCTCCACCACCGCACCGCCACCGGGGGCCGCCACCACCCGCGGCCGCCCCACCACGGCGTCCGCGTACCCCGCCCGGCGGTACGCCTCGAGCACGCGCTCCCGTGCCCGCTCCAGCGCGTCCGGGGGCGGCACCCGCGGCCCGCCGATGGCGGCCGCGCGCGCCAGCGTCTCCGGGTCGAGGCTCGCCCCGGGGAACCGCACCCCCAGGAGCCGCCCCCGCGGGCCGGGCCGGACCCGCAGCCGCAGGACCCGCCCACCGTCCGGGCCCTCGGCCAGGGTCGCCTCGGCCACGGCCAACGGGTGGCCGAGGCGGCGCAGCCGGGCCACCACCGCGTCCTCCAGGGCGTCGGTGGCCTCGGGGTCCTCCGCCTCCCGCACCAGCTCGAGGACGCCGGGAGCGAGGTCCTCGGGGCAGTCCAGCTCCACCTCGTAACGCGGCCCGGGCTCCACCTCGGCCACGAGCCGCAACCCCCCCGGCGCCGGCTCCGCCCGCAGCCGGACCTCGGCCCGCAGGTACCCGCGCCGGGCCAGCGCCGCGAGCAGCCGCGTCTCCACCCGCCGCCGGCGGGACGCCGTGAGGCGGTGTCCCACCACCACCCCCCGCACCGCCCCGGCGAGCTCGTCGGCCGCCTCCACCCCCGTCACCTCGAGGCCCGCCGGGCGCGCGGGCTCCCCCGGCGTCACCGCCAGCGTCACCCCCACCCGCATCGTGGCCCGGTCGAGCTGCGCCCACGGCTCCACCCGCGCCGCCAGGTACCCCAGATCGGCCAGCCGCCGCCGCACCCGCTCCGCCTCGGTCTCGATCCGGCCGGCGTCGAACCGCTCGCCACCCTCCACGCCCAGCCAGCCGGCGATGCGCAGCCGCCACCGCCACCCCACGCCCACGATCCGGACCCGGCCCACCCGCGGTGCCACGCCCACGCGGACGATGACCTCGAGCCCTCCGGGGGCCTCCGAGGCCAGCACCGCCACGTCGTCCACCTCGCCCGTGGCCCACAGCACCCGGATCCCGCGCGCGAGCCGGGCCCGATCCAGCGGCCGCCCGCGCTCGAGACCGAGGATCGCCACGACCCGCGCCGCGTCCACCGGGCCGTCCGCCTCCACGCGCACCGCGGCCACCGCCGGCGCCGCGCTCGCCGGCGCCGCCAGCGCCGCCGCCAGGACCGCCACCGCCGCCACCCGCCGCATCAGTACCGCCGCCTGAGCTTCAGGTCGAGGGAGTAGCTCCCGTCCGCGTCGCGCGTCGCCTCGAGGTAGAGGCCGCGCTCCAGGTACCAGCGGCTCACCACCACCTCCTCGCGGTTGGAGGAGAGGTTCGTCTGGAGGACCACCGTCCACGAGGGGCCGAGCTGCTTCACCACCGTGAGCCGGGCCGTGGGGTTGCCGGTGGCGCTCTCGGCGAAGGGGTCCACCCGCAGCTGGTCCACGGCCAGGATGGAGCTGGCTCGCCGCTCCAGCTCGGCGTTGATCTGGCGGGTGAGGATGGTGGAGGCGAGGGTGGCGCCGAGGCCCCCGCCCCGGTCCTCCCGCCGGCCCAGCGACAGCAGGGACAGGATGTCGGCGGTCTGAAGCGGCGGGTCCGAGACCAGGGTGGGCACGATGCGGTCCGGGGTGCCCACGAGGGTGACGGTGATGGCGTACACGTCCACCCAGGTGCGGCCGCGGACCTCGATCCGCGGCCAGATCCGCTCGGGGTCGGTGAAGGTGAGCGCGGCGCGCTCCAGCTCGTACCGCACCCCGCGCAGCAGGAGGTCGCCGCCCTCGGCGAGCTCGACCGTCCCCACGAGGCCGGGGTGGGCCGGGGTGCCGCGCACCTCCAGGTCCGCCGACGCCACCAGATGGAGGAACGGGGTCCGCGCCTCGACCGACCGCTCGGCCACCACGTGCAGCCGGAGCTCGGGCAGATCGGGCAGCGGCGCCGGCGGCGCCGCACCCGGCCCGAACCACCGGGCCAGCAGCCCGTCCAGCTCCTCGCGCCGGACGAGCGTTCCCCGGTCCACCTTGAGCTCGCCGGAGAGCACGGGGCGCTCCAGGGGCCCCGCCAGCCTCCAGCGGCCGGAGAGCGTCAGCCGGAGGCCGGAGAGCGGCTCGAACCGGATCCCCTCCGCCTCGCCCTCGAGCGCCAGCCGCGCGCCGGCGCCGCCGAGGTCCACCGTCCCCTGCACCGAGCTCCGCCCGCCCAGTACCCGCACCCCGGGCAGGTCGAGGGCCGCCCGCCGCCCCTCGAGGCGCACGGCGCCCTCGATCCCCGTGACCGGCAGCCCCCCGCCCAGCCGCACGCCGCCACGGCGCACGGCGAGCTCGCCCTCGACGCGGGGCCGGGCCACGGTGCCCCCGAGGCGCAGCGTCCCCTCCACCACCCCCTCCGGCCGCCACGCCGGCGCCAGGGGGGCGAGCAGGGCGGCGTCGAGCGCGCCCTCGAACCGGCCACGGACCTTCCCGTCCGCTCCCGCCGAGACCGCGAGCCGTGCCTCCCCGGCCGCACTCTCGAGGCGCACCCCGTCCACCGCGACCCCGTCGCCCAGGCGCACCACCGCTCCCGGCCCCAGGGCGACCCGGTGCCCGGCCACGGCGAGCTCGGCCGGATCGAGGTACAGCGCGAGGAGCGGCCGCCCCCCCGGCGGCCAGGAGCCCTCGAGGCGTGCGGCCAGACCTCCCTCCACCGGCGGCGCCCGCTCGCCCAGGAGACGCCCCAGCAGCGCATCCACCGAGGCCACCTCCACCCGCCCGGCCGCGACGAGCGCCCCGCCCGCTCCCCGCTCGAGGTCGAGCCGGCCCGAGCCGATCCCCTCGACCGCGAGGCGCACGCTGCCGCCCCCGCGCCCCAGCTCCAGCTCCCCCTCCACCCCGTCCCCGGCCACCCGCACCGCGGTCCGGGCGAGCCCCTCCGGGCCCGCCTCGAGCGATCCCTCGATCCGGCACCGGGAGCCGAGGAGGCGCCCCGCGAGCGGCGACACCGCCGAGGGGTCCATCGCCTCCCACCGGGCCGCGAGCCCCACCTCGCCCGCCGCCACCCGCCACCGCCCGGAGAGCTCCAGCCCCCCTTCCAGGCGGCACGAGCGCAGCACGAGGGCCCCGTCCGCCACCTCCACGGTGCCGCTGCCCGAGCCCAGGGGGACCCCTCCCGCCGCCAGGGCGGTGAGCCCCACCGCGAACGCCCCGTGCGGCGCCGACACCTCGCCCTCGAGGGGCCCCGAGAAGGCCAGCCTCCCGCTCGCCACCGCGGGGAGCCCGGCCCACGCCAGGAGCCGGTCGAGCGGCACCTCCCGCCCGGACAGGTGGAGGGCGAGGCGGGCGCCCCCCCGCCCCCACCGCACCCCGCCCCGCGCCCGCACCGCCCCCCGCCCCAGCCGGGCCACCGCCGACGTCACCACGAGCGCTCCGGGCGAGACCTCGAGCCCGGCCACCACCCGGTCGGCGGTCATGGAGCCGAGGGCCAGCGGCGCCGCGTCGAGCCGCACCGACACCCGCGGGGCCCGGAACGGCCCGGCGAGCTCCACCTCGAGGTCGCCGCGACCGGCGAGCCCGCGGGGCAGCACCTCCGAGCCCACCCAGGCGTTCACCACCGGGACGAGCTCCCGGAGCTCCCCTCCCGAGGCCGCCACCGACCAGGAGGGCACCCAGTCGCCCATCGTCAGCGGCCCCGACCAGCGCACGCGGTGGCTCCCGAGGGAGAGGTCCTCGCCCGAGAAGCGGAGGACGCCGTCGCCCTCGAGCCGCACCTCCACCGTGCCCGAGGCCCCGAGGCCCCGACCCGCCGCCGCGAGGCGCGCCCGTCCCCGCCCCCGCCCCTCCCGCACCCGGCGTCCCTCCCAGGCGAGCTCCGCCTCGAGATCCGCCCTCGCCCCGATCCCCGCGGGCGGCACCCCCAGCGCCGCGAGCAGCCGCTCGAGGGCGATCCCCGTGCCGGCGGCACGCACCCGGTGGGGCCAGGGGGGCGCGAGGCGATGGAGACGGTAGCTGCCGCGCACCCTGCCGCCCCACGCCTCCGCGCGCCATAGCGTCGCGGAGAGCCCGTCACCGACGAGCTCCATCCGGCCGTCGACGGCGTGGAACGTGAACCCCGCCACCCCCAGGCGCGGCACGGAGACCTCGGCCCGAAGCGGCGCCCCGCTCCCCACGACCAGGCGCACCCGCGCCTTCCCGGAGAGGCCCGCGCGGGCGTGGGTCACCCGGTCCAGCTCGGCCAGGTCCACCGTGCCCGTGGCGGTGGCCCTCACCGTCCCCGGCGCCAGCGTCACCGTCCCCTCGAGCGCCACCCCGCGCCCGCCGAGCCGCACCCGCTCCAGGCGGGCGCCGCCCCGGTCCGCGGCGAGGCGGGCCGCCGCCGCCAGCCGCACCGGTTCCAGCCCCGGCACCCGCAGCTCCACCTCCCGAGCCCGCGCGAACCCGCGAACCGTCCCGCCCGAGCCCGTCCACGCCAGGCGGACGCCGCGGGCCGCCAGCCGCACCCGCCCGGGGAGGCGGCGCCCCTCCACCTCGAGGCCCTCCACCGCCAGCCGCCGCACGCCCACCCGCAGCCGCCGGCGCGTGCCTCCCGCCGCCACCGGCGAGCCTTCCACGGCGACCACCACCCCCCTCGCCCACACCCCGCCCAGCTCCAGCTCCCCGGGCGCGAGGAGCGTCCCGAGGAGCTCCACCCGCGCCGCCTGGCAGCGCACCCGCACCCCGGCCGCCACCACCTCCAGCCCCTCGAGCGCCACCGCGGGAGGCCACGCCTCGAGCCGCGCCGCCGCCACCCGCACGGTCCCGCCCACCGCCCGTGAGGCCGCCGCCGCCATCCGCGCCGCCAGCCAGCGCGAGAACCCCGGCGAGGCGAGCAGCCGCGCCGCCGCCGCCACGCCCGCCACCGCCACCGCCGCGAAGACGAGCAGCGCCAGGGCGGTGCGCCGCAGGTGGCGGTACCTCAGCCGCCCCGCTCGCCCCATTTGAGCTTGTGGTGGAGGACCTGGAAGAAGGAGGTGGCGTCGTCGACCACCAGGTGCACCGGCTGGGGGCAGCGGCGGATCTCCACCAGGTCGCTGGGGGAGAGCGGGAACCCCTCCTGGCCGTCCAGGGTGAGGTACACCTCCTCCGAGAGGCTCTCGAGCCGCACCTCCACCGCGGCGTCCAGCGGCACCCCGATGGGGCGGTTGGTGAGGGTGTGGGGGCAGATGGGGGTGATGAGCATCACCTCCAGGGTGGGCACCAGGATCGGCCCGCCGGCGGAGAGGTTGTAGGCGGTGGAGCCGGTGGGGGTGGCCACGATGAGGCCGTCGGCGCGGAACCGGCTCACGAACTCGCCGTCCACGTGCACCGACAGCACGATCATGCGGGCGAGCGCCGTCTTGTTGATCACCGCGTCGTTGAGCGCCCGCCGCACCACCGGGTCGCGCCCGGGGGTCCGCACCGTCACCTCCAGCCGCTCCCGCCGCTCCACCCGGGCGGTGCCCTCCAGCGCCCGGTGGAGCATGGGGAACATCGCCTCCACCGGGTGCTCGGTGAGGAACCCGAGGGTGCCCAGGTTGACGCCGAGGATCGGCGTCTCGCCCACCTCTCCCCGGGTCACGGAGAGCAGCGTGCCGTCGCCGCCCAGCACCACCACCAGGTCCACCTGTGCGGGGAGCTCGAGCCTGGACGGGCCGTCCTCCGCCCCCACCAGCGGCCCGCTCTCCCGGTCCACCACCGGCTCGACCCCCAGCCGCTCGAGCTCCACCAGGAGCTGCCGGCCCAGCTCCAGCGCCTCGCGGCTCGACCGCTTGAGCACCACGCCGACCCGACGGACCTCCATGCGCGGCATTGTACCCCCGGGGGGCCCCGCCCGCGGTACCATCGGGAAGTGGAACCGTTCACGGCCACGGTGGCCGCGACGCTCGCCGCCGCCACTGCGGGCACGCTCGCCTACGGCGCCCTGGCCCGGCCCGCGCCCGCGCCGGGCGCGGCCGCCAACCGCGCCTGGCGGCTCGCCGCGGCCGCGGCCTGCGGCTGGTACCTTTCGGTGCTGTTGACCGCCGCCGCGGCGGCCTTCGCCGTCCCTCCGGCCGTGGCGAGAGCGCTGCTCGTTCCCGGGGCCGTGGCCTGGCTCGCGGCCTACCCCGCCGCGGCGGCGGGCGCGGCCGTGGCGGCGGAGGCCCGACGGCTGGCGGCGCCGCTCGCGGTGGCGACCGTGGCACCGGCCGCCCCCCTCCTCGCCGCCACCGCCGGGCCGCTCGGCGCCGGTGCCGGCCTCCCCCAGCTGCTGTCGGCCGCCGGCCCCTGGCCGGGGGTGCACGCCGCCACCGGGTCCGCCGCCTGCGCCCTGCTCGCCGCGCGGGCCGCACGCCGGACCCGGACCCGCGGCGGCCGCCGCCTGCTGACCGGGCTGGCCCTCGCGGTGGCCGCGGTGGGCGCCGCCGCGCTCCGCCTCGTCTTCCTCTCGCCGCCGGCGGCACGCCACGGCCTGCTCCCCCCCGCCCTCCACCTCCCCGGCCTCCTGCCGGCGGCCACGGTGCTGGCGCTGGGGTACCGGGACGCGGGGTTGCGGGTGGGGGTGCCCCCCAGGTCGCTGCGCCACGGCCTCACCGGGCTCCTCCTGCTCGGCGCCGTAGGCGGGGGCGCCACCCTGGTGAACGGCTCCGGTCCCGCCACATCGCGCCTCCTCGCCGCGACCGCCCTGGCGGTGGTGGCCGCGGCCTCCCTCTACACCCCGGCGAAGCGGGCCGCCCTCCGCCGCCTCCCGTGGCTGATCCCTCTCGCCGAGCCGCGGGTGTCCGCCGCCGAGGCGGCGGAGCTCGCCCGCGACGCGGCCCTGCCGCTGCCGCCGCAGGAGCTGGAGCGGCGCTTCCGGGAGCGGCTGGCGGCGCTCCTGGGACCCGCCGCGCGGTGGATCCCGCGCCGCCCGCGCGCGGGTCCCCTCCTCGAGCTCTGGGACCGGCTCGCCGCCCGGCCCGCAGGTCCCCCGCTCGAGCTGGAGGGGGCGGTGCCGGACGAGGCCGGGCTGCTGGCCGCCGCCGGTGCGGTGGCGGCGATCCCGCTCCGCGTGGGCCGGGAGCTGCGCGCCGTGCTCCTGGTCCGGGGCGGCCGCCCGCTGCGCGAGGGCGAGGCGGTGGCGCTGGCGCTGGCCGCGGAGCGGCTCGGGGCGGCGCTGGCCCTGGCGGCCAGCGCCGAGGCGCGCCTCGAGGCGCAGCGGCGGGCGCTGGAGAGCGAGCGGCTGGCGCTGCTGGGGGGCGTGGCCGCGGCCGTGGCCCACGAGGTGCGCAACCCGCTGGGCTCCATGCTGGCGCTGGTGGAGACCGCCCGTGAGGAGGTGGCGGCGGCGGGGTGCGCCGCCGGGGCGGTGGCCGACCTGGAGCTGGTGGCGGAGCAGATCCGCCGCCTGGAGCAGGTCGCGCGCGAGATCCTCGGCTTCGCGCGCCCCCCCGAGGCGGCGCGCACCGACCTCGACGAGCTGGTTCGAGGTGCCCTCCGCCTCGCCGGCGTGGAGGCCCGGCGGCGCGGGGTGGCGCTCGACGCCTCGGGGGTGGCGCGGGTGGGCGCCGCCCCCGGCTCGCCCGCCCTCTGGCAGATCGTGGTGTTCAACCTGCTGATCAACGCGCTGCGGCACGCCCCCGAGGGGTCCACCGCACGCGTCCGGCTGGCGCGGCGGGTGGGCGAGCTGGTGCTCGCCACGAGCAACCCGGCCCCGGAGCTGCCCGCCCACCCCGACGAGCTCCGGCGGCGGTTCGTGAGCCAGGACGGGACCGGCCTCGGCCTCGCGCTGGTCGAGGAGCGGGTGGGGGCTCTGGGTGGAGCGCTCGCCATCGAACACCGGCAGGGCCACCTGGAGGTCACGGTGCGGGTCCCGCTGCCCGCCGCCCGAGGGGAGGACGAGGTGCGGTGATCTCCGAGCGTCCCGCCCGGATCGCGATCTGCGACGACGAGCCCGCGGCCCGCCGCGGTGTGGTGCGCGCCCTCACCCCCCTCGGCCACACGGTGCTCGAGGTCCCCGACGGCGAGGCCTGCCTCGCCCTCCTGGACCGCGAGCGGCTCGACCTCGTCATCCTCGACCTCGGGCTGCCGGGGCTGTCCGGGCGCGCCACCCTGCGCCGGATCGTGGCCCGGAGCGATCCGCCGCCGGTGGTGGTGCTCACGGCGGACAGCGCGGTGGAGACCGCGCTCGCGGTGGTGGAGGAAGGCGCCGCGGACTACCTCGCCAAGCCGTACGAGCTGGGGGCGCTGCGGTTCGTGGTGGAGCGGACGCTGCGCCTCGCCCGCCTCCGGCTCCGGGTCGCCTCGCTCGAGGCCGAGCTGGCCAGCTCCCGCGGTGCGGCCGACGCCACCCCGGTGGCACGCTCCCCGGCCATGGCCGCGACCCTGGAGCGGCTCGAGGCGGCGGCCCTCTCCGAGGCGCCGGTGCTGCTTCTGGGTGAGACCGGAACCGGCAAGGAGGTGGCCGCCCGGCACCTGCACCGCGCCTCGCCCCGCCGCGACGGCCCCTTCGTCGCCGTCAACTGCGCCGCGCTGCCGCCGGGACTCGCCGAGAGCGAGCTGTTCGGCCACCGCCGCGGCGCCTTCACCGGCGCGGACCGTGACCGACCGGGCCGCTTCGCCGCGGCGGCCGGCGGCACGCTGTTCCTGGACGAGGTTGGCGACATGCCCCCGGAGCTGCAGGCCAAGCTCCTGCGGGCCATCGAGCGCGGTGCGGTGACGGCGGTGGGCGACGACCGCGAGCGGTCCGTGTCGGTCCGGGTGGTCGCCGCCACTCACCGCCCCCTCCGGGAGATGGTGGAGTCGGGCAGGTTCCGCGCCGACCTGTTCTACCGGCTGGCGGTGGTGACGGTGGAGATCCCGCCACTGCGGCACCGGCGGGAGGACATCCTCCCCCTCGCCCGGGAACTCCTGCGCCGGAGCTCCCCGCGCCCGGTGCGGCTCTCGCCCGCGGCCGAGCGGGCCCTCCTGGAGCATCCCTGGCCAGGCAACGTCCGCGAGCTCCGCAACGTCCTGGAGCACGCGGCGATCTTCTGCCGGGGCGGGGTGATCCTCCCCGAGGACCTGCCGCTCGCCCTTCCCGGGACGCGCGGCACCGCCCCCGCCGGATCCGGGCCGGGGGCGCCGGCGCTCCGGGAGGGGGAGACCCTGGCCGAGGCACGGCGGCGGGTCCTGGACGAGCTGGAGCGCCGGGCCATCGCCGAGGCGCTGGCCGCGACCGGCGGCAACGTCACCGCCGCCGCCCGCCGGCTGGGGCTCCACCGGCAGAGCCTGCAGCGCCTGCTGCGCCGGTACGGAAGGCCGCCCCGGGAGGGGTGACGGTGCAGCACCGCGGCGGCGCTGCCGCCGCCGCGCTGCACCTCGCGGCACCGGCCGATCCAACGCAACCTCTTCGAAGAACTGGCCTTCTCCTCGATCTCCGGGAACCCCCGGGCTGGCACGCCTCGTGCTCGGGTCGGAGCGGAGGCTCCGATGCGGACGCTCGACGACCACACCCCCGACCCGGAACGCGGCATCGTCCTCGTGGAACTGGGCTCGCCCGGCTACCCGGCCTTCGGGTGGAACGCGTACGGGCTCGAGTGCCTCAAGGGCCACCTGCAGGGACGGCTGGGGGAGAGGTGCCCCCCCGTGGAGATCGTGCGCGTGCACGGGGACGGCGCGGTGGAACGCCTCGCCCTCCGGCTCGCTGCCTCGCCCCCTGCGCTGCTGGGGCTCTCCCTCCCGCCCGGGTCCCTCCCCACCCTGGATCGCCTCCTCGCGGCGTGGATCCGGCGCGCCGGGCCCGCCGCCCGCTGCCGGGTGCTGGTGGCGGCCGGCAACCAGCTGGCCACGTACGAGCCCGAGGCGGTGCTGCGGACGATCCTGAGCGCCGCGCCCGCGGGACGGCCGGCGGTGGCCGTGGTGGGCGAGGGGGAGGCGCCGATGCTGGGGCTGGTCCGCCACCTCGCGGGGGAGGGCGCGCTGGAGGAGGTGCCCGGGCTGGTGCTCGCGCGGCGAGCCGGCGAGGCGCCGCGGGCGACGGACCTGGCCGGCGGCCGCGAGCCGCTGGACCTGCCCGCGAGCTTCGACACCGTGCCGGCTGCCCTGGCCGCCGGCTACCCCACCGCCATGCTCCAGACCAGCCGTGGCTGCTTCTGGGGCCGGTGCGCCTACTGCACCCGCACCAGCTTCCGCAACCCCGCCGCCGCGCTCCGGCCGGAGCTGCTGGAGGGAGCCGGGCTCCGCCGCTGGCAGCCGCTGCCCCGGCGGCGGGTCGAGGCCGAGCTGGAGCGTCTCGTGGCCCTCGGGGTGACCAGCTTCGAGCTCGCCGACGACGAGCTCGTGGGGGGCCGTTCCGCCGCCTCGCTGGACCGGTGCCGGTGGCTCGCGGGCCTGTTCCGCCGGCTCCGGCGGGAGAGCGGCCGCCGGCTCTCGTTCCGCTGCTTCACCCGCCCCGACGTGGTGTACCGGCCGGGCGACCCCGCGGGGAACCGCCGGGTGGCCGCCGCGCTGGCCGGGCTCGCCCGGGCCGGGCTGAGCCGGGTCTACCTCGGGGTGGAGGCCGGGTGCCCCGAGACCCTGCGTTTCTACAACCGGGCGACGCCGCGCGCCACCATCGAGGGGGCGGTGCGCACCGTGCGCGCCCTGGGGCTGGAGCTGGACGCGGGGTTCATCCTGTTCCACCCCTATCAGACCCCGCGAGGGATCCTCGAGGAGGTCGCCTTCTTCGAGGCCAACCGGCTCCTCGAGGCCAACCAGTGGCCGTTCCGCCCCCTGGTGGTGAACCGCGGGTCGCTGCTCGAGCACCGGCTGCGGGACAGCGGCCTGCTCCTGCCCCGGCGGCGGGAGGACGTGAACTTCCTGCGGCTGCCGTGGCGGTTCGCCGACCCCCGCACCGCGGTGCTCCACGCCGCGGTGGAGGAGGTGGCCCGCCGCGAGCGGGAGATCATGTACGCCGTCAAGGTGATCAGCAAGAAGGACAACGGCCCCGCCGCGGACGGGGAGCGGGCCCTGTGCGAGCGGCTGCTCCGGCGCCACGGGGCGGTCTACCTCAGGCTGCTGCGGCGCCTGGCGACGGAGATGCTGGAGGCGCGCGGGACGGCGGCCCGCCTGCGCCCCGCGATGGCGGCCGCGGCGCGGGAGGTGGACGCGCTGGTGGCGGAGGTGGCGACGGCCGTGGCCGAGGGGCGGATCCGCGACCGCGACGGGAGCCTCGGCGAGCGCCTGGAGCGGTTCCTCGCGGCGTAGGGGGCCACCATGGAGGCGCTCTCGCACGTCGCCTGGGGTCTGGTGGGGCCGTTCGCCGGCCTCCACTTCCTGCGCGCCTACCTGGTGGGCCTGCTGCGGCTCGGCACCGGACTGCCCGCGGGGTACACGCGCAAGATCAACCACGTGCTGTCCGGGGTCCTCAACCTCGCGCTGGGGTGCCTCCTGCTCCGGTCGCCGGCGCTCGTGCCCACCGCGGTGGTGCTCTCCGCCCTGGGGATCGGGCTGTACGCCGCGGTGGCGTTCGCCCCCCGCGGCGTGCTGCGGGTGCTGTTCGCGGGTGACGCCCGGCCCACGGACAACCCCCCCGGCCCCTACATCTTCTGGCCCGCGCTGTTCGCCATCGCCGGAGGCCTTGGCGCGGTCCTCCTGGTACCGGACCGCAGCGCGGTCATGGTCGGGGTGGTGTCGCTGGTCCTGGGCGACGCGGCCGCGGAGCCGGTGGGGATCACCTGGGGACGCCACCGCTACCGGGTGCGGGCGCTGTTCGGGGGGTGGAGCTGGAAGAGCTGGGAGGGCAGCGCCGCGGTGGCCGTGGCCACCGCCGCCGGGGCCCTTCCGGTGCTCCGCCTGGCGGGCCATGGGTGGCCCGCGGCGGCGGCGGTGGCGGCGGCGGCCGGGGTGTGGGCCGCGGTGGTGGAGGCCCTCACGCCGCACGGGCTCGACAACCTGGTGCTCCCGCCCGCGGTGGCCGCCGCGGCGGCGGCGCTGCTGGGAGGCCTCCCGTGACCCGCGCGGAGGCGACCGTGGACCTGTCGGTGGTGATCCCGGTGCTCGACGAGGAGCGGGTGCTGCCGCGCCTGCTGGCCTCGCTGGCCGCCCAGAGGCCGCGCGCCCGCGAGGTGGTGGTGGTGGACGGCGGCTCCCGCGATCGCTCGCGCGAGGTGGCGCTGGCGCTGCGCGGCCGGCTGCCCGGCCTCCGCCTGGTGGAGAGCCCGCGCCGAGGCGTGGCCGCCCAGAAGAACCTGGGCGCGTCCCTGGCCTCGGGCCGGTGGCTGCTGTTCCTCGACGCCGACACGGTGGCCCCGCCGGGGTTCCTCGGGGAGGCGCTCTCCGAGGCCCGCCGGCGGGGCCTCACCGTGGCCTCCCCCCTCTCCGACCCCGTGGAGCGCGGCCTCCGGCCTCGCCTCGTGTTCTCCGCCTTCAACGCCTGGATGCTGGCGTGCGCCCGCCTGCGCCCACAGGCGCCGGGGTACTGCCAGCTGTTCTCCCGCGACCTGTTCGCGGGCCTGGGGGGGTTCGACGAGAGCCTGGTGCTGTGCGAGGAGATGGAGATCCTGGACCGCGCCCGCGGCGCGGGCCGTTTCGGGATCCTGCGCGAGGTCCGCATCCTCGCCTCGGCCCGGAGGTTCGAGGCCCACGGGTACCTCCGGACCTCCCTCCAGCAGCTGGCCATCCTCGCCCACCGCCTGCTCCTGGGCGAGATCCGGCACCGCCGGTTCCACTACCCGTTCGACCGTCACCCGGCGCGGCGGGCGCCGCGGCGGAGGAGGGGGGCGAGGTAAGCGCCGGTGTACGAGCCCGGGTGGGCGGCCACCTGCTCGGGGGTGCCCTCGGCCACGATGCGGCCCCCCTCCTCGCCGCCCTCGGGGCCGAGGTCGATGATCCAGTCCGCGGTCTTGATCACGTCCAGGTTGTGCTCGATCACGATCACGGTGTTGCCGCGGGCCACGAGGGCGTGGAGGACGTCGAGGAGCTTGGCCACGTCGTGGAAGTGGAGTCCGGTGGTGGGCTCGTCGAGGAGGTACAGGGTGCGGCCCGTGGCGCGGCGGGCCAGCTCACGGGACAGCTTGATCCGCTGCGCCTCGCCCCCCGAGAGGGTCGTCGCGGGCTGACCCAGCCTGAGGTAGCCCAGCCCCACCGCCACGAGGGTGTCCAGGATCCGCACCACGGGTGGCACCGCGGCGAAGAGGTCCCGCGCCTCCTCCACGGTGAGGTCCAGCACCTCGGCGATGGTGCGTCCCCGGTACCGCACCTCCAGGGTCTCGCGGTTGTAGCGGCGGCCCTGGCACACGTCGCAGGTGACGTAGACGTCGGGGAGGAAGTGCATCTCGATACGGATCTGCCCGGCCCCCTGGCACGCCTCGCACCGCCCCCCGCGCACGTTGAAGCTGAAGCGGCCCGGCCGGTAGCCGCGTGCCCGCGCCTCGGTGGTGGCGGCGAAGAGCCGGCGGATCGGGTCGAACACCTTGGTGTAGGTGGCGGGGTTGGAGCGCGGGGTCCGTCCGATCGGGGACTGGTCGATGAGGATCACCTTGTCGAGCCGCTCCACCCCCTCGATCCCGTCGTGGCGTCCCGGCCTGGCCAGGGTGCCGTACAGCTCGCGAGCCACCGCCCTGTACAGGATCTCGTTCACCAGGGTGGACTTCCCCGAGCCCGAGACGCCCGTGACGCAGACGAAGGTGCCGAGCGGGAAGCGGACGTCGATCCGCTTCAGGTTGTGCTCGGCGGCGCCGCGGACCACCAGCGACCCGCCGGTGCCGCGGCGCCGGCGGGCCGGTACCGGGATGGCCAGCGTCCCCGCGAGGTACCGGCCGGTGAGGGAGGCCGGCTCCCGCTCGATCGCCTCGGGAGGCCCCGCCGCGACCACCCGCCCCCCGTGCGCGCCCGCTCCCGGGCCCAGGTCGATCACCCAGTCGGCGGCGCGGATCGTCTCCTCGTCGTGCTCCACCACCACCACCGTGTTGCCGAGATCGCGCATCCCGCGCAGGGTGTCGAGCAGGCGCCGGTTGTCGCGCTGGTGGAGGCCGATGGAAGGCTCGTCGAGGACGTACAGCACCCCCATCAGCTTGGAGCCCACCTGGGTGGCGAGGCGGATCCGCTGCGCCTCGCCGCCGGACAGCGTCCCGGCCATCCGGTCGAGGGTGAGGTAGTCCAGCCCCACCGCGGCGAGGAAGCCGAGGCGGTCGCGGATCTCGGCCAGCACCTTGTGGACGATGCGGGTCTCCCGCTCGCTGAGAGCGAGCCGCTCGAACCACTCCAGCGCCGCCTTCACGGTGAGCGCGCTCACGTCGGCGATGGAGGCGCCGCCGACCTTCACCGCCAGCGCCTCGCGCCGCAGGCGGCGCCCGCCGCACTCGGGACAGGGGACCAGCGACATGTACCGCTCGATCTCGCGCCGCGCCTCCTCGGAGGAGGTCTCGCGGTACCGCCGCTCGAGGTTGGGCACCAGCCCCTCGAACCGGTCCCGGTAGCGGTACGCCCCCCGTGCACTCTCCCAGACGAACTCGATCTCCTCCTCGGTCCCGAACATCACCGCCCGCCGCGCCGCCTCCGGCAGCCGCCGCCACGGCGTGTGGAGGTCGAACCCCAGCGCCCGCGCCAGCTGCTCGAGCTGGCGTCGCCGCCACGAGGCCGAGCCCGGCCGCACCGGCGCCAGCGCCCCCGCGGCGATGGAGCGCTCCGGGTCCACCACCAGCTTCTCGGGGTCCACCTCGCGCAGGAAGCCGAGGCCGGAGCACGCCGGGCAGGCGCCCTGCGGCGAGTTGAACGAGAACAGGCGCGGCGAGATCTCGGCCAGCGAGAACCCGCACCGCGGGCAGGCGTGGCGCGAGGAGAGGACCCACTCGTCCCCCTCCGCCAGGGCGATGCGGACCAGACCCTCCCCCAGCTCGAGGGCGGTCTCCAGCGACGCCGCCAGCCGCGAGGCGATCCCGTCGCGCACCCGGAGCCGGTCCACCACCGCCTCGATGGTGTGCTTCCGGTTCCGGTCGAGCTCCGGCGGCTCGTCCAGGTCCACCACCTCCCCGTCCACCCGGGCCCGCACGAACCCGTCCCGCACCAGCCGCTCGAACAGCCTCCGGTGCTCCCCCTTGCGCCCCTCGAGAAGCGGCGCCAGGACCACGAACCGCGTCCCCTCGGGGAGGGCGAGCAGCCGGTCCACCATCTCCTCCACCGTCTGGAGACGGATCGGGATCTCGCAGTCGGGGCAGTGGGGCACGCCCACCGAGGCCCACAGGAGGCGCAGGTAGTCGTGGATCTCGGTCACCGTGCCCACGGTGGAGCGCGGGTTGCGGCTGGTGGTCTTCTGCTCGATGGAGATCGCCGGCGACAGCCCCTCGATGGTGTCCACGTCCGGCTTCTCCATCTGCTCCAGGAACTGCCGGGCGTACGCCGACAGCGACTCCACGTACCGGCGCTGGCCCTCGGCGAACAGCGTGTCGAAGGCGAGCGAGGACTTGCCCGAGCCCGACACCCCGGTGATCACCACCAGCCGGTCCCTGGGGATCTCCACGTCGATGTCGGCGAGGTTGTGCTCCCTCGCCCCGCGGATCACGATCCGGTCGCGCACGGCTCCCTCTCCCTCGCGGTGCCCCCGGCCGCGGCGGCCCCTCAGAGCTGGCCCTTCATGGCCGCGGCCGCCTCGCGCTCCAGCGTCCGCCGCCTGAGGGTCTCCCGCTTGTCGTGGAGGTGCTTGCCGCGGACCAGGGCGATCTCCACCTTGATCCAGTTGCCGTCCAGGTACATCTCGAGCGGCACCACCGTGAGCCCCTTCTCCCGGGACCTGCCCGCGAGCCGCTCGATCTGCCGCCGGTGCAGGAGCAGCTTGCGCGGCCGGGTGGGCTCGTGGCCGGCGTAGCCGGCGTTGGGGTAGGGGCTGATGTGACACCCCACCAGGAACGCCTCGCCCCCCTCGAAGCGCACGTACGCCTCCTTGAGGTTGACCCGGCCCTCGCGCGCCGATTTCACCTCGCTGCCGAGCAACTGGATCCCCGCCTCCTCGCGCTCCAGGATCTCGTACTCGAAGCGCGCCTTGCGGTTGCGCGCGAGCACCTTCCGCTCCCCTCCGCCCCGCCGCCGGCCCATCACACCACCCGCTCCACGGCGCGCACCGCCTCCGGGTCGAACTGGTGTCCGGCGCCCGAGCGCAGGAGCCCAAGCGCCTCGTCCCGCGGCAGCGGCCGCCGGTAGCTGCCCGGCGAGGTGAGCACGTCGAACACCTCCGCCACGTGCACGACGCGCGCGAGCAGCGGGATCGCCTCACCGGAGAGGCGCGCCGGGTAGCCGGTGCCGTCCCACCGCTCGTGGTGGTGGCGCACCACCTCCGCGAGGTCGGCAAGCCCTGCCTCCTCCAGGATGGCGGCGCCGATGGCGGGGTGTCTCCGGTACAGGCGGCGCTCCGTGGCCCCCGGCGCCGGGTGACGGTAGAGGCGCTCGTAGTCGAGCTCGCGCATTCCCACGTCGTGGAGATACCCGGCCACCACCGCTCGCTCCACCTCGTCGTCGGGAAGCCCCATCGCCCCCGCCAGGCGGCCGGCGAGGCGCGACACCGCCGCGGCGTGCTCCACCAGCTCCGGGTACCGCCGTTCGCCCGGCTCGAGCAGCTTGCGCGCCAGCCCCCGCCACCGGCGGCGCGCCCGCACCGCCTCGAGGAGCGCCGCCGCCTGCTCCGCGAGCAGCTCCAGCGCCGCCCGCGGCACCGCCGAGCCCAGCGGGCCGAGCACGGTGGCCGCGAGGGTCCACCCCGGCTCCCGCACCAGCACCGCCGACACCGCCACCCCCGCCCCCGCGCGCCGCGGGGGTCCGGCCTCCAGACGCCACGCCCCGTCCTCCGCCACCGGTGCCCCGGCACCCCGGAGCAGCGCCGCGTGGTGCCGGCGGATCGCCTCCCGCTCCTCGCCGTCCAGGCCCGCCTCGCCCTGCACCAGCGTGGTGGTCGCCCCGCCCTCCGCGACGGTGGCCACCACCGCGGTCACCTCCGGCAACGAGGCCACCAGCCGCGCCGAGGTCAGCCAGCGCCGCATCGCCGAGGTGTCCAGGCCCGCGAGCACCGGACGGCTCGCGGCGGCCGGGGCCGGCGCCGGCGCCTCCACCGGCTCCAGGTCGGCGTATCCCAGCTCGTCGGAGAGCAGGCGGACGAGCGAGGCGGCGATCTCGCCCGCGAGCCGCGCGTCCTCGGACCCGAACGGGAGCTTGCGCCCCTTGTCGCGGGCGTCCACGAAGCCGAGCAGCCTCGAGCCCCCGTAGAGCGGGGTCAGCAGGAGCCGCGCGGTCCCCGCCCCCTCGAGGTAGCCCGCGAGCTCCGGGATCTCCTCCGGCCGGTTGTAGAACCCCGGCCGGCTCCTCAGCTGCCGGGCCAGGATCACCAGCGGGGCCTGGGCGCCGTGGTCGGCGGCCAGGAGGTCGCGCCGGCCGAAACCGTACTGGGTCGCGAGCAGGTAGCGCCCGTCCTCGCCCAGCAGATAGAGCGCCGCCTTGGTGCAGTGGACCTCCTCGAGGAACCGGTACAGCACCTCCTTGAAGCGACGCTCGCTCTCCGCCGACCACCCCGGGATCACGCGCACCGGCTCACCCCTCCAGACGCAACACTGTACCACCCCGAGGTGTGTCGTGCACGCCACAGGTGTGCCGCGGCCGCCACGGCGGCGGTGCCCCCCCACGACCCGCGAGACGATCCACAACCCACTGCAGTCCCATGGGTTACAGGTGACGCCCGGGGCTGGCACGGGATCTGCTGAGGGAGGCATGGCTGGAGGGGGAATGGACCGCACGCAGAGGACGCTCCGACGGACGGTGTTCACGGCGGGGGTGGGGCTCCACACCGGGGTGCCCGTCCGTCTGTGGATCCGGCCAGCACCGGCGGGGCACGGGATCCGCTTCCGGCGCCGCGGCACCGACGAGACCGTGCCCGCGCGCGTGGAGGCGGCGCGGGACCTGGCCTACGCCACCCGCATCGGTCACGGCGACGCGGCCGTCTCCACCGTGGAGCACCTGCTGGCGGCGCTGGCGGCGCTGGGCGTGGACAACGCGCTGGTGGAGCTGGACGGACCCGAGGTGCCGATCCTGGACGGCTCCGCGTGGCCGTTCGTCCGCCTGATCCGCCGCGCCGGGCTCGAGGCCCAGGAGGAGCCCGTGGCGGCGCTCCGCATCCTGGAGCCCATCGAGGTCCGTGACGACGGCAGGTGGATCCGGGTGGAGCCCTCCGACCGGTTCGAGGTGGACTACCGGATCGCCTTCGACAACCCGCTGGTGGGGTTCCAGCGGTGGTCGGGGGCGGTGGACGACCACCGGTTCGCCGAGGAGATCGCGCCGGCCCGCACCTTCGGCTTCCTCAAGGATGTCACCTACCTCAAGAGCCGCGGGCTGATCCGCGGCGGCAGCCTCGCCAACTGCGTCGTGGTGGACGGGACCCGGGTGCTGTCCGGAGAACTCCGGTTCACCGACGAGTTCGTCCGCCACAAGGTCCTCGACCTGATCGGCGACCTGGCGCTGCTCGACTACCGCCTCCAGGGAAGGGTCGTCGCCCACCGCGCCGGCCACGCCCTGCACGCGGCGCTCGTCCGCGCCATCCTGGCGGCGCCCCAGCGGTGGCAGATCCGGCGTCTCGGCCCCGCGGCCCCGGCGCCCGTCTCGCCCTTCGCGCTGGAGCTCGAGCCCGCGGCCGCCTACGCCTGACCACGCACCCGCACCCAGCGGTTCTCCGGGGCGCCCCCGTGGCGCCCGACTCTGCCCCGAGGTGTGGTAAGGTTGCCACACCATGGGCGGCGTCCTCCTCGCCCTGGCGCTCCTCGGCCCCCCGTCCGAGCCCGGGCTCGTCGTGGCACCCCGGTGGTCGGGCGGGGCGCTGGAGATCCACCTCCGGCTCGAGGCCCCCCTCCCCGCGCCGTTCGAGGCCGCCCTCCCCTCCGGCGCGGTGGTGCGGGTGCTGTACCCCATCGCGGTGCGGGAGGTGCGCGCCTTCTGGCGCGATCGCAAGGTGTGGGAGGGGACCGCCGAGGCGCTGGTGCGGTTCGACCCGCTCACGGGGCGCTACCGGTGCCAGCTGCTGCTCGACGAGGTGGTGGTGGCGACGCGGGAGACCGCCTCGGCCCAGGCCGCCCGGCGCTGGCTGACGGAGCCCCCGCCGGTGCGGCTGGCGGTGGCCCCCACCCGCCGTCCGCTGCGCGTGCGGGCGCGGGCGGTGTTCACCTCCGGCGCCCGCTGGCTGGTGCTGCCCGCCACCACCGGCACCGACTGGGTGGAGGCGGCACCCGGGGACCGGCGATGACACGGTGGGTCAGCGCGTGGCACCGGTACCGGCGGCAGAACCGGTTCCTCATCGGCGGCTTCCTGCTCCTGCTCGCCCTCTCCGCCGGGGCGGTCTGGGTCCTCGAGCGGACCCACGCCGCGACGCCCACCCAGCTGACCAGCCGGATCCTCCTCTTCACGCTCTGGTACCTGGACGTCTCGCTCATCCTGGTGCTGGTGTTCATCCTCCTCCGCAACCTGGTGCGGCTCCTGGTGGAACGCCGGATCGGGGTCCTCGGCAGCCGGTTCCGGACCAAGCTGGTGCTCACCTACATCGCGCTGTCGCTGCTGCCGGTGACGTTCATCTTCCTGGTGGCCACCAACCTCCTCCAGCGGTCCATCGACCGCTGGTTCTCCTCCCCGGTCGAGGAGGTGCTCCAGAGCGGCGCCGCCCTCGCGGAGCAGCTGCGCGCGCTGGTGGAGGAGCGGCTCGAGCGCCAGGCCGAGACCGCGGCCGCGCACGTGCGGCCGGCGATGGACGACGCGGCGCTCGGCGAGCTGGAGCGGCTGCTCGGCGTGGACCTGCTGGCGATCTACCGCGGCCCGCGCCGCGTGCGGGCCCTGGTGGAGCCGCGGCGGATCGCCGCGGTGCCGCCGCGGCTGCCCCCGGCCACCCTGCGCGAGCCGGGCTCGCGCACGGACCGCTGGCGCGGGGCGCTGCTGGTGCGGGCGTGGCGGCCGGTACCGGGCCCGGGCCGGGTCACGGTGGTGGTGGGGGCGGCGCTCCCCCAGGCGGTCATGCTGGAGCTGGAGCGGGCCACCGCGGCCCACGCCACGTTCCAGGAGATGAAGATGGAGCGGGGGGCGATCACCAGCACCACGGTGCTGGTGTTCCTGGCCATGACCCTCCTGCTCCTGTTCGCCACCGTGTGGATGGGGCTGTACCTCTCCCGACGGTTCACCGAGCCGCTGCTCGCGGTGGCCGCCGCCACCCAGCGGGTGGCCGAGGGCGACGAGCTCACCGAGGTGGCGGTCCCCGCCACCGACGAGGTGGCGGTCCTGGTGGACTCCTTCAACCGGATGGTCCGTCGGGTCCGGGCCTCGGAGGCCGAGATCCTGGCCTCGAACCAGGAGCTCAGCACGCTGCTGGCCACCATCCCCACCGGCGTCATCACCCTCCACCACGAGGCGCGACGGTTCCGCGCCAACCCCGCCGCGGAGCGTCTCCTGGGCCTGGAGCACCGGGAGGGATGGCGGCCGCTCGCGGAGCTCGACCGTCCGGGCACCGAGGCGCTGGTGCGCCACCTCGCCGACCCGGCCCAGCTGGAGCGGAGCCGCCAGCTGGACGTCACGGCGGGGGATCAGCTGCGGCGGATCGAGGTGTCGGCGCGGCGCCTCCCCGGGGGCGGGTGGGTGGTCGCGCTCGACGACCTCACGCTCCTGGTGCGCGCGCAGCGGCAGGCGGCGTGGAGCGAGGTGGCGCGGCGGATCGCGCACGAGATCAAGAACCCGCTGACGCCGATCCGGCTCGCCGCCGAGCGGATCGCGCGCCACGCCGGGCACGCCGACCCGCGGCTCAGGCGGGTGGTGGCGGAGGGCTGCGAGGCCATCGTGGCCCACGTGGACGGCCTCAAGGAGCTGGTGGACGCGTTTCACCAGTACGCCCGGATGCCCGCCGTCACCCCGCGGCCCACCCCCGTGGTGCGGCTGCTCAACGAGGTCGCGGCCCTCTACCGGGGGGTCCGCGAGGGGCTCGAGGTGGAGCTCGAGGCGCCCGACGAGGAGCGCACCGTGCTGGTGGACCCCGTGCTGGTGCGACAGGCGCTGGTGAACCTGATGGACAACGCGGTGGAGGCGGTGGAGGGCCCCGGACGGGTGGTGCTGCGGGCGCGGTGGGTGGTGGGGCGCGAGCTGTGGCTGGAGGTGGAGGACACCGGCCCCGGTCCTCCCGACGATCTCGAGGCGCTGATCCAGCCGTTCTACTCCACCAAGGGGCGTGGCTCCGGGATGGGCCTCGCGGTGGTCCATCGCATCGTCACCGACCACGGCGGCACGCTCGAGCTCGAGCGCCGCGAGGGTGGCGGGACGGTGGTGCGCATCCGCCTGCCCCTGGACGCCGCGCCGGAGGGTCCCGATGCGGCGTGAGACGATCCTGATCGTGGACGACGAGCCGGGGATCCGGACGCTGCTCGCCCAGATCCTGGAGGACGAGGGGTACGAGGCCGCCGCCGTGGGCAGCGGCGAGGAGGCGCTCGCGGCGCTGGAGCGCGAGCTCTACGACCTCATCCTGCTCGACATCGCGCTGCCGGGCATGGACGGGGTGGAGGTCCTGCGCAGGCTGCGCCGTGCCGGCCACGCGATCCCGGTGATCGTGATCTCCGGGCACGCCTCCGCGGAGCAGGCGGTGGCGGCGGTGCGGGAGGGCGCCGAGGACTTCATGGAGAAGCCGCTCTCCTACGACCGGGTCCTGGTGAGCGTCCGCAACGCGCTCGACCGGGCGCGCCTCCAGCGCCGGGTGGCGGCGGCGGCGGAGGGTGGGGTCGCGGAGCTCACGGGCTCCTCGCCCGCCATCCGCGAGCTCCGCCGCCAGGTGCTCACCGCCGCCGCCTCGGAGGGCCGCGTGCTCATCACCGGCCCCAACGGTTCGGGGAAGGAGGTGGTGGCGCGGATGCTGCACCGGCACTCGCGGCGCGCCGCGGGGCCGTTCGTCGCGGTCAACTGCGCCGCGATCCCCTCCGAGCTCATCGAGAGCGAGCTGTTCGGGCACCTCAAGGGGGCGTTCACCGGGGCGGTGGAGTCGAAGCGGGGGAAGTTCGAGCTCGCGGACGGTGGCACCCTGTTCCTCGACGAGATCGGGGACATGAGCCTGCTGACCCAGGCCAAGGTGCTGCGGGTGCTCCAGGAGCAGCGGTTCACCCGCCTGGGCGGGAGCCGCGAGATCTCGGTGGACGTCCGGGTCGTGGCCGCGACCAACAAGGACCTGGAGGAGGAGATCCGCGAGGGCCGGTTCCGGCGCGACCTCTACTTCCGCCTCAACGTGATCCCGATCCGGATCCCGCCGCTCGCCGAGAGGGCGGACGACATCCCGGAGCTGGTGGAGGAGTTCGTGGCCGAGATCGCCCGCACCTCCGGGGTCAGGCCGCGGCGGTTCACCGAGGCCGCCATCCGCCGCCTCCAGCGCTACCCGTGGCCCGGCAACGTCCGCGAACTCAGGAACGTGGTGGAGCGGCTGCTCATCATGGTCGCCGACGACCCCATCGACGCCCGGCACCTCGACTTCCTGGAGGGCGGCGGCGCCGCCCCCCGCGCCGGCCTCGGCGACACCTCGCTCCCCCTCCGGGAGGCGCGGGCGCGGTTCGAGCGGTGGTACATCCGGCGCGTCCTGGACGAGTGCGGGGGCAACGTCACCCGCGCCGCCGCCCGGCTCGGCCTCGAGCGCAGCCACCTCCACCGCAAGCTCCGCCAGCTCGGGATTTCCTCGCGTTGACCGGTCGGAACCCGCCCTGCTAGCATCGCCGGGAGATGGCGTACCCCGGGAACCCGGAGCTGTCGCCCGAGGCGCAGGAGCGCGTGATGGCCACCTTCCACCAGGTGGTCCGCAACCTCCAGGACGGCCGGCGCGACGAGGCGCTCATCGGACTGGAGTTCATCCTCAGGCTCGACCCGATGTTCGCGCCGGCGGCGGACCTCAAGCGGCAGCTCGAGGCCGGCGGCGAGCTCGACCTCGCGTCCATCCTGGGCTCCCTCCAGGCGCCGTCGCAGGAGGAGCTGGAGGCCGCGCTGGCGGAGGCGGTGGACCTCTACGACCGCCGCCGGTTCCTCGAGGCCAAGGAGGCGGTGGAGCGGGTGCTGCTCGAGCTGCCCGGGCACCCCGAGGCGCGCCGGCTGCTCGGCCAGATCCAGGAGGCGCTCAAGGTCGAGGCGCAGGTGGGGAACTACCTCGCGCAGGCCCGGGAGGCGCTGGAGCGCGGGGAGCCGCAGGAGGCCGCCAACTTCGTGCTCATGGCGCAGGCGCTGGACCCCCACCACCCGGGCATCTCCCCGATGCTCGCCGAGCTCGAGGGCGCGGCGGCCCCGCCGGCGCCGGAGGAGGCCCCCGCACGGGGCGCGGAGGTGACCTTCGAGTTCGAGCGGGAACCGGCCGGGGAGCCGGAGCCCGCACCCGCCCTGGGAGAGGGCGGCGGCCTGGAGCTGGAGCCGGGTGGGGGCGGCGAGCTCTCCTTCGAGCCGGAGCCGGAGGTCGGGGCGCCGGTCGGGGAGGATGGGGCGCCGGAGGCGGCCGCAGGAGCCGACGTCGAGGAGCTGTTCACCCTGCCCGAGGAGGGGGAGGCGGCCGCTCCCGGGGAGGCGGCCGCCGAGGGACCCACCGGCGAGGAGGCCGACAAGATCGCCGAGCTCCTCGAGCGTGGGCAGCGGGCGTTCGACGCCGGCGACTACCAGGGCGCCATCGACGTCTGGTCGCGGATCTACCTCGTCGACCCCGCCGCCCCCGGGGTGGGCGAGCGGATCGACGCCGCCCGCGCCAGGCTCGAGGAGCGGGCCCGGGAGGCCGAGATCCTGTTCGCCGAGGCGACGGAGGCCGCCGAGGCGGGCCGCCGGGAGGAGGCGCTCGAGGTCCTCGCGCGCCTGCTCGAGGCCCAGCCCGGCCACATCGAGGCGCTGGCGCTCAAGGAGCGGCTGGAGCGCACCTCCGGGGCGATCCCGGTCCCGCAGGGGGAGGGGGAAGGGGCCGAGGCCGCGCCGCCACCGCCCCCGCCGCCTGCGCCGCCGGCCGAGGAGGGCGCCTCGCCGGCCATCGAGGAGGACCTGTTCCGCGAGGAGCTGCCCACCGAGCTGCCGCTGCCCGAGCTCCCGGAGGAGGCGCCGGCTCCGGCGCCCACCCCCGCCCGGCGCAGGGGGCTGCCCTGGCGCCTGGTGGCGCTGGCGGCCGCGGCCCTGCTCGTGGTCGCGGGGGCCGCCTGGCTGGGGAGCCGCATGTTCGCGGGCGGAGGGGACGAGGAGGCGGAGCAGCACGCGGCGGTTGAGCGCGCGCTCCGCCACGCCGAGGAGCTCTACCGGCAGGGCCGCGCGGAGGAGGCCATCCACCTCCTGGAGCAGGTCCCGGCGGGGCCGCTCGACCAGGCGCGCATCGCGCGCCGCATCACCAGGTACCGGCAGGCACTGGTGCCGCCCACGCCCACGCCGCCCCCCGAGGAGCTCGTGGCGGCGCGCGAGGCGATGGACTCCGGGCGGTGGTTCAGGGCGTTCGAGATCGCCACCCGGGGCCTCGGGCGCCGCCCGGACGATCCCGGCCTCCGCCAGGTGCGGGCGGAGGCGCTGGAGATCGAGCCCCGGCTCGCCTCCTGGGAACGCGCCCTCGCCCGGCGCGACTTCGCCGCCGCGCTGGCGGTGGCGCGGACCCTCGCCGAGCGCCACCCCGGCGACCCCGACGTCGCCGCCGCGCTCGAGCGGGCGCTGTTCGACGCCGGCGTGGCCGAGCTCCGGAAGTACAACCTCACCGGCGGGGAGCAGCTGCTCGCGGAGCTCGCCCGGCGGCGGCCGGAGGACGCCGAGGTGCGGCGGATCCTCGAGTTCATCCGCACCTACAAGGCGCGCCCGGTGGACATGCAGCTCAAGATCTTCATCGGGAGCATCCACGAGCGATGAGCGGACCCGAGGGGCTCGAGTTCCCCGCGAACTGGGACGTGCTCCCCGAGCCGGTGGACCCCTCCCACCGGCCGGAGCGGGACCCCTCCCCGCCCGCCGCCACCGCGCGCCTCGCCGCTTCCCTCGCCGACCTGCTCCTGCTGCTGGTGGGCACCGCCGCCGGGGTGGCGGCGGCCAGCCTGGGCGGCCTGCCGGTGAGCTGGCGGATGGTGCCCTTCGCGGCCGCGGCCGCGGCCCTGGCCTGGGCCTGGGCCACGGTGGTCCTGCTCGTGGTGCGGCGCTCCTGGCCCGGGGCTCTGCTGGTGGGGTGCGCCGTCCCCGAGCGCCCGGACCTCGCCCTCGCCCGCCGGTGGGTCCCGCTCCTCCTGGTCGCGGCCCTGCTGCTCGGGGTGCCGGCGCTGCTCGCGGGAGCGCGCGGCCCGTGGCGGGGTCTCGGACCCGCCTCCCGGGTCACGCCTTCCGGCGCTTGAACACCATCCCGATGTGGTCCGTGGCGCCGGTCTTGAAGTTGATGGCGGTGATCCCGACGAGCTCCCAGCCCTGCTCGCCCAGCTCGTTCAGCTCCCGGTCGTAGCTGGGGTCGAGGCGGTAGTTCTCGGACCGGATGTTGATGATCTTGTACTCCCACCGCTCGTGAGCCATGCCACCCTCCCTCGCCGCGTCCCCCGGATCTCGTCGCCATTGTACCATCGGGACGCCGTGAGCTCGCCCCGCCTCACCGTCGTGATCCCCGCCTACGACGAGGCCTCGCGCCTCCCCGCCCGGCTCGAGGAGGTGGCCCGCCACCTCGACGCCCACCCGCTCTGGCGGCCCGCCGAGGTGCTGGTGGTGGACGACGGGTCCACCGACGCCACCGCCGGGGTCGCGGCCGCGGCGGGCGCGCGGGTGCTGCGGCACCGGGCCAACCGCGGCAAGGGGGCCGCGGTGCGCACCGGGTTCGCGGCCTCCCGCGGCGAGATGGTGCTGCTGTCGGACGCCGACCGCTCCACCCCCATGGAGGAGCTCGAGGCGCTCGCGCGCGAGGCGGCGGCGGGCGGGGTGGTGGCGGTGGGCTCGCGCGCGGTGGACCGGCGCCGTATCGTCCGCCGCCAGCCGCTGTACCGGGACCTCATGGGCCGCACCTTCAACCTCCTGGTCCGGGCCGCGTTCCTGCCCGGGATCCACGACACCCAGTGCGGGTTCAAGCTGCTGCCGGGGGAGCTGGCGCGGGCGCTCGCCCGGGTCCAGCTCCTCGACGGGTTCGCCTACGACGTGGAGCTGCTCGCCCGCGCCCGGGCGTGGGGGTGGCGGGTCGTGGAGGTCCCGGTGCGGTGGGCGCACGAGGAGGCGTCGCGCGTGCGCCCGCTGCGCCACGCGCTCGAGATGCTCGCCGAGCTCGCGCGCCTCCGCGTGGCCGGAGGCCTCGGCGCGCCCGGACCCGGCCCGCGCCCCGCCCCCGAGTGGCTCGTGGCCGCGCGGGATACACTGGGGTCATGACCCGCGCCGATCCCTGGCGACGCGACGCGTTCCAGCACTCCCTCGAGTGGGAGCGGAACCTGTCGCCGCGCACCCTCGCCGCGTACCGGCGCGAGGTGCGACGGCTGGTGGCGTTCCTCGAGGGCGAGCTGGGGCGGTCGGCGCCGGCGGAGGTGACCCCCGGGGACCTGCGCGCGTACCTCGCCCACCTGCACGAGCTCGGCCTCGCCGCCCGCTCGGTGCAGCGGGCGCTGGCCGCCGCCCGCACCTACTACCGGTTCCTGGCCGAGGAGGGGGCGGTGCGAGCCAACCCGGCGGCCGCCGTACCGCACCCGAGGGTGGTGCGGCCCCTGCCCGAGGTGCCGCCGGCGGAGGACGTCTCGCGCCTGCTCGAGGCGCTCCCCGGCACCCCGGCCGGCCGCCGCGACCGCGCGATCCTCGAGCTCCTGTACGGCGCCGGCCTGAGGGTGGGAGAGCTCGTGGGCCTCGACCTCGGCGACGTGCGCCTCGACGACCGCCTCCTGCGGGTGCGGGGCAAGGGGCGCAAGGAGCGGATCGTCCCGTTCGGGCGCGCCGCCGCGGAGGCGGTCCGGGCGTGGCTGCCGGTGCGGGCCGAGTGGCGGCGGGGGCGTGCGGGCGTGGACGAGCCGCTGTTCGTCAACCGGCGGGGCGGGCGCCTCACCGACCGCTCCGTGCGCCGCATCGTCCGCGCCGCCGTGGAGCGGCTCGAGGGTATCCACCACCTCCACCCCCACGCCCTCCGCCACGCCTTCGCGACCCACCTCCTCGAGCGCGGCATGGACCTGCGCGCCATCCAGGAGCTGCTGGGTCACGCCTCCCTCGCCACCACCCAGGTCTACACCGCCGTGGACCTCGCCCACCTCATGGCGGTCTACCGCAGGAGCCACCCGCGGGCGTGAGACGCGGCCGCCGTGCCGGAGTCGCGTCCCGCCTCCTCCCCGCCGCGGTCTCGCCCCTCGGGACGCCGCCCCCACGCCGCCCCGCCTCCCGCCGCCTCCTCCCTCCCCGCCGTCCCCATCGCCCAGGGGTCCGCCGGACTCCCCGGGCCCGTCCCCGCGGGACGGCGCCAGGCGGGGCCGCGCGCGATCGCGGACGTGCCGGGGCTCGCGCGCTCCACGGCCGCGTCGCCGCGTTCCGTTCCCGGGGGAGCCTACCGGTCGAGGGCGGCCGCCCACTCGCGGATGCGGGCGAGAGCCCGCTCGGCGCGGGCGAGGCGCTGGCGGTGCCTGGGCCGCAGGCGGGCGAGCTCGGGCGGGCAGGCGATCAGCCCCCAGGTGACGTTGGCGGGGTGGAACCGCCCGGGCGGGCGCTCGGTGAGGTGACGGACCAGCGCCCCGTGGGCGGTGTCCGGCGGCGGCGGCGCGGGGGCGCCGCCGCGGAGCTCGGCCAGCAGCGTGCGGGCGGCGATCAGGCCGGTGGCGGCGGACTCCACGTACCCCTCCACCCCGGTGAGCTGGCCGGCGAGGCGGACCTCCGGGCGGGCCCTGAGCCGCAGCAGCGGGTCGAGGTGGGCCGGGGCCCGCACGTAGGTGTTCCGGTGGACCGTGCCGAAGCGCACGAACCGGGCCTCCTCGAGCCCCGGGATGGTGCGGAACAGGCGCCGCTGCTCGGGCCAGGTGAGGCGGGTCTGGAACCCCACGAGGTTGTAGTGCTCCGCGGCCAGGTCGTCCTGGCGCAGCTGCACCACCGCGTACGGCTCGCGCCCGGTGGCGGGGTCCACCAGGCCGAACGGCTTCATCGGCCCGTGGCGCAGCGTCTCGAGGCCGCGCGCCGCCATCTCCTCGATGGGCAGGCACCCCTCGAAGTACGGCACCCCGGCCTCGAACGGCCGCGGCGCCACCTTCTCGGCCGCCAGCAGCCCGGCCACGAACCGCTCGTACGCCTCGCGGTCGAGGGGGGCGTTGAGGTAGTCGGCGCCCTCGCCCTTGCCGTAACGGGAGGCGCGGAACAGGCGGTCCATCCGCAGCGAGTCGGCGGCCACGATGGGCGCGATGGCGTCGAAGAACGCCAGCGAGCCCTCGCCGAGCGCCTCCTCGAGGGCGGCCTCCAGCGGGGCGGAGGTGAGGGGGCCGGTGGCGACGATGGCGGGCCCTTCGGGGAGGTCCCGCTGCTCCCGGCGCTCGATCCGGATCCTGGGGTGGCCCGCCACCGCGGCGGTGACCTCCTCCGCGAACCGGTCGCGGTCCACCGCCAGCGCCGCCCCGGCGGGCACCCGGGCCCGCCGTGCCGCCCGCATCACGAGCGACCCGAGCGCCTCCATCTCCCGCTTCAGCAGGCCCACGGCGTTGGTGAGCTGGTCGCCGCGGAGCGAGTTGGAGCAGACGAGCTCGGCCAGGCGGTCGGTGCGGTGGACGGGGGTCGGGCGCACCGGCCGCATCTCCACCAGCACCACCTCGACCCCTCCCTCGGCCAGCTGCCAGGCGGCCTCGCACCCGGCGAGCCCACCACCCACCACCGTCACCCGCGGCGGCGTCACGTCCCGGCGGCCTCCTCCTCGGGCGCCGGCTCGCGGTGGCCGCAGCTCTTCACCGGGCACACCAGCTCCCGCCCCCGCCGCCTGGTCACCTTGAGCCCGCGCACCGGGTGGCCGCACTCGGGGCACGGGCTCGCCACCGGCGGATCCCACATGGTGAACTCGCACTCGGGGTAGCGGCTGCAGCCGTAGAAGACGCGCCCGCGGCGGGAGCGGCGCTCCAGGAGCTCGCCGCCGCACCCCTCGCGGGGGCAGGTCACGCCGGTGGGCCGCGGCTGCGAGCGCGCGGCGCCGCCGATCCGGCGGGTGCCGCGGCAGTCGGGGTAGCGGGTGCAGGCCCAGAACGGGCCGAACCGGGAGCGCTTCTGGACCATGGGCGCCCCGCACTCCGGGCAGGAGGGGGCCTCCTCCCCGCCCGTCTCGGCGCCGTCCGCGGAGGGCGTTCCCACGTCACGGGTGTAGCGGCAGTCGGGGTAGCCGGAGCAGGCCAGGAACTCCCCGTAGCGTCCGAACTTGAGCACCAGCTCGCGGCCGCACTCCGGGCACCGCTCGCCGGTGGGCAGCCCCTTCCCCTTCACCTGCTCCATCTCGCGCCGGGCGCGCTCGAGATCCCGGTAGAACCGCTCCGCGAACCGCCGCACCACCTCCCGCCACGGCTCCTCCCCCGCGGCCACCCGGTCCAGCTCCGCCTCCAGCGCGGCGGTGTACCGCTCGTTGATCAGCTCCCCGAAGGAGGAGGTGAGCAGGCGGTTGACCAGGCGGCCCAGGGTGGTGGGCCGGAACGTCCCCTTCTCCCGGACCACGTAGTCGCGGGTGGAGAGGGTGGCGAGGATGGTGGCGTAGGTGGACGGCCGCCCGATCCCGTTCTCCTCGAGCGCCCTGACCAGGGTCGCCTCGGTGTACCGCGGCGGCGGCTGGGTGAACTTCTGCTCGAGCTGGACCTCGTCGAGCTCGAGCGGCGTCCCCGCCTCGAGCCCGGCGGGCAGCGGCGCCGCCTCCTCGCCCTGCCCCTCCTCCCGCCACACCCTGAGGTACCCCGGGTCGCGGAGCACCCGTCCGGTGGCGGTCAGGGTGTAGGGGCCGACCTCCACCGTCACCTGGGTGACGTCGTACACCGCCGGCCGCATCTGGGAGGCCACGAACCGCTCCCAGATCAGCCGGTAGAGCCGGAGCTGGTCCCGGTCGAGGTACGGTGCCACCGTGTCCGGGTCGAGGGCAGGGTCGGTGGGCCGGATCGCCTCGTGCGCCTCCTGAGCCCCCTTGCGCGACCGGAAGGCGTTGGGCCGGGCCGGCAGCGCGGCGGTCCCCCAGCGAGCGGCGATCAGCTCCCGGACCGCCGCCACCGCCTCCGCCGCGACCCGCACCGAGTCGGTGCGCATGTAGGTGATGAGCCCGACCCGACCGCGCTCGCCGAGGTCCACGCCCTCGTACAGCGACTGCGCGATCCGCATCGTCCGCCGGACGGGGAGCTTCAGCCGGCGCGCCGCCTCCTGCTGGAGCTGCGAGGTGATGAACGGGGGCTTCGGGCGGCTGCGGCTGGTGCGGCGCTTCACCCCGGCGACGGCGAGGGGAGCCGTGCGAAGCGCCTTCTCCACCGCCCGTGCCTCCTCGGCGGAGCCGGGGCGCCACGCCTTCCCCTCCCGCTTGGCCAGCTTGAGCACGAACGGCGGCGGCTCGGGGCCCCGCACGCGAGCGGCGACGACCCAGTACTCCTCGGGCTCGAACGCCTCGATCTCGTCCTCGCGGTCGCAGATCATCTTGAGCGCCACCGACTGCACCCGTCCGGCGGAGAGCCCCCGCTTCACCTTCTCCCAGAGCAACGGGGAGAGGCGGTACCCCATCACCCGGTCGATGACCCGCCGCGCCTGCTGCGCGTCCACCCGGTCGAGGTCCACGTCGCGCGGCCGCTCCATCGCCTCCCGCACCGCGCGCCGGGTGATCTCGTGGAACTCCACGCGGTACAGCGGCCGCCCGATCCCGGCCAGCACCTCCTTGAGGTGCCAGCAGATCGCCTCCCCCTCCCGGTCGGGGTCGGTGGCCACGTACACCGCCTCCGCCCGCCGCGCCGCGCGCTCGAGCTCCGCCACAACCTTCCGCTTCTCGGGCAGCACCTCGTACCGCGGCTCGAACCCGTGCTCCTCGTCCACGCCGAACGAACTCTTGGGCAGGTCGCGGACGTGCCCCACCGAGGCCTTCACGGTGTAGCCCCCGCCGAGGAACCGCTCGATGGTGCGGGCCTTGGCGGGCGACTCCACGATCACGAGCTTGGACCCCATGCTCGGCCCTCCAGGCGCGACACCGTACCACACCCCTCCCCGGGGACCGGGGGTCCGCACCGCCGGGCGGAGGGCGCGGCCGTCGCCGGATGCGCGCGGCACGCCCGCCCCGACACCACTCACTCTCACCGCCGCTGGTAGCGCCCGTCCGGGAGCCGCTCCACCCGCCCCTCGATCTCGAGCCGCACCAGCTCCGCCACCGCCCGCTCCACCGGGAGACCGGCGGCGCGGGCGACCTCCTCGGCGGCGGCGGCCGCGTCCGCCGGCACCGCCGAGAGCACCGGATCGGCGGGAGGCGCCGCGCCGGCCCCGGGCGGCGGCGTGGACCCTACCAGCTCCTCCACCAGGTCGGCCGGGAGCACCAGCGGACGCGCCCCGGCCCTGAGGAGGGCGTTGGGCCCCACCGAGGCGTCGGCGAACAGGCTCCCCGGTACCGCCCACACGTCGCGTCCCTCCTCGAGGGCGAGGCGGGCGGTGACGAGCGCGCCCGAGCGCCGACCCGCCTCCACCACCACCACCGCGGCCGCCAGCCCGGCGATGAGCCGGTTGCGCTGAGGGAAGTGGTGGGGGCGGGGCGGGGTGCCCGGGGGGAACTCGGTGAGCAGCGCGCCGCAGGCGGCGATCCGCCCGGCGAGGCGGGCGTGCTCCGGCGGGTACACGCGGTCGGGCCCCGTGCCCCACACCGCCACCGTGGGGCCGCCCGCGGCCAGCGCCCCCTCGTGGGCCGCCGCGTCCACCCCCCGCGCCATTCCCGACACCACCGCGATCCCCGCCGCCGCCAGCTCCTCGCCGAGCCAGCGGGCGACCCGCCGGCCGTAGGCGGTGGCCCGCCGCGACCCCACCACCGCGGCCGCGGGTCCCCCCGGAAGCCGCCCCCGCACGAACACCCCCAGCGGCGGATCGGAGAGCGCCGCGAGCCCATCGGGGAAGCCCGGCTCGCCCGGCACGAGCCACCGCCACCCGCGTGCCGACCAGGTCTCGAGCAGCGCTGCCGCCGCGTCCGCGGCCCCGGCCGCGGCCTCCGCCACCTCGGGCAGGCCGGCCGTGGCCACGCGCTCGAGCGGCGTGGCGTCCGGGCCCTCCCCCAGCAGCCGGCGGACGCGGGCGCCGGCCCCGGCGAGGAGGAGCTGGAGGCGCTCGAGGGCGACGGTGTGCGGCACGTCACCATGGTAGCGCCCGCCGGGTCGCGCTCCGGCTATACTGGGGCGGTGAAGCTCCGGATCCTCGGAAGCTACGGTGGGTCGGCGCCCGGTTGCCGGATGACGTCGTTCCTGCTCGACGAGGTGGTGGCGGTGGACGCGGGCTCCACCACCGCCGCGCTCTCCATCGCCGAGCAGCGGCGGGTGCGGCACGTGCTGGTGTCGCACTCGCACATGGACCACACCGCGTCGCTCCCGTTCCTGGTGGAGAACGTGTTCGGCGCCGGCGACGAGGCGGTGGTGATCTACTCCACCGCGACGGTGCTGCGGCGCCTCAGGACCGCGATCTTCAACAACGACACCTGGCCCGACTTCACCCGCATCCCCAGCCACCTCTACCCGGTGGTGCGGTTCGTGGAGATCGAGGCGGAACGGCCGTTCGTCCTCGAAGGCCTCCCGTCGGGAGAGCTCGAGGTCACCGCGGTGCCGGTGGACCACGTGGTGCCCACGGTGGGGTTCCTGCTCCGCCAGGGCGGGCGGTCGCTGCTGTTCACCTCCGACACGGGCCCGACCGAGCGCGTCTGGCAGGTGGCCAACGCCGCGGACGACCTCGCCGGCGTGATCGTGGAGTGCTCGTTCCCCTCCCGCATGCGCGAGGTGGCGGAGGTGAGCCTCCACCTCACCCCCGAGCTGCTGGCCGCGGAGCTCGGCAAGCTCGAGCGCGACGTGCCCGTCTGGCTGTACCACCTGAAGCCGCCGTACCTCGACGAGCTACGGCGCGAGATCGGCGCCACCGCGTTCCCGCACCCGGTGGAGGAGCTCGAGCAGGGCGCCACCTACGAGGTGGGCCTGCCCACCACCACGAGGTCGGAGGCGAGGTCGAAGGCGAGCCGCAGCCGCACCGCGTCCTCGAGCGGGTCGAGCCCGGCGGACAGCTCCCAGCGGTAGGCGATCCGTCCGCGCTCGGGCCGCGCCTCGATCCGCTCCGCGGGGAACCAGCCGCGGAGGCGGCGTGCCCGCCAGCCGCCGGCGCAGGTCTCGACCTCGAGCTCCGCCTCCCCGCGGGGCGTGCGCACCGCCACCCGTCCGCCCCGGGCGCGCGCGCTCACGCCCTCCCGGACGCTCAGGAGCCGCGCCGGGTCGCGCCACCCCTCCCCGACCAGCTCCGCCTCCCGCCACACGGTCAGCCAGGAGGCACCCGGCGACGCGCCCGCCGCGACCCGCGACGCCACCGCCGCCGGCACGCCCAGCCGGCGGGAGAGCAGTGCCTCGAGCCGGGCCGCGGGCGGCCGCGCCTCCACCCGGGAGAAGGCGTCCTCCACCTGCACCGTCCCCTCGCGCACCATCCAGCGCGCCGCGGGTTCGAACAGGAGGAGCTCCGGCGGTCGCCCCCCCGCCGCGCGACCCGCGGCCCACAGCCGCGAGGGGCCGTCCGCGCCCTCGCGCTCCACCGCGGCTCCCTGCCGGCGGTACGCCCCGTCCGGGCCCTCCCGCCACGCCTCGCGGGCCAGGACGGGGACGCCGGGCCCGGCGAGCCCTTCCTCCAGCTCCGCCAGCGGCCACGCGCCGCCGAACGCCGTCCCCGCGACCACCCGCCCCCCCACCGCCTCCGCCACCAGCGCCGCGTACGCCTCCGGGCCCGCCACCATGCGCCGCGCTCCGGCGGGGCGCACCGCCCCCCCCGCCCCCGCGACCACCGCGATCCGCGCCGCGGCGGCGGCGGCGATCTCGTGGGCGCCGGCGCCGGGGGGCAGGGCGAGCAGGGCGGAGGCCTCCGCGCTCACCGGGCGAGGCGGCGGAGGAGGGCGTCGAGAAGCTCCCGCGCGGCGTCGGAGAACCAGCAGTCGAGGAACCCGGCGGCTCCCTCCTCCGCGGCCCGCGCCATGGCCTCGAGCAACGGCCCCACGTGGTACCGCTTGGCCGCCGCGAGGGCCGCCGGGGGC
>CAYTTB010000010.1:0-55851 GCA_964440565.1 uncultured Thermoanaerobaculia bacterium
CGGTGGCGAGGGGGGCGACGGGCTCGGCGGCCCGGGCCTTGGGCCGGTCCCCTCGTGCCGCCCCGCCACGGAAAGGAGGTCAGGTATGAAGCATCGGGGGAAGGTTGCGATCGTGGTGGTGCTGACCGCTCTCGCCTGCGCGCTCGAGCCCGCGCTCGCCCTCGCGGCGGTGGAGCCGGACCTGCCCGTCAGCTGCGACAGCCTGCAGCCGTACGTGTGCGGCGAGCACTGTGTCGGATACGTGTGCGGGGGCTCGGCGCCGAGCACGGACCTCTGCAAGGACCACTTCGCCGGGGCGTACAGCTGCGTGTACTGGCCCGGTCACCGGTGCCGCTCCGGATGGTCCGCCATCTTCTGATCGCGCTGGGAATCGGGGCGGCGGCCGTGGCCGGGCCGCCGCCCACCCCGACGGTGAACCCGTACGCCCCGGGCGCGGTGGACGGGTACGTGGCGGTGGGTGTCTGGCCGCAGGCGCCGGAGGGCGGCCCCGGGGACCTGGGGGATCCGGCCGGGTACACGGTCCACCTGGTGCCGCGCAGCGACCCGGACCGGGAGCTGGTGTTCCCGGCGGGGCGGTGGTTCCTGCCCGCCCGGGAGCGCGAGGTGTACCGGTGGTGGATCGAGGGCAACGGCCGCATCGGCCCGTACCAGACGATCCTCCACTGGCGGCTGCGCGAGGTGACCCCGGACTACCCCGGCGGGCGACCCCACGTCCACCCCACGGTGCGGGCGGGCACGGTGAGGTGGCCGTGCTCCGGGCCCGGGTCGCTCCAGCTGCGCCTGCTGGCGCTGCCGGAGACCGTGACGCTCCCCGGGCCGTGGGACCACCTGCCGCTCGCCTTCGCGCGGCGGGTCCCGTGCGCCGCCGGCCCCGGCGGCGTGCCCATGCCGCCCGCGACCGTGGTGGCCGCGGTGTACGACCGCGAGGCGAGGCGGTACCTGGCGCTCTCGCGTCCCTTCGCGGTGGCGGCGGGAGGCACGGTGAGCGTGGACCCGCGGCCGCCCGCGGCTCCCGCCACCGACGTGCTGCTGCGGCTGCGCCGGCCGCGGGCGCGCGACCTCCGCCGCGGGGAGCCGCCCACGCTCGAGGTCGCGCTCTCCGTGGACGGCGGCGCGGCGCGGCCCCCCGACGCGACGGTGCGCGATCCCTTCTCGGTGGACGCGCTCTGGTACGGCGTCACCGGCCGCGTGGCGACGGTGCGGGTCCGCTCGCGCCTGTACCGTGCCGAGCCGCTGGAGCTGGCCCTGCCCTCGGGCGGGGTGGCCTTCGCCGAGGCCCGGCTTCACGAGCTCCCGTCGCTCGAGGTGGACCTCGACCTTCCGGAGGAGATGCTCGAGCGGGAGCGCGAGGTGGCGGTGGAGGTGCGGCGGCCCGGCGGCGAGGAGCCGCTCGCCCGCGAGGAGATCGCCGAGCCCGTGGCCACCCTCCGGTTTCCCCACCTGCCGGCGGAGCGGCTCACCGCGGTGCTCGTGGCCGGGCCGTGGCGGTGGCAGGAGGAGGCGGACCTCTCCGCCGGGGAGGACCGGGTGGTGTCGTTCCGGCCCGAGGTGATCCGGGTCACCGGCACCGTCTACCACGGGCGGGAGCCGGCGGAGGCCACGGTGGGGTTCTCCACCGGCGGCGGCCGCGAGACCGTGGTGCGGACCGACGGGGACGGCCGCTACCGCGCCCTCCTGTACCGCCCGGGGTTCTACATGGTCACGGTGCGGCTCGAGGACGGCTCGCCGCCGTGGGTGGAGATGCCCGAGGAGCCCATCGAGCGCGACACCGAGCTCGACCTCCACCTTCCGGACAACCGGTACGCGGTCCGGGTCCTCGACGCCGCGGGAGGAACGCCCATCCGCGGCGCCGAGGTTCGCGTCGAGAGCCGGGCGGAGTCCGGGCCCGTCTCCACCTTCGCGGTGACCACCGGCGAGGACGGGGTGGCGGTGATCCCGCCGCTGCGGCCCGGGAGCGTGCGGCTGGTGGCGAACGCTCACGGCTACCGCGAGGGCTCGGTGGAGGCGCCGGTGCCCGAGGATGCGGGCGAGCGGGAGCTCGAGATCCGCCTCGAGCGGGAGGAGGCGGGGCGGGCGGTGGAGCTGGTGCTGCCCGACGGCCGCCCCGCGTCCACGGCGGAGCTCCTGCTCCTCGGTCCGCCGCCCGGGCTCCCGCGGCTCTGGCGGGGGCAGGCCGACGCCAGGGGGCGCGCCACCCTGCCCGCGCGCCCGGGCGCGCCGCTGCTCGCGGTGCGCCACCCGGAGGCGGGGGTGCTGCTCGCCCCGACGCCCCCTCCCGAGGGCGAACCCGTGCGGATCCGCCTGCCCGGGCGGGCGCCGCCCCTCGCCGTGCGGCCGGTGCGGCCGGGCGGGGCGCCGGCGCCGCTTCCCTTCGTCCGCCTCGCCGTCCGGGTGGGCGGGGTGTGGGTGCCGGCGGGGCAGCTCCTCGCCGTCCGCTGGGAGGAGGGCGCGCTGGTGCTGGATGGGCTTCCCGCCGCCCCCGTCACGCTGGTGGCCTGGCGCGCCGACCCCGGGCTCGATGCCGCGGGGGCCGCCGGCCTCTCCGACCGGGCCGTGACGGTCGCGCCGCCCTGGCCCGGTCCGCTCACCCTCGAGATCGTGGAGCCGTGAGCGTGCGGTGGGCCGCCCGCGGGCGCCGCGGCCCCCACCCCCTCACTTCCTCACCCCCTCACTTCCTCACCCCCTCACTTCCTCACTTCCTGCCCCCCACGAGGACCCGGACGGCTACCGGATCGAGTTCATCCAGGAGTAGCCCGGCCGCCCGCGCGTGGACGGGAGCACGCCCCAGCGCCCGCCTCGAGAGGGGGACGGTTCCCGTCCCGGGCTCGCGAGCCGCGGGAGGCAGTGGTCCTCGGGCCGATGGCGCCGCGGGCCGGCGGGCGCGCGGTGGCGCCGCCCCGTTCCCGCCCGGCTCCGTGATCGCCGGGGTCCCGGCGTGCCCTCCGGCCCCCGGCCTCCGGGACGGCGGCCGGGGCCGGGCGGGCCCCGCGCTGCGCCGCCAGGCGGTTCCGTGACAGCGTGCAGGGCCGTCTACGGGGCGCGGTCCGCCGCCGCGACCCGCTGCCACAGCCGGGCGAGCTCGGGGCGATCCAGGGGATCGGCGTGCTCGAGCTCCTCGAGGCGGTACAGCTCGAGCAGGTCGGGCAGGTCGGTGGGCAGACCGCTCTCCAGCTCCCACTCCGCCTGAGTCAGCAGCGCGACGAGGTCCGTGACCCGGCACATCCGGTCCACGAGCGGCCGGGTCAGCCCCGCGGCAGCCTCCGCACCGAGGGCCGCCGTCTCCCGGAGGTGTCGCGCCAGGGAGTCCAGCAGGTTCCGGGCCGTGGCCGCGGCCGCGGCCAGCTCGGGACGGCGCACGGCGTCGAGCTCCCGCGCGAGGGCCTCGAGCCAGGGGTCGCCCAGCCCCCGGACCGCGATGTCGCGCACCACCTGGGCCGCGAGCGTGTTGTGGGTCCCCTCCCAGCTCTCGAGGACGATGGCGTCGCGGTAGAGCCTGGGCAACGGCGAGAGGTCCTCGATGGTCCCGTTGCCCCCGAGAATCTCGATCCCGTCGTGGGTGGAGGCCGTGGCCGCCAGCGCCGTCCAGTACTTGTTGATCATCACCGAGATGCGGCGGGCTCCGGACAGCGACCCGTCGTCGGGACGCGCGGCGAGGCGGTCGGTCATGTCCAGGACGCGGAAGGTGGTGAGGAGACCGGCCGTCCAGCGGAGCCGCATCCGCGCCAGGCTCGCCTGGACCGCGGGGTAGGCGGCGATGGGGTGGCCGAACGCCTCCCGCCGCCGGGCGAAGGAGGCCGCCTCGAGCCACGCCCGCCGCATGAAGGCGATGGCCGCGATGGCGTTGTGGACCCGCGAGGTGTCCAGCACGATGGCGAGGAGGTTCCGGAAGCCGTGCTCGCGGGGGCCGATCAGCTCGGCGCGCGCACCCTCGAAGTCGATCTCCCCGGTGGCCAGGCTGCGCGTCCCGAGCTTCACCTTGAGCCGCCGCAGGCGGAACCCGTTGGGCTCGCCGGCCACGCTCCTGGGAACGAGGAACAGCGCGAGCCCCCGGGTCCCCGGGGGGGCGCCCTCGGGCCGGGCGGTGACCACGAACAGCTGCGCGTCCGCCACCGAGCAGAACCACTTCTCGCCCCACAGCCGGAAGATCCCGGGCTCCTCGGGGTCCGGCACCGCCCGCAGCTCGTTGGCCCCCACGTCGGAGCCCCCCTGCACCTCGGTGACGAACTGGGCGGCGTGGATCCGTCGGCCGTAGTCGCGCTCGAGCAGGCCGGGCAACCAGCGGCGCCGCTGCGCCTCGGTCCCCACCGCCTCGAGCAGCTTCGCGGCCCCGGCGGTGCACGCCACCGGGCAGGCGTGCCCCACCTCCCCGGCCTGGTCGAGCAGGTAGAGGTGCGCTCCGGCGAGCAGCTCCCGGCCCGGCTCCGCGAGCAGCGCCAGCACCCCGCTGCCCCAGAACAGCCGCCCGATCTCGTCGTGGAGCGGGTGGAAGACCACCGCCTCGGTCCGCCGGCCCGTGGGGTCGAACCGCTCGAGCCGCGGGAGGTTCTCGTCCCGCCCCTCGCGGTCCGCGAGCTCCAGGATCCGCTCCGCGGCGGCGCCGGTGGCCCGCAGGCCGTCCTCCCACCCCTCCACCGCCTCGCCCCGGTACCTCCGGAGCACCCGCCGCAGCAGCTCATCGCCGTCGTACGGCCCCACCCCCCGGGCGGCGCGCCACGCGCCGAGCGCCTCCCTGGCCGATTCCGTGGCCGGACCCGCCATCGTGACCTCCCGCTGGATTGTACTCACCTCGGCGGGTGGCACCCCGACGATTGCTCCCCGCTGGCGGCGAGGCGGCGACGGTGGCGGGGAGCCTCGCGGCGGCGGTCGGCCCGGCGCGCGGCTCGGGCAGCGGCGTCATCGCTCGTACCGGGCGCGGGCACCGTACACTGGGTCCGTGCGTGCCGCCGCCGCCGTGCTCGCCGTCCTCGTCGCGGCCGGACCCGCCGCCGGGGAGCTCACCGTGCGCCGCTGGACGCACCGCGACGGCCTGCCCCTCGACTCGGTGGTGGCGCTGGCGCCGTCCTCCTCCGGGGGGCTCTGGGTGGGGACCGAGGAGGGGCTCGCCCGGCTCGACGGCCCCGCGATCTGGTGGCCGGTCCCCTGGCTCGCCGGGGAGGTGCCGCGGGTGAACGTGGACGACCTCCTCGAGGACGCCGCGGGGCGCCTCTGGATCGCGTCGCGGCCGGCCGGCCTCACGGTGGTGGAGGGGGGGCGGGCACGGCACGTGGCGGTCCCGGGCGGCGAGTCGGGGGTGTACTCGCTGGCGGCGTCGGGGGACGGCGGGGTGTGGGTGGGGACCGTGGGGGGGACGGTGGTCCGGGTCGGGGAGGGTGGGGTGACCGCGGTGCTGCGCCTGCCGGGGGAGGAGGTGGCGGTGGACCTCGTGGAGGACGGCCGGGGGCGGCTCCACGTCGCCACCCGCCACCACGGGCTCCTGGTGGCGGAGCCTCCCTTCGGCACCGCCCCGCGCCGGGTCCCGGGCACCGGAGGGACGGTGACCGCGCTGGCCCGCGACAGCCGCGGCCGGGTGTGGGCGGCGCGGTTCGGCTCCGGTCTGTGCGTGGTGGAGGGCGGCGGGGCGTGCGTCCCGGTGCGGGTGCGGGGCGCGCCGGAGCTCACGCGGGTGGTGGCGCTCCTCGCCGCCCGGGACGGCCGCCTGTGGGTGGCGCTGCCGCGCGCGGTGCTCGCGGTGGGCGTCGCCAGCCGCGAGGTGGTGGAGGGCCCCGTGCCCGTGCCCGGCACCTGGGTGCGGGCGCTGGCGGAGGCGCCCGCGGGCGTGGTGTGGGTGGGGACGCAGGCCGGCGGGCTGGTGGCGGTGCACCACGGGCCGGTACGGGCGCTGCCGCCGCGCCGCGTGGTGTACTCGGTCTGCACCGACCGCAGCGGCCGCCGCTGGGCGGGGACGGACCGGGGCGTGGCCGTGTGGGGAGACGGCGGGCGGGTGGAGCTGCCCCTGGAGGTACCGGTCTACACCGTCCACCCCGCGCGCGAGGGTGGGGTCTGGGCCGGGACCGCGGGGAGGGGGCTCGTCCGGTGCGCGGGCTGGCCGCCGCGGATCGTGGAGGGGCCGCTGCTGCCGGGGGTGCGGGTGTTCGCCCTCGCTTTCGGCCCCGGCGGGGCGCTCCTGGTGGGCACGGGGAACGGGCTGGTCCGGGTGGAGGGGGAGGCCGGGCGGCGCCGGCTGTCGCGCGAGCTTCCCGGCAGGACGGTGGTGGCGGTGGCGGCGTCGGAGGACGGCACGGTCTGGGCGGGGACCAGGACGCGCGGTGTGGCCGTGCTCGCGGGCGGGTCGGTGCGGTGGATCGGCCGGTCGCGGGGGCTGCCCTCTCCCACGGTGACCGGGATCGCGCCCGACGGTCTGCGTGCCTGGGTGACCACCCTGGGCGGCGGTCTGGCGCTGGTGGAGGGAGGGGCGGTGCGCCGGGTGTGGGGGCCGGAGGAGGGTCTGCCCAGCGCCAACCTGGCCGCGGCCACGCTGGACCGGGAGCGCGGCGTGCTGTGGTTCGCCACCAACCTGGGGGTGGCGGCGGCGCGCACCCACCGCCTCCTCGCGCGTCCGCCGCGGGAGCGCGTCGAGGTGCCGTTGCTGACCCGGTGGGACGGGATGCCGGCGGACGAGTGCGTGGGGATCTCCTCTCCCGCGATCTGGGTCGGGGACGAGGCGATCCTGGTGGCCACCGTGGCCGGGGTGGCGGTGCTCCGGCGGGACCGGGTGCTCGCGGGCGGGGCCCCCCGGCTGCGCATCGAGGGGATCCGCGCCGACGGGCGCGCGCTGCCCGTGGGCGGCACGCTCGAGCTTCCGGCCTCGGTCCGGCGGCTCGAGATCGACGTGGCGGTGACGGACCTCCTCCGCCCGGGCGCGGCCCGCCTCGCGAGCCGGGTCCTGCCGGGCGACAGCTGGCACACCCGGCGGCCAGGCACCCTCACCTTCGAGCGGCTGCCGCCGGGGAGGTACCGGCTCGAGCTGCGGGCGTGGAGTGCCCTGGGGGGCGGCGGGGTCCGCCGGACCGTCGCGCTCCACGTGCGGCCGCCGCTCCACCGCCGTCCGGAGGCCATCGCCGCCGCCGCGATCCTGCTGCTGGCGGTCGTGGTGGTGACGGCCCGGCGCCGCCTCGTCCTGGCCCACCGCCGGGCGCGGGAGGCGGAGCTGCGGCTCGAGCTCGCCGGGCGCCTGCACGACGCCGCGGGCCAGCTCGCGGCCGGGCTGCTGCTCCACCTCGAGGCGGCCCTGGGGGAGCTCGAGGAGGGCGGTGCCGCACCGCCCACGCTGCGCCGGTCGCTCGACCTGGCGGCGGAGGTCTCCGGCGCCCTGCGCGAGATCGCGCACCGGCTCCGGTCGGGCGCGCTGGCACCGGAGGAGAGGCGGGGGGAGGCCCGAGGGCGCCGCCGGCCGCTGCGGACCGGACGGATCGGGCTGCAGCTTCCCGATCTGGAGCTGCTGGCCGGGGACCGGGAGCTGCTCACCGCGGCGGCGGAGCTGGTGGGCAACGCGCTGCGGCACGGCCCCGAGGACGGGATCGCGGTCCGGTTCGCCCGCGAGGGCGGGACCGTCACGGTGGAGGTGCGGCAGCGGCGGGCGGAGGGGGTGCCACGGGATGGCCCGGGCGGGATCGGGCTCGAGCGGCTGGTGGGGATCGTCCACCGCCGCGGGGGGGAGCTCGACGTGCGCCGCGACGAGGGCGGCGGTCTCACCGTGGTCCTCCGGCTCCGCGCCGCCGCGGAGGCCCGGCCGCCGTCAGCTGCGGGCTGAACGGCCCCCGGGCGGCCCCGGCAGCAGGCCCAGCGCCACCGCCTCGCGCACCGCCCCCGCCCGGTTGCGCGCCCCCAGCTTGTGGAGCACCGCGGCCACGTGGCTCTTCACCGTCGCCGGCCCGACCCCGAGCACCGCCGCGATCTCGCGGTTGCTGAGTCCCTCGGCCACCAGGCGCAGCACCTGGAGCTCGCGGCGGGTGAGCGCCTCGCGGGCGATCCGGCGCGGATCGGTCCGCCCGGGGAACCACCGCCCGCCCGCCACGATCCGCTCCGCCGCATGCCGCAGCGCTCCGGGCTCGGACCCCTTCACCACCAGCCCGTGCACCCCCGCCGCCGCCACCTGGGCCCACAGGCGCGGCTCGGCGGCCATGGTGAACACCAGCACCCGCG
Source organism: uncultured Thermoanaerobaculia bacterium (assembly GCA_964440565.1). Classification (GTDB taxonomy): domain Bacteria; phylum Acidobacteriota; class Thermoanaerobaculia; order Thermoanaerobaculales; family Sulfomarinibacteraceae; genus CAYTTB01. The sequence continues at coordinate 8,182 of CAYTTB010000010.1, forward strand.
CCCCCTCCTCCACCAGCCCGCCCAGCTCGTCGAGGCCGGCGGCGCCGTCGAGGAACAGGTCGGCCACCACCAGCTCCGGCCGCTCCCGCCGCACGGCCGCCAGGGCGGCCGCCCACGAGCCCGCCTCCGCCACCACCCGGAACGTGCCGCCCGCCTCGAGCACCAGGCGCACCCCGGCGGCGGTCACCGGGTGGTCCTCCACCACCACCACCCGGTGAGGCCCTCCACCCCCCGGCGACGGAGCAGGCGACCGGCCCACGGCGGCTCCTCCCCCATCATAGCCGCCGCACGCCCGGGCGGACGGGCCCGCGTCCTACCGGACCTCCAGCGCCAGGTCGTCCAGGTAGAAGCTGGTGGCGAGACTGCCGTCCTCCCGCCCCAGGAAGCGCACGGTCACCGTGGAGCCCAGCCAGGGGGTGACGTCCAGGGCGAGCTCGCGGTACCCGGAGGAGGCGTCGAGGTTCGACACCGTGGTCAGGGTGGTGGCGGCTCCCGACCCGTCCACCACCTGCACCTTGAGGGTGTCGTACGCGGTCCGGGTGGTGGTCTCGGCGGTGACCACCCGCACGTGCACCACCAGGGTGGCGGATCCGGCCCCGGAGGGCAGCGTCACCGTCTGCTCCACGGTGTCGGTCTCCCACTGCCCGTACCCGTTGAGCCAGGCCAGCCACGAGCCGCCGCGGGCCTTGCCCGCGTCCTGGGTGATGGGGTCGATGCCGCCGCTCGAGGTCCACCGCCACGGCCCCGCGGTGCCGGAGCTGCCGTACCCCGGCGAGCCGTACCTGCCGCCCTCGAAGTCGCCGTCGTCCAGGACGTCCCGGGCCGCGGCGGCCACCGTCACCGCACCCTGGTGGATGGCGAACCCCAGTACCAGGTCGTCGCCCGAGATCGCCCCGTCCTCGTTCACGTCGAGGAAGAGGCTCACCGCCAGGTCGTACACGCCGGGGGCGGCCCCCGCGGGAACCGTGAACTGGCGGCTCACCGTGTTGCTCCCCGGAACGAGCGAGACCGTGGCGTCGTGGGGCGGATCCGAGATCCAGCCGCCGCCGGCGCCGCGCAGGCTCGCCCCCACCAGGATCCGGTCGTGGCCGAGGCCGGCGAGGTCGGTGGCGTCCACCCGGATGGCGAACGTCCCGCCGGGGGCCACCGTGGCCGGCACCGGCGAGAACCCGTCCAGCCGCACCGGCGACGCGAGCACCGCCGTCCGCTGGCCGCTGCCCGCACCGCCCGCGTTGTAGTAGTGGTCGGCGATCCACCGCCACAGCTTCCCCCGTGCCGCCCAGCGCGAGGTGCCCCACTGGCACATCCCCCGCCCGTGCCCGAAGCAGCCGTGGCCCGCACACACCGGGTCGTCGAGGCAGGGCCAGCCGGCGGCCGGGGAGCCCGCCCGGCCGTCGCCGCAGGAGAGGTCGGAGTTGACGCACCGGAGGCCGTCGTACGGGTCGTTCCACGAGTTGTTCTCGGCCGAGAACTCGGCCCGGAACACGGCACCGCCCCGCTCCAGCAGGAACCCGGCGGTGGCGTTGCCGGCGGTCCGGGTGGCGGTCACCACGTCGGGGGCGAACACCTGGCAGGAGGTGGTGCTGCAGATGTCGTACCGGCTCGAGAGCGGGTGGGCCACGTACCAGGCACCGTAGGAGCGGTACGCCACCGCCCCGGCCCGCAGCGCGTGCTGGCCCCAGGAGGCGATCCACTCCTCGTCGAGCCCCGCGGCCACGTAGCTCTCCAGGCTCATCACCGACACCGCGTCGCAGCGGGTCCCGCGGCAGGAGGTCCCCACCCGGATCGTGGACGGCGGCGCCAGGACCGGCGCCAGCGTCGCCGCCCGCACCCCGAGCCGGGCCGCGAGCCCGGCCGGCAGCGGCGGCACCGCCGGGCCCTCCGGCGGACGCCGGCCCTCGTCGGGGGCGGGTGCCGTCTGGTGCTCGCCCTGCCGCTCCGGCCGCAGCGCCTCGGGGGTCTCGTCCACCACCCTGCGACCGCGTCCCGGCGTGAGGTCCTCGATCCGCCGCTGCAGCGCGTCGAGCAGGAGCACCCCGTGCACCTCCAACGTCCGGTGTCCGGGGGCGCGGATGGTGAGGGTGTCGGCGGGAGGCAGCCCGTCGGGACCCTCGGGACCCAGCGGGTAGAGCAGCAGGTAGCCCCCGTCGGCCCCGGTGCGCACCGACACCCCGGTACCCTCGAGGGCCACCACGGCCCCCTCCAGCGGCCGCCCGCTCGCCCGGTCGTACACCCAGCCGTAGAGCGCCCCGAACCCGCCGGGCACCCGCTCACGCACCCGCTGTTCCTGGGCCGCCGCCAGCTCGGGCAGCGGGTCGAGCCACACCGTCACCCGCGCCGCCAGCTCGCCCACGGGAAGCCGGGTCACCAGCGGGAGGTGGCCGGGCGCCGCCAGCCGACGCGGCTCCGGCGTCCATCCGTCCTCCTCGCCGCCGCGCCGGGCCGCCGCGGTGGTGGCCCCGTCCACCGGCTCCACCCGGGTGACCGCGGTGAGGTCGGCCCCGTCGAGGAACGACCGCACCCGCACCGGCGCCCCGGCCGCGGCCGGGCCCGCCGCCATCGCCATCGTCATCAGTGCGAGAACGCCCACGCCGTACCGCATCGTCCTGGCCCTCCTCCATCGCGGAATCCCCTCGCCCTCCCGGTCCGTGCGCGCAGTATGCCACACCGCCCGGGGGCCGCCTCCCCCGTTTGGGGGAGGCACGCGCCGGCCGATCCCGAAATCCTGGAGACAGGGAGCCAAGGAGGGACGACGGAAGGGAGGTGGAGCATGCGCAGGTGGTGGGGAGTGGTCGTGGTGGCGGTGGTGGCCGCCGCAGCGGTGGCCGCCGTGCCGCAGGAGCCGGCCGGGGGAACGGACGATCCCGCCGGCACCTGGCGGGAGGGCTGGGTGGAGCGGCCCCAGTGGGGCAACCGGCTGGGTGCGCTGGGCGAGGACGGGGTGCTCCGGGTCCGGATGCTCGAGGGGCCGGGCAGCCGCTGGGTGGTGCTGGCCCGGGACGTGGCCGCATTCCAGCTGCTGGACTGGAGCGTGGCGGTGCTCGGGCGCGACGGTACCCTGTGGTACGCCACCGGGCCGCTGGACACCCCGCTGGTGAAGGTGGCGCGGGACGTGGCCGCGTTCCAGCTCAGCCGCGACTGGCTCGGGGTGCTGTACCGTGACGGCCGGTTCGGGGTCACGGTGGGCGGACCCGTGGACGTGGTGGCCCGCGGGGTGCGGGCGTTCCAGGTGCGGCCCGGCTGGCTGGCGCTGCTGGGCCACGACGGCCGGCTGGTGGTGTACCGGGGGTCGTGGCCGCAGGGAGACGCGTTCCAGGAGATCGCAACCGGAGTGCGGGAGTTCCGGCTCCTCCCGGGCTGGGTGGTGTTCCGGAAAGAGGATCGGCCGGACCGGCTCCTCGCCGCCCGTGCCGGGCGGTGGGGCGAGTTCGGCGAGCCCGCGGTGCTCCTCGACGGGGTGGCGGCGTTCGACGCCACCGTGGGCCCCTCGCCGCTGGGAACGCCGTTCTTCGGGCTGCGGCTGGCGGTGGTGCGCGCCGACGGCACGGTGGAGGTCTCGGCGCCTCTGGCCGCCCCCGGCGACCGCCTCGAGCTCGAGCCGCTCACCCACGGGCTGGGGGAGGTGGCCCGGCTGCGCTGGATCCGGAAGGGGATCCTGCTCGAGAGCGGTGACGGGCTGGCGGAGGTGATCGACCCGTCCGTCCCCGGCGGGACGCTGCTCGAGCACCTCGACGGGGTCCGCGATCTGGTGGTGGCCGACGACCGGGGCGTGGTCCGCGCGCGCGGCCGCACCCCGGAGCTCCGGCGGCTCCTCCCCGGCGCGGGTCCCGGAGAGGGTGAGGCAGACGAGCGCGAGGCCTCCGCGGCCGGGGCCGCGGCGCGTCCGGCCGTGGTCCCGGAGCGGATCGCGCTGGACGGCACCGTGGCCCGGGCCGCGGCGGTGGCGCTCTCCGGGATGGAGCCGGACTTCCTGCGCCGCCCCGTGGTGGCCTTCGCGGGGCGGGCGGAGGAGCCGCTGGAGCTGCTGCCCCACCTGGCCCCGGAGATGCCCGCCGCGGGCGCGGACACGGGGGTGAAGGCCGCCACCACGGTGCAGGGCGGCACCCTCCTGCCCGCGGTATCCATCGACGTGGGTGCCGACGGCACGGTGCTGGTGGCCACCGGCGGGGTGCTCCGTCACGTGTGGCGGTGGACGGGCTCGGGCTGGGCGTTCGCCCGCGGCCGCAACACAACCAACGTTTCCGCTGCCTCCCGGACGCTGGGCGCTCTTCGTAAACGGAACGGGAGGCTCAGAACGTGGGACGGCACCACCTGGACCCTTCTTCCGGGTTCTGGCACCGACATCGACGTGGCGGCCAACGGCCAGATGTGGATGATTGGCAACAACCACGACGTGTACCAGTGGGACGGCTCGGGCTGGGTGCGGCGTCCGGGTTCCCTCAAGCAGATCTCGGTGGGACGGTACGTGGTGGGAACCGACACCTCGGACCGGGTCTACTACTGGAACGGCTCGCGGTGGGTGCAGACCACCGGGGCACTCAACCAGGTGGAGATCGCGGCCAACGCCACGGAGATGGAGGAATGGGGGGTGAACGATGGGGGCCGCGTCTACCGCTGGAACGGCTCCGGCTGGACCCGGATGCCCGGGGCGGGCGCCCGTGAGGTGTCAGTGGGAAGCAGCAGCCAGGTGTGGAGGATCACCACCGACGGCCGGATCTGGCAGTGGAACGGCTCGGGGTGGGTCGAGCGCCCGCGGCCGCGCGCCCACCGGATCTCGGGCACGGTGTACGTGGGCGGGGTCACCGTCACCGCCACCAAGCAGGACTGGCCACAGGGGATCCGCTACACCACCACCAGCTCGGGCGACGGCAGCTACACGCTGTGGGTGCCGCCGGGCCGCTACGCCGTGTCGGCGGCGAAGAGCGGCTGCTCCTTCACGGGCGCGCAGACCGTGACCGTGGGGCCCTCCGACCGGATCGGGCTCGACTTCGCCACCCCCTGCGCCTTCGACATGGTGGCGGGGACGCTCACGCCCTACATCGCCCACGTGCTGGAGAACTGGTCGTTCTTCGCCAAGGCGTGGGACGGGGCGCCTGACCGGGTCTGGAACCACGGCCGGGGTGGCCCGCCCGCCCGGGAGACCCGCGCCGAGTGGATCCGGTGCAACGGCTTCCTGGATTGGTGCAGCAGCCACACCCTGCGCTGCGGGGGCGTGTCGTACACGGTCTACTACGGCGCCGGCGCCTGGGACTGCACCTACCCCTGCTACGGGTGCAACCCGCTTGAGGCGCCACCGGTGCCCCCGTCACTGGCGCGCGTCGTTCGGACCGTGGGGGCTGCCGTACTACCCCGCCGGCTGCCGGAACCTTGGTGGCGCCGATGCCTGCTACGCGTACTGCGAGTACTTTCCCGGATGCACCTGGGGCTGGTCGTGTCCGGCCGGCGGCACGGCGTGCACCTTCCTCGGGATCGCCGACCGGTACGGGATCATCTCGCTCGCGGGGGTGAAGCGGTGCTCGCCTTCCTGCTCCCTCCACGACTGGGACGTGATCTGGAACGGGCCCGGCGGGCGGGTGCTGTGGCCGGGGGAGCACTACCCCGACGGCTACTTCTTCCTGCCCGCCCAGGACCCCACCGCCACCGACGATTTCTATTCCGGCTGGGCGGTGGGGATCCCCACCGGCAAGCGGAAGGTGGGGGCCGGCGATCCGTGGGAGAGCGTCGCGAGCGGCGACGTCTACCAGAACATCGTCTACAACGTTCCCGCGCCGCCCCCCGGTGCCGACCGCCGGGCGCTGCTCGAGCAGGGCCTCGGCGGCGGCAGCGGTCCCCAGTGCTGGCCCGGTGCGGAGGAGTGCATCGTGTTCGCGGCCGCCAACGGGGTGGTCCCCGGACGGGCGAAGGCGGCGCGGTTCGGCGACACCTGGGTGGTGACCATCACCGGGTTCAACACCACCTGGGAGCTCGAGTCGCGGTACGTCGCCGACTACCTCGCGGACGAGATGGTGCTCGCGGGTCAGGGGTCGCTCCACCCGCTGCTCGAGCGGATCTACACCTGGGCCACGACCAACAATCTCGAGGACCGGATCGTCCTTCACGGCCACAGCCTGGGGGCCGCGGACGCCCTGGTGCTCTACAACCTGGGCGTGGGCCGGGAGCTGTACACCTACGCCGCGCCCAAGTTCCTGCCCAACTCGGCGTTCACCGCCAAGACCTCGCCCATCACCGGCCGGCCGGCGAGCCAGCGTCCGGTCCACCACTACTGCGGGACCAACGATCCCATCTGCAACGGCTACGTGGACGAGCGGTACCCCGGATCCACCATCGCCTACCGCCGCGCTCACGGGGTGCCCATCACCGAGCTCGACACCGGCAGCGGCGGCCTGTTCCTGGGCACCCACGACCGCTGCCGGTACGAGCAGCAGGTCCTGAACGGCTGCCCCTGGTGAGTCCCCGGCCGGCGGCGGGTCCCACCCCCGCCGCCGGCTCCCCGCCGGGATGGGGACGCTCCCCGCGGACAGGGGTTGCCCCGCGGGACCGGACCGGACGGCGCCGCCTCCCCGGGCCGGTCGCGGTGCCGGGGCGTGGCGCCACCACGGCCGCGAGGAGCGAGCGCCCGCCTGCCTCGTCGGGGTCGCGTGCGGAGCGGGCCAGGAGCCGCCTCGTCCGCCCCGCCCCGCGTCGCCATGGCGCCGGCGCGACCTGGCTCCGCGAGAGCCGCCTTCCGGACACCCCGAGATGGGGACGGTCCGCACTCACGAGATGGGGACAGTGTTCGTCCCGTGCGCCGTGGGTGCGCTTGACACCCGGCGGGGCGTGGGCGACGTTGTCCGGGGAGGGACGACGATGGGGTACACGGGACCCGAGCCGCGGGAGATCGCGCCGGGGGTGCTGGAGATCGAGCCGCACGGGGCGATGCGCGCGCCGGCGCGGGTGTTCGTCACCCGGCGGATGCTGCCCGACATCGTCCGCGACGACGCGCTCCGGCAGGCGTGCCGGGTCGCCGCCCTGCCGGGCCTGGTGGGCGCCTCGCTGGCGATGCCGGACATCCACCAGGGGTACGGGTTCCCCATCGGGGGCGTGGCGGCCTTCGACCTCGAGGAGGGGATCGTCTCGCCCGGCGGGGTGGGGTACGACATCAACTGCGGGGTGCGCCTGGTGCGCACCGACCTCGAGGCCGCCGACCTCGGCGACCGGGTGCAACGGCTGGTGGAGGAGATCGGCCGCACCGTCCCCGCCGGGCTCGGCTCCTCGGACGCGATCCGCACGCTCTCGCGGGCGGAGCTCGACCGGGTGCTCCGGGAGGGGGCGGCGTGGGCGGTGGAGCAGGGGTTCGGGGAGCCGGAGGACCTCGAGCACACCGAGTCGGGGGGCAGGCTCCCCGGGGCCGACCCCGCCGCGGTGTCGGAGCGCGCCAGGGAGCGCGGGACGGGCCAGCTGGGGACGGTGGGCTCGGGCAACCACTTCATCGAGCTCCAGGTTGTGGAGGAGGTGCTGCACCCCGACGCCGCCGAGGCGTTCGGGCTCTTCCCGGGCCAGCTGGTGGTGATGCTGCACTCGGGCTCGCGTGGGCTCGGCTACCAGGTGTGCGACGACGCGCTCAAGGTGATGCACCGGGCGGCGCGGCGGCACGGGATCGAGCTGCCCGACCCGCAGCTCGTCTCGGTTCCCGTCACGAGTCCCGAGGGACGCGCCTACCTCGCGGGGATGCGCGCCGCCGCCAACTACGCCTGGGCCAACCGGCAGATCATGATGGCGCTCACCGAGCGGGCGTTCCGGAAGGTGTTCCGGAAGGGGCGCGACGAGCTCGGGTTCCGTCTGGTGTGGGACGTCGCCCACAACATCGCCAAGGAGGAGGAGCACGAGCACGAGGGGCGGCGGGTGCGGGTGCTGGTGCATCGCAAGGGCGCCACCCGCGCGTTTCCCGCCGGGCACCCCGAGCTGCCCGAGGCGTACCGGGAGGTGGGGCAGCCGGTGCTGATCCCGGGCGACATGGGTCGGGCGAGCTACGTGTGCGTGGGTCTCGGGCGGGGGATGGAGCTGGCCTGGGGCTCCTCGGCGCACGGGGCCGGGCGCCGCCTCTCGCGCCATGCCGCCCTGAAGGCCGCGAGGGGCCGGAACATCTTCGACGAGATGGCGGGCCGGGGCGTGACGCTCCACGCCCACTCGAGGCGCACGGTGGCCGAGGAGATGCCGGAGGCGTACAAGGACGTCTCCCACGTCGTGGAGGCGCTGGAACGGGCCGGGATCGCCCGCGCCGTGGCCCGCCTGCGCCCGCTGGGTGTGGTCAAGGGCTGACCAGGGTGCAGGCCACGGCTCCGCGGGGTGCCCCCCGCCGCTGCAGAGCCCTCCGCCACGCTGCAGCACGTGGTGTGCGTGCGTGCCAGGTTAGAATGGCCCGGAGCCTTCCATGATTCCGCGTTGGCCATGGCGGCGGGCGTCGGAGGCGCCGGGAGACGCGGCCGATCCCGGCTCCGGCGGCGGGGAACCCGGCGGATCGGACGGTGACGATCCCACCGCGATCGGCGCTCCGTTGCCTGCGGTGGGCGTTCCCCCCGTGCTGCCCGGGCGCTGGCGGGTGGTGCGCCCGCTGGGCCGCGGGGGCCAGGCCGAGGTGTGGCTGGTGGAGGACCGCGAGCTGGGCCAGCTGGTGGCGCTGAAGCTGTTCTCGGCGTCGCTGGGGCCGGCCGAGCACCGGCGGATCCGCCGCGAGGCGCTGCTCGGCCGCACCCTCAGGCACGCCCACCTGGTGCGGGTCTACGAGGTGCTGCACAGCGAGGATGGCCGGCTGGGCATCACCATGGAGTGGTGCGAGCGAGGTTCGCTGGCCCGGCTCCTGGATGGGGGACCGCTGCCGGTGGAGCGGGTGGTGGAGATCGCGGAGCAGGTGCTCGACGCCCTGGCCTACCTGCACGACCGGCAGGTCGTGCACCGCGACGTCAAGCCCTCGAACATCCTGGTGCGGGCGGACGGCACGGTGGCGCTCGGGGACCTCGGGCTGGCGCTGGCGCAGGACCGGCCGCCGGGGGAGACGCTGACGCGGGGCAACGTCGGCACCCCGCTCTACATGAGCCCGGAGCGGCTGCGGGGCGAGGCGCCGCGCCCGGCGTCCGATCTCTACTCCCTCGGGGCGACGCTCCACGAGCTGCTCACCGGGCGGCCTCCGTTCGAGGGCGCCACGGACTTCGAGGTGGCGGACCTCCACCTGCGCCGGCCCCCTGAGGATCCGAGGGTCCGCCGGCCCGGGACCCCGCGCTGGCTGGCCCGGTTCGTGCTCCGGCTTCTGGAGAAGGCCCCGGCCGACCGCTGGCCCGACGCCGGCGAGGCGCTCGCGGCGTTCCGGCGGCGGTCCGTTTCCCGATCGCGTCGTGTGGTGCGCCGGCTGGCCGTGGCCGCGGCGGCGGCGGTGGCCGCCGCCGCGACGGGCGCCGGTATTGTCGGCCTGCTGTACCGGCAGCCTTCCCCCGTCCGGACGGTGCGGTACTCCGGCCGCACGGTGGAGGCGCTGGACGCGCGCGGCCGGCGGCTGTGGGCGTACGTCTGCCCCTCACCCGTCCGCGAGGTGGTGCGGGGTCGTTTCGTCCCCGGGGGCGGTGAGGGGTTCGCAGCGGTGAGCGCGCCGTCGGTGAGCGGAGGCGTCAGGGAAGAGGCGCCCGGCCCCTCCTCCGTGGTCGTCCTGGACGGGCGGGGGCGGGCGGTCACCCAGCTGTTTCCCGAGGATCGGGTGGGAGCGCGGGCAGGCCTTCCGCCGCCGCTGCTGGTCCCCTCCGTGACCCCGCTCGACCTGGACGGCGACGGCACCGACGAGGTGGTGGTCACGGCCCACCACCGCGTCATGGCCCCGGCCTATCTGTTCGTGTACTGGCCGCGGGCCCACCGGTGGGTCGAGGCGCTGGAGCACACGGGCGGCTGGATCTTCGACGTCGCCTCGGTCCCGGGCTCGAGCCCCCCGCGCCTCAGGTTCCTGGCGTTCAACGGCGAGCTCGGGTCGTTCGAGACGGTGGGCGAGCTGGTGCTGCCGCCTCCGGACCGGCCGGCGCCCGCGGCCGGGAGAACCGGCGTTCCGGGTGCGGCCGCGTGCGAGGGGGCGGACCTCTCGTGGTACACCCCCCTCGGCGAGTGCTGGCCGGGGCCCGCGACCGGCGAGGCGGGCTTCCGGGTGCAGCCGGACGGGTCCCTGCGCCTGGAGGTTCGGACGCACCGGTGGGCGGTGGACCGGTGGGGCAACCCCGTGCCCGGCCCCAACGCGGGCCGGGATCTCGCCGACCTCAGGATGCGATTCCTCGGGAGCGTGGCAGCGGTCCGTGTCACGGGGTTTTCCGGCAACCGGGAGGCGGCGGAGCGGTTCCGGCCGCGGATGGCGACGCGGTTCGCGGCGCTGGTGCGCGAGCCGCCGCTGCGCGCGGTGCTCGACCTCACGGCGGCGCGGGTGCTCGCGGCGGCGGGAGAGCCGGGGCGCGGCGCGGACCTGCTCGCCAGGGCGTGGCGGGAGACGGGGTTCGGCGGGGTGGGCCTCGAGCTCGCGCACCTCGAGGCGCTTTCCGGTCGTTTCCGGCGGGCCGAGGCCGCGCTGCGGGAGCTCGCGGCGGAGGGGAGGAGCCCCGCCGGGGTCACCCGTGCGCCGGAGCTGCTGCGGCGCATCGCCATCGAGCTCGGGGACGCGGCGCTGCTTCGCGATGCGATCCCGCTGTCGCCCGATTTCGCGGCCAGGGCCGAGCTCCGCGGGGCGGCGTGGGCGCGGGCGCGGCTGTGGTGGGACGAGGCCGGCCCGGGCGACGGCGAAGTCCGCTCCCACGATCTCGCGCCCGCCGCGGATGCGGTGGCATGCCTCGTCCGCTGGCGGCTGGGCCGCAGCTCCCGCCGGGACGTGGACCGGATGACCGCGTCCCTGCGGCGGAATCCGGAGGCCGCCGGCGAGATCCTCGTGGCCCGCGCCATGGCGCGCCTCGCCACCGGCGATCCCGCGGGTGCGCTCGCGGACCTGGACCGGGCCGAGGAGCTCACCGCGGCCCGCGCCCTCCACGACTTCCGTGCGGACCAGGTCCGGCGCCTCGTCGCCGCCTGCAGGGTGCTGGCGCTCGCCCGCACCGGACGGCTGGACCGGGCGCGGCGGCTCGCGCGCGACCTCACCCCCCGCCTCCGTCCCGGCCACCTTCCGGCGCGCCTCGTGCGCGAGGCGCTGACCGGAGCCCCAACCCGGCCTCCCCTCTCCGGCTGAGCTCGGCCCTACCAGCTGGCACGGGACGTGCAGTGCCTACCAGTGGTCGCCCCCCGAGTGGGCACACCGGGATACGGGTGTTCGCTCGGGGGTGGGGGTACACCGCGGCGGGTGGGGATGCGGCGGAAGGAGGTATTCCATGGAACGCGAGGCACGGGTCGTCCTCATCAACGGTGGGCTCGGGGCGTTGCTCGTGGCCCTGGTCTGGATGGCCTCCATCGCCATGTCCGGCTGGATCACGAGGCCCCGGCTGCTCGGTCCGTCGGCCGAACAGATCACGTTGGCGCTGCTGCTCCTCGGCGCGCTGGCGCTGCTCGCCTTGGCGGTGCCGGTGGGCGTGGGGTGGCGCGTGGCGACGGAGCTCGGCGAGACGAGCCGCCCGGCGGGCGAGGTACGCTGGCTCGCCGCGGCGGCGGGGGCGTTCGCGGTCGCCGCCCCGGCCATGGTGGTGGGCGGCACGTACGCCGTGATCCAGTACTATTCGCTCCGCAACAGCCTCGAAGCTGCGCTGGGATTGAGGCACCCGTCCCCCGTGGTCTTCGCCGTCGGGTTCGTTCTGGGCTGCGCGTTCCAGACGCTCCTCGCGCTCGGTCTGGGCGCACTCGGCGCGCTGGCCGCGCGGCGAGCGCGGATGTCCTCGTTCTCCGTCCGGACGATGGACTGAGCGGCAGCGTCGGCAACTGGGCTTGCTCGCGCTGCCAACCGCGTTGGCGGAGGGTCTGCGGGGGCTGCGGACCGGATACGGGACCCAGAGCGTCGTCCTTGGTACGATTGCTGCGCGGTGAGCGCGATCCAGGAGGGTGACCGTGCTGGGACTGGAGCTCCACCACGACGGTGGCCGACGGCGCTACCAACTGCGCCCGGGCGTCAGTCGTCTTGGTCGGGCTCCCGACTGCGAGGTGATCGTCGAGGGCCATGATGTTTCCCGGTACCACGCGGAGCTCACCGTCGACGAGGATGGGCTGCGCGTGCTCGACCTGGGTTCCACCAACGGGACGTTCGTCAACGGGATCCGCGTGACCGAGGCGAAGCTCTCCCCCGGGGACAGCCTGGTCGTGGGCTCATCGCTCCTGGTGGTGGTGGAGCTCGACCCGGAGGACTGCGAGGTGGCGTTGTCGGTCGAGATCCCGCAGCGGATCGAGTCCCTTCCCCGGGGAGGTCGCGCGGAGGAGCGGGAGACGCGCGACGGCGAGGACCGGGTGCCCGGGGCATGGCTCGGGGTGCTGCGCGAGTGGGTCTCGACGGGAGCGTGCGCAGAGGGTGAGCCGCTGGTCCGGGCGCTGGAGCGGGTCCGGGAGGCGCTGGGAGCCGCCGGGATCATGGTGCTGTCGTGGGATCGGGAGGGGTCCGTCGGGATCCGCGGGCTCGCGGGCGAGGTGGTGACCCCGGGACGGGTGGCGGCGCGCGTGCGCGAGGTCTTCGAAACGGTGGGACCTGGCGAGCTGTCGGGATGGAGAATGGTCCGTCCCGGGCACGGATCTGGGCTGGTGGTCGGTTGGGCGACCCAGGATGGGCCTCCGCGAACGGTGGTGGCCCTCGCTCCCCGGTGCGGCGCGCGGGAGGCGGGCACCCTGCTCGCCGAGATGGCGCTGGCGCTGCCGGAAGGGGGGTGTGACTGCGGGGATCGGATCGGGGCGGGAGGTGCACCCGCTTCGCGGCTCTCGTTTCCGAAGGGCTACGTCGTCTGCCACTCGGCGGCGATGCGTGAGCTCTATCTCGAGCTCGAGCGGTTCGTCTCGGGCGAGCTTCCCATCCTGCTCACCGGAGAGACGGGCGTCGGGAAGGAGGCGATCGCTCGCACCATCCATCTCTCGTCACCGCGGCGACACGGCCCCTTCGTGGCGGTGAACTGTGCAGCGATCCCGGCAGAGCTGCTTGAATCGGAGCTGTTCGGGATCGAGGACCGGGTGGCCACGGGCGTGGCGGCGCGCCCCGGAAAGATGGTGATCGCCTCGGGCGGGGTGCTCTTCCTCGACGAGATCGGGGAGATGCCCGTGGGTCTCCAGGCCAAGCTGCTGCGGGCGCTGGAGGAGCGGCAGGTCTACCCCGTTGGCGGGCGTCGGCCGGTGCCCGTGGACGTTCGACTGGTGAGCGCCACCAACGCGGACCTCGACTCGTGCCTCGAGAGCGGTCGATTGCGGCGAGACCTGTACTACCGGCTCGCAGGGTGCGTGCTTCGCATCCCACCTTTGCGCGAACGCCCCGGCGATATCCCCCTGCTTGTCCAGCGGTTCGTCGAGGAGGCGGCCGCCGAGACCGGACGGCGGGTCCGGGGAGTGAGTGTCCGTGCGCTCGAGGCGCTTGTGGCGCGCTCCTGGCCGGGAAACGTACGGCAGCTCCGCCACGAGGTGTACCGCCTCGTGCACCTCTGCCCCCAGGACGGCCTGATCACCTCCGACCTGCTCCCGGATCCGGTGCCGTGCACACGGTCAGGCACATCGCCGTCCCCGTTCGCGCTGGAGCCGAGAATCCGGGCGCTGGAGCGGGACCTGATCCTGGCTGCGCTGCGAGAGACCGGCGGGAACCGGACGCGGGCGGCGAAGCTGCTCGGCCTCTCTCGGTACGGGCTGTTGCTCAAGATGCGACGCCTGGGCCTCGAGGACGAGCTGCCTTGATTGGATCGTCGGGGGGGACCGAGAGACATGGGAGGCCTATCGCCCGCGGGCACGGGCGAACCTCCCGGAAAGGAGCACGATCGAGCTCCCCGGCCGGCGGACCTGGACCCCGACTCGTCCATCGCGGATCGGGTACACCTCCAGCTCGATCCTGCGCGGCAGGCGACGGCATACCCGCGAGTGCTGCCTCCGGCGTTCGCCTCGGTAGAGCTGCATGGTTCCGGAGTTCGCGGCGGGGGCCAGGTCGAAACGGCAGGGAGGAGCTCCCAGCGAGAGCTCCGCCGACGCTGGGAAGCGGGCGCTGGACGGATCTCTCGGCTCGGGGAGCTCCAGCACGGCATCGAGCACCAGCAGAGGCTGCAGCTCGACCATGCGTCCCCGCCAGTAGCCGGCGAGATCTCTCGCCTCCGCTGTGGGCTCCCATTCCACGAGCTCCGCGATCTCCAGCTGCCGCGCCACCTCGTCCAGGAGAGCTTCGGCTGCCTCGGCTGATCGTCGCCGTTCCCATGCCTTCCACGCTTCGTGCCCGGCGCTGGTCTCGCGCGAGTACCCGGCGACCAGCGCGGCCACCGTCGCGGCGTTGTCTCCTTCACGCGCGATCAGCACGAACGCCTGCTCCTTGAGGTCCACGGCCCAGCCCCGGAGCACGGCTACCCTGGTGACGATCCATCCTTCGGCTTCCGAGGACCGGTGGACCTCGAGGTCGGTGTCGAGCCACCGGTGCGCTCCCCGCACCGCCCGCACGGCCGCCCGCCACGCTGCCTCCCTGGAGGCGGGGAAGGTGCGGCGACGGACGGGGAACGGCGCCGGTGCGACGAACCTCGCCACCAGCCGAACCATCGGATCGGAGGGTGTGGGGGTCGGGTTCCTCTTGGTTGGTGTCTGTGCACGCTTCCGCTGGCAGGGAAGCCGTGCGGGACGGGGCAGCGACCGTGCCAGCGAGAGCAGCCCTCCGTCGCTAAGGTTCACGTCCACCGGGTTCCACCCGCCCCCGGTCGGATCCTCTGCGAGCACTGCTGTTCCGCTGAACGGCGCAACGGGGCGGAACGAACCGAAGAGTGGTTGCAGCATGTAACGGAAGGTGACGGCAACGGTGCGACGCGGGCCGAGGTTGCCTGCCGTGCGCCACTGACGCAGCCCGGTGGCGCCGCGCCACTCGCGCCGCGCTACGGGGATGCAGATCCGGTCCCAGTTCCGTGTCCCGGCTCGCTCGGCAAGCTCCAGGAATTTGGGTGTGGGTGCGATGTGAAGGAGCGCGCTACGGGCGTCCTCGCGACACGACAGGAGCTCCTCGGTGGCGAGTGCCGCGACGAGAGGGTCGCGGAAGTCAGTGCCGGTATCGGGATCCACCAGGCGAGTGGCGAGATCCCATGCGCCCGAACCACCTCGCCTCAGGCAGGCCTCCACCGGCTCGGCAAAGGATGGTGCGGCGACGACGGCCGCGACCAGACGGGGGTTCACCCGTATCTTCGACGGAGGGGGGCCGGAGGCGCTGACGACCGACGCTGCGAGCAGTCCGCTGATCGCCGCCGCGGCGGCGAGACGTCTGCCATTCGGGCGGCGCGGAACACATGTCCGCGATTTCGCCCGCGGCTCGCATGCCGCCCGGCCGCCGTAAGGGGAATGACACCCCGTCGAGAGGGCCGCTACCCTCACGGTGGCCGTCGCCGGCCGATTCACCCTGATCCGTGACGCCATGGGTTCGTACGCCGCGAGCGGGCTCGCCGCGTCACTCGTACACCTTCCGCTCGCGGATCTCGAGGCTCTGCCGCTTCACGCCCCGCATCTCCTCGGGGTCGAGGAAGGTCCAGGCTTTCTCGAGGGTGCGCTGATAGATCTCGTCGAGCTGACGAGCGAGATCGGCGCGGAACGCGGGGTCGTTCTCGAGGATCTGATCAAGTGGCACCTCCGTCGGGGTGTGGGTCGCCTGGAACCTGGCGCCGCCTGTCAACTCGACCCGGATCGGGGGGATCGTCACGCTCTTGCTCCACATCCTCTCGTTGGACAGGCTCTCCGATACCACGAGGTCGAGCCGCCCGGAGAACACCACCGGTCCCACGGGGGTGTAGGTCTTCAGGTCCCCGGGGGTGAAGAGTTCGAACACGTACTTCCAGCGTACGCCGGAAGTGTCCGCCGCGAAGGTGATCCTCGGGGTCAGGACCAAGTCCGAGTTCTTCTTGTCGGGGAAGGTCACCTCGTCGTAGGCGGCGAAGGGGCCGCGCACGGCGAACCCACGCGCCACCAGCATCTCCTGGAAATCGCCGGGGAGGTTCGAAGCGAATCTCTGGAAGAGGTCGATTGGCGGACCCGACACCTCTGAGCCCACCACGACAAAGGTGACGCCGGCCGAACGCGGGGGCGCCTGAGTCGGCGGGGTGAAATCGAATTTCGGTGTGTAGAGCTCCACGGGAGACTCGGTGGTTGTGGTGAAGCACCCCGAGAGGATGAGCAGGTTCGCCGACACCGCCAGGGTCACCAGCCAGGCGGAGCTCCCGAGAATCGTAGACGACGCTGGCTTCCGTTGCTTCATGGCACACCTCCTGCCTCGTTGTTCAGCAATTCCGTTGCCAGCCGCCGGGCGGTCGCCGCGACGCTGGAACCGAACAAGGCCCGGTCTTTTCCGGCACCGGCCGTCGGGATCGTGGCAAGCGCCTTGGCGGCGCCCGACCACGCCGTTGCCGGCGACGGCATGGTCAGGCCCGGGAAATCGGCCCTGACGGGCGGCCCGCGTTGCGGCGGCGGGCACGGAGGCGCTCGACGATACCCCATCGCTCGCGCGCGGCGCCGTCGAGCTCGAGGGCCTGCCGGCGCGTCGGCGATCGCATGCGGCCGGACAGATCATCGCCGCGGTGTGGCGAGACAGCGAGCGGGAGCCCCCGGGGACGACGCGGCACGACCACGGGCGGCTGGAAGGGACGCACTGGCCTGGTGCCGCCGAAGGTGAGGCTACTCCTCGGTCGGCACGGCGGCTGTCCGTCGGACGGAAGGCGCCGGATCGGGTGCCAGGGCGTGCTCCTGCAAGAGCTCGGCCGTCAGGCGCGTGTGTTCCTCGATTGAGAGGAGAACTGTGATCGCGTCGGCGAGGGCGAGGAGCCAGAGAGCCACAAGGGCGCCGATCAACACCGCGATCATCGCACCGAGCAGTCCTCCGGAGAGCCCCAGCCGGCCGCCAATCGCCGTGCCGCCGGCCACCGTCAGGACGCCGGAAAGTACCGCGCTCAGGAGAACCAGGAGGGCGAAGAGGCGATAGATACCACTCATCGCTCGCAGTGCGCCGAACCTCATGGGAACCTCCCTTCGGATGCCATCGGCGTGTCATCGGCTGCCGGGGACGATGGCCCGCGGGAGGTACCGCGTCTCGGTGGCGGGTCGAGCGTCCCGACAGCGGTCCAGGGCCCGCAGCGCAGGAGCCGTCGCACAACGATCGGGAGCCCGCGTGCCAGACCCCACTCCGCAACGACGTCGCGCGCGTACCGACTGCAGCTGGGCCTGAAGCGACAACGGACACCGAGGAGCCGGAGCTCCGGGGACACCGCGATGTGGTACACACGGAGGCCCCACAGGGCGAGCCGGGTCCCGAGCTGCCGGCGCGGCTCCCGGGTGGCGTCCACCGCCGCGGGGAGCAGGAGCGCGAGCAGCACGAGCATCCGGAGGTGCACGTGGGCCCGTCGCCTGGGGAGCGCGGGAGAGCGTCGTCGCGGGTTCACGAGTACGGTTCGAGGTCCGCCGCGGTGAGGCCGACGAACTCCCGGAACGCGAGGAGATGCATCGTGAGTACCAGGGCGGTGGCGAAGGGAACCGTGACAAGCGCCCCGAGGCACGCGAGGATGGTTCCGACGATCTCGGCGAGGACGAGCAGGAGCAGCGTGGACAGCAGCAACAGGAAGAAGTTCAGCGCGTGCTGGCGCGTACGACGGAAACTCTCCCGGAGCGCCTGGGCGGCCGTCATGTTCCGGAAGAGCACGAGAGGGTAGGCAAAGATCGCGAAGGTTCCCACGATCACGGGGTACGCAGCGATCAAGAGGAGCCACGCACCGCAGCCCAGGCAGCCGAGGCCGCTCACGATCCCGGCCCCCTCTGCCGCGTGAGCGCTCGCGGGGTTCCAACCCAGCAGGGCCAGGAAGGCGGGGAGCAGCAGGAAACCCATCGCCAGGACGGGAACGAGGAAGATGGCGAGGGAAAGGAGCACTGTTTGTCCGAAGTGGCGGAATCCGAGGAATACGTCCCCGACCTGGGCTGGGAGGCCGAGGAGCCGTTTGGCGAGGTAGATGTAGATTCCACCCAGGATCGGTCCCGAGACCACGATCACCGGGACGTAACAGAACAGAGCGGCGAGCAGCAACGTGGCCTCGGCTACCAGGACGGCCAGCACGACCTCGAGCCAGGCGGGCGCGAGGGCAGCCCAGGCGGCGGAGAACCATGCGCCGATCTCGACGCGCGGCTCGGCAGGCGACTGAGGGGTCAGCTCGCGTGTCACCGGTCTTCCTCCCTGTCTTGGATGTCAGCTGTCAGCTGGAGGTACTTCGTGGCTGGTCCGGGCCTTTCCCGGATGCGTGGTGCACGTCGTAGCTCGCCCGAGAGGCTCGATGCGCGTCTCATGGTGTGCGTCCGTGCCCACCGCCGGAGGAGTGGTGCGGGGTCCGAGGACGACTCCAGCGGCCAGGCCCTGCCCAGGGTGGCCGAGGCCGGCTCGGAGACACGCCGGATGCGGAGTAGGTCGATCTTGACATCGGGTGGTTCATCGAACTCGTTCGTCCGCACGACCTCGATCTTCACGTACTGGAGGAGGCCCTTGACGGGTTCGACAACGGCGAGGAGAGCGGGGCCGTCGTTGAGGTGAACGGTGCTCCTCCCGCCGGAATGCCGGAGTGCGAGCTTTCCGGAGAACGGGTGTCGGAGATCGTTCCGGAAGACCGCGTCCTCGACCCCTTCGACGGAGGCTGTCAGTCTGCCGATCGGGTCCCACGTCAGCGTGATGCGGGGCGTTCCATCCTCGCCAAGGAGTCTAACAGTTGCGCGGCCCGACCGCCCCCCCTGGCTCGTGTGGAGGACGACCTCAAGACTGAACGCAACGGAGTCCGCTCGAATCGGTCGAGGCAGGCGGTGGACGATCCGAGGACCTGTCGGGAACGCACCCCCGCCGTAGCTCCTCACCTGAAGCACCCCGTCGCGCACCTGGAACGCGGCGCCAGGGGGGGAGTCGGGGGCGGAACGCCATCCTTCAAGCGTGTCGAACGTCTCCGAGAACACGATCTCGCTTCCTCGACTAGGTGATGGTGCGATCTCGTTGACGGTACGGGTAGTAGTCGGGCCGGATCCCCGTC
The DNA here is from genome assembly GCA_964440565.1 of uncultured Thermoanaerobaculia bacterium. Lineage (GTDB taxonomy): Bacteria > Acidobacteriota > Thermoanaerobaculia > Thermoanaerobaculales > Sulfomarinibacteraceae > CAYTTB01. The sequence continues at coordinate 27,339 of CAYTTB010000010.1, forward strand.
CGCATGCCCAGACAACGGCAACGACCAGGATGAGCCCGCCGACAGGAGCGAGTGCGCGTCCTTGCCCCGCGACGTCCGTGAAACCGCGCGGCGAGACACCGACCGACATGCGGCCTACGCGGGAACGCACTCCGGCGCTGCGGGACCCTGTCCCCGGGGAGACCCTCGCTGTTGGACGCTGTCCTGCCCCGCGCCTTCCGGGTGGCCGTTCCGCTGTATCTCGGGTCATCGTTCCTTCGCCTGGCCGACGCGACATCTTCCGAACCTCATCGGGGAGTGCAGCAAGGTACATGCCACCAGTGACAGAGAACGCGAGGCGGCGCGAGGGCCCATGACGAGCGAGGCTGTCGGGTGGCTCGTTTGCGAACGCTGAGAGGGATCGTGGTTCGAAACGACAAGGAGGTTGGCGGGAGCCGGCCACCGCGTGGCCGGCACGTGAAAGCGTGCTGGCGGCCGCGGTTCGTCGTGAGTACCCGGTGAGTACGCTGGCCGCCATCGCACGGGAGCCGTGGGTTGGCACGAACGGTCGTCCTGGGGCCCCGGGGCCCTGGGCGCCTCAGCCATCGCCGGGAGGCCGTGATGTACCCGACCGGTCCCGGCCTCCTCCCCGGTGAGAGCAACTCGGCGGACACTACGTTGCCTGGACCAGCCGTGGCACAGGGGATGCATCCAGGTCGGCTGAAGGGGCTCGCGAGCCGCGACAAGAGCAAGGGAGGCCGGACATGGTTCGTGACATTCGTCTGCGCGTGAGGTTGGGGGCAGTGATCGCCGCCGGAGTTGTTGCCGGCGTGATCGTGGGGGCGTGTGCCGGGCATGCGCTGACTCGGGGCCGGGCGGAACGCCTGATCCGACGCTCCGAAGAAGTCACGATGCTGGGCAAGGGGTTTATCGTTCGGCATCAGGGTGCCGAGGAGGGGGTCCGGCGTGGACTCTTCCGGTGGGGGCCACCGCAATTCGTCTTCAGGCGCGCGGTTCTCGCGGAGGAAGCGCGTCGAAGGTATTCCGGGCTCGAGCCGGTGAATCCGATTTCGGGTGACTATTTCCTGGTTGCCAAGGTCCCCCCAGGTCCTCCCGAAGTCGAGGTAACCGGGATCCGTGGACCGACGGACGAGGAGCGTCTCGATTACGACTGGCGGGAGGACGACGCCGTGGCCGAGTTTCGCTGGCAACTCCGGCGGTACCCCAAGGAGCTCGCCGGGATCGCGGTTGTCGAGGGGACTGGAAAGGGCTTTTTCCGGCGGTACGACGACGGCTGGCGCCTCCTGACCCTCAAGCTGGACCTGTGAAGCGGCCGCTTTCACGTGGTGGACGAGGGGGTGTCACTGGGGATCTCCGTGAAGGGTTCATGTGATGTCACGCGGTGACCGGGAGGGGTTGGTGGCGGGTGGGTCGGGTTGTGGGAGGGTGTGGTCGTGAACGAGTTCGAGGGTTTCGAGGGAGATGTAGCGTCTGGAGACGAGCGGGGCGAGGACGGCGCCGATGAGGCGGATGGCGGCGTCACGGTTGGGGAAGATGCCCACCACGTCGGTTCTCCTGCGGATCTCGCGGTTGAGGCGTTCCTGGGGGTTGTTGGACCAGATCTGGCGCCAGATCGCCTTGGGGAACGCTGTGAAGGCGAGGATGTCTTCCTCGGCCTCTTCCCGAGCTCGGCAGCTGCGGTGAAGCGGGGGACGAGCTTCTCCGTCACGGCCCGGTACTGCTGCCGCACGGCCTCGGGCGTGTCCTGGGAGAAGACCGAGCGGACCAGGGAACCCACCATCCCCTGAGCGGTCCTGGGGACGCGGGTCAACACGTTCCTCAGGAAGTGGGCACGGCACCGCTGCCAGCTGGCGCCGGGGAGGATCCGGTCCATGGCGTTGCGGAGCCCACGGTGGGCGTCGGATACGACGAGCTGGACACCCTCCAGGCCCCGCTCGACCAGCGAGCCGAGGAAGGCGCTCCACGCTGCCTCGTCCTCGGTGGTGAAGACGTCCCTCTCGCCGTCCGTCCGCGGACACGCCCGTGGCCACCACCACCGCCGCATTCACCACCCGTCCGTCCTCCCGCACCTTCACCGCCAGCGCGTCCAGCCACACGAACGGGTACGGGCCGCCCTCCAGCTGCCGGGTCCGGAAGGCCTTCACCTGCTCGTCGAGGCTGCTGGCGAGCTCCGAGACCTGTGACCTCAAGATGCCGCGAAGGCCCATCGCCTCGACCAGGCGTTCCACCTTCCGGGTGGAGACGCCGAGCACGTACGACTCCACCACCACCGCCACCAGCGCCCTCTCCGAGCGGCGCCGCGGCTCGAGGAGGAAGTGGGGGAAGTAGCTTCCCTGGCGAAGCTTCGGGATCTTCAGGGGCGCGTGTCCCACCGTCTCGTCCGGTACCCGTTCCTCCGGTTCGTCCGCTCCGGGGTGCGTGTGCGGCAGCCGGCGTTGCACAGCGCATCCGCCTCCGCCGACATCAGCTCCTCGGCCACCAGCTCCACCATCTCCCGGAGCAGGTCCTCCGCCTTCCCACAAGCTCCACAGGCCGACGACGAGCTTCCCTTCGTCCACCACACCGGTGGTCTCCGACAAGTCTTGTTGTAGCCGAAACTTCGGGTCAGTCAGTGGCGCCTGAGTTTGACAGATGCCCGGGCGGCGGGCGCGCGCCGGCCGGGCCCGCTACCTGATCTCCTCCGGGGGTTCGAAGGTGGGCATGATCCCTTCCAGCACGCGGACCACGTCGCGGGCGATGACGCGCTCCTCGTTGGTGGGGACCACGAGCGCTTTCACCGGCGAGTCGTCGGTGGAGATCTCCCCCTCGCGGCCCACGGTGACGGCGTTGCGCTCGCGATCGAGGTGAAGCCCCATGTACTCCATTCCGGAGAGCGCCCACTCGCGCACCTCGGGGGAGTTCTCGCCGATCCCGCCGGTGAGGATCACGGCGTCGGCGCCGCCGAGCGCCGCGGCGTAGGCGCCGATGTACTTCTTCAGCCGGTAGCAGAACAGTCGGAACGCCGCGTCGGCCCGGCGGTTGCCCTCGGCGCGCGCCGCCAGGATCTCGCGCATGTCGGGGGAGACGCCCGAAACGCCGAAGAGCCCCGAGTGCTTGTTGAGCATCGTGTTGATCTGGTGGAGGGTGAGCTCCTCCATCGCCATCAGCCACGGGATGATGGCCGGGTCGAGGTCGCCCGAGCGGGTGCCCATCACGAGCCCCTCGAGCGGCGTGAACCCCATGGAGGTGTCGATGCTCCTGCCGCGGTCGATGGCGGCCACGGAGCAGCCGTTGCCCAGGTGGCAGGTGATGAGGCGCTTCTCCTCCCGCTTCCAGCCCAGGATCTGGCAGGCGCGGAACGCCACGTACCGGTGGGAGGTTCCGTGGAAGCCGTACCGCCGGAGGTGGTACCTGGTGTAGAACTGGAACGGGATCCCGTACAGGAACGCGTGCGCCGGCATGGTCTGGTGGAAGGCGGTGTCGAAGACGGCGACGTGCGGCACGTCGGGCAGCAGCGCGTGCGCCGCCCGGTAACCCCGGAGGTTCGCCGGGTTGTGCAGCGGGGCCAGGACCGAGCAGGCCTCGATCTTCTCCACGACCTCGGGCGTCATGAGCACCGACGATGCGAACTCCTCGCCGCCGTGCACCACCCGGTGCCCCACCGCGTCGATCTCCCCGATGGAGGCGAGGACGCCGTGCTCGGGATCGGTGAGCGTCCGGAGCGCCCACTCGATGGCCGCACGGTGCTCCAGGATCTCCCGGTAGTCCTGGTACGGCGGCCGGTCGGGGACGCGGAGCACCAGGCGCGAGGTGGCGAGGCCGATCTTCTCCACCACCCCGGTGGCGAGGGTCTCGTCGGCGTGGGCGTTCATCCGCTCGAGGTCGGTCTCGACGACCTGGAACTTGAGCGACGAGGAGCCGCTGTTGAGCACCAGGATCTTCATGGGGATCCTCCGGTGGGGTCAGACCAGCCCGGGGCGGTCGTCGGGCAGGCGGTCGGTCCGCCGCCGGTTCTCGTCGTAGGTGAAGAAGCCGCGCCCGGTCTTGGCGCCGAGCAGCCCGGCCCGCACCAGCCGCTTGAGCAGCGGGCAGGGGCGAAAACGCGGCTCCCCGGTCTCCTGGTACAGGTGCTGCATCCAGTTGAGCACCCGGTCGAGCCCGACGCGGTCCGCCCACTCCAGCGGCCCGACCCGGAACTCGTACCCGAGCTTCATGGCGAGGTCCACCTCGGCGGCGGAGGCGACGCCCTCCATCACCACGTGGATCGCCTCGTTCACCAGCGGCAGCGCCACCCGCGTGGTCACGAACCCCGGCATCTCGAACACCTTGATGGGCACCTTCTCGAGCAGGCGCGCGAGCTGCACCGCGCGCTCGTAGGCCTCGTCCGAGGTGAGCTGCCCCCGCACCACCTCCACCACCCGCGTCCGGGTGACGGGGTAGAGGAAGTGCATCCCCAGCACCCGCTCGGGATAGCGGCAGTGGGCGGCGAGCTCGGTGATGGAGAGGGTGGAGGTGTTGATGACGATGGGCCGGTCGGGGGGCATCAGGCGGTCGAGCTCGGTGACGATCTCCCGCTTGCGTTCGAAGTCCTCCTGGACCGCCTCGATGGCGAGGTCGGCGTCGGCGGCACAGCCGAACTCCGTGACCCAGCGGATCCGCGACAGGATCGCCTTCTTCTCCGCCTCGGTGAGGCTGAAGCGGGCCACGTCGTGGTCGAGCGCAGCCTCGAGCTCGGAGCGCGACCACTCGACGCGCTCCAGCGAGATCTCCTTGAGGCAGACGTTGAGCCCCTCCTGCGCCACCTTGGCGGCGATGGAGCGGCCCATCATCCCGCCGCCGATGATCGCGACGTCGTGCAGCTCCGCGCTCATGGGACGATTGTACCACCGCGCCGCGAGGGTTGGTGAAAACTTTCACATGCTCCCCCGCGCCGCCGGTGCCGCTCGAACGGCGCTCCGAGGCCGCCGGCCGAGGAGCCTCGACCTCGAGAGGCCGCAGCGTGCTTCCCGTGGGTGAGATCGCTCGTCGCGGCCCGCGGCCGCTCCTCGGGATGACAGGGGCTCCGCACGGCCCGCCGCCCGGCCGAGCCCGGCGTCCGCCCGGGCCGGGCCTCGGCCCGGGCGGCCCCGCTCCGGCCCCGCGCGGCCGCTGCGCCGGCCTCGGGATCGCCCGGCCGGCGGATGCAGGCGAAGGCTGGACCGTGGAGAGGCCCGGCCGCTGCCAGGTCACGGGCGGCTGACGGCGCGATACGCACCGTCGCGAGGAGCGAGCCGCGGGCTGCCTCGCTGTCCTGGCTGGCTCGCAGACCCGCCGTGCGGCCGTGCGAGCTCGCGGTCGTCCTCGGCGAGGCATCGCCCGCCGGTCGGGACCTGGTACGCGCCCGGTGCCCCGGCGCGGACGGGGTGGGGCAGAACGCGCGTCGCCACGGACGGTGGTGCGATGGAGACCGTGTCGCAGCACTGGCGGCGCCTCGCCTGCTATCCTCGCGCGCGGACCTTCGGGATCGGGGGGAGGAGGGGATGGAGGAGCACTGGCACCTGCACGCGATGGTGGTGCACGCGGTGGTGGGGCTCGCGCCGCTGGCCGCGGTGGCTGCGGTGGCCGCCGCCGCCGGCCGTCCGGAGTGGGACCTCCCGGCGCGGCTGGGCGTGGGGATCGTGGCGGCGGCGGCGCTGCCGGGCACCGCGACGGGCGTGGCGGAGCGGAACCGGCAGTTCGCGACCTGGCTGGCCACGCACCGGTGGAAGGCGGCGCTCTCGGCGGCGCTCCTGGCGGGGTCCGCGGCCACGGCGGCGGCATGGCCGTGGCTGTCGGGGTGGGAGCGTGCCGCCGCGGCGGTGGCGGTGGCGGCGGTGGCGGTGGCACTGGCTCACCTGGGCATCCGCCTCACCCTCGGCCGGCACCGGCTGCTGGCGCCGCGCGCGGTGCCGGCGGGGGCCGACGCGCTGGAGCGGGTGCGGGAGCGGATCGCCGAACCGCCGCGGGTGGTGGATCCCGGGGAGGAGGTGCGGCCGTGATCGGGTTCGAGCTCACCGAGGAGCAGCGGAGGCTCCAGCTCGAGGCGCGGGAGTTCGCGCGGGAGGTGATCGCGCCAGCGGCGATCCACCACGACCGGACGGGGGAGTTCCCGCTCGAGATCTGCCGCGAGGCGTTCGAGCGCGGGTTCATGAACACGGCCATCCCGAAGGAGTACGGCGGCGCCGGCGGCGGCGTGCTGGAGCACTGCATCGTGATGGAGGAGCTGGCGGTGGCGTGCTCGGGGATCGCCACCGCCATCGCCGCCAACGGGCTCGGCCAGTACCCGGTGATCCACGCCGGGAGCGAGGAGCAGAAGCGCCGGTTCCTGGAGCCCATGACGCGGGAGCTCAGCTTCTGCGCCTACGCGGTCACCGAGCCCGAGGCCGGCTCCGACGTGTCGCGGATCCGCACCACGGCCCGCCGGGTGGGTGACGAGTACGTGCTCAACGGCGTCAAGTGGTGGATCACGAACGGCGGCGTGGCGAGCTGGTTCTTCGTCCTGGCCCGGGTGGAGGACCGGCTCACCGGGTTCATCGTGCCGGCCGACACGCCGGGCGTGGTGCGCGGCCCCAAGGAGCGCAACCTGGGCCAGCACGCCTCCAACACGGTGCGGATCACGCTGGAGGAGGTGGTGATCCCGGCGTCGCTGAGGGTGGGCGAGGAGGGCGACGGGTTCCGGATCGCGATGGCGACCTTCGACCACACGCGGCCGGGGATCGCGGCGGCGGCGGTGGGGGTGGCCCGGGCCGCCACCGAGATCGCGCTCGCCTACGCCAAGCGGCGCCGCACCTTCGACCGGAAGCTGATCTCGAACCAGGGGATCTCGTTCCCCCTCGCGGAGCTGCTGACCCGGATCGACGCGGCGCGCCTGCTCACGTGGAGGTCCGCGTGGCTGCACGACCAGGGGCGCGGCAACTCCCGCGAGGCGGCGGAGGCGAAGTGGTACGCCGCCGACGTGGCCATGGACGCGGCGATCCGCTGCGCCCAGGTGCTCGGCGGCTACGGGTACACCGCGGAGATGCCTGCCGAGAAGCTGATCCGCGACGCCAAGATCTACCAGATCTACGAGGGGGCCACCGAGATCCAGAAGATGATCATCGTGGCCAGGATGCTCAGGATGCGGGAGCTCGCCTGATGGGGGCGGCACGGGCGCTGGTGGGACGGGTGCCGGAGCGCCTCCGGCGGTGGGCGCTGGGGCGGACGTTCCGCTGTCCGGTGTGCCACCTCGAGCTGTCGCTCGCCGACGTGGGCCCGGACGGCCTGGTGGTGTGCCCGCTGTGCGGGGTGGTCCTCGAGGTCACGGTGGCCGCGGGGCACGTGCTGCCGGTGGTGCTGGACGTGGAGCTGGAGCGCCCGGTGCCGTGGGGGAGGTGGCACCCGTTGCTGGTGCACCTGCCGCTCGGGGCGCTGCCTGCCGCGGTGGCGGCGCTGCTCGCGACCCCGATCGCCGTGCGGCTGGGGACGGCGTGGGCGGGGGCGCTCGAGCGCGCTGCGGGTGCGCTGCTGCCGGTGGCGGCAGCGGGGGCCGTGCTCGCCGCCGCGGCCGGGTGGCTGGACTGGCGCCGGCGCTACCGCGGCCGCCCGTACCGCCTGATCACCGTGAAGCTGTGGCTCGCGGGCGCGGTGGCGGCGCTGGCCGCGGCGGCGGCGGCCCTCGCCTGGGCCGCGGGGCCCTCGGCGGCGGCCGTCGCGGCCGCGGGCGCCCTGGCCGCCGCGGCGGTGGCGGGGCATCTCGGCGGGTGGCTGGTGTACGGCCGCTGAGGAGGGAGGACGGCGATGGGAACGGTCCTGCTGGTGGTGGGCGTGCTGCTGGCGCTGGTGTCGGTGCTGGCGGACACCCTCGGGCTGGGGAGCAACCCGGGCTTCGGGCTCTGGCAGGCCGGGGGCCTGGCCGTGGGCGTGGCGGTCGCGGCGCTGGGCATGGTCCGCCTGCGCCGTGAGCCACGGCGGTGACCGGGGCACCGCCGCGACCCGGACCCGGGGCGCGTCCACGGGCGCGACCGGATCCGGATCCGCGACGGCGGCCGGGTCCGCGACCGCGTGGGTGACCGGGTCCGGGCCGCGTGGTCGCTGCGCGACCGCGGCTCAGGCGAGCTCGGCGAGCAGCGCCGTGAGCAGCCGGTAGGTCTTCTCCACCGAGGCGATCTCCACCATCTCGTCCGGCGAGTGGGCGTTCCTGATCTCGGGACCGATGGAGACGATGTCGAGACCTGGCTTCTTCTCCAGCAGGAGGCCGCACTCGAGCCCGGCGTGGATCGCCTTGAGCGCCATCTCCTCGCCGAACAGCCTCCGGTACACCTCGGCGGTCTTCTTCACCAGGGGCGAGTCGGGGTTCGGCTTCCAGCCGGGGTACGCGTCGTGGACCTGGACCTGGGCTCCGGCGAGCTCGCAGATGGAGCGGACCTGCCGCTGGACCGCGAAAAGCGCCGGCATGACGGAGGAACGATGTGAGGTGGTGAGCACCGCCTTCTCGCCCTCGGTGGCGATCACGGCGAGGTTGTTGGAGGTCTCCACCAGGCCGGGCACGTCGCGCGACATCGCGAGCACGCCGTGGGGGATCCCGTCCAGCGCCAGCAGCAGCCGGTCCCGGGCGTGCACGTTCATCGGCCGCTGTACGTCCGCGCTGTCCTCCATCGCCTCCAGCACCACCTCCAGGCCGGGCTCGATGGCGCCGAACTCCTCCCGGAAGTCGCCGAGGCAGCGTTCCATCACCTCGCGCAGCTGGGCCTCGGCGCCCTTGGGGATGCGCAGCACCGCGAACGCCTCGCGCGGGATGGCGTTGTGCTTCGACCCGCCGTCGAGCGACACCAGATCCACCTCGATCCCGGCGTCCAGCGCCGCGAGCAGGGTGCGCACCGCCAGCTTGATCGCGTTGGCGCGGTTCTCGTGGATGTCCACTCCCGAGTGCCCGCCGCGAAGACCCTTCACCGCGAGGCGGTACGGGGCCGTCCCGAGCAGGGCCCGCCGCCGGGCGAGCCGGAACTCGGCGGTGGAGTCGGCACCTCCGGCGCAGCCGATGTAGGCGGCCCCGTCCTCCTCGGTGTCGAGGTTGATCATCAGGGTGCCGGTGAGTATGGAGCCGTCGAGCTGCATCGCGCCGGTGAGGCCGGTCTCCTCGTCCACGGTGAAGAGCAGCTCCAGGGGGCCGTGCACCGCGTCCGGATCCTCGGCCGCCGCCATCGCCATGGCCACCCCGAGGCCGTTGTCGGCGCCCAGGGTGGTGCCCTCGGCCCTCACCCACCCGTCCTCCACGCGGACCCGGATCGGGTCCGACATGAAGTCGTGCTCGGTGCCGGCGTTCTTCTCGCACACCATGTCGAGGTGGCCCTGGAGGATCACCGTGGGCGCGCCCTCGTGCCCGGGGGTCGCGGGGACCGCCACAACCAGGTTGCCCACGGCGTCCTTGCGGACCTCGAACCCGCGGTCGGCCGCCCACCGCTCCACGTGCTCGGCGATCCGCTCCTCGTGCTTCGAGGGGCGGGGCACCTGCCGGATCGCGTCGAAGTGCCGCCACACCAGACGGGGTTCCAGTTGCTCGAGCGGGCTCGTCATCGTGCACCTCCTGTGTCGGGGACGGGCCATGCCCGTCGCGGCATCTTAGAGGAGCGCGGGGAGGATTTCCAGGGCGGTGGCGGCGCCCCCGACGCGGAGCCCGTCCAGCACCGCCACCGTCACCGCGTGGCGGCCGGCCAGTTCCGGGACCGCGGCCAGGACCCGGTCGTGCTCGGTGGCCCGGTCGAGCGCGAGGGGGCCACGCACCACCTCGATCCGCCCCGATCCCCGCCACGCCTCGGCCACGGCGTCGGGCCGGGTGGCGGCGGCGAAGGCGAGCCCGAGGTGGATCGCCCAGCCGTGGAAGGCACCCGAGCGGGCGGCGGTGACGGCCACGGGGGTCCGGGGGAGCAGCTGCCCGACCTCGTCGGCGAGGTCCGGGTCGGTCTCCGCCAGCAGGTTGAAGGCGAGCACCGCCCCGTCCGGGAGCGGGTCCGGCGGGCGCCCCTGGAGGCGGGCCGCGGCCTGTCCGGCGAGGCGCTCCACCCCCTCCATGCCGGCCGCCGAGGCCGGCCGTTCCACGACGGCCGTGGCCGCCTCGAGGCCGAGCGGCTCCAGCGGCTCGAGCAGGTGGTGGAGCCCGGCGGCGCCGGGCGAGGCCACGCGCAGCCGCGGCGGCTCCGGCCGGCGTGGCGGCGCCGTGGCCGCGACCGTGGCCCCCGGGACCACCGGACGCGGCGCGAGGTCGAGGACGCGCTGCTGCGGCCGTCCCGCGAGGAGCGCCTCGAGCGCCTCGCGGCGGTCGGGGGCAGGTTCGGCGGTGACCACGACCACGGCGTCGCCGGGCACGTCGTCCGGGTCGGCCAGCGGGGGCACCAGCTCGGCGCGGCCGGCGAGCTCGGCGATCTGGTGCTCGTCCTCCTCCCGGGTGTGGGCGAACGATGCCCGGGCCCCGGCGTCGCGGAGCAGGTCCAGCAGCTCGCGTCCGGTCAGCGTGAGCGGGTCAAGCAGGTGAATCGGCGGCAGGCGTCGGCGCATCGGTGGAGGCTCCTTCCTCGGACGCGGCGCTGGCCCGTGCCTTCCGGACGCGGCCCGAGAGCACCAGGTACGGCGCGGAGAGGAGGTAGGCCGCGAGCAGCAGGGCGAGGATCCTCGCGCGGCCGAAGACGATGAGCGCGAACACGACCGCGATCCCGAAGATCGCCGTGACCGGCCAGCGGCGGCGGAGGTCGATCTGCTTGAAGGTGGGGTACGGGAGGGTCGAGACCATCAGCACCGCCAGCGCCGCCACGAAGGCGACCAGGACCAGCGCCGCGCGCGGGCTCCGGACCGCGGCGGGAAGGTTCAGGACCGCCAGGGCGACGGCGCCCGCGGCCCCGGGGATCGGGAGCCCCTCGAAGTAGCGGGGGTCCTGCTGCTTGGCGTTGTAGCGGGCGAGCCGGGTGGCGCCCCCCACGACGAACAGGAAGGCGGCGGAGGGCCCCAGGCGGGGCCGCAGCCACAGCCCCCAGGCGAGGGCCAGCACCGCCGGGGCGACGCCGAAGGAGACCAGGTCGGCCAGCGAGTCGTAGGCGGCGCCGAACGCCGAGGTGGTGCGGGTGAGGCGGGCGATGCGGCCGTCCAGGATGTCGGCCACCATCGCCACGACGATGAGCGTGGCGGCGGTGGTGTAGTTCTGGCGCATCGTCTCCACCACCGAGAAGAAGCCGCAGAACAGGTTGGCCGTCGTGAACAGCGACGGGATGAGGTACACGCCCCGGCGCCTCCCGGTGGCGCCCCTCCGCCGGCGGCGCGCGCTCACCCCGATCCTCCCGGCATCCGGGCGAGGGGGGTCTCGCCGGCGCGCACCCGGTCGCCCACCGCCACCAGGACCTCGGCCCCCTCGGGCAGGAACACGTCCACCCGCGACCCGTACCGGATCAGTCCGATCCGGTCGCCGCGCCGCACCCGGGCGCCGATGCGGTGATCGAAGACGATGCGCCGCGCGATGACCCCCGCGATCTGCTTGAGGCCCACCGTCCCCGCCGGCCCGCGCCACACCTGGAGGTTCTGCTCGTTCTCCAGCGACGCCTTCTCCTTGAAGGCGGAGATCTTGCGACCCGGGTTGTAGGCGTACTCCACCAGCTCCCCTTCGATGGGGGCGCGGTTGACGTGGACGTCGAAGACCGACATGAAGACGCTCACCTGACGGGGGAGCCCACGCTCCCGGAGCTCGGGCGGGGCGTCCCCCACCACGATCACCTTCCCGTCCGCGGGGGAGCACGCGACCTCGGGAGGTGCCTCGCAGCGGCGGGGCGGGTCCCGGAAGAAGTAGAGGCCGAACGCTCCCAGCGCCACCATGACCCACCCGGGGACCGGCCAGCCCGCGGCCACGAGGACGACCCCGGCCAGCGCAGGCACCAGGACGAACGGCCACCCCTCCGGGGCGATCATGCTCCCCTCCCGCGCCCGGCCTCAGGTGCGGGTGGCGTCCGCGATGCGCGCGATCCGGTCCTTGATCAGGAGCTTGAGCTTCTTGATCCGCTTCTCCTCGAGCTCCTCCTCGGGTGTCAGCCAGCTCTTCCGGTTGAGCTCCTCGAGCCGCGCCTCGAACCGCTGGTGGGTCGCCACCAGCTCGTCGTAGCTCTTGGTGTCCAGCTCCTCGATCAACCGGTCGTGACCCTGCATGCGATCCTCCTCGCTCGGTCCACCATGGTACCACCGGAGCCGGCCGGGGCCACCCACCTCCGAGCTGGGGACACTTCCCGTTCCACGAGCAGGGGACGCTCCCCTCCGCGTGGGGGGCCGTGGCACGACTCGTGGAACGCGCGGACCTGTCGGCCATGCCCGCGGCGGCGGTCCCGGTGGCTCGTGCGGGATCCCGGGCGGGCGCCGGCCGCCGGTCAGAAGTAGGGGCGGTAGCCGAGCCGGTCGGGGTCGAGGGGCCCCTTCTGCTTCAGCTCCTCGATCCCCACCACCGCCTCCTCGCGGGTGGTGAACGCCATCTCGTGGGTACGACTCATGATGATCGCCTCCTTGGGGCAGGCGTCCACGCAGTAGCCGCAGAAGACGCAGCGCAGGAGGTCGATCTCGTACACCTTGGGCCGCTTCTCCCACTCCACCGTCGCCTCGGGGTCCTCCTCGGCCACGATCCGGATGCAGTCGGCCGGGCAGGCGGTCTCGCACATGTAGCAGGCGACGCAGCGGAGCGAGCCGTCCTCCTTGGTCGTGAGGATGTGGCGCCCCCGCACCCGCTCGGAGTACTCGCGCTTCTCCTCGGGCCACTCGACGGTGGCGACGTCCCGCCTCCCGAACAGGTTGCGTAGAAAGTGCCGGATGGTGACGCCGAGCCCGCGGAGGACGGGACCCAGGTAGATCCGCTCCCCGAACGGGATCTCGGTGCGGTCCACGTTGACGACCCACTCCGGCTTCATCGGTCGAGCTCCCCGGCGATGATGTTGAGGCTGCCCAGGATGGCGATGGCGTCGGGAATCATGTGACCCTCCAGCATGTGGGGGTAGGCCTGGTAGATGGCGAAGCAGGGAGGCCTCACCTTGATCCGGTAGGGTCGCCCGCCGCCGTCCGAGACGATGTAGTACCCGAGCTCGCCGTTGGCTCCCTCCACCGCGGTGTAGGCGTCGCCGGCAGGCACCTGGATCCCCTCGAAGATCAGCTTGAAGTGCCAGATGAGCGCCTCCATCTCCGAGTAGACCCTGCCCTTGGGGGGCAGCGCCACGTGGTGGTCGTCGGTCATCACCGGCCCGTCGGGCAGGTCGGAGATGGCCTGCTCGACGATGCGGAGGCTCTGCCGGATCTCCTCCATCCGTACCAGGTAGCGGGCGTAGGTGTCGCCCGTGGAGGCGACGGGCACGTCGAACTCGTACCGCTCGTAGGCGCCGTACGGGTCCGCCTTGCGGACGTCGTACGGGATCCCGGAGGCGCGCAGGCACGGCCCCGTCCATCCCCAGGCGAGCGCCTCCTCGCCCGAGATCACGCCCACGCCCTCGGTGCGGCCGCGGAAGATCGTGTTCCCCGTGACGAGACGGTCCACGTCGTCCACGAACCTCGGGATCTCCCGCAGCAGGTCGCGCACCCGCTCCTCGAAGTCGTGGGGCACGTCGTGGGCGAGGCCCCCGATGCGCGCGTAGGAGACCGTGAGACGGCCGCCCGCGCACGCCTCGAGGAGCTCGTAGATCCGCTCCCGGATCTGGAAGAAGTACCAGAAGTTGGTCAGCGCCCCGAGGTCCACGAGGTTGGCCCCGAGGCATACCGCGTGGTCCATGATCCGGGACAGCTCGGAGAGGATCACCCGCACCACCTGCGCCCGTGGCGGGGCCTCGATCCCCAGCATCCGCTCCACCGCGAGCGCGTAGCCCACGCCGTTGATCATGCTCGAGCAGTAGTTGAGGCGGTCGGTGTAGGGGATCACCTGCTGCCAGGCGTGGGTCTCGGCCATCTTCTCGAAACAGCGGTGGAGGTACCCGATCTCGCACTCGGCGCGGGTGATGAACTCCCCGTCGAGCCGCACCACCGTGCGCAGGGTGCCGTGAGTGGCCGGGTGGGAGGGCCCGAGGTTGAGCACCTGGGTCTCGAACCGGTCGGGGTCCTCCACCTGCTCGCGGGCCCAGTCGGGGACCATCCCCTTCTCCTCGGCGAGGAGCCAGCGCTGGCCGGGGTCGTAGTCCTTGCGCAGGGGGTGCCCGCAGAACGCCTCGTGGGTCAGGATCCGCTTCAGGTTGGGATGGCCCTGGAACCGGATCCCGAACATGTCGTACGCCTCGCGCTCGAACCAGTCCGCGGCCTTGAAGACGCCGTAGGCGGAGGGGAGGACCGGGTCCGACTCCGGGACCGGCACCTTCACGCGCACCCTGTGGCCGTGCTCGAGGCTCTTCAGGTGGTACACCACCTCGAACCGTTCCTCGCGCTCCGGGTAGTCCACGCCGCAGACGTCGAGGAGCAGCGTGCAGGCGATCCCGGGCGCGTCGCGGAGCGTCCGCAGCACCTCGAGGACCCGGCCGCGGTCCGTCGTCACCTCGTCGTGGCCGTCGGCGGCGGCCCGGACCTCCACCCCCTCCATCCCGGAGAGGAGCTCACGCACCGGCGACGTCCGCTCCGACCTCTCCACGCTTGAGACGGTCATAGTGGGTCTCCCCTCGCTGGATCATCTCCTGTAGCTTCAGGATGCCGTGCATCAGCGCCTCGGGCGTGGGTGGGCACCCGGGGACGTACACGTCCACCGGGATGAACTCGTCCACGCCCTGGACCACGTGGTAGGCGCGGTAGAACCCGCCGGTGCAGGCGCAGGCGCCCATGGAGATGACGTACTTGGGCTCCGCCATCTGCTCGTAGATCCGCCTGACCACGGGGGCCATCTTGTCGGTGATGGTTCCCGCCACGATCATCAGGTCCGACTGGCGCGGCGAGAAACGCACCACCTCGGCCCCGAACCGCGACAGGTCGTAGTGCGACGACACCACCGACATGAACTCGATGGCGCAGCAGGCGGTGCCGAAAGGCAGGGGCCACAGCGAGTTCTTGCGGACCCAGCCGAGCATCGCGTCGAGCCGTGTGGTGAGCAGCGTCGAGCTGCCGTCTGGCTGCCGCATCGGATCCTCCCTACACCCACCGGAACCCGCCGGTGCCCGGGCGCGTTCCCCGGTGCCGCACGGCGCTCCGGCGCGGCATTATACGCGCCCGCCGCGGTCCTGCCGGAGCCCGGCTCAGGGCCCCTCCAGCTGGATCGTGCGCCCGTCCGCGTCCTCGAGCCAGGACGGGTCGCGGCGGGCCGCCTCCAGCTGGTGGCGGAGCCGGCGGGCGTGCGAGCGCTCGAACTCGACCAGGCGCTCGAGCAGGCGGCGCCCGGAGGCGTCCTGGGCGCGCCGGGCGGCCTCCGCGTACACCCGCTCGGCGAGCTCCTCCTTCTCGATGGCGATCTCCAGGAGCTGGGGCACCGACAGCCCCTCCTCGATCGAGGGCCCGAACATCTTGATGCGGACCTCGGGCACCGGAGGCGGCTCGCTGTCGCCGGTGGCCTCGGCGTAGTACTCGGCCAGCCAGCGCTCGTGGTCGAGCTCCTGCGCGGCGAGCTCCTCGAGCTCCTTCACCAGCTCCGGGTTGCGGACCCGGCGCGCGAGGCCGGCGTACAGATCGTGCGCGTCGCGCTCGGCCCGGATCGCGACGCCGACGATCTCGAGAGCGGTGAGCTCCGGGTCGATGGTCATCTCGGCCTCCGTCGGGGCGCATTCTAGCGCGCGGCCGTGGGGAATGCGAACCGCCGAACAGGGGACACTGTCTTCCCCTGGCCCGGTGCGCAGAGGGGACACTGCTCGTGCCAGGCGACACGGGGACCCGCTCCCTGGAGCCGCCTGGCGGCCTCACCGCCCCCCGTGTCGGGTCGGGGGTGGCCGCGGTGTCCCGATCCGTTCGTGGGAGGGCACTCCGCGCCGAGCGGGCGGTCGCCGGTGGCGGGTGTGCCTCGCCGCTGGGGCACTGGTGGCTCGTGGGAAGATCCTGGCGGTTCTTCCCGGTTGCAGGGGAGGCGACGCTGGACGAGGAGGGGCCCATGGTCGTGGTCTGGTGGAAGAAAACGTGTGCCACGGCGCGCAAGGGGGTGGAGTATCTCCGGGAGCGCGGGGTCGAGTTCGAGCTCAGGGACATCACCCAGGACCCGCCGCCGCGGGAGCTGCTCGAGGACAACCTCGACGAGAGGAACCTGCGTGCCTACGTCAACACCCGGTCCAAGCCGTACCGGGAACTCGGTCTCAAGAGTCGACTCCCGGGCAAGGCAGAGCTCATCGACCTCATGCTCGCCCACCCCGACCTGATCCGGCGTCCCGTCGTGGCCAGGGGCGGCAAGGCGTCGTTCGGGTTCGACCCCGAGGCGATCGACGCGGTGGTGGGGTCGTGAGGCGGCGGGGGCCCGGTCGCGGGAGGAGCGCTGCGCTCGCGCGGGCCTCCCGCGGGCCCGCCGGGCGCTGAGCGGGGTTCCAGCCGGCGCTCGCGGTGGCGGCTGCGGTGAGGGATCCCGCCCGCCGGTGCACGAAGGGCTCCTGGCCGGAGCGCCTTCCCCGACCTGGGCGGCCACTGGGGTCCCCCCGCAGGGCGAGAGGTTGCGATCCGTGCCCCTCCGGCAGGCGCCGCGCAACGACCCGAGGCGCATGGGCGGCGGGACCCGTCGCTCGAACCATGTTGCTCGGCCGGGCGAGGCGAGGGGTCGACACGGCCGCGCGGGGGGGCCATATTCAGACTACAAGACTACCTACATAACGGGAGGTGGGCGATGGTTCGTGGAAACCTGCGCGTCTTCCGGGTCCCCTTGGCGGTCGGTCTTGCCGTGACGCTCCTGGCGTGGAGCGTCGGCGCGCCGGCTCAGGAGGTCGGATGTCACTACGAATGTGAAACCGGGCCCTATTACGCCGCGTGCCTGCGCTTCCCCGATTCCGGCCATCCCTACGTTCTGTGCTCGCCGTACCTGAGCTGCATCCGCTGCATCGACTGGAACGGCGATCCGGACATCTGCTGCTGGGGCGTGTGCGATGTCGAGTGGTGCTTCACCGTCTGAGGGCGGCTCCCGGGGGCCCGCCGCCGGTCTCCGGCTCGCCGCGCGCGCGGTCGCGGCGCTGCTCGTGCTGGCCGCGTGGTCCCCGCGGGGAGCGGGTGAGGGCACGGAGGGGACGGTCCGGATCGTCCCGCGCGGCGGCGCCGGGGCGTGCCTCGCGCGCGCGGTGCTCGTGGCCGAGCGCGCCGATGGCGGCAGGCCGTTGGAGGTGGCGCTGGCGGGGCGTTCGGTTCTGCCGCTGCCCGAGGGGGTCACCTCGGGCCGGGTAACGGTGCGCGCGCCGGGTTGCTGGGCGCCGACGGTCCCCGTCGAGGGCCGCGGGCCCATCGCGGTGCCGGTGTTCCGCGCGGCCGAGGTGCACCTCGCACCGCGCGTGGCCGGTGGCGGTCCGGCGCCGCGCGAGCTGGAGATCACGGTGTGGTCCCCGCCCGGCACGTCGGAGCCGCGCCTCGACGGGGCTCGCGTCACCTGCCCGGTCTCCGGAGGCGTGGTCCGCTGCGAGCTTCCCGCGACGGCGTGCGACCTGCGCATCGCCGCCCCGGGTCACGCGCCCGTGTACCGCTGGGAGGTGGACCTCGCCGCGCCCTCCAGCCGCGACCTGGGCGTGGTGGAGCTGCGGCCCGGGGCCTCGATCTCGGGCTCCGTTATCCCGTCGGAGGGCCGGGGCGTGCCGGTGGTGGAAGTGCGCGCGGTGCCGGAGACGGCGGCGCCGCGGGTGGGCCCGCGGGGGCGGCGCCTCGAGCGGCTCGAGCTCCGGGCGGAGCCCGACCAGCGCGGTTTCTTCGTGATCCCCGGCGTGCCTCCCGGGGCGTGGCGGGTGGTGGCGTCGGGGGAAGGGTGGTCCACCGCCACCTCGCCCAGGATCGACGTCAGGCAGCGGCGGGAGTACCGCCTGGAGGAACCGCTCGTCGTCCGGCCCACGGTGCGCCTCACGGTCATCGTGCAGCCGCCGGCGGACCCCGAGGGCCGGCAGTGGGAGGTGGAGCTCCGGCGCGTGCTGCCGGCTCCCGTGGGGACGACGAGCGAGCCGCTCGCCCGGCGGCGGGCGGACCCCGCAGGGGAGGTCGTGTTCGAGTCGCTGGATCGTGTCGCCGCGGTGGTGGTGGTCCGCGACGGCGACGGAACCGAGATGCTGCGGAAGGAGATCCAGGTGGAGGACGGAATCTCGCCGCTGGTGATCGACGTGGAGGGGATTCCCATCGTGGGCGTCGTGCGCCGGGGCGAGGAGCACATCGCCTCCGCCCGGGTGGTCATGACCAACCCGGAGGCGCGGGGCACGCGCCGCGAGTTCGTCGCCGACGCCAGGGGTGAGTTCGCCGGCGTGCTCCCGGTGGAGGGGCGGTGGCGGGTGGAGGTGCGGAGGGAAAACGAGATCTGGGTGCGGCCCCGGGAGGTGATCGTGGAGGCGGACCCGGACGGCGAGCCGGTGGAGATCGAGATCGAGCTCCCCGACACCCGGCTCAGCGGCATCGTGACGTGGTCGAGCGGCGAGCCGTGCGCGGGGTGCAGCGTGATCGCCTTCCGGCCCGGTGAAGTGCGGCAGCTGTGGGCGGGACTGACCGACGAGGCGGGCCGGTTCCAGATCACCGGGGTCGAGCCCGGCACGGTGGCGGTCCGGGCCGAGAACGGCGCGCTGGGGTCCGCGCCGGGGGCGAGCGATCCGGTGGTGGTGGAGGTGGAGGAGAGCGAGGACGCGGGGCCCATCGTGCTGGTGATGCGCCGGCTCGTCGCCGTGCATGGCACCGTGGTCTTCCGCGGGCGGGTGGTACCGGGCGCCGCGGTGGCGTACCGCCTCCCCGGGATGGGCCTCTTCAGGACGGAGCTGGCCGGGCCGGGCGGGAGGTTCGCCCTGCGGGTACCCGAGGGCACGCCGTTCCTCGACCTGGCCGTCTCCGCGCCCGGGCTCCCGGCGCACGTGGGGCGCCACCCCGTGCCGGCGGACGGCGCGCGGCTCATCGTCTCCATCGGGGAGCCGGCGTACCTGAGGCTGCCCACCGTTCCCGGCGTGATGGTGCGGCACGGCGGGGCCGAGGCGCCGGCGCTGGTGCTCCTGGGGCGGGGGCCGGTGCCGCTGGGGCCGGGGGACGGTCCCGGAGTGGTGCTCGAGGTGGAGGCCGGCGCGTACGAGGTGTGTCTGGCGGGCGAGTGCACGGCGGGGGTGATCGCGCCCGGGGAGACGCTGGAGGTGCCCGCGCCGGCTCCGCCTGGGGTGCGGAAAGGAGCGTCGTCATGATCCGGCAGATCGCCGCGGCGGGGGTGCTCACGTTGGCGCTGGGCGCCGGCGGGCCGTGGACCCCCAGCGGGTGGTTCGGGATGAAGCTACATGCCGCCGCCAGGGACGACGAGGGACGGATCGTCCGCCTCGGGGTGTGCGCCGTGGTGCCGGGAGGGCCGGCGGCGGAGGCCGGTGTGCGGGCGGGGGACGCGCTCCTCGCGCTCGACGGGGAGCCGGTGCGGTTCCGGGACGAGGTGGAGGCGATGCGGTGGTTCGGGAGCCGCGAGCCGGGGAGCCGGGTCACGCTGCTGGTGCAACGCGGCAACCGCAGGCTTCACCTGGTGGTGAGGGTCGGTGAGGTTCCAGTGCCCGGAGCGTCGCCGCGGGTGGAGAAGGCGCGGGAAGGGAGCCGCCCCCCTACCTGAGGCGGAAACGGGTGTGGTCGGACCGGACGCGGGGTCGACCCCGGCCGGTGCCCGGCGGACGAGCCCGCTCACCCCCCGTGCCGGGCGCGGAACCAGTCGGCGGTGCGGGAGAGCCCCTCGGCGAGGGGGGTGGCGACGCGCACGCCGAGCTCGCGCGCGATGCGGCTCGAGTCGATCACCGAGCGGCGCTGCTCGCCCGGCTTGGCGGGACCGTGCACCGGCTCGGGCCCGCCCCCCAGCGCCTCCCGGATCTTCCCGTAGAGCGTGACCACGTCGGTCTCGATCCCGGTGCCCACGTTGTAGATCCGGAACCCCTCGGCGCCGAGCGTGGCCAGGTTGGCGGCGACGACGTCGCCCACCCAGACGTAGTCCCGGGTCTGGAGGCCGTCGCCGTTGATCACCGGCCGGCCTCCGGAGAGGATCCGCTCCATGAAGATGGCCACCACGCCCGCCTCGCCGTGCGGGTTCTGACGCGGGCCGTAGACGTTGGCGTACCGGAGGCAGGTGGCGTGGAGCCCGTGCTCGTGGTGGTAGTAGTAGAGGTAGCGCTCGCCGGCGAGCTTGGAGACGCCGTACGGCGACACGGGGCGTGCCGGGTGATCCTCGTCGGCGGGGAAGGCCTCCTGCTCGCCGTAGATGGCGCCGCCGGTGGAGGCGAAGATCACCTGGCGGACGTCGCCCCGGCGGGCGGCCTCGAGCAGGTTGAGGGTGCCGAGCACGTTGACGTCCGCGTCCAGGCGCGGGTCCTCCACCGAGCGGCGCACGTCCATCTGCGCCGCGTGGTGGACGAGGATCTCGACCCGCTCGCGGACGAGCAGCTCGGCCGCCTCCTGGCTGCGGATGTCGAGCACGTGGAGGGTCGCGCCCTCGGGGACGTTCTCCTTGCGGCCGGTGGACAGGTCGTCCACAATCAGCACCCGGTGACCGGCGTGCACCAGGGCCTCGGCGACGTGGGAGCCGATGAACCCGGCCCCGCCGGTGACACAGATGGTGGCCATGCGAGCGACTCCTTTCGCGAACGGCGAGCTGGCGGACCTCCCGCCGCTTGCGCGCGGATTCTACCAGCGGCCCACCGTGGAGGTGGCCCTGGGGCTCCTGGGCAAGGTGCTCGTCCGCGAGGACGGGGAGGGGCTCGCGGCGGTGCGGATCACCGAGGTGGAGGCGTACCTGGGCGAGGAGGACCCCGCGTGCCACACCTTCCGGGGCCGCCGGAGCGAGCGGGTACGGACGATGTGGGGGGAGGCGGGGCACGCCTACGTCTACCTGATCTACGGGATCCACCACTGCCTCAACGTCGTCACGGTGGGCCCCGGGGTCCCGCAGGCGGTGCTGGTCCGCGGGGCGGTGCCGGTGGCCGGGTCGGCGGCGATCCGCCGCCGGCGCGGGGGGCGGCTCGACCTCGCGGGACCGGGCAAGCTGTGCCAGGGACTGGCCATCACCCGCGAGCTGGACGGCGCCGACCTCACGCGGACGGAGAGCGGGCTCTGGATCGTGGCCGACGGCGTGGAGGTGCCCGGTGACGAGGTGACGCGCACCCCCCGGATCGGGGTCGACTACGCCGGCGAGGCGGCGCGGTGGCCGCTCCGGTTCGTCTGGCGGCCCCGCTAGCCGAACGGCTCGTCGTCGGGGAACACGGTGTCGTACACCAGATCGGCGGTGGTGACGACACGGTTCTTGCCGAGCCGCTTGGCCTGGTAGAGGGCGGCGTCGGCGCGCTCCAGCAGCTCCCGCGCCCCGGTCCCGTCGCCCGGTGCCCCGGCGACGCCCACGCTCACCGTGACCGTGAGCGGCCGGGTGAGCTCTCCGCTGGCGAAGGGGTGCTCCGCCACGGTGGCGCGGATCCGGTCGAGCACGAGGGCGGCGCGTTCGGCGGTGGTGCCCGGCATCAGGATGCAGAACTCCTCGCCGCCGTAGCGGGCGACGATGTCCATGGCGCGAAGGCCCCGGGTCAGGAGGCGCGCGAGCTCCTGGAGGACCACGTCGCCCACGCGGTGACCGTGGCGGTCGTTGACCAGCTTGAAGTCGTCGAGGTCGAGCATGGACACGGCCACGGAACGGCCGTCCACGGCGGCGCGGTGCAGGAGGCGGCCCAGGTTCTCGTCCAGCGAGCGCCGGTTGGGGATCCCGGTGAGCGCGTCCAGCATCGTCTCGCGCCTGAGCTCCTCGAACCGGAGCGCGGAGGCGATCATGGGGGCCGCCTGCTCGGTGAGGATCTCCAGCCCCTTGAGCTCCTCGAGCTCCAGCATGGGCTGCATCGGGTTCGGCGCCATCACCAGGAAGGCGGGGGGCTCACCGTTGCGTCCCACCGGGAGGACGATGAGATGCTCGATCCCTTCGGTGGCGATGGGGATCGGCCACCGGCCGGTGGGGATCACCGTCGCCCGGGAGATCCGGCGGCCGTGCCGGAGCATCTGCTCCAGCTGCTGGCGCGGGATCCGCTCGCGCTCGCCGCGGCCGGCGACGGGGCCCGCGATCCCGCTCCGGGCCGTCAGCCGGAGGACCCCGTCACCCCGCGGGTCCAGGAGGAGGCCGGCCCATGCCAGGTCGAAGGAGACCCGGGTGGCGCGCACCAGGTTGGTCGCCACCGTCCGGAGATCGGGTGCCGTCTGGATCGCCTGGCTCATGGTGAGGAGCCGCTGGATCCGCTCGGCGTGGGCCGAGACGCGGCGTTCGAGGTACGCGCGTCGCTCCAGGTCGCTCCGGTCGGCGATCAGGTGCTCCACGAGCCCGCCCACTGCCTCGCCCAGCGGGGGGCGGAGCTCCTCGGGCAGCGGAGCGCTCCCGGCGCACGCCACCACCGCCACGAGCTGGCCCTGACGGTGCACCGGAAACAGGACCCCGTGCGGCCGCTCCGGATCCAGGTGCAGTGGCTCGCCGGGGCGGGTGGCGATGACGTCGTCCACCTGCTGGCCGGGGCCGGCCCGGAAGACGCGCTGGAGCACGGCGCGGATCTCGAGGCGGCGGGGGTTCTCCGGAGGGTGGATGCCGAACGACGGTCCGGAGCCGGCGAACGGCGGGTTGATACCCACGGCGAGGGTGTCGGCACGGAGGAACGGTGCGAGCAGGCGCTGGATCTCCTCGGCCAGCGCATCCAGCGAGGCACCGGGCTCCAGCCGTGCGGCTGCCACCAGGGTGGCCGCCGCCTCGGCCATGGCGTGGCTGGCCATTCGCCGTGCGATCCGCTCCCCGCAGCGGGTGAGGAGCAGCGGGAGCGCCGCGGGAGCCGCGAGACCCAGGGCGAGCGCGAGCGGAAGGCCGGCGTGAAGGCCCACGGCCGCGAGGGCGGAGCCGGCGAGCAGCACCATTCCGCTCGCCGCCTCCTCCAGCGGATGGACCGGGGGATCCGGCGGCGGCGTGCCCCCGAGGCGCCTCAGGAGCAGCGACGGTACGGGCACGAGTGCATACAGCGGCAGGAGCACGGCGAGGGCCGCGGTGGCGGTGCCCACGCGCCCGTGGACGAGGAGCGCGAGGGCGGCGGCCGTGACCGCGTCCGCGGCGCGCCGGAGGCGGCCGGGGAGCTCCACCGCGAGCGTCACCGCCACCACCGCGGCGGTCCCCCAGGAGGGCCCGGGCGCCACCGCGGCCGCGAACAGAGGGACCGCGGTCCACGGCGTGGACCCGGTCCGCCAGCGGCGGGACGCGAGCCCCAGGAGGCCGGCGGCGGTGGTCAGGACGACCGTGGTCACGGCCGGGGTCATGGGATCCTGCGACCTCCGTGCGCTGCGTTGCGACGACACGATACCGTGCTTCGATGTTCGCTGTCAAAACAGTGTGTGCGACAGCGTCTCGGTACCATTTGCAATCTTGCAAAGCGCCGCTGCTCCGTGTAGCGTATGCCGCGGACGCGGGAGGGGGGGAGATCCGGAGAGGGAGGGACCTGTGGCGCGAATCGTCCGCAAGGAGACCATCGCCCCGAACTTCAAGCGCTACCTGGTGGAGGCTCCCGAGGTGGCGCGCAAGCACCGCGCGGGCCAGTTCGTGATGGTGCTGCTGCACGATCACGGGGAGCGGATCCCGCTCACCATCGCGGGCTCGGATCCGGCGGCGGGGACCATCACGCTGGTGGTCCAGGAGGTGGGCAAGACCACCATGGAGATGGGACTGCTGCCCGAGGGGACCGAGATCCAGGTGACGGGTCCGCTCGGCACGCCCACCCACATCGAGCGGTGGGGGACGGTGGTGTGCGTGGGTGGCGGGGCCGGGATCGCGCCGCTGCTGCCCATCGCCCGGGCGCTCAAGGAGGCGGGCAACACCGTGATCTCGATCCTGGGTGGGCGGACCGAGGAGCTCGTGATCCTGAGGGACGAGATGTCCTCGGTCTCGGACGAGATGATCTACACCACCGACGACGGGAGCTTCGGGATGAAGGGGCTGGTGACCCACGCCCTCGCGCGTCTGGTGGAGGAGCGCGGGAAGCCGGACGCGGTGTTCGCCATCGGGCCCGCCATCATGATGAAGGCGGTGGCGGACATGACGCGCCCGTGGGGCGTGCCCACGGTCGCCTCGCTGAACTCCATCATGATCGACGGCACCGGGATGTGCGGGGGCTGCCGGGTGACCGTGGGCGGGGAGAGCAGGTTCGTGTGCGTGGACGGGCCCGAGTTCGACGCCCACCAGGTGGACTTCGACCTCCTCATGAAGCGTCTCAGGACCTACCTGAAGGAGGAGGAGGCGGCGCGGCGGCGGTTCCTCGAGCGCCACCGGTGCGAGGCCCTGGAGCGAGCGGAGGTGCGGTGATGGCGGAGCGACTCAGCCCCAAGGAGCGTCTCGAGATCCCGCGGCAGCCGATGCCGCGTCAGCCCGCAGAGGAGCGGGTCCGGAACTTCGACGAGGTGGCGCTGGGGTTCACGCCGGAGCTCGCCCGGCGCGAGGCGGAGCGGTGCCTCGAGTGCAAGCGGCCGAAGTGCGTGGAAGGGTGTCCCGTGGGGATCGACATTCCCCGCTTCATCGCCCAGGTCCGGGAGGGTGAGTTCCAGGAGGCCCTGGCAACGATCAAGGAGACCAACACGCTGCCCGCGATCTGCGGCCGGGTCTGCCCCCAGGAGGACCAGTGCGAGGCGGTGTGCGTCACGGGCAAGAAGCACGAGCCGGTGGCCATCGGGCGCCTCGAGCGGTTCGTGGCGGACTGGGAGCGCGATCGGGGCGAGCTGCGCATGCCGGAGTGCGCCCCGCCCACCGGGTTCAAGGTGGCGGTGGTGGGCTCCGGCCCGGCCGGCCTGACGTGCGCGGCGGAACTCGCGCGCCGCGGCCATGCGGTGACGATCTTCGAGGCGCTGCACAAGCCGGGCGGCGTGCTGGTCTACGGTATCCCCCAGTTCCGGCTGCCGAAGGAGATCGTGCAGTGGGAGATCGAGAACCTCCAGAAGATGGGGGTGGAGATCCGGTGCAACTTCGTGGTGGGCAAGACGGCCACCGTCCACGAGCTGATGTCCGAGGAGTGGGGGTACGACGCGGTGTTCATCGGCACGGGGGCCGGTCTGCCCTACTTCATGGGGATACCCGGCGAGAACCTGATCGGCGTGTACTCGGCGAACGAGTTCCTGACCCGAGTGAACCTGATGAAGGGATACGCCTTCCCCGAGTACGACACGCCGGTCAAGGTGGGCCGCCGGGTCGCGGTGGTGGGCGCTGGCAACGTCGCCATGGACTGCCTCCGCACGGCACTGCGTCTCGGTGCGGAGGAGGTGATCTGCCTCTACCGGCGGAGCCGCGCCGAGTCGCCGGCGCGACTCGAGGAGCTCGAGCACGCGGAGGAGGAGGGGATCGACTTCCGCTGGCTCACCTCGCCCGTCGAGGTCCTGGGCGACGACGACGGGTGGGTCCGGGGCGTCCGGGTGATCCGGATGGAGCTGGGCGAGCCGGACGACTCGGGCCGCCGCCGCCCCGTTCCCATCCCGGGCAGCGAGTACGAGATCGAGGTGGACACCCTCGTCATGGCCATCGGGCAGGGGCCGAACCCGCTCGTGCTCACCACGACCCCCGGCCTCGAGCTCAACCGGCGGGGGAACATCGTGGTGGATCCCGGGACGATGATGACCTCGGTCCCGGGGGTGTTCGCGGGCGGTGACATCGTCACCGGGGCGGCCACCGTGATCCTGGCGATGGGGGCGGGGAAGACCGCCGCGGCCGGGATCCACGCGTACCTCACCGGGGAGGGCGAACCCGAGGGGGAGGAGGCCCGGACGGCGGTGACGGCGTCGGCCTCCTGAGGCCGCCGGGCTCCTCCGCGGCCGGGGTGCCGGGCGTCCCAGGGAGCGCGGGCGTCGGCCCGCGACGTCGAGGTGCCTGCGGAGCCTGCCGCCGCCGCCACGGAGGCGGCGTCTCGAGCGGCTGGCAGGGCCTCGCGGACCGAGGTCCGTGCTCCATGGGGCACCGGGCGGGGCACGCGGGGCCGAGGCGGCCGCGGAGCCACCGACGCCCGCCGCGCCCGTGCCCGGTCGCGGACCCGGATGCGGTCGTGGCTCCGCGCATCGCTGCGGACGGACCGGCCGCCACGCGAGCGCGCATCCGCTCGAGGAGAGCCGGCGTCGCGGCGGCCCTCGGGGCGAGCGGCTGGCGGGTGGGCCGGGGCCGACGACGGATCGCGAGGGGGCCGTGGAGCCATCGGCGAACGTCCACGGTGCCGGGGCCTTCCACCTCCCCGACGGACAGGGTATCGTTGCTAGCGCACCGTCTCGCGGTGGGAGGATCCTCTCGGTGTCGATCAGCGGCAACATCAGCACCATGCCCTGCGCGGACCTGTTCCAGTGGGTGGCGCAGAGCCGCAAGACGGGGACGCTGGTGGTGGATGGGCCGCGCTTCACCAAGAAGGTGTACTTCCGCGAGGGTCTGGTGGTGGGGGCCTCGTCGGAGAACCCCAGGGAGTTCCTCAGCTACTTCCTGGTCGGGTGGGGGATCCTCGCCGAGGAGGAGCTTCCCCACATGTTCGAGCTGCAGGAGAAGCACGGGACCATGCTCGGGGAGCTCCTGGTGATCCTCGGCCGCCTCTCGCGCGAGGAGCTCGACCGCGTGCTCACGGTGAAGACCGAGGAGACCATCTACGATCTCTTCCTGTGGGACGAGGGCGCCTTCCGGTTCCTCGACGACGTGCTGCCGGCGGGCAAGCTCCAGGAGCTGGCGATCCCGGTGGACCGCCTGATCCTCGAGGGGGTCCGCCGGCGGGACGAGTGGGCGCGGATGCGCGAGGTGGTCCCCGGACCCGACCACGTTCCCAAGGTGGTTCGGGCCATCGACGTCTCCCGCCTCGGGCCGGTGGAGCTCGCGATCCTGCGCGAGGCGGACGGGAAGACGAGCATGGAGCGGATCGCGCTCGCCTGCCGCATCCCCACCTTCACGGTGATGCAGTTCGTGTACCACGCGGTCCGGGGCGGCCTCATGGAGCTGCTGGAGCCGCTCGAGGGCGAGGAACGGGAGATTCCCGGGGTTCGCGGCACCACCTGGCGCCTGCTGGTGCGCGACGCGGAGCGGGCGGTCGCCGAGGGCCGCCTCCTCGAGGCGTGGCGCGCCGTGCACGAGATGGAGGCCAAGTACGGCCAGGTCAGGAAGGCGCGGGAGCTGGCCGCGGCGGTGCGGGGGGAGATCGAGGTGGCGCTCGAGCGGGCGGGGCTCGACGAGCGGGCGGTTCCGGAGCTGGCGGTACCGCAGGAGGAGCTCCTCGCCGCCGACTGCGGGCCGGAGCAGGGGTTCCTGCTCTCCCGGATCAACGGGATCTACACCCTGGGCGAGATCCTCAAGCTCGTGCCGGGCGAACGGGTCGAGAACCTCCTGCTGGTGCACGACCTCGTCACGCGCGGGCTGGTGCGGCTGCGGCAGGTGGGCTGACGCACGAGCGCCCCGCCGGAGGGCGGGGCGCGGAGGATCGGACCGTCTCCCGGACGGTCGCCTCACACCCCTCACGTGAACCCGGTGCAGGAGGGCCCGGCGCTCGCGCCGGCGCTGCCGCCCGCGCCGGCCGCGAAGGTGGAGAGCAGCCGCTCCACCCTCTCGCTGCCGCACTTCGGGCAGGTCACACCCTCGCTCCCCGCGCCGGCCCTCTGCAGGCGCGCGAACTGCGCGCCGCACTCCAGGCAGCGGTACTCGTAGATCGGCATCTCACCCTCCCGTTCCGCACATCATCCGGCGCATCCGTTCCCACACCTCGGGCGGCACCCCCTCGGGAAACGCGTCGCCGGTCGAGAGCACCTTCCCGCACCCCTGGCACCGCCAGAGGATCAGGCTTCACGTGGGCACGGGTACCAGCGCTCTCCCGCAGTCGGGGCACGTGCCCCCTCGGTGCGGCCGTCCCACCGGTCGTGCCCGTGTCATTCGCCCTGGCTCCGCGCCGCCGCCGACATCTCCAGCCGGCCTCTGAGCAGCGCCTCGTGCTCGCGCTCGAACCGCTCCACCAGCGAGTCGCACACCGTGCGGCAGATCTCGAAGACGCTGTCGTCGGCGATCCGGTACAGCACGTTGAGCCCCTCGCGCCGGCAGTCCACGAGCCCGGCGCGCTTGAGCACCGACAGGTGCTTCGACACGTTGGCCTGGCTCCCCCCGACGCGGGCCAGGATGTCGCTCACGCAGAGCTCCCCGTCCTGCAGCGTGTGCAGGATCCGCAGCCGGGTGGGATCGGCCATGGCCTTCAGCACGTCCGAGATCTTGTCGAGCAGCTCCTCGGCGGGTAGGGGGCGCGTCATGGGGCCTCCTTTATGCCCAACCGGTAATATAGACGTTCCGGGCCGGGCTGTCAAGCGTCCCGCCCTCGGCGGCGGCGTCGCGCCGGTGCAGGTCGTGGCGCCCGGGGAGCGATGGCGCGGCGCTCGGGTGGGTGGCCTGGTGCCGGAGGCGGGATTCGAACCCGCACGGGCTCGTGCCCAAGGGATTTTGAGTCCC
>CAYTTB010000011.1:0-7400 GCA_964440565.1 uncultured Thermoanaerobaculia bacterium
ACGCGTACCGTCGGATGGTTGCGATCAGCGCCCGGGCGGCGGTCGGGTCTGCGAGGGGAAACTCCCCATCGCGCGCGACGACCCGGCAGCAGATGTGGTACCACGTCCGCTGGTGAGGGAACTTCAAACGTGCGATTCGAGCCATGCTGCCCCCCTGTGCGGGGAGCGTGGATGGGACGGGATCAGTATACACCATGTGGGTGGAGGCGGGACTGTCCCCGAACGGGCCGGAGAGGAAAGGGACTGTCCCCTGGCGAAGGGGTGGGCCACGGGTTGGCGCTCGCCACGGCCGGGCTCGGTACCAGGATGGATGCCCGACCCGTGTCCCTCCGGCGGTGAGTCGCGATGGGTTCGACGCTCTCGTCCGGTCCCTCCTCCCGAACCGGGGCGCGCGGCGACCCCTGCATCGGCCCCGCACTTGACAGCCCCCCCCCCCGCGGGTAGACTCCGGGCGTGCGCCATCATGACGGTGAGGGAAGGAGGTGCGAGGATGAGGCGAGTCGGCACGACCTCACGGCGGTTCGTGCGGCGCGTGGTCGCGGCATCGGCGGGCGTCCTGGTGGGGCTGGCGATCGCCATCCCCGTTCCGGACGCAGGCGCGTGCGGCACCAGCCCTCCGGGGCTGGTCGACTGCGCCAACGCCGGCAACGACTGCCAGCAGTGCCTGTGCGAGGCCGAGGCGTACTTCGAGTGGATGACGTGCTTCTGCGCGATGCTCGAGATCGTTCCGGAGCTCCACGACGAGTACGTCGCCTGCCTGTTGCGCGCCCAGCAGAAGTTCCTCCAGGATGTCGACTCCTGTCTGCACGGCCGGTGCGCCGGATAGCACGGGAGGCATCGTCGTGACCGCCATCGGTCCCGCCCTGCTCGCCGCGGCCGCGGCCACGGTGCCGTTCCTGGTGCAGTACCAGGAGGTCACCGTGCGCCCCGGCGCTTCCCGGCGCACGGTGCGTGCGCTGCTGGTGACCTACGACCAGGTCGCGCCCGGGCAGCTGCCGCTCGAGCGCCGCGGGGCGCTCCGGGACCTGCTCGCCCGGGTCCGGCTCCGCTGGCACGAGGCCCGGCCGGCGGAGCGCGCCGCCCTGCGGCAGGCGTACCGCGAGGCATGGTCCTCGGGAGGCGGCACCCACTGCGCGGAGGTCCTGATGATCTGGCCGGACGACGATGGCGTCCGGTACCGTGCCTGCCTCTCGCCGGGAGGCGGGGTCGTCCGGGTGGTCGAGGACCTCACCCTCCCCGATCGGCTCCTGTGGAGCTTCCCCCCGCGGGATCCCGAGGCCCGTGCCCGGCTGGACGCGCTCCTCGACGAGCTGATCGCACAGCGCGGCGGCTCCGAGCCGCGGGAGCGGTCCCGGATCGTGGAGGCCCTCCGGGCGGCGGCGCGGACAGACGCCCCGCCGGTGGTGCTCGAGGTCGCCGGCGCGTGGGACGAGGTGGAACCGGGCGCGCTGGGCGCCAGGCTGGCCGCGTCGTGGCCGTCGCTCTCGCCGGGGTTCGCCCGCCGTGCCGCGGTCCTGTTCCGGTTCCTCCGCGCGATCCACGAGAACCGGCTGCCCGAGCTCGCCGATCTCGAGCGGGGAGGTGCCGTCACCGCCTCGCCGCTGCTGCGCACGCTCGGTTTCGATCCCGCCGCGGTCCTCGGCGGCGAGGGCGCAGAAGCCGGCCTCTCCGCCACCCCGGTCTCCTGGTCCGGGGTGCTCCCCGGCTTCGAGCCGGTGCCCGAGGAGCTCGCCCGCAGGTTCTACCCGAGGGGGCGCTGGGACCCGCCCCGGCCCGGTCTCTCCCTCGCCGAGCGGGCGGAGCGGCTCGAGCGCGGGCGGGGGTGGTAGCGGCCGCGCGGCGGGCTCAGCCGTCCTGGAGCGCCCGGGGCTCGAGATCGCCGCGGGCGAGGGCCTCGATCGCCTCGGCCGCGGCGAAGGCGCCGGGGACGGTGGTGAGGTTGAGCACCCCCGCGTCGAGCGCGGCCCTCCGGATCGAGCTCGCGTCGCGCCGCGCGCGGCCGCCCGAGGCGGTGTTCACGACCAGCTGGATCTCGCCCCCCTCGAGCAGGGCGGGGATGTCCGGCGCGCCCTCGCCCACCTTGGCCACCCGCCGCACCGGCCCGATCCCGGCGGCCTCGAGCGCGGCGGCGGTGCCGGCGGTGGCGGCGAGGGCGAAGCCGAGCTCCTCGAACCGCGCCGCCACCGCCGGCACCCGGGGCTTGTCCCGGTCGGCGAGCGACAGCAGCACGGTGCCCCCCGAGGGCAGCCGCCACCCGGCGGCCAGGGCCGCCTTGGCGAACGCCTCGCCGAACGTCCGGCCGCGCCCCATCACCTCGCCGGTGGAGCGCATCTCGGGCCCGGGCAGCGGGTCCACCCCGGGGAACCGCTCGAAGGGGAACACCGGAACCTTCACCGCCACGTCGCGCGGGGCGCCGTCGCCGACGCCGAGGCGGTCGAGGCGGGCCCCGCACGCCACCCGCGCCGCCACCTCCGCCCACGGGACGCCGGTGGCGCGGGCCAGGAAGGGGACGGTGCGGGAGGCCCGGGGGTTCACCTCGAGGACGAAGACTGTCCCCTCCTGGATGGCGAGCTGGACGTTGAGCAGCCCCACCACCCCCAGCTCGAGGGCGATGAGGCGCACCTGCCGGCGGATCTCGGCCCGCAGCTCCAGCGGCAGGCTCACCGGCGGGGTCACCGCCGCCGAGTCGCCGGAGTGCACCCCCGCCTCCTCGATGTGCTCGAGCACCCCGCAGACGACGACCCGCTCGCCGTCGGCCACCGCGTCCACGTCCACCTCGATGGCGCGCTCGAGGAACCGGTCGAGGAGCACTGGCCGCGAGGGGTCCACCGCCGCGGCCGCCTCGAGGAACTCCGCGAGCTCCTCCGGCCCGTACACGATCTCCATCCCCCGGCCGCCCAGCACGTACGATGGGCGCACCAGGACCGGGTAGCCGATCTCCGCCGCCACCCGCTCCGCCTCGGGAAGCGAGGTCACCGTCGCCCCCGGGGGGTGCGAGAGCCCGAGCCGGGCGATGAGCTCCACGAACCGCCCGCGGTCCTCGGCCCGGTCGATGGCCTCGCGCGGGGTGCCCAGGACCGGCACCCCCGCCGCCTCCAGGTCGGCGGCGAGCCCCAGGGGGGTCTGGCCGCCGAGGCCCACCAGCACCCCCACCGGCCGCTCCACCTCGCAGATGTCCAGCACGTCCTCGCGGTGGAGCGGGTCGAAGTGGAGCCGGTCCACCGCGTCGTAGTCGGTGGAGACGGTCTCGGGGTTGCAGTTGACCATCACCGCCTCGTGCCCCTCCGCGCGCAGCCCCCCCACCGCCTCGACGCAGCAGGCGTCGAACTCGATCCCCTGGCCGATGCGCACCGGCCCGCCGCCCAGGATCAGCACCGGCCGCCGCGGCCGTGGCTGCTCGTCGAGGTCGCCGAAGCTCCCGTACAGGTACGGGGTGGACGCCTCGAACTCCGCCGCGCAGGTGTCCACACGGCGGTGCACGCGCCGGATCCCGGCCTCGAGGCGGAGCCGCCGCACCTCGGCCTCGTCGGTGCCCCACAGGCGGGCGATGTGGGCATCGGGAAGCCCCAGCCGCTTGGCCACGGCCAGCGCCTCCAGGTCGCGCGGCCGGCGGCGCAGCGCCGCCTCCGCCGCCACGAGCCCCGCGATCCGCCGCAGGAACCACGGGTCGATGCCCGTGACGGCACCCACCCGCGCCACGCTCCACCCGCGCCGCAGCGCCTCCGCCACCTGCCACAGACGCTCCGGGGAGGCCTCGGCGAGCGCCCCCTCGAGCGCGCCGTCGTCGAGCGCCGCCACCCCGGGCGGGGCCTCGAGCGCGTCGCGCCCCGTCTCCAGCGACCGCACCGCCTTCGAGAGCGCCTCCTCGAACGAGCGGCCGATCCCGGCCACCTCGCCCACCGCCTGCATCGCGGTGCCCAGCACCGGCCGGGCGCCGGGGAACTTCTCGAAGGCGAAGCGCGGGATCTTCACCACCACGTAGTCGAGCGCGGGCTCGAACGAGGCGGGGGTGGAGCGCGTGATGGCGTTGGCGATCTCGTCGAGCCTGAGCCCCAGGGCCACCTTCGCCGCGATCCGCGCGATGGGAAACCCCGTGGCCTTGGAGGCGAGCGCCGAGGATCGGCTCACGCGGGGGTTCATCTCGATCACCACGAACCGCCCCGTGGCCGGGTCCACCGCGAACTGGACGTTGGCGCCCCCGGTGGCCACGCCCACCGCGTCCAGCACCGTGCGCGCCGCGTCACGCAGCGCCTGGTACTCGCGGTCGGTGAGCGTCTGGGCCGGGGCCACGGTGATCGAGTCGCCGGTGTGGACCCCCATGGGATCGAGGTTCTCGATGGAGCACACCACCACGAAGGTGCCGGCGGCGTCCCGCATCACCTCGAGCTCGAACTCCTTCCACCCGAGCACCGACCGCTCCACCAGCACCTCGCCCACCGGCGAGGCCTCCAGCGCCCTCCGGAGCAGCCGCCGGAACGTCTCGCGGTCCCCGGCGGCGGCCCCGCCCCACCCGCCGAGGGTGAACGACGGCCGCAGGATCGCGGGCAGGCCCACGGCCTCGAGCGCCGCCTCCCCCTCCGCGAGGGAGCGCACCGTCACCGCCGGCAGCACCGGCACCCCGGCCCGCTCCATCGCCCGCCGGAACGCCTCCCGGTCCTCGGCGAGGCGGATGGCCTCGAGCGAGGCGCCGATGAGGCGCACCCCGAGCCGGTCCAGCACCCCGGCCTCGGCCAGCTCCACCGCCAGGTTGAGCGCGGTCTGGCCGCCGAGGGTCGGCAGCAGGGCGTCCGGCCGCTCGCGCTCGAGCACCGCCGCCACCAGGTCGGCGGTGAGCGGCTCCAGGTAGGTCCGGTCGGCGAGCCGCGGGTCGGTCATCACCGTGGCCGGGTTGGAGTTGACCAGCACCACCCGGCACCCCTCCTCGGCCAGCGCCTTCACCCCCTGCACCCCGGAGTAGTCGAACTCGCACGCCTGCCCGATCCGGATCGGGCCCGCGCCGAGCACGCACACCGTGCGGGGCCGTCCGCTCACCCCGCCGCCTCCCGGCACCGCGCCGCGAACCGGGCGAACAGCCCCGCGGCGTCGCCCGGGCCCGGCGCCGCCTCGGGGTGGAACTGCACCGCCTCGACGCCCAGGCCCGGATGGGCCAGCCCCTCCACCGTGCCGTCGGTGAGGTTGAGGTGGGTGATCGCCACCTCGCGCGGCAGCGACGCCTCCTCCACCGCGTAGTTGTGGTTCTGGGCCGTGATCAGCACCCGGCCGGTGGCGAGCTCGCGCACCGGGTGGTTGCCGCCGTGGTGGCCGAAACGGAGCTTGACGGTGCGGCCGCCGAGGGCCAGCCCCAGCACCTGGTGGCCGAGGCAGATGCCGAGGATGGGAAGGCGCCCGAGGAGGGCCGGGACCAGGTGGCGGGCCGCCGGCACCGCGGCGGGGTCGCCGGGTCCGTTGGAGAGCACCACCCCGGCGAAGGCGCCGGCGAGGATCTCCTCGGGGCGCACGGTGGGCGGGAGCACGGTGGGAACGAGCCCCTCGGCCACCAGCCGCGCGAGGATGGAGCGCTTGACGCCGAAGTCCACCACCGCCACCGCGAGACGCTCCTCACCGCCGGCGGCCGCCGGAAGGGAGGGATGCCGCCACGGCCGCTGGGTCCACCGGTACGCCTCCCGGCACGCCACCTCCGCCGCGAGGTCGCGGCCGTCGGTGGCGGGTGCGGCGCGGGCGCGCTCGAGCAGCTCCGGCTCGGGCAGGCCCTCGGTGTCCAGCACCCCGGGGACCGCCCCGTGCTCGCGCACGTGCCGCACGATGGCGCGGGTGTCGAACCCCCACCCCACCGCCACCCCGTGCCGCTCGAGCCACGCCTCCAGCCCCTGCTCGGCCCGCCACGAGGAGGGCTCGAGCTCGAGCTCCTGGACCACCAGCGCCCGCGCCCAGACCCGGTCCGACTCGGCGTCGTGGCGGTTCACGCCGACCTGGCCCACGTGAGCGGCGGTGAGCACCAGGATCTGCCCGTGGTACGAGGGGTCGGTGAGCATCTCCTGGTAGCCGGTCATGCCGGTGTTGAACACCACCTCGCCCGCGGCCACCGCGCGCGCCCCCGCGGCGAACCCCGTGAACACCGTCCCGTCGGCGAGGGCGAGGCGAGCCCGTCGCGGGGCGGCCAGCGACCGGGGGAGCGGGTCCGGCATCGTCCCGGGAGGGTAGCACGCCCGCCCGTGTCCGGGCGCGGTCGTGGTCACCGCCCGCGGGCCGGCTCGCCGGGGGGAAGGAGCGTGCGCACGCTCCGGACGGCCTCGCCGCCGGCGAGGGCGGCGCGGAGCCGCTCGCGGTCGAGCGGTCCCGGCGGCAGCCGCACCCCCTCGACGTGGACGGTGAGGCGGCGGCCCTCGAGCGGCCAGGGGCGGAGGCGCCACGCGCCGCCCGAGGCCGCGGTGACCCGGACCGTCACCTCCTCCCCGCCGCGGCCCACGGCCGGCAGCTCGAACGGCGGCTCGTGACCGGCGCAGATCGCCACCGCGAGCCGGTCGCAGGCGGCCATCACGGCGGCGTCGGCCGCGGCCCGGGGACCGGCGAGCGCCGGCGCGTAACGGGGGTCGCGCCCAAGCTGCGCCTCGAGCCGGGCCGCCAGCGCCTCCATCTCCTCCCGGAACGCGGCCACGAGCTCCCGCTCACGGGGGTGGTCGGCCGCCTTCCAGGCGGCGAGGCGGAGGTGGTGCCGCGCCACCAGCAGACCGGCGAAGCGGGAGTGGGCGAGGGCGGTGGCGACGCTCGTCCTCCAGATCCCGAGGTGTACCTCCACCGGCATCCGGTCGAAGGTCACGGGGCGGCCGTCGCCGTCCACGCCGGGATCGGCGTCGAACGCGACCCATCCCGAGTCGTGCAGCAGCACCGCCGCCAGCGTCTCGGCCCGGGGGGCGGGGCGCAGCGTCCGGCGGTTGCCCCAGTGCGCCGCCACCTGCCAGGCGAGGAGCGCGTGCGCCGTCTGCCGGATGGCGAGCCGCTCGCCGTCGGGAAGCTCGAGCACGAACACCGCGCCATTGTACGGCCCCCGCGCGGGTGAGGGTGATGATGACGGCACCGGCGGCGATCCCCGAATCCCGCTCGCATCGCCGTACCGGCGTTCCCGCCCGTTCCGGTGGCCCACCCATCCCGACCACGGACGTCGCGATCACTTCCGGCTCCTCGGATCGAATCGTTGGAATCGTTGGGGACAGTCCCTATCGTTGGGGACAGTCCCGAATCGTTGGGAATCGTTGGGGACGGTCCTGTGCGGCCGCTGTCGAATCGTTGGGGACAGTCCTGTGGGGCCGCCGTCGGATGCTCTCCGGGACCTCCGCGACGCCGTCACGGTCGTCGTGCGGTCGCCGCGGGAGGTGCCGTCGGCGCGGTGCCATCCGCCGCGG
>CAYTTB010000011.1:7500-31004 GCA_964440565.1 uncultured Thermoanaerobaculia bacterium
GGTCGTCGTGCGGTCGCCGCGGGAGGTGCCGTCGGCGCGGTGCCATCCGCCGCGGCGGAGCACGGCGTGGGCCGGCTCGTCGGGGCACCGGCTCCCACGAGCGAGGTGCGGCGGTGCCGGGGATGGGAACGCGCTGCGGTGAGCGAGCGGAGACCGGTCTCGCCGGCGGGTGCACCGGCGGGGGTGTAGGGCGCGCGCACCGTGTCCGCACCGCGCCCGGGACGCCGCCGGGGTCGTCCGGGACGGACCCCCGCCGCGGGCCTGCGGACCCGAGGCCCCCGTGGTAAGCTGCGGCCGCGATGGTGCGCTTCGGGACCTCCGGCTGGCGGGGTATCGTCGGCGAGGAGATCACCTTCCGGCGCGTGCGTCTGGTCACCCAGGCGGCGGTCGAGGTGCTCAGGGGGGAGGACGCGGCCTGCGACGGCCCCCTGGTGGTGGGCTACGACACCCGGATGCTGTCGTCGAGGTTCGCCGAGGCCGCCTGCGAGGTGGCGACGGAGGCCGGGTGCCGGGTGGAGCTCACCGTGCGCGACGTGCCGGCACCGGCGCTGTCGGCGGCGGTGATCGACCGCGGCGCGGTGGGCGGGCTGCTGTTCACCGGCAGCCACAACCCGCCCGAGTACTCCGGGCTCAAGGTGTACACCCGTCACGGTACCCTCGCCCCGGACGAGCTGACCGGGCGCATCGAGGGGCGGTACCGCGAGCTGGAACCGGAGTTCGAGGACGTGTTCATGGCGCGCCCCGAGCTCCAGACGCGGGTGGATCCGAAGCCGGGGTACCTCGAGCGGCTCGAGCGCCTCGTGGACTGGGAGGCGATCCGCGGGAGCGGCCTCCGGGTCGTCGTGGACCCGCTGTTCGGCTCGGCCCGGGAGTACCTCGACCACCTGCTGCTCGAGAACGGGGTTCCCACGGTGGTGATCCACAACACCCGCGACCCGTACTTCGGCGGGTACGCCCCCAACTGCACCTCGGAGGCGCTCTCCCGCCTGCGCGACGTGATGCGGCGCGAGAACGCGGCCCTCGGCCTCGCCACCGACGGCGACGCGGACCGGTTCGGGATCCTGGACGCGGGCGCGCGGCTCAAGCAGCCGAGCCTGGCGCTGGCGCTGATCCTGGACTACCTCGCGCGGCGCCGCGGCCTGTCGGGAGGGGTGGGGCGCTCGGTGGCCACCTCGCACCTGATCGACGCGGTGGCGCGGGAGCATGGCCTCGAGGTGGTGGAGACCCCGGTGGGGTTCAAGAACTTCGGCCCGCTCCTGGTGGACGGGACGCTGGAGTTCGCCGGCGAGGAGAGCGCGGGCCTCGCCTGGAGCCGGCACCTTCCGGAGCGGGACGGGATGCTGGCGTGCCTGCTGGTCGCGGAGATGGTGGCGGTGGAGGGGGCGACCCTGCACGAGCTCGCCCAGCGGCTGTTCGAGCGGGTGGGGACGTACATCTACCGGCGCACGCAGGTGCCGCTCAGCGGCCGGCTGGAGGAGCGCCTCCGTGAGCTGGAGCGCGAGGAGTGGAAGGAGCTCGGCGGGCGCGAGGTGGAGCGCGTGGACCGCCGGGACGGGGTCAAGATCGTGCTGCGGGGTGGCGGCTGGCTCATGGTGCGCCGGGCCGGCACCGAGCCCAAGGTGCGGCTCCACGCCGAGGGGCGGAGCCACGAGGAGGTCCGGGTGCTCATGCACCTGGCCCGCCAGCTGCTCGAGGGGAGGAGGCCGTGATGTTCCTGATCGAGGAGGTGTTCGGTCGCGAGGTCCTGGACTCGCGGGGCAACCCGACGGTGGAGGCCGAGGTCGTCCTCGAGGGCGGCGCGGTGGGGCGGGCCATCGTGCCCTCCGGCGCCTCCACGGGGTCGCGGGAGGCGCTGGAGCTCAGGGACAGCGATCCGGGGCGGTACGGCGGGAGGGGGGTGCTGCGGGCGGTGGAGCACGTGAACGGCGCGCTCGCCGACGCGGTGGAGGGTCTGGACGCCCGCGATCAGGCGGGGGTGGACCTGGCCCTGATCGAGGCCGACGGCACGGAGAACAAGGGGGCGCTGGGAGCCAACGCGATCCTCGCGGTGTCCATGGCCGTGGCGCACGCCGCCGCCGAGCAGGCGGGGCTGCCGCTGTACCAGTACCTCGGCGGGGCCGGGGCGCGCCTGCTGCCCACGCCCCAGATGAACGTGCTCAACGGCGGGGTCCACGCCGACAACTCCGTGGACTTCCAGGAGTTCATGATCGTGCCGGTGGGGTTCGACACCTTCGCCGAGGCGCTGCGGGCCGGGGCCGAGGTGTTCCACACCCTGAAGGGGGTGCTGCGGGAGCGCGGTCTCTCCACCGCGGTGGGCGACGAGGGGGGGTTCGCACCCGACCTCCCCTCGAACCGCGCGGCGTTCGAGCTGCTGCTCGACGCGATCGAGCGCGCGGGCTACCGGCCGGGGGAGGAGGTGGCGCTGGCGCTGGACGTGGCCGCGAGCGAGCTCTTTCGCGACGGCGCCTACCACCTCCCCGGCGAGGGCCGGGAGGGGCTGTCGGCGGCCGACCTCGTGGACCTCTACGAGGAGCTGGTGGCGTCGTTCCCCATCGTCTCCATCGAGGACGGGCTGGCCGAGGGCGACTGGGAGGGGTGGGAGGAGCTCACCCGCCGCCTGGGCGGCGCGGTCCAGCTCGTGGGCGACGACATCTTCGTGACCAACCCGCGCATCATCCGCGAGGGGATCGAGCGGGGGGTGGCCAACGCCGTGCTCATCAAGCTCAACCAGATCGGAACCGTGAGCGAGACCCTGGAGGCGATTCACCTCGCCCACACCGCCGGCTACCGGGCGGTCGTCTCGCACCGCTCGGGGGAGACCGAGGACACCACCATCGCCGATCTCGCGGTGGCCATGAACACCGGCCAGATCAAGACCGGCTCCCTGTGCCGGTCGGAGCGGGTGGCCAAGTACAACCGGCTGCTCAGGATCGAGGAGGAGCTGGAGGATGCGGCGCGGTTCGCGGGGGCGGACGCCTTTCGCCGCGCCTGAGCTGCCGCGGCTGGGGTGGGTGCTGGCGGCGGTGGCGGGCGCGGTGGCGCTGGCGCTGGTGGCCGGCGCCGCCGCCCGGGGCTGGGGCGAGCTCGCGGCCGTGCGCGCGCAGGAGCGGCGCCTCTCGGCGGAACGCCGGCGGCTCGAGCGGGAGGTGGAGCGGCTCGAGGCGACGCTCCGGGCGCTGGACCGCGACCCCGGTGCGGTGGAGGCGCTCGCCCGCCGGGAGCTGGGCTGGGTCCGTCCCGGCGAGGAGGTCCTGATCCTGGCGACGCCCACCCCGGTGCCCCCGCCGCCGTTGACAGGGCCACCGCCCACGCCTATACTCTCTCTCTCGAGAGCGACGCGGGGTGGAGCAGCCCGGTAGCTCGCCAGGCTCATAACCTGGAGGTCGCAGGTTCGAATCCTGCCCCCGCAACCACACACGGCCGACAGCCGCCCGGTGGGGCGGCTTTTCTCTCGGGCCGGGGGACAGTCCTCGTCGCCGTCCCCCACCCCCGGGCGATGGAACCTGCCCCCGCGACCACGCGATGGACGACCTCCTCCTTCGGGAGGAGGTCTTTCGTGCCCGGGGCGGCCCGGCCGCGCGCCGCTCAGCCGGACCCTTCCGCCCGGGTCCCCCCGGCCGGTCCGCCGTGCGCCGTGCCCGCGCGCGCCAGCTCGCGCCGGACCGTCCGCTCGAGGTAACCCCAGTCCGGCATCCCGGCGATCAGGATGCCGTTGACGTAGAGCACCGGGGTGCCCCGGACGTCGAGCTGTCCTGCCTGGGCGAGCAGCGCGTCGAGCCGCGTCCCCGGCCGGTCCGAGGCGCGGCACGCGGCGTAGGCGTCCGCGTCGAGGCCTGCATCCTCGACGGCCCGGTGGATCGCGTCGTCGTCGAGCTTCCCGCCGTCGGCGTAGAGCAGGTCGTGGAGCTCCCAGAACCGCCCCTGCTCGGCGGCGCAGAGCGCGGCCAGCGCCGCCTCCCGGGCGTGAGCGTGGCTCTCGAGGGGGCGCAGCTTGAACACCACCCGGACCTTCCCCTCGTGCCGGCGCTG
The DNA here is from genome assembly GCA_964440565.1 of uncultured Thermoanaerobaculia bacterium. Classification (GTDB taxonomy): domain Bacteria; phylum Acidobacteriota; class Thermoanaerobaculia; order Thermoanaerobaculales; family Sulfomarinibacteraceae; genus CAYTTB01. The sequence goes on from CAYTTB010000011.1 coordinate 11,530, forward strand.
GAGCCGCTCGAGCATCGTGGCGAGCCGGGCGCAGTAGGGGCACTCGAAGTCCCCGAACTCCACGATGGTCACCGGAGCGTCGGCCGGGCCGCGGGCGGGATCCGCCTCGTCCACCGGCACCGGCCAGCGTGGCGGCTCGAGGAGGATCTCCAGCCTCGCCTCGGCGAGCAGGCGCTGCTGGAGGGATCGCTCGAGCCGGTCCACCTCCTGGCGGACGAGCGCCTCGCGCGCCTGTCGCCGCGCCTCCTCCTCGTCCTTCGGGAGGCGGTCACGGTACCGCTCGAGCAGGCGCGCCACCTCCTCGTCGCCCGGCTCCCGGACCCGCGAGGTCACCAGCTCGGCGTACAGCTCGTCCCGGGTCTTGCCCTGCTCGAGCGCCTTCATCCGCAGCATCCGCTCCGCCACCAGCTGGCGGATCGTCCGCACCCGGAGGTCATAGAGCGCCTGCTCGAGCCTCGCCTCGGCGATCCCCGCCACCCGCGCGAGGTCCGCCTCGGTGATCTCGCCCAGGGCGTAGCGGGCGAGCGGGGCGGGGGCCCCGTCGCCCCCCGCCGGCGTCGGCGATCCGGTGGCGGCCACCGAGCCGGTGGCCCACAGCGCGAGGACACAGGCCGCAAGGAGCATGGCGTACCGCGATCTCTCCATGACGAACCCCCCGCGCAGTATACGCAGCCCCTTCCCTGGATGCGGCGCCGCGGCGTGGGCTCGCGCCGGGCGGCCACCGGCGCGATGGAAGCGCGGAAGAGGTCTCGCGGAAGGTCCGCGAGGGGGCGACACGGGTTGCGGATGGCGTGGGCGCCGATAGAATGTCCTCCGCCGGGTAGCGAGCGGGCTGCACCGGCGACGAGCAGTGGAGGATCGTTGGCGGACCAGCCGAGCAGTCCGGATCGTGCCGGCGGCGTGGGCGAGGCGCGCGGCGTGGCGGCGGTGAGCGAGAGGCGGGTCTACGATTCCTCGGCCGAGCCGCCTCCGATCGTCGGTGAGGCGCTCGAGCTCACGCGGTACTGGGAGCTGGTGCGGCTGCTCACGGTCACGGGGATCAAGACCCGGTACAAGCGGTCGGTGCTGGGGGTGGCCTGGACGCTGCTGAACCCCCTGCTCCACATGCTGGTGCTCACGCTCGCCTTCTCCGAGCTGTTCCACACCTCGCTCCCCGATTACCCCGTCTACGTGCTGGCCGGCCTGGTGGTGTGGAACTTCTTCGCGCAGTCCACCAGCTCGGCGATGACGTCGCTCATCTCCGGCGGGGCGCTGATGCGGCAGGTCCACGTGCCGGCCAGCGTCTTTCCCACCGCCGCCGTCCTCACCGGGCTCGTGAACATGGTCCTCTCCTTCGCGGCGTTGCTGATCCTGGCGCTCGCGGTGCACCATCCCCTGACGCCCGCCGTTCTCTTCGTGCCGGCCGCCGCGGTGATGCTCGTGGCGTTCTCGCTGGGTGTGGCGCTCGCGATGTCGGCACTCGCCGTGGTGTTCACGGATCTCGTCGAGATGTACGGCGTCCTCCTCCGGATGCTCTACTTCCTCACGGCGATCATGTACCCGGTCAAGATCATCCCGGAACGGTTCCGGATCCTGGTGGTGGGGAACCCCGTTTACATCCTCCTGACCTGCTTCCGCGATCCCATCTACACGGGCCACCTGCCCTCCGCGAGGCTGGTTCTTGCCGGTGCCGCGATCGCGGCGGTCACCCTGGCGGCCGGGTGGTGGGTGTTCTCCCGCAAGGCCTATGATTTCGTCTACCTCACCTGAGAGGCCCCGCGGAGCGGGTCGGGCGGGCCGTGCGACGGTCGTCCTCGAGGACGTCTGGGTGCGCTACCGCGTTCCGTTTCACAAGACGCGTTCATTCAAGGAGTTCGTGATTCAGCGGGTGACCCGCGGCCTGGGGTACAGGGATCACTGGGCCCTGCGCGGGGTCACGCTGGAGGTGGGAGCGGGCGAGATCGTCGGGGTCGTCGGGCGGAACGGGGCCGGGAAGACGACGCTGCTGCGCGTGCTGGCCAGGGTGCTCCGGCCCACAGCCGGGCGTGTCCGGGTGGTGGGACGCGTCGCGCCTCTCCTGGCGCTCGGGGCCGGGTTCCAGCAGGAGCTCACGGGCCGCGAGAACATCCTCCTCAACGGGGTCGCTCTCGGCCGGTCGCTGGAGGAACTCAGGGAGCGGATGGAGCGGATCATCGGGTTCGCCGAGCTCGGAGAGTTCATCGACGCCCCACTCCGCACCTACTCGGCCGGGATGAAGGCGCGGCTCGGCTTCGCCATCGCCACCGAGTTCCGCCCCGACGTCCTGCTCGTGGACGAGGTGCTCGCGGTGGGCGACGTGGGGTTCCGCGAGAAGTGCGAGCGCCGCATCGCGGCCTACCGGGAGCGGGGCACGACGATCCTGATCGTGTCGCACGCGGCGCAGCGGATCGCGCCCCTCTGCGACCGGGTCGCCTGGATCGACGAGGGGGCCGTGCGGGCGTACGGGGATCCGCTGAGCGTCGTGGAGGCGTACGAGGGCCAGCTCGTGGGGCGGGGAGCGCCGGCAGGCGGGGGCCCGGGAGCGGTCCGGTCGGGCGAGCTCCGGGAGCGATCGTGACGAGGACGGACGGCATGCGGTCACCCGTCGAGTGGAGCTCGGCGCAGCTCGTGTTCATCCACGTGCCGAAGGCGGCGGGGACGAGCTTCGTGCGCGCGCTGGAGGTGAATTTCCGCCGGGAGGAGATCTGCCCGGCCTACTACTGGGCGGAGCTGTTCCGGATCCCGAGGGCCCGTCTCCTGAGGTACCGGCTGATCCGGGGTCACTTCGACTACTGCGTCGTGGAGCTGCTGCGCGACGTGCGGGTGATCACGATGTTGCGCGAGCCGGTGGCGCGGGCGGCCTCGTACTACCGGTACATCCGCAGCAACGAGCAGCACCCCCTCTGCGAGACGTTCCGGCGGCGGAGCTTCCTCGAGGTGCTGGAGCACCCGGAGCTCGGGATCCCGATCCGGGACGCGCAGACCCGTCTGTTCGGGCGCGACATCGACCTGGAGCTGCTGCGCCGCAAGAAAGCACCGGAGGCGCCGCCCGTGTACCCGTGGGAGAACCGTCCGGGCGGCTCGCGCCTCTCGCTGGACCGGGCGCTGGAGCGGGTCGCACGGATGGACTTCGTCGGGGTGCAGGAACGGTTCGACGATGCGCTGCTGCTGCTCGCCTACACGCTGGGCTGGCCGCCGCCCGAGCGCATCGAGCGGGTGAACGTCACGCCGGCCGGCGAGGCGGACCCGGCGAGGGACCCCGAGGTCGCGGCGCGGGTCCGTGAGTGCAACCGCCTCGACGAGCGCCTGTACCGGCACGCGGCGGCACTGTTCGAGGAGCGGTTCGAGGCGATGCGCGGCGAGGTGGCGGCCGCGCTCGGGGTGCCCCGCGAGCGCGTGGGCCGGCAGGAGATCGTCTCGGCGTTGCGGCACCGCGCGGAGGCGTTCCGGCGGGCTCGGTGAGCGAGCAGCGGATCCCGGCACCAGGATCGCGACGCGTGGCGGGTGGTCGATGAATGATCCGCTCTAACCTCCCGCCGCCCGCCGCGGCCGGGCGATGACGACGGCGAAGTCACTCGCGAGGTCGCCCACCGCGATCAGGGTGTCCTCGATCGCGAAGAGGAGGTCCAGGACCCGCATCGCGTCGCGCTCGTCGTCCCTGAAGTTGCCGGCGATCCCGGCGAGGAGGAACTGGAGGATCGTCCCACCGAGGTCGATCTGCTCGACGATCTCGAACCGCTGCCGCAGGACCTCCAGGATCTCGCCCGACCGGACGGCCTCGGAGGGATCCGCCTCGGCGACCCTCCGCGGATCGGGGATCTGGGGGGCACGGAGGGTCTCGTGCGGGTACCCGGGGATGTACGCGCGCCGGAACCGTTCCGGGATCAGCTCGAATGCGGCGCGAAGGACCTCGACCTGGCGCTCGGTGAAGGCGAACCGGCTCGGGCCCACGTACTCGAACAGGAACAGGTAGCCGTCCGGTCTGAGCGCCTCCGCGACGCGGCCGAGCACGCGCTCCAGGCGAGAGACGTGATGGAGCGAGCCCGAGAACCAGACGGCGTCGTAGGCCCCGGCGGCGAGCTCGAGCTCCTCGATGTCCGCGACCCGGTACTCGATCGAGTCGATCCCCGCCTCCGCCGCCCGCCGCCGCGCCTCCTCGATCGCGGCCGGGGTGATGTCGAACGCGTCGCACCGGCGAAAGGCGCCGAGCTCGGCGAGCTGCCGCTCGAGACCACCCGTGCCGCACCCCAGGCTCGCCATCCTCTCCACCGGTATCCGGTCGCCCAGGTACCGGAGAACGCAGTACTCGAACCACCTCCGATCGCCTCCCGGGCTCAGTTTCTCCCGCAGCCGTCGCTGGACCGCCGGGAGCGCGGCCCAGTACACGTCCGAGGAGAAGGCGCGGGGATCGCACAGGTGCGTGGACCACCACTCGACCATCCGCTCGCGGTCGCCGGGGGCCCCTTCGTCCGAGCGTGGGCGTGCCGGCCCGGGGGTGGGCGCCGGCTCGGGTTCCGCCGCCGGCGGCTCGGCCTCGGCCCCGATCTTCGGGCGGACCGGGGTGACGCCGCGCCGGGGCCGGTGGGGCCTCCACGGCCGCCCCCACTTCCGCTCGAAGTACTCCTGGTTCCGCCGCCACACCCGCCGGTACTCCTCGGGAGACAGGGTGGAGAACGACGCCTGCCCCACGTGATGGACGTAGGCGTCCTCCGCGCAGACGACCCGGTAGCCGGCCTCCCGGACGCGCAGCGAGTAGTCGTCGTCCTCGAACATCCCGATGCCGAACTCCTCGTCGAGGGGACCCACCGCCTCGAGCACCTCCCGCCGTGCCGCGACGCAGTACATGGCGGCGACGCCGAGTTCCACCGTCTCCCCCCGGTGGGCGCGCGCCCGCCAGGCGGCGTAGGGGATCAGCCCGTCGAGGGTCTCGTAGCCCGGCTCCACCAGCGCCTCGTTGCCGCAGAAGTTGGTCGTGGGGCAGAGGAGGCCGATGGTCCCGTCGCTCTCCAGGTGGTGGACGAGGCGGCCGAGGAGCCCGGGGGGCACCACCGTGTCGTTGTTGAGCAGCACGACGATGTCGCCGCGCGCGGCGGCCATCCCCTGGTTGTTGGCGGCGGCGAACCCGCGGTTCTCGGGGTTGCGGATGACCCGCAGCCGGGGCTCGCGGGCCTCGATCTCCCGCAGGCGCTCGGGGGTCCCGTCGCGCGATGCGTTGTCCACGACGATCACCTCGAGGCGCGGCCACGTCTCGCTCTCGAGGAGCGATTCGAGGCAGCGCCGGGTGTGCTCCCACCCGTCGTAGGTCACCACGACCACGGAGACCAGGGGGTACGCCGCGCGGAGTTCGGCGTCGATGGCCCGGTACCGCTCGCTCCAGTCGTTGCCTGCCGCGATCCGCCGGCGCGCCTCGCGCCTCGGATCGTCCTCGGGCTCGGCCAGCGCTGCCCGCAGGTGGGCCAGGAACCCCTCGTGTGTGTCCGAGAGGTAGCAGACGTCGGCGAACGGCCGGAGCTCCCGCAGGTCGGGCGCCACCACCGGCTTGCCCGAGTAGCAGTACTCGTACAGCTTGACCGGGTTCGTCGCGTGCGTGATCTCGTTGATCTGGAACGGGATGATGCAGACGTCGAAGTGCCAGAGAAGCTGCGGCATCTCGTCGTACGGCCGCTGCCCGAGCAGCCTGACGTTGCGGCGCCTCCGGAGGGGCTCGAGGTTGACGTCGAACTCGCCGCCCGCCAGGACGACGGTCGCCTCGGGGAACTCGTCCGCGATCCTCTCCAGCAGCGGCACGTCCACCCACGAGGCTAGGGCACCGAAGTAGCCGATGATGGGGTGTGGAACGTCCCGGAGCAGGTCGTTCTCCCGGTACAGCCGGCGGTAGTGCTCGGTGTCCACGGCGTTCTTGGCGAGCAGGAGCCGGCGCGCCCGGCCGCGGAACTTCGTCTCGAGCGTTTCCCCGGAGACCACCGTCAGGTCGGCCGAGGCCACCAGGTCGTCCTCGAGGTCGAGGACGGCCTTCCCGAACCCCGGGAAGTTGGTCCACTCGTCCATGCAGTCGTAGATCACGCGCCATCCCCGCCGCCGCCGCAGCTCCTCCGCCAGCGGCGCCCAGAACGGGATCTGGACCATCAGCGCCGCGTCGCCGACGCACGCCGCCTCGGCGAGCTCCTCGAGCGCATCCGCCAGGGCGGAGGTGTCCTCGGACGAGAGGCTCCCGCTGTAGATGTCCAGCTGGCGGGGTGCGCGGATCCTCGCCTCGAACACGCCGGAAGCCTTGGGGACCAGCTCGGCCGGCCGGGGGTCGGATGGGCGGAGGAAGGTCGAGGTGGAGAGGTAGAAGACGCGATGGCCGTGGCGTCCGAACTGGGCGGCGATCTGCTGCGGCCGCTGGAACCGGAAGTCCCAGTCGATGATGGAGAGCACGATCACATCGTACCGGCCGCGGGGTGCCTTCGGCATCTCCTCGGGGAGGCACGGCGCGCGCCGGGGGGCGGGCACTCGGGGCGCTCCCTCCGAGGACGCGTCTCGGTCACGGGCCTCTCCGCGCGGTTCACCCGGGGCTCGCGCGTCGCCTGGGCGCAGCGCGCGGGCCAGCCGCTCCCTCGTCCGCCAGTAGAGGGAGGCCAGGCGCCCGAACTTCGAGCTTCGCCACGCCTCGAGCTCGCGCTGGAGGTGGGCGATGCCCTCGCGCGCGCTGTCGTGAGCGCGCTTCCATGCCTCGACCTCCTCCCGCGCGCGCTGGACCTCGCCACGGAGTCGCTCGAGCTCGGCCTCGAGCCGCTCCCGGACCGCGCGCGCCTCGGCGTGGGCCTCGCGCCACGCGTTGGCCTCGGCCCGCAGGGCCCGGATCTCCGAGCGCGCGTCGGCGAGAGCCGCGGCCGCGGCGGAGCGGAGGGCGAGCAGACGCGAGACGTACCGCGAGGTGAGGCCCTCTCCCTCCCCGCCCGTGGCGTCGGGCTCGCTCCCGCGCCCGGAGGTCGCCGGCGGAAGGCGGTCCGCGATGTCCCGCAGGAGAGCGTTCTCGACCAGCCCCACCGCTGCGGCCCGGCGAGCGGTCTCCCGCACCAGCTGGAGCTCCACGGCCACCCCCGGCTCCCGGCGGCCCCCGGAGGGCGCGCTCAGAAGCTCGGCGATGCGGTCGAAGGGGAGGGCGGCACGCCGCGCGAGCCGTGGCCAGCGAGCCACGGCGGCGCCGCGGCGGCCCGAACGGGCCAGCGCCGACTCTCCCTCGCGGGCGATCCGTTCCGCATCGGCCTCGGCGAGCTGGAGGATCGGGGGTGGATCGCCCAGGTCGGGGTCGGTGCACAGGGCCTCGATCTTGGGATCGTACGCGATGGCGACAGTTGGCCGTCCCGCCCTGAACGCGGCGAGCAGGGCGTGGTACCGCATCGCGATGACCAGCTCGCAGCGGGCGAGAACGCCCATGGCCTCTGCCGCGTCCTCCGGCTCGCGGGCCACCACGATCGGGACATTCACGCTCGCCCGTGCGAGCCGCCGCGCGAGCGCGAGGTCGTTCTCGGCGGTGGAAGCGAGGCGCTGAAACGGGACCAGCAGGAGGCCGGCGTCGAGGCGCCGCGCGAGGGACGCGGCACCGGCCAGGACACCCTCGTACCACCTCTCGCCGAGCCCCGGCCAGCGGCGGAGGACCACTCCGACCCAGCGTCTCCCGGGGGGAGGCTGGGCGCCCGGGCGATCTTCGGGGATCCGGGCGAGCCAGGCCGGATCGGCGGCGACCTCCACCCGGTCCAGGGGGACACCGCAGGCGGCCATCTCCCTGGCCGACTCGCGGTCCCTGACCGTGACCAGCGCGGCCCGTTCGGCGACGGCCCGGACGAGGTCGCGGCTTTCCGGGAACTCGAGCGGCCCCACCCCGACGGAGAGGACGAAGGTGGGCTTCCCGGCCCGCGCCGCCAGCCACGGGAGCCCGGCGAAGAAGCCGAGACGGTGGTGGAGCGGACTGAGGATCCACTCCGGAGCCGTGGGCCCGTAGTCGTGGAACAGACCTCCGCCTCCGACGATCACCGCGTCGCACCGCTCGATGGCGTCGGCGAGCGCGGCCGCGTCGAGCCAGCGAAGCCGATGGATCGAGGGATCCTGCGGGAGGGCCTCGGTGTCCTGGGCGGGGACGAGCAGCTCCACCGGGCCGAGGCGCGCGGCGAGCTGCTCGTGGACGACCTGGAGGATCACGTCGTCGCCGACGTTGCGGGCGCCGAAATAGCCGACCAGGAGAAAGACGGGTGGCCGTCGCGTCACGTGGGGTCCCCCCTGTGCTCCGTCCGCCGGGCGTCTCTCGACCACTTGGCCCGGAAGAGCCGGCGGTTCTTCTCGTAAAGGTCAGCGTACCGCTCCTCGCCGAGGAGCCGGAACGCCGCCTGGTGCCAGTGGTGGACGTACGCGTCCCGGGCCACCGCGACCGTGTAGCCCGCCCTCCGGACCCGGAGGGAGTAGTCGTCGTCCTCGAACATGCCGATGCCGAAGCGCTCGTCGAGCTCGCCGACGGCCTCCCAGACCTCGCGGCGGAGCGCCGCACAGAACAGGGCGACCATGGGAACGCCACGACGCTCGCCGCGGTGCGACCAGCTCCACCGCTCGGCCCACTCGGGCATCGCCTCGATGGAACTGTATCCCACCGCGATCCGGGCCTCGTTCCCGATGTCGTTGGTCACCGCCCCCACCAGTCCCAGCCGGGGATCGGCCCGGAGCGCCCGGACGAGCGCCGAGAGCCAGCCGCGGCTCACCACCGTGTCGTTGTTGAGGAAGCAGATCACCTCGCCCCGGGCCAGGCGTGCCCCCTGGTTGCAGGCCGCGGCGAACCCCCGGTTCTCGGGGTTGAGTGCGACCCGGACGCGCCGCTCCCGCGTCGCGAGCTCCCGCAGGTACTCCGGCGTGCCGTCGGTGGAGGCGTTGTCCACCACCACGACCTCGAAGTTGGGGTACGAGGTGACACCGAGCACGCTCTCGAGGCAGGCGCGGGTGAGCGGCAGGTTCTCGTAGCTGACCACGATCACCGACACCAGCGGGAAGGCCCCGCGGAGGATCCGCTCCAGCTCCTCCGCCCGGACCGACCAGTCGTTCCCGCGCGCGAACTCGAGGCGTCGCTCGATCAGGGCCGGGGTCGGCGGGTTCGCCAGCGCGGCCTCGATCTCCTCGAGGAACTCCGCGGGCGTGGCCGCGATGCGGAGACCGAGAGCGTCGGCGCGCGCGGCCACCTCGGGCAAGGGGGTCGAGACCACGTCGAGGCCGAGCGCCATCAGCTCGTACAGCTTGACCGGGTCCGTGGCCTCGGTGAGGGGCGACCGCACGAACGGGATGACGGCCACGTCGAAGGTGCGGGCCAGGGCGGGGAGCTCCTCGTACGGCCGCTCACCCAGCATGTGGACGTTGGGCAGGCCTCGGAGCCGGGCCACGCGCCCGCCCCGGGTGTCGCCGATCAGGACGAACGACCAGGAGGGCCGGCGCGTCGCGAGCTCCTCCACGAGCGAGGTGTCGAACCAGTCGGCGATCGCGCCGAAGTACCCGATGACGGGGTGCGAGATACCGGGCAGTGGGGGCGGCTCCACTGCGCGGGACCAGAAGGCCCAGTCGCACGCGTTGGGCAGGCGCCGGACGGTGTCCCGCACGCGGCGCGCCCGCAGCTCGAGCGCCTCGGACGTGGCGGTCACCCGGTCGGCGGCCTCGAGCAGCCTCCGCTCGAGACGGGCGGCGCCTTCCATCTCCCCGAACGCCTCGTGCAGGTCGAGGAGGTCGTAGAGGAGGGGCCAGCCCAGCTCCTCGCGCAGCCGCAGCGCGACCTCGGCCCACGTGGGGAGCTGGCAGACGGTCGCCACGTCGTGGTACCGGTACCTCCGCTGCCAGTCGCGGAGGGCCGCGAGGATGCCCGCGGCTGAACGTCGGTCGGGGGGTGCGCGGTACAGATCGAGGTCGCGGATCGCGGGGAGGGCGAGGCGGCGGACGCCGGGTGCCAGTGGCTCACCCTCCCGCGCCCTGGCGTCCTCGGCAGAGTGGGCCGCCAGCTCCGGTCCGACGAACCAGACGTCCCACCCCAGGGCGGCCAGCCGCCGGGCCAGGTGCTGGGGGCGCTGGAGACGGAAGTCCCACGCCACGGCCGAGAGGAACACGGCGGCGGGGCGCGGCGATGGAGCCTCCGCGGGGGTCGTTGGCATGGCGGGGGCTACCGGGCTCGCCTGGGAGCGGCGGCGGAACAGCCCGATCAGTCGCCTGCGGACGCGGTAGGGGAGCCACCGCGTCGCGGCCGTCCGGGCCCACTCCCGGGGGTGAAGGGCCGGGTACAGGGCGGCGGCCAGCGCGGACCGGACACTCCAGTAGCGGCACGCCAGCCGGTACCAGCGCGAGGCGCGCATCCTGGCGAGCTCCGCGTGGGCCGCCTCGAGGCTTCGCTCCAGGGCGCGAAGCCGGGCCTCGAGCGCCCGGAGTCCGTCGTCCGCACCGGGCGGCGTCGTGCCCCCCGCCGGCGGCTGTGGGGAGGGCTGCAGCTCGTCACGCGGCATCGGCCCGACGTCCACTCTCGCCCGTCCCTCGGAGCTCTCCGGGGTCTCCCGTCTCCCGCGAGGGGACGTGCGTGTCATGGCCACTCATGACCCGAGGATTCTACAGGAGTGCAGCGGAGGCCCGCCTCGCGGGCCAGCCGCGTCTGCTGCGGATCGCCGATGAGTCGTACGGGCTATACTCCGCCGGTGACGCGGACCCTGCGCATCGCGCTGTTCGTCAACCTCGGCCAGCCCCCGTTCACCAACAACCTGCTGGGCCTGGTGCGCGCGTTCGAGCGGGCCGCGGCGGTCACCGTGGTGGAGCCGCACCGGTTCCCCGGCTTCCGCACCACGGGTGGCGCGGCCCCCGCGCGCGTCCCGAGAGCGGCGGTGGAGGCGGCGGCCGGCGCCGCGCCGTACGACGCGGTGGTGTGCGCCGCCGGCGGACTGTACGTCGAGGATGGCGACCGCGCTCTCCTGGGGGACGGCGCCGTCTGGGCCGGCCTGGCGCTCTCGGACCCCCTGGGGCTCGAGGCGTCGCTGGCCATCGCGCCGCGCTTCGATCTGTACTACACGCAGGACCCGCAGGCCGTGGCGGCCTACCGCGAGCGGGGGATCGCGGTGCGGCGGTGCGATCCGGCCGTGGACCCGGAGTCGTTCCCCCCCGCGGCGCGCGAGGAGCGGTGGGACGTGGTGTTCGTGGGCAAGTGGACCCCGCTCAGGGACCGCCTGGTGTCGGCGCTCTCGCGCCGGTTCACGGTGCGCGTCCACACCCACGCGGGGGAGACGCGGTGGAGCGTCGCGGCGCTGCCGCCGCTCGACGACCCGGGGGCCCTGATCCGGGAGCTGGCGCGCGCCCGCCTGGCGCTGGAGGTGGCCACCGTGGAAGGGGGGCCCGAGCGGTTCCGGGGCACGCGCCGCCTCACCAACCGGCCGCAGATCGCGGCGCTGGCGGGAACGCCGTCGCTCGTGGAGCCGTTCCCGCACCTTCCCGAGTTCTTCGAACCGGGGCGGGAGATCGTCACCTACGAGGGGGAGGACGACCTGGTGCGGCGGGTGGGCGAGCTGCTGGCCGATCCCGGCAGGCGGCGGCGGATCGCCGCCGCGGCGTGCCGGCGCGTCCTCGCCGGGCAGACGTGGGACCTCCGGGTGGCCGGGATCCTCGCGGATCTCGTGGGCTACCGGTCCGGGCGTTCGTGACGCTCCATCACCACCAGCCCCTCCCGCGATCCCGCGCGGCGGAAGCCACATCGGGCGAGGACGCCCAGCGACGCCCGGTTCTCCGGCAGCACGAAGGAGCGAAGGGTGAACACGCCGAGGTGCCGGGCGGCGTGGGTGGCGACAGCCAGGATCGCCTCGGCGGCGTAACCCCGCCCGCGGTACGGCGGGGCCACCAGGAGCCGGCCGAACTCCGCCTCGCCGGGCGGACGGTGCACCTGGGAGAGGCCGAGCTGACCCACGGCAACCGGGGGGTCGCCCTGGGCCACCATGAGGAGGAGCACCTCGTCGTCACGCCGGAGGTAGCTCTCGTACCATGCACGCTGTGCCTCGGCGGTGATCACCCGCCGGTCGAGGAACCAGCGGCGGGTGTCCGGGTGGTTCCGCCACCTCCGGATCGTCTCGAGGTCGTCCGGCCCGATGGGGCGCAGCAGCAGCCGCGGCGTCCGGATCGGCTCGACGATGGGCTTGGTCACGGCCGGGGCTCCCGCCCGTGCCGGGCGACGATCTCGGCGAGCGCGCCCGCCACCCGCTCCACGTCGTGATCGCCCAGCGCCAGGTGCATGGGCAGCGAGATCACCCGGGCCGCCGCCCGCTCCGCGGCCGGGCACGGTGCCGCCAGATCGCGGTAGACGGGAAAGTCCGTCACGAGCCGGTAGTGGACGCCGGGGAAGATCTGCCGGCGGTTGAGCTCCACCATCACCTCGTCGCGGTGCCCCACCAGCACCTGGTACAGGTGGCGCGAGGGCGTGCATCCGGGCGGCACCGGCACCCTGCCGATGCGCGGATCGGCGGCGAGGAGCGCGTCGTACCGCGCGGCGATCTCGCGCCGCCTGGCGTTGTCCTCGTCCAGGTGGCGCAGCGCGACCAGCCCGATCGCGGCCATGATGGAGTTGCCGTGGTACTTGTACCCGATCTCCTCCACCGTGTACCGCCAGCGGTAGCTGCCGTCCGAGTGCATCCGGCTGTACGTGTCGCGATCGATCCCCAGCCAGGTGAACCGGCGCGCGGCGCGGTCGTGCACGGGCTCCCGGAAGCACACCATCCCCGAGTCGGCGGTGGGCAGGTTCTTGACCGCGTGGAACGAGAACACCGCCGCGTCGGACTCGTGGCCCACGTGGCGACCGTGGAGACGGGTCCCCGCCATGTGGGCGGCGTCGAGGATCAGCCGCAGCCGGTGCCGGCGGCACAGCTCCACGACCTCGGGGAGCCTCCCCGTGGACCCGCCGACCCCCACGAAGATCACCGCGCGGGTGCGGGGCCCGATCCGGGCCTCCACCGAGGCGGGGTCCAGACACAGGTACTCGTCCACGTCGGCGAAGACCGGGCGAAGCCCCTCGTGGACGATGGCGTGAGCGGTGCTCACGAAGGTGAAGGGGGTGGTGATCACCTCGTCGCCGTCGTGCCAGCCGTCCGCCTCCCGCAGCACGTGGAGCGCGGTGTGGAGCCCCGCGGTGGCGGAGGCGACGAAGTGCGCGTGGGGAAGCCCCGTGTACTCCCGCCACGCCTCCTCGAACCGGAGGGTCCGGTCGCCGAGACCGGTCCACCCCCGCTCGAGCGCGTCGCGCAGCTCCGCGAGCGTCTCCTCGACGCGGAAGACGGGCCGGAAGACGTGGATCGGGCCCGGCTCGCACATGCGGGGAGAGTGTAGCAGCACGAAGAAGGCCGCCGGGCGCGGGGCCCGGCGGCCGTGGGTCCGTGGCCGCCCGAGGGCGGCCGGTTCAGGGGATCACTGGCACATCGGGAACCCCCAGTTGACGGTCATGAACACCGCCATCTGGGCCCGGGTGGTGCTCGCGTCGGGGCAGTACCGATCGGTGGAGCATCCGGCCGTGATCCCGCGGTTGTACAGCTCCTCGACCCAGTCCGCGGCCCAGTGGCCCGGGCACGGGACGTCGCTGAAGATGCCCGTGCAGGCGGGCGGCGTGTAGCCCGTGCCTTCCTTGGCCACGAGCAGGAACACCGCCATCTGGGCGCGCGTCACCGGATCGTCCGGACAGTAGAGCAGCGGGTCCGCGTTGCAGCCGGCGGTGATCCCCTCGTTGTAAAGGGCCTCGATCCAGTCGGCGTTGGGCGTGGACTCGCACACCACGTCCTGGAAGATCCCGGTGCACGGCGGCGGCGAGTAGGTCGGGCCGTACCGGGCGATGAGCAGCCACCGCGCCATGACGCCGCGGGTCAGCGGGTCGTCGGGACAGAAGTTGCCCATCCCGCAGCCCTGGCTGATCCCGGCGCCGGCCATGGCGTGGATGAAGGCGTCCGCCCAGTAGCCCTGCGGCACGTCGTTGAACGCCTTGGTCAGGCAGGCCCGGACGTCCGGCACCGTGTACGGCGTGTCGTGGGAGATCATCACGTCGGCGCGCACCAGGCCCCAGTGCGGCGCGCCGTCGGCGATGAACTCGGCGTCCACGTCGAGCTGGCCACCGGCCGGAACCGTGCCGGAGTCCGGCGTCAGCACCAGCCACGGCAGGCCGCCGCCGGCGAACGTCTGGATCGCCAGCGCGTCCACCTCGGCGCCGCCGGGGAACGCACCCACCAGCGTGCTCGCGCCCGTCGCGGGATCGATCACCCGGAGCTCGCCCTGACCCGCGCCGCTGTTGTACGCGGCCCAGTAGAGCGTCCCGGTGAGCTCGTCGAAGTCCATGCCCTGCGCGTAGTTGGCGTCGATCCCGAGCGGCCCGATCACCGTGCCCGCACCCGAGGCCGGGTCGATCTGGATCAGGCTGTCGGAGACGATGTCCACGCCGTAGAGCTCGCCCGTGGGCGCGATGGCGATGTCGATGATGCAGGCGCCGTTGGTGATCGGCCCGATGGGGGTGGCGCTGCCGTCGGCCGGGTTGATGGTGTAGAGCGTGGAGGACGAGCAGGTGGTTGCCGACGCGTACAGCGTGCCGTCCACCGCCGCGGTGAGACCCGACCAGGTCTCCCCGCCGCCGGGAACCGCGTTGCCGATCACCGTCGCGCTCCCGGTCGCCGTGTCCACGGCCTCGAAGGTGTTGGCGCTGTAGTCGAGCACGTACAGGGTGGAGAAGTCGCCCAGCAGGAAGTCACCCGCGAAGTAGCTGGTCCCGGCGACGCTGCCGACGACGGTCCAGTTGGCCACGTCGGTGACGTCCGCCCAGTGGACGAGGTTGTCACCCGGATAGATGTCGACGGCGTACGCCGGTGGTCCCGCCAGCGGTGCCGCCGCACCCCGCGCTCCGGTCACGGCGCCGTTGATCCGCGGCGCCCGGCCGATGGACGCCGGGCCACCCGCGGGCTGGCTCCCGTGCTCCACCACGGGCGAGGCGTGCGGCCAGCTGTTCTGCAGCTGGACGGGGAACATGCTCACGTTGGCGTCCACGCCGCCGTGGTTGAGGAAGGTGAGGGTCTGGTGCTCGTTCTGGCCGCTGGAGAGCCTGGACTCGAGCACCAGCGGGCTCACCTCCAGCCAGCCGGCGTCGAGGGCGAAGTCGATCCGGTTGACCGTGTCCGGCACCGGGTTGAGCTGCACCTGCGACGAGGCGTACCCGTCCATCGAGGCGGTGTAGGTCCGCGTCGAGGGCCCGAGCGGCAGCGGCGTGAACATCCAGTACCAGCCGTCGGGCTGGGCCGGATCGTCCGGCGTCGCCACCGTGGTGGCGGTGTGGCCCAGGTCGTCCGCGACCTGCGCCCCCACCAGGGCGAGCGTCGTGTTGGCGTCGGAGACGAACCCCTCGATCAGGGTGCCGGGCACCGGATCGCAGATCAGGCTCACCGGGGGCGGCGTGCCTCCCCCCGCCGGATCGCTGAACCACACCCGGAACTCGTCCACCTCGTAGTACCAGTTCCAGCCGGGCGCGTAGTACGTCCAGCGGAACATCACGTTGGGCTGGCCGGCGAGGTCCGCCGACATGTCCTGGTGGAACGTGCCGGACTGGTCGGCGGTCATCGTGAGGACGTTGACCCAGCTGGTGCCGCCGTCGGTGGAGTAGTCGAAGGTGGCGACGTCGCCCGAGAGGTAGGCGAAGTTGTACTTGAACTCCACCCACACCGTGGACTGGGCGGAGAAGTCGTAGGCCGGCGAGATCAGCTCGGTGTCCATGGTGGTGCCGCCACCGCACCAGTCGGCGTCGGCGTCCGCCGCCTCGCCGCTGCCGCCGGTGAGGTTGCCGCGGCCGGTGGTGGCGGTGCTCTCCCAGACGCAGTCGCCGCCGTTGTTGACGATGTTCCACCCGGTGGGCGGCCAGCTCTCGAAGTCCTCGGCGATGTCCGCCGGCGGCGGCGGGAGGTACATCTGGACGTCGTCGATGTGCCAGAACCAGGCGGTGGAGGAGCTCGCGACGTAGTGCCACCGGAACTGGACCGTCATCCCGGCGTAGGCGCTGAGGTCGAACTGGCGGGTCGTGCCGCCCGAGGGATCGTCCACGCTGGAGTACCACAGGGTGGTCCAGGTGGAGCCGCCGTCGGTGGAGATCTCGAACCAGGCGTCACCGTTGCCGGCGTAGTCCTGGAAGTTGGAGTCGAACTGGATGCCGAGGGCGGGGCTCGCCGGCAGCGTCACGGGCGGCGACCACAGCTCGGTGTCCCACGCCTGGCCGCTGCCGTACGCCTCGGCCGCGGCGGAGAAGCCGTCCGCGCCGGGGGTGCGGTTGGGAGCGCCCCACTCGTCGTTGCGCTTCCAGACCATGCCGTTGCCGAGGTTGTCCACCACCGTCCAGCCCGCGGGCGGGAAGGTGCCCTCGAACTGCTCGTCGATCCCGTTCAGCAGGTGGCAGCTGGTCCACGGCTCGGTGCCGTCGGGCAGCAGCGCGAAGCTCTCGGTCTGGCCGGCAGGATCCACCGGGACCGTCCTGCTGTCCGCGAGGTAATGGGGGATCATCGAGGTGACCTCGAAGTCGTAGGTCTCGGGAGCCGGAAGGGTGATCTCGTAGTACCCGCTGAACGGGTCGGTGAAGGTGGTGGCGACCTTCTGGCCCGCGTAGTACACCTCGATCTCGGCGTACAGCGGCCAGCCGCGGTCCGCCCCCGTGACCCAGCCGTCCACCGTCGCGGTCGGCAGGGCGGTGAGAGCGAAGTCCTGAGTCACCGTGCCGCCGTCGGGGACGTTCACCCCGGTGGCCGTCGCCGGGTCGTACCCGAACGCCGTCACCGTGATGTCGTAGGTGCCCGCCGGCACGTTCATGGCGTAGGTGCCGTCGGCCTGGGTGTAGGTGGTGTACGACCCGATCTGGACCTGGGCGCCCGCGATGGGATCACCGGTCCCGGCGTCGGTCACCGTGCCCGACACGGTGCCGAACCCGCTCGGGGTGCAGCCGGGCATGGAGAACGCCACCACCCAGGTGTCCCAGACGAAGCTGCCGCCGGTCTGGACGTACTCCGCCGTGCCCCACATGGTGCACCCGTCGGGGTCGGTGTGCAGGGCGGCGTAGTCGCCCCAGCGGTTCACCCCGGACTGCGAGCCGCCGCCCGCCACCGCCACCGTCTCGGTGTCCATCGTTCCCGGCGGATCGGAGGCGAGCCGGCCGGTGTAGGCCACCGACGGGTTGGTCGTCGAGCTCGACAGCGAGTAGATCAGGCCGATGTTCCCCTCCTGGTCCACCGCCGCGGAGCCCATCCACCGGTGATCGCTGTCGGGCGCGAAGGTCCCCGCGTCGTAGACGAACCAGCCGGAGCCGGTGTTGTGGAGCTCGTACCAGCGCACCCCGGCGTGGTCCGAGCCGTCCACGTCCACCGACTGGGTCACCACCATCACCTCGTAGCCCTTGGTGGCCATGAGGTTCCGGTAGTTCGCCGGGAACATCAGGCGGTCCGCGAGGGTGTCCACCGTCTGCCCGTTGGGCTGCGGGATGCAGTTGCGGCTGTAGCCGCAGAGGTCGGAGTCGAAGCTGAAGCCGGCGGCGGTGAGATCGATGGTGGTGGGGCAGGTGAAGGTGGAGTTGGCCGGCGTGGTCCAGTCCACGTGGAACTCGCAGATCTGGAGCATGTCCGACGGGTTGCCCCACGCGTCATCGTAGAACGCGATGTTGTAGTTGGGGCTGCCGGCCGGGGGCGGATCACCGCCGTCCCAGTTGGTGGGCAGCGGGAACGCCGGCTGGCTCCCCTCGATGTAGAAGTACTGCGCCGCCGGGTTCGGGTCGCCCGCGAGCATCGCGGTGCGGTCGAACACCGTGGTGGCCGACTCCCCAGAGCCGAACTCGTTGACGGTCATGTAGTAGCCGTCAGGCCACACCCCGAACTTGGGGTAGTCGTTCATCACCGACGTGCTGTACTGGTACTGCCAGACGTACCACGAACCCAGCGGATCGGAGGTCTGCGAGACCGCGAGGCAGGTGTAGTACGCCGACCCGCTCACCGAGAACTGGCTCATGAACCACCGCTGGGCCGCGTGGTCGTAGAGCACCACCGGGTCGCCGTCGTTGTTGTTGGCACAGTCGGTTCCGGGGAGCCCGGCCTGCCACAGGGTGTTCCCGGCGTACGGCCCGGCGGCCATGGACCCGTCCGACTTGTTGTAGATGGCATAGGCCAGGTTGATCCACTGGATGTAGTAGTTGAGCCCCACCGCGCCCTCGGTGTCGGGCGGGGCGACCCGGAACCCGAACAGGTTCTGGTTGGTGTCGCTGTTGAGCCCCGCGAACGAGACCATGGGCGCCGGGGCGGCCTCGGGCAGCACCCGCGCGAGCGCCGATTCGCCCTGCGGGTTCGGGTTGGGCCTCGCGCCCGGAAGGGTGGGCCGCTCGCTGGCCTCGTGGTTCGGGACCTCGAACGTCTTGCCCTCCGGTACGTTCACGGGTTCCAGGGTCGGTAGGCTTGCGAGTGGCGGCGTGACGCCGAACGCCACCGGCCGCAGCACCTTCTGCGGGTGGATGACGGGGCTGTCCCCCGCCATCGCCATCCCGGCGCACGCGATGACGACCACCGCGATCGCAGCCACGATCCGTGAGTGCCTCATGTCCTCCTCCGTTTCGTTCTCATACGTGTGGTCCCCTCTCCGTGTGACTCGATACCGACGACAGCGACGCGACCGGCACCGGCGATCCTCCGACACCGGCCCCTCCGGCCACCGGCGGTGGCCGCGCCTCGTGACCCTTCATGCCGACCTCCGCTGTTCCCGATGTCCCGTGCTGGCGAACAGGGCTCCCTCCTTGTGAGCGTGATGCGTCTGTCATAGCAGTGTCAGCCCCGGCTGTCAATAGGTCGTCGCGGCCGGTTCGACGAAGATCCCCCCTCGGGATGGCGACCGCGACCGTCGCCGTACGGTGGGCCCGGCCGAGGTGATGCGGCGCACCCGGCATGGCGGTGAACGTGGGCCTCACCGCACCGGTACCGGTCGGCACGGTGGCGGGATGCCCCGGAGAGGGCGCGGCCTCTCGCGGATCGGTGCCGTCACGCCGCGAGGGTCTGCAGGGGGCAGCTCCGCCCTCGCTCATCGAGGTCCTGCCGCGCTTCCGCGAGGAGACACCGCGTCCGGTTCCCGCCATCTCGCCCTCGCCTGGGGAACGCCTGGCTTTCGGGGAACGGGTGCCCGAGAGCCGGTGTCGCGAGACGGGTGCGGTCCTCCGCGAGATCGGTCTCCCGGGGTGGGGCGACTCGTGGTCTCGCTGCCCGGCACCCCGGTCCCGCCGGGGTGGCGGGTGCCTTGAGCCGGACGGGGGCCGGGGCGGGTCCCGGCGCCCGGTCGGGAACCGGTGCGGGCTGCGAGGGCGCTCGATCCGGCCCTCCGGTCTGGTGCCGGTCGCGGGGATCCCCGGTCAGGGTTCGGCGACCGCGTCGTACCGCTCGCGGAGGGCCTTCACGAGGGGCGCGAACCGCCGCGCC
>CAYTTB010000011.1:31104-54101 GCA_964440565.1 uncultured Thermoanaerobaculia bacterium
GACCGCGTCGTACCGCTCGCGGAGGGCCTTCACGAGGGGCGCGAACCGCCGCGCCGCCTCGCGGGTGCGTTCCACGATGGGGCCGGCGAAGGTCCGGCCGAGCACCGCGTGGCGGTGTCCCAGGAGCTCGAGGGTGACGTGGCAGTACCCCTGCCAGTGGAGGCTCGCGGGAAGCTCCCAGAACCGGGCCGAGGCCAGGGTGTCGGCCAGGCGCCGGGCCTCCGCGGCCCCGAGGGCGTGGGTGGCCACGCGGATCCAGCCCCGCTCCGGGTCCTGCCGCCAGGCCGCGATCGTCCCGTGCCGGGCGTCGAGCCGCCATCCCTGCGGATGCGGCCCCTCGGAACCGCGAACGCGCGGGGCGTTGACGTCGAGGCGCAGCACCTCGGGGGCGAGCTCGCCGCGCGCGAGCCTCGAGAGGGCGTCCTCGAGGTCGGTGGGCGTGATCCCGCGGCGCGCCGGCTCGCGGCACAGCCCGGCGAGCCGGGCCAGGAGCGCCGTGAGCTCCTTCCGTTCCCTCGCCCTCTGTCGCTGGACCACGGTCCAGGTGACGTCGCCCACGGTCACCGAGAGCGAGCGCACGATCTGGATCGGCGAGTCCGCCCCGGCCTCCAGCCCCTCCGGCATGTGGGTGAACCGCGCCTCGATGAGGATCCGGACCGCCTCGCGGACCGTCGCGGGACGCACCCGGAACTGGGTCTTCCGGTTCCAGATGCCGACCCCGCTGCCGTAGAGCGTGAGCCCGCCGCTGTCGCGCGAGACGGCGCCCTCGGCCTCGATCCGGACGAGCCGCAGGGTCGCGGGGTCCTCGAGCGCGGCCTCGAGCCTCGCCTCGAGCGCCTGCGCCTCCGGCGCGGGGAAGGCACGCTCGGCCGCCCGCGCCGTCGTGGCCACGCCGCCCAGCGCCGCGAGCATCGTCAGGGCCAGGGTCCATCGCCTCATGCCGCACCTCCGTCGTGCCACTCGTCGACCGGTTCGCCCGCGAGCGCCGCCGCGATCCGCTCCGCCGCCCTGCCGTCCCCGAACGGGTTCGTCCCCGAGGTCATCCGCCGCCGTGCCCTCTCGTCGTCGAGGAGCTCCCTCGCCGCGGCGAGGATCGCCTCGGGATCGGTTCCCACCAGCCGCGCCCATCCGGCCTCGACGACCTCCGGCCGTTCCGTGGTCTCCCGCGCGACGAGCACGGGCACACCCACCGAGGGCGCCTCCTCCTGGATGCCGCCGGAATCGGTGAGCGCGAACCGTGCGCCGGCGAAGGTGCGCAGGAGCTCCGGGTAGTCCATGGGCGGCACCAGCTCCACCCCCGGGACGCCGCCCAGGATCTCCCGTGCCGGTCCGGAGACGTTGGGGTTCGGATGGACCGGATAGACGAACCGTACCCCTCCCGCGCGCTCCTCGGCGAGTGTCCGGATGGCGCGGAGCACGCGGGCGAGCGGCTCTCCGAAGCTCTCCCGCCGGTGCAGCGTCACCAGCACCGTCGGCCCTCGTGGCCGGCCATCGGGTGGCGCTGCCGCCAGGATCCAGCGCACCGCGTCCACCACCGTGTTGCCCGTGACGAGGATCCGCTCCCGGGGGATCCCCTCCCGCTCGAGGTTGGCGGCCGCCCGCCGCGTGGGCGCCAGGTGGAGCGTCGCCGCCACCGCCAGCGCCCGGCGGTTGAACTCCTCGGGAAAGGGCGCGTCCATGCGTCCGGTGCGAAGCCCCGCCTCCACGTGCGCCACCGGGACGCCGGCGTAGAACGCCGCCACCGCGGCGGCGAAGGCCGAGGTCGTGTCGCCCTGGACCACGATCCAGGCGGGCCGGAGGTCGCGGAGCACCGGCTCGATCCGCCCGAGCACCTCCCGCGCCACCCGGGTGGGGGTCTGCCCCTCGGTCATGATGTCCAGGTCGAGGTCGGGCTCGATCCCGAACGGCTCGAGCGCCTGCCGCAGCATCTCGCGGTGCTGCGACGTGGCCACGACCACCGGGTCGAGGACGCCGCGGTGCTCCAGCTCCCGCACGACCGGGGCGAGCTTGATCGCCTCCGGCCGCGTGCCCACGATGATGACGGCCCTGCCCTTCACGTCGCCTCCGGTCGCGGCGTCAAGGATAGCGTGGCCGGCAGCGCACGCGCCTCACCGCCGGCGCCCGCTCAGCCAGCCGCGGGCCGCCGCCGGCAGGCGCGGGAGCGCCCGCAGCCAGACCCGGAGCATCGCCACCGCGGCCGCGGTCAGCTCCCGGCACGGCCGTCCGGTGGCGGCGCGGGCGAGGGGCAGCTCGGCGAGGGCACTGCCGCCGAGGAGGACGGCGAACACCGCCCCCCGGAGGCGATCGCCGCCGGCCGCGGCGGCGAGCCACGCGCCGGCGAGCGCGAGGCGGCCCAGGAGGGAGAGCACCAGCGGCCGCGAGAGCAGCTCGGCCGCGAGGGCGAGCCCCTCGGCGGGGCGCCGGGCGGCGAGGTGGAGGAGCGCCGGCGCCCGCAGCACCAGCACCTGGAGCTGCCCCAGCAGCCACCGTGCCCGCTGGCGCGCGGCGTCGGCCGGGTGCTCCGGCTTCGTGTCCTCCACCCACGCCTCCTCCGGCGCCAGTGTGACCCGGTACCCCGCCGATGCCAGCAGCAGGCTGGCCTCCGTGTCCTCCACCGCGGTGCAGAGGAGCGGGACGATCTCGAGGAACGCCCCCGGTCGGAACACCGTCCCGGTGCCACGAAGTCGCACCGACCAGCCCAGCGCCTCGCGTCCCCGGTCCTGCCACCGCTGGGCGGCAGCCTCGGACAGCCCCACCGCCACACCCACGCCGCCGCCCGCCGCCCGGAGGTGGGCCTGCGCCGCCGCGGCCCCCGCGGGCCACCGGAACGCCTCGAAGAAGCGGGGCGAGAGGTGCGAGCCCACGTCGAGGATCATCACCGCCTCCGCGGCGTGGACGAGCTCGCGATGACGGCCCGCGAGCCACGCCATCGCCGCTGCCTTGGTCGGTCCGGCGGGGCGCTTGACCAGCACCGTGGCGCCGAGGCCGCGCGCGATCCCCTCGGCCTCGGGGTCCGGGCCGTCGAGAAGGAGGAGCAGCTCGACGTCGTGGCCGCCCTCTCGCGCGGCGAGGACGGACTCGAGGCTGGGGCGGACCGCGGCCCCCTCGGCCCGCGCGGGGACGACCACCAGCCACCGCCGCGGCGACTCGCCCGCGGCGGGGCGCCACCGGCGGGCGGCGGCGGTCAGCAGGAGGCGCACCCCCTGGTCGAGGAGCCACGCCCCGCCCGCGGTGGCGGTGAGCGCGGCGAGGAGCTTCCCGGCGGCGATCACCCGCTCATGGTAGGCCGCGCGCGGCCGGAAGGAAACGGCGCCCCGCGGGGTGGCGGGGCGCCGGAGGAGTCTGTCGCCGGGGGCGGGTTCAGAACGAGGTGCCCTCGTTCCCCTGCCAGTGCAGCCCGAGCGCGCTGGAGAGGAACACCGCCATCTGGGCACGGGTGAGCGGCTGGTCGGGGCAGAAGTTGCCGCCGCCGCACCCCGCGGTGATGCCGGAGGCCGCCAGGGCCTCCACGAACTGGAACGCCCAGTGGGAGGTGGGCACGTCGGCGAAGGTGGCGGTCGCCGGCGCCGGGCTGACCTGGAGGTAGTAGAGGAAGCGCACGCCCTTGAAGGCCATGGCGCTGGAGGCGTCGGGCAGCGCAACGAGCAGGTTGAAGTTCTGCTCGTTGCCCGCGGTGTCCTGGTAGGTGATGGTCTTGTTGACGGTGACGTACGACGACGTGTAGCCCGGGGTGCCCGAGCTCATCCAGGTCGCGATGTCCTGGGTCTGGGGAGCCGTGTCCCCGTAGTACCGGGTGAACCAGACGGTGATGTCGGAGGTCGAGTTGTCGTAGTAGAAGATCCGGAACCCGTCGAGCAGCGCTCCCGCGGGCAGCACCACCGGCGCCCAGAACTGGAAGCCGGAGCCGCCGGTCCGGTAGATGTACCCGTTTCCCATGTAGCCCCAGGTCGTGGACGAGTACTTCACGCTGAACGCCGAGGCGCCGATCTGGAACATGGTGAAGTCGCTCGTCCCCCAGGCGGGCGCCCTGGTGCCGTCCAGAGCGGGGTCCACCCCCTGTTCGGCCATCACGGCGGGAACGGCACCCGGCTCGCTGGGTGCCTGGGCCAGGGCAGGGGTGGGGGCCAGGCCCGCGCCGATCGCCACCAGGCAGGCCAGACAGAATACGATGCCTCTCCTCATGCGTGCCTCCCGTGTTTCGTGTCCGCGCGGCAACCGCCGCCTTGAAACTGAAACCGTATCTTCACCGTAGCGCCCTCCCGCCCGCCTGTCAACCCCCCGGGTCGCTCGACCCTTCTCGAGACCGAGGCGATCCCCCGGTACGCCGGACCCGGGGTGCGCACGCCTCCCGACGCGGCGGAGGTGCCCATCCGGCGCCACCTGGAACCGGCGCACTCCGGTCCTCCCGGCGGCTATACTCCCTGCGGAGGGTTCCATGCGGGCGAGGGCGGTGGTGGCGGTGGTGGCGCTTCTAGGCGCGGGGGTGGCGCTGGCGGGCAACCCCCTCGCCGAGGGGGTGGCGGCGTACCGGCGCGGGGACTACGCGCGGGCGCTCGAGCTGTGGCGGCCGCTGGCCGCCGCGGGCGACCCGGAGGCGGCGTACTACGTCGGGGTCCTCTACGACCGGGGCGAGGGCGTGGCGGAGGATCCCGAGACGGCGGTGGCGTGGTGGCGGCGGGCGGCCGGCCTCGGCCACGACCGCGCCCAGTACAACCTCGGCGTGGCCTACCTCAAGGGCCGCGGCACGGCGCGGGACCCGTCCGAGGCGGCGCGCTGGCTGGAGAAGGCGGCGCGGCAGGGGTACGCTCCCGCACAGCTCGCGCTGGGGCTGCTGTACGTCGAGGGGCGTGGGGTCACGAGGGACCCGGCACGGGCCAGGGTGTGGCTCGAGCGCGCGGCCGAGGCCGGGAACCTGGCCGCCATGACCGGGCTGGGGATGCTCTACGCCAGCGGCGAGGGGGGCGAGCGCGACCTCGGCCGTGCCGTGGCGTGGCTGCGTCGTGCCGCGCAGAAGGGTGACCCCGACGCGGTCTACCGCCTGGCCCAGCTCGATCCCTCGCGCGGTGCCGACCCCGCCTCCCCGGCCGGGCTCGAGAAGATCCGCATCGCCGCGGAGCTGGGCTACGCCCAGGCGCAGTACGACCTGGGGGCCGCCTACGCCACCGGGCGGGGTGTCGCCAGGGATCCGGCGGAGGCGGCGCGCTGGCTGGAGAAGGCGGCGGCGCAGGGGCACGTCCGGGCGATGTTCGATCTCGGGGTGATGCTGCGCGACGGGGTGGGTACCGAGAGGGACCTGGCGCGCGCGGCGGCGCTGTTCCGGGAGGCGGCGGGACGCGGGTACCCCAGGGCGCAGTACGCCTACGCGTACGCGCTCGAGACCGGCGCGGGCGTGGAGCGCGACCCGGAGGCGGCGTTCCGGTGGATGCGCACTGCGGCGGAGGCTGGCCTCCCGGAGGCCGAGTACGCGCTGGGGGTGATGTACCAGGGGGGGCGCGGGACGGCCAGGGACGAGGCCGAGGCGGTGCGCTGGTACCGGAAGGCCGCGGACCACGGGTTCCTGGACGCCATGTACGCCCTGGGGAACTGCTTCGCCAACGGCTGGGGGGTGGGCGAGGACCGGGACGAGGCGTTGCGCTGGTACTGCCGGGCCTGGCGCCTCGGCCACCGCCGGGCCGCCGAGGTGCTGGGGGACGACCCCGCATCGCGGTGCGAGGGGCGGTGAGCGGTGGTCAGCCGCCCGGCGGCACCGGGAGCACCGTCCGCGGGTCCTGGCTGGCGCGGTCCACCACGGAGCCGTAGACGGCGAGCGGCCCGTCGAGCGTCAGCACCAGGTCGAAGGGGAGGGGTTCGCCACAGACCTCGGGCCAGACGCCGGCGGGCTCCAGGTGCAGCTGCCGCCAGCTTCTCCCGTCCACGGTGAGACGCGCCGGCAGCGCCCTTTCCCTCCCGCCCAGCCGGACGAGCATCTCGCCGTCGCGGCCGGACACGTCGAGGGTGACGTGGACCGCCTCGTCGGACGGGTTCGCGAACCCGACGTAGCTGTCGAACCGGACGGGTCCGCAGGCGAGGGGGTCCCAGACCATCCCGGGCAGGAGCTGGCGCCGCGGCCGGGCGAGCAGGTCCTCGAGGGGGACGCCCGGCACGTCCTGCCCGAACCCCTGGAGCGGGCCGAGGCTCGAGGACCGCACCACGCCCACGTTCACCATCCGCCCCCGGATCCGGAACGGGCCGTCGCCCGACACCACGAGGGCGCCCACGGCGAGCCGCGGGCAGCCGAGCGAGCGCGCGAGCTCGGCCGCCGACCAGAGGACCGTCCGGCCCGGCGGCACCACCAGCTGCTCCGCCGGCGGCAGGCACGGCGTGGGCTCCTCGAGCCTGCCCGGCAGGAGCACGGGCGGGTCCACGACGACCGGGACGTCGCCCGGGTTGGTCACCCACAGCTCCGAGGACCACACGTTCCCCCCCCGTCCGGGGAGCCCCAGTGCGA
Source organism: uncultured Thermoanaerobaculia bacterium (assembly GCA_964440565.1). Classification (GTDB taxonomy): domain Bacteria; phylum Acidobacteriota; class Thermoanaerobaculia; order Thermoanaerobaculales; family Sulfomarinibacteraceae; genus CAYTTB01. The sequence continues at coordinate 37,592 of CAYTTB010000011.1, forward strand.
AGACGGGTACCACGACCCGATGCTGGGCGGCCGCGGGAGCGGCGAGGACGAGGGCCAGGAGAAGCGCGGCGTGAGAACGCACCGGCTCACCTCCCCGGTCTCACCCCGGAAGGTGGGCCCCCGCGCGGCCGGGGGCCACCCTCGCCGCGCGGGGCGGCCCGGCTCCCGGTGACGGCGCTCACGGGTGCGGCAGCGAGAACGTCGTCACCAGGAACACGGCCATCTGGGCACGGGTGACGGGGTCCTCGGGACAGTACTTGCCGCCGCCGCAGCCGGCGGTGATCCCCTCGTTGGCGAGCTGCTCGATCCAGTCGGCGGCCCAGTGACCGGGGCAGGGGACGTCGGAGAACATGCCGGTGCAGGCGGGCGGGGTGTAGCCGGACCCGTACTTGGCGGCGAGCAGGAACACGGCCATCTGGGCGCGGGTGACGTTGCTGTCGGGACAGTACTTGCCGCCGCCGCAGCCGGCGGTGATCCCCTCGTTGGCGAGCTGCTCGATCCAGTCGGCGGCCCAGTGGCCGGGGCAGGGGACGTCGGAGAACATCCCGGTGCAGGCGGGCGGGGTGTAGCCGCTGCCGTGCTCGGCCACCAGCAGGAACACGGCCATCTGGGCGCGGGTGACGTTGCTGGCCGGGCAGTAGTTGCCGCTCCCGCACCCCGCGGTGATCCCGGCGTCCTCGATCCCCTCGATGAACGACCACGCCCAGTGGTCGTAGGGGACGTCGAGGAAGGTGTGGTACTGCGCGGAGGCGCAGGTCCTGTCGGTGGCGTAGATCTGCGCCCCGCCGCCGCGGCAGCACTGCCAGTACATCACCGCGCCGGAGTCGGTGTGGTGGCCGAACCCCAGGGTGTGCCCGAGCTCGTGGGTCATCATCTCCTGGAAGTCGGTCTCGCCGATGCACTCGGCGCCGTTGTTCACCACCACGTACGGGCCGTAGGTGCCGCTCGAGAGGCCGGGGTGCCACGCCTCGCCGTCGTAGGTCTGGGTTCCCGCCGAGAACCAGAGCCCGCCCTGGGCCAGCGTGCCCGTGCACCCCGAGAGGTCGGTGATGGCGTTGCACGGGTCGTCGAACCACACCTCCCCGCCGCGGTTGCCCTGGGTGCAGTCGAGGGTGCGGGCCCTGACGCCGTTGTAGTCCAGGTTGAGCACCGCCGCGGTGTAGTTGCGCCAGGCGGCGCTGCCGTTGGCGACGGCCGCCACGCCGCCGTCGGTGATGCCCGTCTGGCCGGGCGTGGTGGCCGAGATGCCGATCCGGGTTCCGGTCTCGAACCCGAACCAGCGGATCGGGATCCCGCTGCCGTCCGCGAGGCGCACGCAGTTCGGTGGCGGGGCGGCCGGTGCGGCGCCCGGGATCTCGGCCACCGCGAGGTCGTACGGCTCGCCGGCGGCGGCGCGGCGCAGCTCCCGCACCAGGGCCTCGCGCCGGTAGACCGCGAACGGGTCGGCGGCGGTGGAGCCCACCATCCCCACCTGGAGCGCCTCGGGGATCCACTCGAGGCGGCCAGGTTCCCGCTCCACCAGCACCCCCCACGCGGCCATGGGGGTGGACCAGGGTCCGTCCTCGCGTCCCGCGAGGAACAGGAGGTAGGTGGCGCCGGGCTCGAAGCGGGGAACGCCGGAGACGGCGAGCCCCACCCCGTCCAGGATGCCACCCGGCTCCGCCACCAGGAACACCTTCTGGGGGGTGCGGCCGGCCACCACCTCCACGAGGTGGAACGGCGTCACGGTCTCGATGCCCAGTCCCCCGCGCCGGACGGAGGGCTGGCCCGCCGTCGCCAGCACCACGGTGTCGGCGAGCCGCGCGAGCTCGCCGAGGTCCCGGGGCGGCGCGATGGTGGTGGCGGCGGTGGGTCCGGCCACCAGTCCCGTCAGCGCCAGGGCGGCGGCGGCGCGGCTTCGGATCGATCCGGCATTCCTCATGACGACCTCCCCCGACCGGGCCGCGCATCCCGCTGTCCTCGTGTGCTCACCTTCGAGCGACCTGGTCCTGAGATTCAGTTTGCGTCGGTGGCGGGCGCCTGTCAACGCGTCATGGCACATTGGTGGTGATGTGAATCACCCGGCGGCCCGGCCGGGACCGTTCCCGGTGATCCGCTGCGTGGCGCGATCTGGAGACCGAGGCGGCGCGGCGCGGCCGCGGGTCCCCTTCACGACAGGGACGTCGGGCTGGCGATCGGGTGCCGTGGAGGGTCCGGCCGGGCCGCCCGCTATACTCCTCCCTCGTCGGGAGGGGCCGATGGAGCATCTGATCCCGCCGCACGGCGGCGAGCTGGTCGACCTGATCGTGGACGCGGAGCGGGCGGAGGCGCTCAAGCTGGCGTCGCGCGACTGGCCCTCGTGGGACCTCACCGCGCGGCAGCTGTGCGATCTGGAGCTGCTGCTCTCGGGTGGTTTCTCGCCACTTCGCGGGTTCCTGGGCCGTGCCGACCACGAGAGCGTGTGCGAGCGGATGCGGCTCGCCGACGGCACGCTGTGGCCCATCCCGGTCACCCTCGACGTGAGCGAGGAGGTGGGCTCCGCGCTGGCGCCGGGGGACACTCTCGCCCTGAGAGACCCCGAGGGGGTGATGCTGGCCGTGCTCCACGTCGAGGACGTCTGGCGCCCCGACCGCGAGGCCGAGGCGCGGGCGGTGTTCGGCACCGCGAGCCGCGAACACCCGGGCGTCGCGTACCTCCTCGACGCCACCGGGCCGGTGTACGTGGGCGGGCGCGTGGAGGGGATCCAGCTCCCCGCGCACTACGACTTCCGGACCCTCCGCCTGACCCCCCGCGAGGTGCGGCGGGAGTTCGCGCGCCGCGGGTGGCGCCGGGTGGTGGCGTTCCAGACCCGCAACCCGATGCACAGGGCGCACCTGGAGCTCACCGTGCGGGCGGCCCGCGAGGTGGAGGCCAACCTCCTGGTTCACCCGGTGGTGGGCCAGACCAAGCCCGGCGACGTGGATCACTACACGCGGGTCCGCTGCTACCAGGCGGTCATGCCCCGCTACCCGCGCAACACCGCGATGCTGGCGCTGCTGCCGCTGGCGATGCGCATGGCGGGCCCGCGCGAGGCGCTGTGGCACGCCATCATCCGCAAGAACTTCGGGTGCACCCACCTCATCGTGGGGCGGGACCACGCCGGGCCGGGTGCGGACAGCACGGGCCGTCCGTTCTACGACCCGTACGCCGCCCAGGAGCTCCTGCGCGAGCACGAGGAGGAGCTGGGGGTGGGGATGGTCCCGTTCCGGATGCTGGTCTACGCCGAGGAGCTCGACGCCTACCTCCCCGCCGACGAGGTGCCCGAGGGCGTGAGGACCCTCTCCATCTCCGGGACCGAGCTGCGCCGGCGCCTCGCCGAGGGGCGCGAGCTCCCCGAGTGGTTCACCTTTCCCGAGGTCGCCCGGGAGCTCAGGCGCACCTACCCGCCCCGCTCCAGGCAGGGGTTCACGGTGTTCTTCACCGGCCTCTCCGGGGCCGGCAAGTCCACCATCGCCAACGTCCTCCGGGTCAGGCTCCTCGAGATGGGCGGCCGGCCGGTGACCCTTCTCGACGGCGACATCGTCCGCAGGCACCTCTCCTCCGAGCTCGGCTTCTCCAAGGAGCACCGGGACATCAACATCCGGCGGATCGGGTTCGTCGCCTCGGAGATCACCAAGAACGGCGGGATCGCCATCTGCGCCCCCATCGCGCCGTACGACGCGGTGCGCAAGGAGGTGCGGCGGATGATCGAGCCGCTGGGCGGGTTCGTGCTGGTGTACGTGGCCACGCCGCTGCCCGTGTGCGAGCGGCGCGACCGCAAGGGCCTGTACGCGAAGGCGCGGGCCGGGCTCATCACCGGGTTCACCGGCATCGACGACCCGTACGAGCCGCCCGACGACGCCGACGTGGTGATCGACACCACCGACGTGACCCCCGACGAGGCGGCCCAGCAGGTCCTGCTCCACCTGGAGCGGCTGGGGTACATCGGCCCCGAGCGGAACGGTCCGGACGGGGCCTGACTCCGGGCCGGAGCCGTTCCGGTCGGCCCGGGCCCAGCCCGAGACATGGTCGCAGAGATCCTCTCGGTCGCTGCCCCTTGAAACTCGCCGCGGGTTGGTGGAGAATGAATGAGTGTTCATTCAGCGTCGCCGCCCGGGTCGGGAGAGCGGGGGAGCCGCCCCACCGGCCCGGTGGTCCGTTCACCGAAACCCTAGACCGGGAGGTTGCCATGCGACACGAGATCCGTAGGGTCGGGGTGCTGGGAGCCGGGGTGATGGGCTCCGGGATCGCCGCCCACCTCGCCAACGCGGGCGTGCCGGTCCTGATGCTCGACATCGTCCCGCCCTCCTTCACCGAGGAGGACGAGAAGGCCGGTCTCACCCCCGACGATCCCCGCTTCCGCAACAAGTTCGCGCTCAAGGGGCTCGAGGGGATCAGGAAGTCCAGGCCCGCCCTCCTCTACTCCAAGCGGTTCCTGGACCTCATCGAGATCGGGAACTTCGAGGACGACTGGGACCGCCTCGCCGAGTGCGACTGGATCGTCGAGGTGGTGGTGGAGCGGATGGACGTCAAGCGGAAGGTGTTCGCCCGGGTCGAGGAGATCCGCCGGCCCGGCACCATCGTGTCCTCCAACACCTCCGGCCTCTCCATCGCGGGGATGACCGAGGGACGCTCGGACGAGTTCAAGCGGCACTTCCTGGTCACCCACTTCTTCAACCCGGTTCGTTACATGAAGCTCCTGGAGCTCGTTCCAGGGAACGAGACCCTGCCCGAGGTGGTGGAGACCATGGCCGACTTCGGCCGCTTCCGCCTCGGCAAGGGGATCGTCTTCGGCAAGGACACGCCCAACTTCGTGGGCAACCGGATCGGGGTCTACGGGATCCTCGCCACCATGCGGGCGATGGTGGAGATGGGCTACCAGGTGGACGAGGTGGACGCGGTGATGGGGCCGGCGCTGGGCCGCCCCAAGAGCGCGGCGTTCGGGACCGTGGACCTGGTGGGCCTCGACGTCCTGGCGCACGTGATCACCACCCTCAAGGAGGGATGCCCCGAGGACGAGGAGCACGACCTCTTCGAGGTTCCCGACTTCGTCACCCGGATGATCGAGGCGGGGCTGCTCGGCCGCAAGGCGAAGGCGGGCTTCTTCAAGCGCGAGAAGCAGCCGGACGGGAAGAAGGTGACGCTGGTCATCGACTGGAAGACCGGCGAGTACCGGCCGAAGGAGAAGTACCGCTACCCGTCGCTGGGCAGGGCCCGTGAGATCCACGACGTGCGCGAGCGGGTGAAGGCGGTGGTGTTCGCCGACGACCGCGCCGGCCGGCTGGCGTGGCGGGTCACCCGCGACACCCTGGCGTACGCCTCCCGCCGCCTCGGCGAGATCGCCGACACCATCGTGGACATCGACAACGCGCTGCGGTGGGGGTTCAACTGGGAGCTGGGTCCGTTCGAGACCTGGGACGCGCTGGGCGTCAGGGCGGTGGTGGAGCGGATGCAGGCCGAGGGGGTCGAGCCGGCGAAGTGGGTGCTCGACATGCTGGATGCCGGTGCGGAGAGCTTCTACCGGGAGGACGCCGACGGCCGCGAGTACTGGGATCCGTCCTCGAGGAGCTACGTCCGCGAGGAGCTCCCCGAGAGCTTCATCGTGTTGCGCCACCGAAAGCTTCGCGATGGGGCGGTGGTGTACTCGAACCCCGGCGCCTCGCTGGTGGACATCGGCGACGGCATCGGCTGCATCGAGTTCCACTCGGCGCTGCAGCCGAGGATGAACCCCATCGACGACCAGATCATGGAGGTCGTGGAGAAGGCGCTCGAGATCGGCCCCGAGCGGTTCCGCGGCCTGGTGGTCCACCACCAGGGCGAGAACTTCTGCGCCGGCGCCAACCTGCTGATGATCCTGGAAGCGATCCAGACCCAGCAGTGGAAGGCCATCGACGCGATGGTGCGCCGGTTCCAGGCCATGACCACCGGCCTCCGCAAGGCTCCGATCCCGGTGGTGACCGCGCCGTTCGGGTTCACCTTCGGCGGCGGGTGCGAGATCACCATGGGCGGCGACCGGGTGTGCGCCGCGGCCGAGACCTACATCGGCCTGGTGGAGGTGGGCGTGGGCCTGATTCCGGCCGGCGGCGGCTGCCTGTTCATGCTCGAGCGGCTGCTCGAGCAGCCCACCGGCAAGCCGATCCTGTCCAACCTTCCGTTCGTCCGCAAGGCGTTCGAGAACATCGGCATGGCGAAGGTCGCCACCTCCGGCGAGGAGGCGCGCGAGCTCGGGTTCCTGCGGCCCCACGACGTTGTGGTGATCAACCGTGACCAGCAGCTGTGGGTGGCCAAGCGGATGGCCATCGCCCTGGCCGAGGAGGGGTACCGCCCGCCGCTGCCCAGGAAGCTCCACCTCCCCGGCAGGGAGGGGGTCGCCACCATCAAGATGATGCTGCACAACATGAAGGTCACCCACTGGATCTCCTCCCACGACGAGAAGATCGGGACCCACCTCGCCAACATCCTGTGCGGCGGCGAAACCACCATCCACGAGCCGGTGGACGAGCAGACGATCCTGGACCTGGAGCGGGAGGCGTTCCTCTCGCTCTGTGGCGAGCCCAAGACCCAGGACCGGATCAAGCACATGCTCGCCTTCAACAAGCCGCTCAGGAACTAGGAAAGGAGCGAGACGATGCGAGAGGCCGTCATCGTTTCCGTGGCCCGTGCCCCCGTGGGCAAGGCGAAGAAGGGCAGCCTCCGGGACACCCGCCCGGAGGAGTTCTCGGCACCGGTGCTCAGGGAGCTGATCCGGCGGACGCCGGGCCTCGAGCCGGGGATGGTGGAGGACGTCATCCTCGGCTGCGCGTTTCCCGAGGCGGAGCAGGGGATGAACGTGGCGCGGCTCATCACCCTGCTGGCCGGGTTCCCCACCTCGGTCCCGGCCATCACCATCAACCGGTTCTGCTCCTCCGGCTCGCAGGCCATCGCGCTGGCCGCCGACGCGATCAGGGCAGGTCAGAAGGACATCGTCATCGCCGGCGGTGTGGAGTCCATGTCCATGGTGGAGATGGGCGGCAACAAGCTCATCGCGGACCCGGCGCTGATGGACATGATGCCCAACGCGTACATGGCGATGGGCACCACCGCCGAGGTGGTGGCGCGGCGCTACAACATCACCCGCGAGGAGCAGGACGAGTTCGCGTACCACTCGCACATGAAGGCGGTGGCCGCCATCGAGGCGGGCAAGTTCAAGGACGAGATCGTTCCGCTCACGGTGCGCAGGCTCGAGGGCGGCGAGTGGAAGGAGTTCGTCTTCGACACCGACGAGGGCCCGCGCAAGGACACCACCATCGAGGCGCTGGCCCGCCTCAAGCCGGTGTTCGACCCGAGGGGCACCGTCACCGCCGGCAACGCCTCCCAGATCAACGACGGGTTCGCCGCCGTGGTGGTGATGTCGCTCGAGAAGGCGAGGGAGCTGGGGCTGGAGCCCATCGCCTTCGTACGCGACTGGGTGGCGGTGGGCGTGGATCCCGACGAGATGGGCGTGGGCCCCGCCTACGCGGTGCCGGCGCTGCTCGAGAGGTCCGGTCTCTCCATCGAGGACATCGACCTGGTCGAGATCAACGAGGCGTTCGCCAGCCAGTCGGTGTACTGCGTGAAGAAGATCCCGCTCGACCCGGAGCGGACCAACGTCAACGGCGGCGCCATCGCCACCGGGCACCCGCTGGGCGCCACCGGCGCGATCCTGACGGTGAAGATCCTGGGCGAGCTCCGCCGCCGCGGCGGCCGGTACGGGATCGTCACCATGTGCATCGGCGGCGGGATGGGGTTCGCCTACCTGCTCGAGATGGCGAGCTGACGCCGCCGCCCGCGGCACCCTCGCGCCGCCCCCGCCCGGGGGCGGCGCTCCTCGTGCCGCGGCCCCGGGTGGCGTCCGTCCCGGTGGGCGCCGCCCGATCTCCCCGCGCCCGCCTCACCTTCCGCGGCGGGGCGTGGCGGCGGCGAGCTCGAGGCGCCGCCTCCGGCGCCGGCGCGGCGGGGAGGCAGGCGGGAGCGGGCCGGCCCGGGGCGGCCTCCCGTGACGGCCGCCGCCGGCGACGCTCAGCGGCCGAGGCCCAGGCGACCCCGGATCTTCCTCAGGATCTGCTCCGAGGCCGCGCGGTCACCGAGGGTGCCGACGCGGATGCGGATGTCGGTGGTCTCGAAGTCCACCGCCTTGAGCCAGACGGTGACCCGGGTCCCGTCCGCCATCCGCGCCTTGAGCTTCCCCTTCAGCCTGTCGGCCCGTCCGTGAATCCCCACCAGCTCGAGGTCGTGGAGCGCCTGCCGGGTCGCGCGCTCCACCGCCGGCAGGGGCCTGGCCAGGGTGTCCTGGAGGTTCCCGTTGAACCAGGTGTAGCCGGCGCCGGCGCCCAGGGCAGCGCCCACGACCGCCGCCGCACAGCCGGCCAGCGTCACGATCAGCGTCGCCACCAGTAGCGTCCGTACCGCTCTCATGGCACGAGCCTAGCCTCTCGTGGCGCAGATGTCGAGACGAGGGCGTGACCGGGCGCACAGCGGGGGGCTCGTGTACCATGACGCCGCGCCGCCGCGGCGCGGCGAGGAGGTGCCCGATGCCCAGGTTCCGGACGCGGCTCACCGAGATGACGGGGGTGGAGCACCCCGTGGTTCAGGGGGGGATGATGTGGATCTCCCGGCCTCCGCTGGTGGCGGCGGTGGCCAACGCGGGCGCGCTGGGGTTCCTCACCGCCCTCACCTTCGGCACCCCGGAGGGGCTGGCCGAGGCGATCGAGGAGACCCGCCGGCTCACCGACCGGCCCTTCGGCGTGAACCTCACCTTCCTCCCCACGCTGAGGCCCATCAGCTACGACGGGTTCGTCGAGGTGATCGTGGACCGGCGTGTCCCGGTGGTGGAGACCGCGGGCCGCAACCCGGAGCCGTACCTGGACCGGATCAAGGCGGGGGGCGCGGTGGTCATCCACAAGTGCACCTCGATCCGCCATGCGCTGAAGGCCCAGGCCATCGGCTGCGACCTCGTCTCCATCGACGGGTTCGAGTGCGCCGGCCATCCGGGCGAGGACGACGTCACCTCCCTCGTCCTGCTCCCCCGGGCGGTGGACGAGCTGGAGGTGCCCGTCGTCGCCTCGGGCGGGTTCGCGGACGGCCGGGGGCTGGCCGCGGCGCTCGCCATGGGCGCCGCCGGCATCAACATGGGCACCCGCTTCCTCCTCACCCGCGAGGCGGGCCTGCACCCGAAGATCGTGGAGCGGCTGCTGGCCACGGACGAGACCGGAACCACGCTGGTGATGCGCTCGCTGCGCAACACCGAGCGGGTGCTGGACAACGCCTGGGCGCGCCGGGTGCGCGAGATGGAGGCGCGCGGCGCCTCGCTCGAGGAGCTGGCGCCGCTGCTGTCCGGCAGGAACGGGCTCCGGGCGCTCCGCGAGGGAGATCCCGACGGGGGGCTCATCGCGGTGGGCCAGTGCATCGGCCTGATCCACGACCTGCCCACGGTGGCGGAGCTGGTGGAACGGGTCGTGGCCGAGGCGGTGGAGATCGCCCGCCGGCGGCTCCCCGCGCTGCTGACCTGAGCGAGGGGGCGCCCCTCAGCGCGACGGCGGTGCCAGCTTGCCCGCGGCGACGTACTCCCGGGTCCAGCCCTTCACCCGGCCCGTGAGCAGCAGGATGGAGAGCAGGTTGGGGACGGTCATGAGCCCCAGCGCCGCGTCCCCGAAGCTCCACACCAGCTCGAGGGAGTAGACCGCGCCCAGGAAGTGCATCACGCAGAACGCCACCCGGTAGGGGACGATCCACCGCGGCCCGAGCAGGTAGAGGATGGAGCGGTCGCCGTAGTACGACCAGCTGATGGCGGTGGAGAGGCCGAACAGGAACACGGCCAGCGTCACCACCAGGTGGCCCAGGCCGCCCGCGAGCCGCCCCAGGCCGCGCTGGAACGCCCAGGCCGTGAGCGGCGATCCGTTCTGGGGGGCGGCGCCCTCGAGCACCAGGGGGAGCTCCACGGGCCGTCCGCTGGCGTCGAGCGGGCGCGCCGCCGCGAGATCGCCGCGAGCTCCCTCGGGCAGCACCAGCGTGCCGCTGAACGGCCGGCCGGGACCGGTGGCCAGCGGCCCGGCCGCGAGCAGCAGCCTGGGAGCCTCGACCAGGCCGTGGTTGCGGACGAAGGCGAGCCCCGCGGCGATCCCGTCCCGGACCGCGAAGCTGCCGCTCGCCAGGTCCTCGGGGCGCACCACGCCGTTGGGCTCGACCCGCGCCCCCTCGTGCACGGCAACGATGGCCGCCTGCCGGGTCACCACGACCCGCTGCGGCTGCCGGTCGCGCCAGACGCCGGTGATGAGGATCACCAGCCCGGTCATGGTGCAGATCACCAGGGTGTCGATGAACGGGCCGAGCATCGCCACCATGCCCTCGCGCACGGGTTCGTCGGTCCGGGCGGCGGCGTGGGCGATGGGGGCCGAGCCCTGTCCGGACTCGTTGGAGAACAGCCCCCGCTTCACCCCCCAGGTGAGCATGAAGACGAACGTGCCCCCGGCGAACCCACCGACCTGCGCGGCGGGCCGGAACGCCGAGGCCACGATGAGCCCGAGGGTGGGGAGGATCCGGTCCGCGTTGAGCGCGAGCACGAGGAGGCTCGCCCCGACGTAGAGCGCGGCCATGAACGGGACCAGGCGCGAGGTGACGTGCCCGATGCGGCGGATCCCGCCCAGGATCACGGAGGCCACCAGGGTGGCCATCACCAGGCCGGTGATCCACGTGGGGATCCCGAGGTCCTGCCGGAACTGGTCCGCCACCGTGAACGACTGGACGGCGTTGCCGGAGCCGAACGACGAGATCACGGCGAAGGTGGCGAAGGCCACCGCGAGGGGCCGCCACCGCCGGCCCAGGCCGCGCTCGATGGAGTACATGGGCCCGCCGGCCGCCGACCCCCCGGGCAGGATCCGGCGGTACGCGATCCCCAGGGTGCACTCGGTGTACTTGAGGGCCATCCCGAACACCGCCGTCACCCACATCCAGAACAGCGCCCCGGGTCCGCCGTAGTGGATGGCGGTGGCGACGCCGGCGATGTTGCCGATCCCCACGGTGGCGGAGAGGGCGGTGGAGAGCGCCTGGAAGTGCGAGAGGTCGCCCTCGTGGCCGGGGTCGTCGTAGTCGCCGCGCACGACCCGGAGGCCGTGGAGGAAGTGGCGCACCTGGACCCACCCCAGCCGGAACGTGGTGACGATCCCGGTCCCCACCAGGAGCACCACGATGGCGGGGAGCGTCTCGGGCCAGCCCCACACCACCCCGTTGAGCGCGAAGATGGCCCGACGAAGCGCCTCGTGCAGCGCGTCCACCGCCCGCGCCCCGGGAGCTACCCTCGCCCGTGCGGGGGCCGGCGGTCAGTCACCGGCGGGGATCCCCTCCACCAGCAGCACCTGGTACCGCTCGTGCGGGAACGGGTGGATCTCGGGCATGGCCGCGAACAGCCAGCCCTCGAACGGCTCCCTGCCCGCCTCCTCGATGCGGACCTTGACCGCGGGGTTGTTGGGCTCGGGCGAGCGGGTGGTGATCCCCTTCTCGTCCATCACGAAGTCGGGGACGAACACCAGGGCGGTGGCGGTGAGGCCCGTGTCGCCCAGCGCCGTGGGCTTGCCCAGCTCGAGGTCGTAGGTGTGGCTCTCGCCGGTCTGGCCGTCCACAACCTTCACGCGAACGCCCCGCCAGGCGGCCCGCACGGCCTCGTCGAGGTTGACGTCGGTGACCACCTGCATCGTCCCGTGCGGCGCCTCGGACGGGGCGTTCGCCGCCTCCGGCGTGGGGGTGGCCGCGGCCTGGGTGGCGGCCGGCTTGCGGCCGCAGGCCACGAGCGCGAGGGGTACGGTCAGCGCGATGACGAGCACGCGTCTCATGCCAGAACCTCCGGCCGGGAGTATACGCCAGACTCCGGCTCAGGGGCCGAACAGCTCCGGGCGTTCGGCGCGCAGCGACAGCCAGCGCGGAGGTGCCACCACCAGGTGATCCACCACCGGGACCCCCAGGGCACGGCCCGCCGCGACCAGCCGCCGGGTGAGCTCCAGGTCGTCGGCGCTGGGCTCCACGACGCCCGACGGGTGGTTGTGGAACACGAGGAGGGCGGCGGCCCCCGCGAGGAGCGCCCGCCGGAACAGCTCCGCGGGATCCACCGGAGCCTGGGTCCGGGTGCCCACCGTGACCTCGCGCTCCTCGAGCACGCGGTGCCTGCCGTCCAGTGCGAGGAAGCCGAACACCTCCTGCCGGAGACCCGCGAGCCGTCGTACCAGGTACCGGCCGGCGGCCTCGGGCCTGGTGAGCGCCTGCCCGCGCTCGAGCTCGCGCCGGGCGGCGCGGCGCCCGAGCTCGAGGGCGGCGAGCACCGTCGCCGCCTTGGCCGGCCCCACGCCCGGCACCGCCACCAGCTCGGCGGGGTCCATCCGGGCCAGCCCCGCCACGCCGCGGGCGCGGTGCAGCACGGCGCGCGCCACGGTCACGGCGCTCGAGCCGCGGCGCCCCGTGCGCAGCAGCACCGCGAGCAGCTCCGCGTCGGAGAGAACCTCGGGCCCCGCCTCGAGCAGGCGCTCCCGCGGCCGTTCCTCGGGCCTCAGGTCGCACACACGATCGGCCATGATGTCGCTCCCGTTGGAGCGTGGCGGGACGGTACCAGTCTAGCACGGGTGGACACGCGGCTGCGGCCGCCGGTATAGTGGGCCCGAGGCCGCGCGGCCGGAGGAGGGCGTATGCAGCGCGCGACCAGGGGACGCGAGACGCGACAGCGTCGGCTCATCTACGAGATCCTGCGCGGGACCACGAGCCACCCGACCGCGGAGTGGGTCTACGAGCGGGCTCGCGAGGAGCTGCCGAAGATCTCGCTCGGGACCGTGTACCGCAACCTCGGGGTGCTGAAGGCCGAGGGCCTGGTGCGCGAGCTCCGCGGCGTGGATCGCAGGGCGCGGTTCGATGCGGACCTCTCGCCCCACGCCCACTTCATCTGCGAACGGTGCGGGGCGATCCGGGACGTGACGCCGGTGCCCCAGGTGGAGTGGGAGTCGCTCAGGCAGCTGGTGGGGTGCGAGGTCACCCGCCAGGAGATCGAGTTCTGGGGGCTGTGCCCGGCCTGCCGCCGGGCGAGCTCGTCCTGAGGCGATGGGGTCCGGGCCGCTCGAGCAGCTCGCCAGGTTGCTGCTGACGGCTGGCCTCGCGCTGATCGCGGTCGGTGCCGTCGTGTGGCTGCTGGGCCGGCTGGGTGCCGGAGGCCTCCCCGGCGACATCGTGATCCGCCGCGGCGGTCTCACCGTGTACCTGCCCCTGGCCACCGGCCTCCTGCTCTCCATCGTGCTCACCGTGCTGCTCAACCTGCTGTTGCGCCGGTGAGGCGAGCGGGCTCAGACGGCGTCCACCCGGCGGATCTCCGGCGCGTGGAGGAGGATCCGCTCGGCGATGAACTCCACCAGCGTCCGCTCCGCGTACGGACACCTGGCGCACGCGCCGAGGAGACGCAGCCGCACGATCCCGTCGGCGATCCCCACGAGCTCGACGTCGCCGCCGTCGGCCTCGAGGCCGGGCCGCACCTCCTCCAGGGCACGGATCACCCTGAGCTCGAGGTCCCCCGCCCACTCCCCCGTGCGGTCGTCATGCCCGGCGATGCGTCCTCCCCTCGCGTCCTGCAACCGGATCCCCACCCTCGTGATTTCCGCCGCTCCTGCCGTCCGTGTGGCTCGTGGGAGGACGCGGTGGGGTGGTCCGCGCCCGGTGGAGCGCGCCCGCGGGGCGGCAGGCGCGCGACGGCCGTGGCGGTTTCGCCTCCTGCCGCGCCTGTGCCCGGTCGCGGTCACGGGTCCGGATGCGGTCACGGTCGCGGATGCCGATCCGGCTCCGCCTGCGGCGGCCTCCGTCGCGAGAGAACCCGGGACGGGTGGTGTACGTTCCTCTGGGCGGGAGGCGAGGTTGGACGACGACCTGGAGGCGACGGTCCAGCGGTGCCGCAGCGGCGACGACGACGCGTGGCGGGCACTGGTGCACGCCACCGCGGGCCCCATCTACCGGCTGTGCGCGAGCCACGCGCCCAGCGCGGCGGAGGCGGAGGACCTGATGCAGGAGGTGTACCTCAAGCTGTGGCAGAACCTGCACCGGTACCGCCCGGGGTCCAACTTCGTGGCGTGGGCGTGCCGGGTCGCCCGTAACCTCCTCATCGACGCGTACCGCCGGGCGCGCGCCGAGCGGAGCCAGGCGTGGCTGGACCCGGAGGTGCTCGAACGGGTGCCCTCCGCCGACGACCCGCACGCGGCCGCGGTCCGTCGGCAGCGGCTGCGCCTGGTGGCCCAGGCGCTCCGCAGGCTGGACCCGGAGCTCGCCGAGCTGGTGCTGCTCAGGGACTTCGCGGGCCTCGCCTACGCCGAGATCGCGGAGGCGCTCGAGCTGCCCCTGGGGACGGTGAAGTCGCGGCTCAACCGCGCGCGGCTCGAGCTGGCGGACGAGGTACGCCGGCGGCTGGCGCTGCGCGTGGTGGAGGGCGGTGGCGGCGAGGTGACGGCATGAGCCGGTGCGAGCGGTTCCGCGAGGCGATCCCGTCCTGGGCCGTGGGCGAGCTGGACGGCGACGCGGCCACCGCGGTGGAGCGGCACCTCGGGAGCTGCCGCGAGTGCGCGGAGCTGGCGAGGGCCGCCCGGACGGTGGCCGAGACCGTCGGCCCGCTCGGGCGGCTGGAGCCCCCCCGCGCGGCGGTGGAGCGCGTCGCCGGCGACCCGTGTGGACGGTGGCGGGTGCAGCTGTTCTCCGCGCTGGACGCGCCGGGCCCCGATCTCGAGGTGGGCCGTCTGGTGGAACACCTCGACGGCTGCGCGGCGTGCGCCGCGGTGTGGGAGGGGCTGGTCGCGGCGCGGGAGGTGGGACGCTCGCTCCACCCGAGCGGGGCGGCGGTGCGGCGAGCCGCAGCGCTGCCGCGGCTCGCCACGGCACGGCGGGTTCCGGGGCTGCGCACGGTGTCGGCGGCGGCCTACGCGCTGGCGTTGGCCACCGCGCTGCTGCTCGGCAACCCGGTCACGCTCGCCCGGCAGGGAGCCGAGATGGCGGCCTCCCGCCTGGGACGGGCCGTCCAGGAGCGGGTGAGCGCCACCGCGGACGAGGGGCGCGACGAGGTGCGGGTGCTGGTGTGGCGGCTGTGGAGGATGGCGGGCCGCACCGCGGCGGCGCTTGCGGACATCTTCGACGAGGCGCCGCGTCCCTCGGCGGCGCCCGAGCCGGAGGGAGGAACGCGATGACGAACACCACCGACGAACGTCCGAGCGCGAACGAGGTCCCGCCGCTGCCGCCGGAGCCGCCGGAGAGCCCCTCGGTGCCGCAGCCGCCCCTGCGGCGCTCCCCGGGGTGGGCGCTGGTGCTGTCCTTCCTGCCGGGCCTGGGGCACGTCTACCTCGGCCTGTACTCCCGCGCCGCCGCCATCTTCCTCGCCTTCCTCACGGCGCAGGTGCTGGCGGACCATGCGGATCAGCTCGAGATCGTCGCGATCTTCATCTGGTTCTTCGGCCTCATCGACGCCTACCGGATGGCGCAGCTCCTGAACGCGGGCGGCCCGGAGCCCGAGTTCCCGAGGCCGCGTCGCGGCGAGGGCCGGCTCGGGTTCGGCGTCTTCCTGGTGGTGGTGGGCCTGGTGCTCCTGATCAACAACTTCTATCCGCTGGACCTCTCGTGGCTCGCCGACTGGTGGCCCGCCATCCTGGTCGCGTGGGGCCTCTACCTGCTCGCGGGCGCGCTCCGCGAGCGGCGGGCCGCGCGGCGCCCGCCGTGGGAGATCGCGGCGGCGGAGGGCGGCCCGGAGGGCGAGGATACCTGAGCGGGCCCCCCGGGGGTGGTACCCTTCGGGCGGAGGTGCCACCGTGAAGGTGCGGCTCGGCCAGATCGCCCACGCGAGGTCGGGAGACAAGGGCGGCGATTCCAACGTGGGGGTCATCGCGGACTCTCCCGAGGCGTACGAGGTCGTGCGGCGGGAGCTCACCCCCGAGCGTGTGGGTCGCCACTTCGCCGCGGTGTGTCGTGGCGGGGTGACCCGGTACGAGGTGCCGAACCTGCTGGCGCTCAACTTCATCCTCCGCGACTCGCTGGGCGGGGGCGGCGCGGCGAGCCTCAAGACCGACGCCCAGGGCAAGACGCACGCCCAGGGGATGCTGGCGCTGGAGATCGAGGTCCCCGACGACCTCCCGGTGCGGCCGCCCGACGGGCCCGTTCGGGGCTGAGCGCCGGCCCTCGGCCGCTCGTGACGGGCGCCGGCGCGTTCCCTCGCGGCCGAGGCGGGATACGCCCCGGGGGAGCGCGGTCGCGGTCCCGGATCCGCCTGCGGCACCGGACCCGGTCGGGGGTGCGGACTCGGCTCCCGCGGCGGTCGCCACGACCCGGGGCCCTCGCGACGCGTCCATCCCGGCCCTCCCCGGCGGCCCGGCCCTCGCCTCGCGACGACCGCGATGGACGCTGCCCTCTCACCTGGCCCACCGTGACCGAAAGAGCGGGGGGCTGAACATCCCCGGCGGTCGCCGGGCAGCGGCGGGCGGGATGGGATGGTGTATCGCCCGGA
>CAYTTB010000012.1:0-53121 GCA_964440565.1 uncultured Thermoanaerobaculia bacterium
GAGGCGCGGCGTGGGCGTCGTGGCGTTCATGGTGGCTACCGGGCGGGCGGTGCGGGCGGCGTCAGGGGTCGCGGAGCGACCGGAGGCTCGCCCTTGACGCCGGCCGCACCGGCCGCCAGCGTTCTCCTCGAACGCCACGACGGCACGCCGCGCCGCCCCGCGGGCGCGGCCGGGCTCGCGGGCAGCCGTCGCAGGCGGCGGTCCCGATCACCGTCTCGGCTCCGGATGCGGTCGCGGACCCGGCCGCGGTAGCGGTCAGGGATCCGGCCACGGTGGCGGCCGCCGTCTCGGAGGGACGGTTCCGGAAGTGGCTGGCGCTGCTGGGGCGATGGCGAGCCGGGGCAGTGGTGGGGGCCGCCGGCGGCGCGCGGCGCGGGCATGGCGTCCCGATGAGCGAGGTCTCGCCTGGGCCGCGGGCGCCTCCGCCCGCGGGACCGCCCCCGGCGTCAGGTGCCCTCCTCCCACGAGGCCAGGTAGGCCTCCTGCTCGGGGGTGAGGGTGTCGATGGCGACGCCCATGGTCTCGAGCTTGAGGCGGGCGATCCGGCGGTCGATCTCGCGCGGGACGGGGTGCACGCCGCGGCCGAGGTCGCCCGAGCGGTGGGCGAGGAACTCCGCGGAAAGCGCCTGGTTGGCGAAGGACATGTCCATCACCGCTGCGGGGTGGCCCTCGGCCGCCGCGAGGTTCACGAGGCGGCCCTCCGCGAGCACGTACAGCACCCGCCCGTCGGGCATGCGGTAGGCGTCCACGAAGGGGCGCACCCGGTAGCGGTCGGCGGCCATGCGCTGCAGCGCGTCGAGGTCGATCTCCACGTCGAAGTGGCCGGAGTTGCAGAGGATCGCCCCGTCCTTCATGCGCTCGAAGTGCTCGCCGCGGATGACGGACTTGTCGCCGGTCACGGTCACGAACAGGTCGCCCACCCGGGCGGCCTCGGCCATGGGCATCACGCGGTACCCGTCCATCACCGCCTCGAGCGCGCGGATGGGATCCACCTCGGTGACGACCACGTCGGCGCCGAGGCCGGCGGCCCGCATGGCGACGCCGCGGCCGCACCAGCCGTACCCGGCCACCACCACCGTCATCCCCGCCACCAGCACGTTGGTCGCGCGCAGGATCCCGTCCATGGTGGACTGGCCGGTCCCGTACCGGTTGTCGAACAGGTGCTTGGTGTCGGCGTCGTTGACCGCGATGACGGGGAAGGCGAGGACGCCGTCCCGCTCCATGGCGCGCAGGCGGATGACCCCGGTGGTGGTCTCCTCGGTGGACCCCTTGACCTGACGGATCAGCCGGGCCCGACCCTCCTCGCCGAGGCCCTCCGCGAGATCGCGCACCGGGCCGGCGACGCTGTCCAGATGGCCCAGGGCCACGAACACGAGCGACGAGACCAGGTCGGCGCCGTCGTCCACGGTGAGCGTGGGCTCCATCTCCAGGCACGACCTGAGGTGCCGGTAATAGGTCTCGGTGTCCTCTCCCTTTACGGCGAAGACGGGGATGCCGAACTCGCTCACCAGAGCGGCGGCGACGTCGTCCTGGGTGGAGAGCGGGTTGGACGCACACAGCCGCACCTCGGCCCCGCCGGCCGCCAGCGTCCGGACGAGGTTCGCGGTCTCGGTGGTGACGTGGAGGCATGCCGCGATCCGCTCGCCCTCGAGAGGGCGCTCCCGCTCGAACCGCTGACGGATCGTGCGCAGGACCGGCATGTGGCGGTCCGCCCACAGGATCCGGTTGAGGCCGTCGGGGGCCAGCGCGAGGTCCTTGACATCGTGGGGCACGGGCATGGTTCCTCCGGTCCGCGGTCGCGGACCCGCGGATGGTACCACCGATCTCGGATCGGAGCGGGCCGGCGGTCCGTGCGGGTTCGAGGCGGCGGCGCGCCGCACGGCGCCGGGAGTCCCCGCGCAGGGGAGAGCGCGACGACCGCGACGGTGCCGCGGAAGTCCGGGAACGGCCCCGCCCCGGCTGGACGCGGATGCGTGTATGTGCTATGCTTGCAACGCTTCATGCGGTGCGAGCCGGTCGTGGCCGGCTCATCCACGGCGATTCGAGGGCACCGATTCGAAAGCCCCATGAGGAGGTGTGCGGATGAGGTCTTCTGCGGCGATGGCGAGCCCGCGGTATCGTTCGATCGGTCCCCGTCAGCTCCGCTCCCTTCCCCAGCTCCAGCGGCTCGGCGCCGGCCAGCGGCTCACGCTGGAGGCCCTGGCGGCTGTCCTTCCGTTCAAGGTGAACAGCTACGTCACCGACGAGCTGATCGACTGGGACCGCGTCCCCGACGACCCGATCTACCAGCTCACCTTCCCCCAGCCGGGGATGCTGGCGCCGGACGAGCTGGCCCGGATCCGCCGGCTGGTGGCGCAGGGGGCGGATCCCGACCGGCTCCGGAGCGAGGCGCGGCGGATCCAGCTCCGGATGAACCCGCACCCGGCGGGCCAGATGGAGCTCAACGTGCCCACGGTGGATGGCGTCCGTCTCCGCGGTTCGCAGCACAAGTATCGCGAGACGCTGCTGTTCTTCCCCTCCCAGGGTCAGACCTGCCACGCCTACTGCACGTACTGCTTCCGGTGGGCGCAGTTCGTGGGCCTCGAGGGGCTGAAGTTCGCGAGCAACGAGGTGGACACCCTGTCGCGGTACCTGCGCGATCACCGGGAGATCACGGACGTGCTGTTCACCGGCGGCGACCCGATGGTGATGTCCGCCAGGATCCTCGGCCGCTACCTCGAGGCGCTCCTCGAACCCGAGCTGGAACACGTGCGGAACATCCGCATCGGGACCAAGGTGCTCGCGTACTGGCCGTACCGGTTCCTCACCGACCCCGACGCCGACGAGCTGCTGCGGCTGTTCGAGCGGGTGGTGGCGGCCGGCAGGCACCTCGCGCTCATGGCCCACTTCAGCCACCCGCGCGAGCTGGAGACCGAGGCGGTCCGGGCCGCGGTCCGGCGTGTCCTGGCCACCGGCGCGGTGATCCGGTGTCAGGCGCCGCTGATCCGCCACGTCAACGACGACGCCCGGACATGGGCCACCATGTGGCGGCGGCAGGTGGCGCTGGGCATGGTGCCGTACTACATGTTCGTGGAGCGCGATACCGGGCCGAAGCGCTACTTCGAGGTCCCGCTGGACCGGGCGTACCGGATCTTCTCCGAGGCGTACGCCACGGTGTCGGGGCTCGCGCGCACGGTGCGCGGCCCCTCCATGTCGGCCACCCCGGGCAAGGTGCTGGTGGACGGGATCGCCGAGGTGTCCGGGGAGAAGGTCTTCGTGCTCAAGATGCTGCAGGGCCGCGACCCCTCGTGGGTGAACCGGATCTTCTTCGCCCGCTGGGATCCCGATGCGGCGTGGCTGGACGAGCTGGAGCCGGCGCTGGGCGAGCGCGAGTTCTTCTTCCAGCCGTACCTGCGGCGGATGCGCCAGGGTACGTGGCGGCCCTCGTGGGCGGTGGAGGCCGAGACGGAGGAGGAGGCGCTGGTCGGCTGAGGCGCGTCGCGGTCCCCGGTCCGCGCCCGGTGTAGGGTGGTGTGGTGCGGCGGATCGGCGAGATCAGGCTTCCCTTCGATCACCCGCCGGGGGCGCTCGAGCGGGCGGTGCGCCGGCTCGGGGTGCGGCGGGGCGAGCGCTGGGTGGTGCTCAGGAAGAGCCTCGACGCCCGCCGGAAGGACCGCATCCGGTGGGTGTACGCCATCGGCGTCGAGGAGCCGGACGGGCGGCCCCCGCGGCGGCCGATCCGGCGCCGCGAGCCCCCGTGCCGGCCGGTGATCGTCGGCTCGGGGCCGGCGGGTCTCTTCGCCGCGTACTGGCTGGCGCTCGGCGGGGTGCGGTCCCTGGTGCTGGAGCAGGGCGAGCCCATGCCCGACCGCCTCCGCACCATGGCACGGTTCATGCGGCGTGGCGAGCTCGACCCGCGCTCCAACCTGTGCTTCGGGGCGGGAGGTGCCGGCGCCTACTCGGACGGCAAGCTCGGGACCCGCATCCGCTCGCCGCACGTCCCCTTCGTCATGGAGACCTTCGTGGAGCTGGGCGCCCCGGAGGAGGTCCGCTACCTGGCCAGCCCGCACCTGGGCTCCAACCTGATCCGGCGGCTGATACAGCGTCTCATCGAGCGGCTCGGGGAGCTCGGCGTGGAGGTGCGGTTCCGCGCCGCGGTGGCGTCGCTGGCTCTCCGCGACGGCGCGGTGGAGGGCGTGGTGCTCGAGAGCGGGGAGGATGTGGCGAGCGGACACGTCCTCCTCGCGGTGGGGCACTCGGCGAGGCCGCTCTTCCGGGAGCTCGAGCGGCTCGGCGTGCCGCTGGAGGCGAAGCCGTTCGCGGTGGGCGCGCGCCTCGAGCATCCCGCGGCGCACATCGCCCGCGTGCAGTACGGGCCCTCGGCCGGCCACCCGGCGCTCCCGCCCGCCACCTACAGGCTGGCGAGGACCTGGCGCACGGCGGAGGGGGAGCGGGCGGTGTACTCGTTCTGCATGTGCCCGGGTGGGTACGTGCTCAACACGGCCACCGAGCCCGACGGGGTGGTCTCCAACGGGATGTCCAACCGCGGGTGCCGGGGACGGTTCTCCAACGCCGCCTTCGTGGTCAACGTCCGCCTGGACGACCTGCCCGCCGCGGGGGGGGCGCTCGGTGGCGTCGCCTGGCAGCGCGAGATCGAGGTGGCCGCGGCCGCGGCCGCCAACCCCGGGGGAGGGTGCCACGCGCTGCCGGCCCAGCGGCTGGTGGAGTTCCTCGAGGGGCGCCGGCCCGGCCCCCTCCCGCCCACCTCCTGCCCCAGCCCGGTCCGGCCGGTCGCCATGGAGGAGATCCTGCCGGGGTTCGTGACCGAGGCGCTCAGGCGAGGGCTGGTGGAGCTCGACCGGAAGATGCGCGGGCTGATCCACCCGGAGGCGGTCCTCGTGGGCCCCGAGACCCGCACCTCGTCGCCGGTACGGATCGTGCGCGACCGGGAGAGCCGTCAGTCGGTGGGGGTGCGCGGGCTCTACCCCGTGGGGGAGGGGGCGGGGTACGCGGGAGGGATCACCTCGGCGGCGGTGGACGGGATCGCGAGCGCCGAGGCGATCCTCCGCTCGCTGCCGCGCGCACGGTGACCGGGCCGGGGGCGGCGCTCAGTCCAGATCGATGTCACGCACCGGCGGTGGCCCGTCGTCGTCACCGGCGGCGTCGAGCAGCCTGCGGAACCGCTCCTCGAGCACCCGGTCCTTCGCCTGCTCGGCGCGCATCGCCTCCTGCATCCGCTCCGCCGCGCGCCGCTTCTCGGCCTCCAGCGCCTTCAGGCGGGCCTCGAAGTCGAGCTCGCGCTCGCGTCGCGCCGTGGGCCGCTCGTGCCCCACGACGATGCGGTCCGCCCCGTCGATCTCGAGCACGCTGCCGCAGTGCGGGCAGGTCACGCGGAAGGTGTCGCTCATCCCGACCTCCCCACCTTCTTGGCGAGCTGGTTGGCGGCCACCAGGACCGGGTCCCATACCGGCGCGAAGGGCGGAGCGTAGACGAGGTCGAGGCCGCGCACGTCGGCGACCGTCATGTGCGCCGCGAGCGCCGCGGCGATCACGTTGACCCGCAGCGCGGCGCCCTCCCGGCCCACGAGCTCCGCCCCCAGGAGGATGCCGGTGGGCCGGTCCGCGACGAGCGTCACCTGGATCGGCGCGCCCCCGGGGTAGCCGTGGGCGCGCGATCGCTGCCGGATGGTGACCGACACCGGCTCGAACCCCTCGGCACGGGCCGCCTCGAGCCCCAGGCCGGCGCGCGCCACCTCGAGGTCGAAGACCCTGAAGCCGGCGGTGCCCACGATCCCGGCGAAACGCTCCCGGGCGCCGATGGCGTTCGCGCCCGCGATCCGGCCCTGCTTGTTGGCGGTGGTGCCCAGCGGGATCCACGCGTTCCGCCGCAGGATCCGGTGGTACGCCTCGCAGCAGTCGCCCGCCGCCCACACGCCGTCGAGCGAGGTCTGCTGGTACTGGTTCACCCAGATGGCGCCGGTGTCGCCGAGCCGGGCGCCGGCCTCCCGGGCGAGCGCCACCGCGGGGCGGATCCCCACCGCCTGCAGGACGAGATCGGCGGGGTATCGCTCGCCGTCGGCGATCACCGCCGCCACCTGGCCGTCCGCTCCCGCCTCCACCCCCTCGACGGAGACGCCGGTGCGCACCGCCACCCCGTGCCGCTCGAGCTCCCTGGCGACCTCGGTGACCGTCTCGGGACCCCAGCCGGGAAGGACCTGCGGCAGCTTCTCGAGCACGGTGACCTCGAGCCCGCGCTCGGTGAGGACGTGGGCCATCTCCATGCCCACGTAGCCGGCTCCGACGATCACCGCCCGCCGGACCCCGGGGCCCAGCCGGTCCTTGATCCGCGCGCCGTCGTCGAGGGTCCGCAGCACCTCGACGCCCGGCAGGTCCATCCCGGGAAGCGGGAGGCGGATGGCCTCCGCCCCGGTGGCCAGGACCAGCGCGTCATACGGCTCCTCCCGCTCCTCCCCGCTGCGCAGGTCGCGGACGCGGACCCGGCGCTCCCGGGGCTCGATGGCCAGCGCCTCGTGCCGGAGGTGGAGCTCGATGCCGCGCTCCTCGCGCGCCCGCTCCGGGGAGAGTACCACCAGGTCCTCGATGGACCGTTCCGGGTCCTCGATGTTGTACGGCATGCCGCAGGCACCGTAGGAGATGTGGCGGCCGCGCTCGAACACCACGACCCTGGTGTCCGGGGCCCTGCGCTTCGCCTGACTCGCCGCGCTCATTCCCGCGGCCACGCCCCCGATGACCACCACCCGCTCCACCTGTGCCATCGTCACGGGCTCTCCTTCCGTCGTTCGCCGCGGACGCCTCGCGCCGCGGCGCGATGGTTCCACCCGATGGTATCACCGGCGGGTGGTATCCTCGGACGGGGGTGGAGCCGTGCGGAGGACGCTCGCGATCGTGGCGGTGGGTCTCATGGCGCTCCTGGGTGCGGCGTGCGAGGACACCACGCCCTCGCCCGAGCTGCGGGCGGAGCTCGAGGGAGTGGTGAAGCGGTACCTGCTCCAGCTCGCCACGGCGTACTCGGAGATGGACGCGAGCCTGCTCGAGGGGTACGCCACCGAGAGCGAGATCCGCGACACCGCGAAGCTGATCCGGCAGCTCGGCTGGTCGGGTGACCGGGTCGAGGCCACGCTGCTCGGCGTGGAGTTCAAGGACGTCCGGGTGTTCCGCGAGATCAACGCCTCGGTGAGCCTGATCGAGGTGTGGGACATCCGCCGGATCGACCCCGCCACCGGCCGGGAGAAGGCGCGCAACCCGCACACGGTCCAGAACAGCTTCATCCAGCTCCGCAAGATCGAGGGGAAGTGGATGGTGACGGCGCGGCGCGTGCAGGAGACGAACCGGCCCGGGAAGTGGAAGGTGGTGACGCCGGCGCCGACGCCGACGGCGGGCGGGTAGGCGAGCCAGGTGGGCGTCCCTCCCATGGTGGTGATCGTGGGCCGTCCCAACGTGGGCAAGTCCACGCTCTTCAACCGGCTGACGGCGTCGCGGCGGGCGCTGGTCCACGACCGTCCGGGGATGACCCGCGACCGGATCGTGGGCGAGGCGCGCCGGCCCGGCGGCGGGGTGGTGACGGTGGTGGACACCGGGGGGATCCTCGTGGGGGCCGGGGACCCGGGTGACCGGTGGCTCCCGCTCATCCGGGAGCAGGCCGAGGCCGCCATCGATGCCGCCGATGCGGTCCTGTTCGTGCTCGACGCCATGGCCGGCGTCATCCCCGAGGACGAGGAGATCGCGGGCTACCTCCGCTCGCGCGGGCGGCCGGTGGTGGTGGTGGTGAACAAGGCCGACCGGGCCGGAGCGGAGCTCGCCGCGCAGGAGTTCCACCGGCTGGGGCTCGGCGATCCGGTGCCGATCTCGGCGGAGCACGGCCGCGGGGTCGCCGAGCTGTGGGAGGCGCTGGAGCCCCTGCTGCCCCCGGCGGTGGAGACGGAGGCCGCCGAGGACGAGCGGGAGGAGGCCCGGGTCGCCATCGTGGGCCGCCCCAACGTGGGCAAGTCGTCGCTCCTCAACCGGATCGCCGGGGAGCCGCGGGCCCTGGTGAGCGAGGTCCCGGGAACCACCCGCGACGCCGTGGACGTGGTGGTCTCGGCCGGGGGGCGCCGGTTCCGGTTCGTGGACACCGCGGGAATTCGCCGCAAGGGGCGCACCGTCCGCGGGCCGGAGGTGCTGTCCGTGGTGATGGCCCGAAAGCAGCTGGAGCGGGCGCACCTCGCGCTGGTCGTGGTGGACGCCAGCGAGGGGATCACGGCGCAGGACGCGCACGTCGCCGGGTACGCGTGGGAGGCCGGCCGCGGGGTGGTGCTGGTGGTGAACAAGTGGGACCTGGTGCGCGGCGACGCCGCTGCCGACGGGCGCCTCCGCCGGGGGATCGAGCAGCACCTCCGGTTCCTCAAGGGCGTGCCGGTGGTGCGGCTGTCGGCGCTCACCGGGCTGGGGGTGGGGAGGCTGTGGCCGGCGATGGGCCGGGTGCATGCGGCGGCGGTGCGCCGCGTCACCACCGCCGACCTGAACCGGGCGGTTCGCGCGGCGTGGGAGGCGAGGCCACCCTCCGTCCGCGGCCGGCGGGAGCCGAAGCTCTTCTACGCGGCGCAGGTGGGGAGCTCACCTCCGCGCTTCGTGCTGTTCTCCAACCTCACCGAACGGGTGCACTTCTCCTACCTCCGGTACCTGGAGAACGCGCTCCGGGAGGCGTTCCACTTGGACGGGGTGCCGGTCAAGGTTATGATCAGGGGGAGGCAACGCTGAGAGGCCGGACGCGATGGTTTTCTTCAACTACGCCCTGAGGAAGCTCAACGCCAAGATCGTCTACTACGGTCCCGGCCTCTGCGGGAAGACCACCAACCTGCAGTGGATCCACGACCACTTCGAGGGCGGCGAGCGAGGGGAGCTGCTGTCGCTCGCCACCGAGGGGGACCGGACGATCTTCTTCGACCTGCTCCCGCTCGACATCGGCACGATCCGCGGGATGGAGGTCACGCTCCAGCTCTACACCGTCCCGGGCCAGGTGCACTACAACTCCACCCGGCAGCTCGTCCTCCGCGGCGCCGACGGCGTCGTGTTCGTGGCGGACTCCCAGCGCGCGATGCTGCAGTCCAACATGGACTCGTGGCGGAACCTCAAGGAGAACCTCCTGCTCCAGGGGATCAAGCTCCAGGAGTTCCCCCACGTGCTCCAGTTCAACAAGCGGGACCTCGCCGACATCTGCACCGTCGAGGAGCTCGACGCCGCCCTCAACGAGTACTCCGCACCGTTCTACGAGGCCATCGCCATCCAGGGGATCGGCGTGCAGGAGACGCTGGAGGGGATCGTCAAGCTGGTGATGCGCTCGCTCCGCGAGCGGTACGAGGCGGAGCTGGGCGCCGCCGCGCCCCGCCCCGCGACGACCGCGTGGAGGCCGCCCGAGCCGGCGCGCCCGGTGGGCTTCGCGGCCCCTCCTGCGGGGAGCGAGCCGGACCAGGAGGCGGTCACCCATCCGGAGGTCCGGGCCGAGCCGTCGCCGCCCCCGCCCTCGCCGCCCGAGGAGCGCGACCGGGAGCCGACGCTGGTGCTCGAGCCCGAGGCCACCGGGCTGCCCGCGGCGGAGTCCGGCGCCGCCGAGGCGCCGCTGGAGGAGCCAGAGGCCGCCGCCGAGACCGGCCCCGTCGAGGCGGCGATCCCCTCCCTCGGGGCGAGCGGAGAGGGCGGGGTGGCCGGGCCGGAGCCGGCCGAGGATGCCGCCGCGGGGTCCGACGTCGCGGAGGAGGCGTCGCCCGCGGAGCCGCGCGAGCCGGTGGACGCGGCGGCGGAGCTGCCGGAGGAGCCGACGGCGGCCGGGGTGGAGACGCCCCCTGTCCGGGAGGGGCCGGCGGAGGAGACGCCGCCGGCCCCGTCCCCCGAGCCGGAGGAGCTGCGGCTTCCGGAGGAGTCGGCCGGGCCCCCGGGGGCGGGCGTTCCAGCCGGGGCGCCGCCCGCGCCCGGGCAGGCCGCGGAGCCGGAGCCGGAGGCGGCCGCGGCTGTGGAGGAGCCCGTCGCGGAGGGGGACGAGGTGCCCTTCGGTCCGGAGACACCGGTCCCGGACGACGAGGCGCCGTTCGGGCGGGAGGAGCCGGAGGTCGGGCGGGCGGCGGCGGAGCCGGCGCCGGCGTTCCTGCCGGAGACGGGCGAGGAGGGCGGGGCCCCGCCCTGGCTGGTGGGCCAGGAGCCCGCGGCCGGGGCGGAAGAACCGGCCGCTGCCGCGGAGCCGGAGGCGAGGACGGACAGCGCCGTGGGAGGCGTTGCGGAGGCCGCCGCTGCCGTGGTGCCGGAGGGGGCCGCCCCTCCGGACACGGACGCGGAGCCGGCGCCGGAGCCGGAGCGGGGGGCGGAGGACCGCGGCGCGGCCGAGCCGTTCGCAGGGCCGGAGGAACCCGCCGGTGCTGCTGTCGCGGGGGCTGTCGAGGCGGCCGCCCCCGAGGTGCCCTCCGCGCCCCCGGCGCCGGCCGCCGCCCGGCGCGAGGACCTGGAGGCCGGCGAGGGCGTCGCGGCGGCGGAGCTCGGGCCGGCCGGGGCCGCACCCGGGGCGGGTGAGCCCTTCGTCGCGCCCGCGGCGCATCCCGGCGAGCCGTTCTCGACCTGGGACGGCGACCCGTTCGGCGAGCCGGCGGTGGCCCCGGG
The DNA here is from genome assembly GCA_964440565.1 of uncultured Thermoanaerobaculia bacterium. Lineage (GTDB taxonomy): Bacteria > Acidobacteriota > Thermoanaerobaculia > Thermoanaerobaculales > Sulfomarinibacteraceae > CAYTTB01. The sequence continues at coordinate 10,623 of CAYTTB010000012.1, forward strand.
GGAGATCGCGCCGGTCACGGCCCGCGCCGTCGAGGTGAGCCCGGAGGGCAACCAGCTCTCGGTGCGCCTCGAGGGAACCCGCGCCCTGGCCGAGTACGGCCAGGTGCGGGAGCTCGACCTGGTGGTCCCGGTTCCCGGGGGGTGGATCGGGAACCGGCGCGTCACCCTCCAGCTCCGCCTGACCCTGGTCCCCGAAGCGGAGGAGAGCTGATGGCGGACGAGGTGTCGCTTCCCGAGGGGAAGGACCGGTTCAAGCTCAACGAGGTGTGCAAGCTGGCCAACGTGCAGCCGTACATGCTCCGCTTCTGGGCCACGGAGTTCCCGCGGCTGGAGGCCGAGAAGACCGGCACCGGCCAGCGGGTGTACACGCGCGAGCAGGTCGAGCTGATCCTCGAGATCCGGCGGCTGCTGTACGAGGAGCACCTCACCATCGCGGGGGTGAAGAAGCGGCTCGCCGAGGGCACGCCTCCCCCCAGGGCGCGCCGCCGGCGCACGGGGGCCGCGAGGCCCGCCCGGGAGGCCGAGGGGACGGTTGACACGGCGGGGGGGGAGCGCGTACAACATCTCGTGGAGACGCTGCGAGCCGTCCGCGACGAGCTCGCGGAGGTGATCGCGGCGCTCAGGGAACCGAGCTGACGTCGGGACGTAGCGCAGCCTGGTAGCGCACCTGAATGGGGTTCAGGGGGTCCGGAGTTCAAATCTCCGCGTCCCGACCATCGATGATCTCTCCGGCCGCCTGTGGGCGGCCGTTTCGTGTGCCGGCGCCGTCGGCCGCGTGGCCGCGGCCCGGTCCGCTCGCGACGGCGGCCGGCCGACGTGGGGCGTCGCCGCCGCCGTCGCTCGCGTTCCCGCCGGCTGCGCCGGTGGCGGCGCCTCGCGGCCGTGGCGGGGCTCCGGACCGGGGGGTGGGGGTGGCGGCCACGGGTCGCTGGCGCTCCCCGTGACCGCGGCGGGGCGGTCCGCGCGTGGCCGCTGGCCGCGCCCCCGCCCTGTCCGGCGCGTCGCGCCGTCCACCCCCTGCGGCCGCGGCCACGGGGCGCGTCCCGTCCCGCCATCAGGGGGTCCGGAGTTCAAATCTCCGCGTCCCGACCATCGATGATCTCTCCGGCCGCCTGTGGGCGGCCGTTTCGTGTGCCGGCGCCGTCGGCCGCGTGGCCGCGGCCGCGGTCGGATCCACGGAGTTGCGGCGTCACGCGTCTCGCCCGCCGCGACCTCCGCGCACCCCTCGCGGAGCGCGGACTTCGGTCCGCAGGGGCGCCGCGGCCGTCGAGCGTTCCATGGGCGGTACGTCCTTGCGCGCCCTCGCGGTCCGTCCGCCCGATGCGGCCTCCAGCCTGCGTTCCAGCGGGCTCCCGCCCCCGCCCGCACGGGGCGCCACGGACGGGGATGCGGGCCCCGGCGGCCCGGCGCTCGGAACGCTCCGGAGGGGGGAGATCGCCCGTCGGGAACGGGGTGTGGGGATCGGGCCCGGTCGCCCGCGGGTTCGCGCCGGGACCGGCCGCCCGGGGGGACCGCGTGGTACGATGCGCCGACGACCGCCGGGAGGCGGGCGATCCCGGCCGCGCGGCGGCCCGAAGGAGAGGAACGATGGCCGAGGAACGGCTGCAGAAGCTCATCGCCAGGAGCGGCTACTGCTCGCGCCGCCACGCCGAGGAGCTGATCCGCGAGGGCAGGGTGACGGTGAACGGTCGGGTGGCGCGGCTCGGCGACACGGCGGACCCGGAGCGGGACCACGTGAAGATCGACGGCAGGCGGCTCAGACCTCCGGAGCCGCTCCGCTACGTTCTCCTGTACAAGCCGGCCGGGGTGGTGACCACCTGCGAGGATCCCGAGGGGCGCACCACCGTCGTGGACCTGGTGCGGCCGAGGGTGAAGGAGCGGGTGTACCCCGTGGGCCGGCTGGACTACCACTCCGAGGGGCTGATCCTGCTGACCAACGACGGCGAGCTGGCCGAGAAGGTGGGGCACCCGCGGTACGGGCTGGTCCGGGAGTACCTGGTCAAGGTCAGGGGTGACCTCGACGAGAAGGCGCTGCGCCGGCTGCGGCGCGGGACGCGGATCGAGGGCCGGCACGTGAGGCCGCTCTCGGTGGAGCGGGTCGCCGTGACCAAGCGGGCGGGGAACACCTGGTGGCGGGTGCGGGTGGGGGAGGGGCGCACGCACGAGGTGCGGGAGCTGTTCTTCCGGGCCGGGCACCGGGTGCAGCGGCTCAAGCGGGTCGCCATCGGGCCGCTCCGCGACGACGCCCTGGCACCGGGGGAGTTCCGCGAGCTCGCCCGGGAGGAGGTGGCGGCCCTGCGCCGTGCGGCCCGGGAGCGGGGGGGTGGGCGCCGGCGGCCGGGGGCGTCCGGCGGCGGGCGGCCCGCGCGCGGCCGCCGGTGAGCGGCGGGGCGCGTGGTAGAATCCCCCGCCCCTGAGGAGGTCGTCCGGTGCCCGAGGAGTCCAGCCAGCAACCACTGGAACAGCTCATCGCCAACCGGCGCGCGAAGCTCGAGCGTCTGCGCGAGCTCGGCGTGGAGCCGTACCCGCACAGGGTGACGTACGAGGTGTCCATCCGCGAGATCCGCGCCGCCCACGAGGGCCGCACCGCCGAGGAGCTCGACGCCGAGCCGGTGCGGGTGGCCACCGCCGGGCGCGTGCGCGCCATCCGCGGCCACGGGAAGGCGGCGTTCGTGGACCTGTACGACGGCGATGTCAGGCTCCAGGTGCACGTGCGCCGCGACCGCCTCGACGACACCGCGTGGCGCGTGTTCAAGCTGCTGGATCTCGGGGACTTCGCGGCGGTGGGCGGGACCCTCTTCCGGACCCGCACCGGCGAGCTCACGGTTCTGGTGGATCGCCTCGAGCTGGTGGCCAAGGCGCTCAGGCCGCTGCCCGAGAAGTACCACGGGCTCGCGGACCGGGAGGCGCGGGCGCGGCGACGGTACCTCGACCTGATCGCCAACCCCGACTCGCGCCGGGTGTTCGAGCTCCGCTCGCGCATCGTGAGCGAGGTGCGGCGGTTCCTGGAGGCGAACGGCTTCATCGAGGTTGAGACCCCGATGATGCACCCGATCCCGGGCGGCGCCACCGCGCGTCCCTTCGTCACCCACCACAACGCGCTGGACCTCGACCTGTACCTCCGCATCGCGCCGGAGCTGTACCTCAAGCGCCTCCTCGTGGGCGGCTTCGAGCGGGTGTACGAGCTGGGCCGCAACTTCCGGAACGAGGGGATCTCCACCCGCCACAACCCCGAGTTCACCATGCTCGAGTTCTACTGGGCCTACGCGGACTACGAGCGGCTGATGGCGTTCACCGAGGAGCTGCTGGTGACCGTGGCGCGCAACGTCCTGGGGACGCTGAAGCTGCCGTGGGACGGGGGCGAGGTGGATCTGACGCCGCCATGGCGGCGGCTGACCCTCAGGGAGGCGATCCTCGAGCATTCGGACCTCGATCCCGCCGACCTCGCGGACCGCTCGCGGCTGGAGGCCGCGGCCCGCCGCCACGGGGTGGAGCGGATCGAGGAGCGAAGCGACGGCAAGCTCCTGGCGGAGCTGTTCGAGGTGACCGCCGAGCGGCACCTGCTGAACCCGACGTTCATTCTCGATTTTCCGCGGGATATCTCGCCGCTCGCCAAGTCGCGCCCCGGTGACCCCGGCACCGTCGAGCGGTTCGAGCTGTTCGTGGGTGGGCTCGAGCTCGCCAACGCCTACACCGAGCTCAACGACCCCGTGGAGCAGCGGCGCCGCCTGGAGGCCCAGGTGGCCGAGACGGGGGGACGGCTGGACGAGGACTTCCTGGTCGCGCTGGAGCACGGGATGCCGCCCACGGGGGGGGAGGGGATCGGGATCGATCGGCTGGTGATGCTGCTGACCGACCGTCAGTCGATCCGGGACGTGATCCTGTTCCCGCTGCTGAGGCCGAAGGAGGGAGCGTAGCCGTTGCGGGCGGAGACCGAGCTCGCCGCCCGCTACCTGGTGGGCCTTCGCCGCCGGACCCACGTCGCCACCGTCACCGCGATCTCGCTCGTCGGCCTGGCGCTGGGCGTGATGGCGCTGATCCTCACGCTGGCGCTGCTCGAGGGCTTCCAGTCCACCATCCGCCGCGAGCTGGTGGCGCGCAGCGCCCACGCCCGCGTCGTTCCGGCACGGGGGCGGGCGCTCACCGGGGCGGCCGCGCTGGCACGCCGGCTGCAGGAACGCCTGCCCGGGGTCGAGGTGGCGGAGGTCGTGCGCGGCGTCGTGATGGCGGGGAGCGGGGCGGCGTCGGTCCCGGCGCGGGTGGCCGGCCGGTCCGACGCCCGCGAGGTGACCGTGGATCGGATCCTGGCGGCGAGGCTGGGGATCGGGGTGGGTGACCGCCTCGACCTCCTGGGCGCCAGGCGCCGGCTCACCCCGCTGGGTCCGGTGCCCACCCGCGCCGTGGTCAGGGTGGAACGGGTGGGGCCTCCCGAGCCCGGGGTGTCGGAGGGCGAGGTGACGGTCCCCGTGGCGGTGGCCCAGCGGCTGTTGTGGGGCCGGCCGGTGGTGGAGGCGCTGGAGCTGGCCGACAGGAGCGATCCGTGGGGGCTCGCCCGCCGCGTGCGGCGGGCGCTGGAGGGGGTCTCCGGGGTCCGCGTGGAGGGCCTCGAGGTGCTCCACAGGCCGCTCCTGCTCGCCCTCTCGCTGGAACGGGCGATGCTGTTCGTGGCGGTGGGGCTGATGCTCGGGGTGGCGGCCCTCAACCTGCTGTGCAACGTGGCGATGGTCGCGGCGGAGAAGCGGCGGGACACCGCGGTGCTCCAGGGGCTCGGGCTGCCGCCCGAGCGGGTACGGGGCCTGTTCCTCCGCCTCGGGGTGGGGATCGGCCTCGCGGGCACCGCTCTCGGCGCCGTCCTCGGCGTGGCGCTCGCAGAGGCGCTGGACGCCACCGGAGCGCTGCCGTTGCCGCGCGGCGTGTTCGCGGTGTCGTCGGTGCCGTTCTCGGTGCGGCCGGCCGCGGTGGCGGTGGTGGTGACGGCGGCCCTCGCGGTATCGGTGGCGGCGAGCGTGCCCGCGGCGCGCGCCGTGGCGCGGTGGGAGCCCGCGGAGGGGCTGCGGTATGAGTGAGCCCATGGTCCGCCTCGAGGGGGTGCGCAAGGGGTACGGGTCGGGCGAGCGCCGGGTGGAGGTGCTGCGCGGGGTGAACCTCGAGGTGCGGCGGGGCGAGATGCTGGCCGTGGTGGGCCCCTCGGGGGTGGGCAAGAGCACGCTGCTGCACATCGTGGGGCTTCTCGACCGGCCCGACGCCGGGACCGTGGTGGTGGACGGGGTGGACACGGCGACGCTCGATCCGGCCGCACGGGCACGGATGCGCAACCGCGTCGTCGGGTTCGTCTTCCAGTACCACTACCTGCTCGACGAGCTGGACGCGCGCGACAACGTGGCGCTGCCGCTCAGGATCGCGGGGCGGCCGGTGGCCCAGGCGCGGCGCCGGGCCGAGGAGCTCCTCGCGCGGGTGGGGCTGGCGCACCGCGCCCGGAGCTACCCCGACGAGCTCTCCGGCGGCGAGCTGCAGCGGGCCGCGGTGGCGCGCGCGCTGGCGGTGGGGCCGCGGCTCCTGCTGGCCGACGAGCCCACTGGAAACCTCGACCGTGCCAGCGCCGACCGGGTGTTCGAGCTGGTGCGCGAGCTTCATTTGCTGGCCGGTTTGACGTCGGTTATAGTGACCCACAACGAAAGGCTGGCGGGGCTCTGCGACCGCGTCGTGCGGCTGGGCCCCGCCGGAACGGTTGAGCATGTTTGAGAAGTTCAACGAGCACGCTCGTCGCAGCCTCTTCTTCGCCCGCTACGAGGCGAGCCGTGCCCGCAGCCCGGTGATCGGGACCGAGCACCTGCTGCTCGGGATCCTGCGCGAGGCCGACGACGGGGCGGCCGAGGTGCTCGAGCGGCTCGACGTGGACCTGCAGCAGCTGCGGCAGGACCTGATGGGCGACCTGGTGCCGCTGCAGCGGGTGAGCGCGTCGCCCGACCTCCCGCTCGCCGAGGACACCAAGAAGGCGCTGGCCTACGCCGTGCACGAGGCCGAGGCGATGGGCCACGGGCACGTCGGGACGGAGCACCTGCTGCTCGGGATCCTCCACGTCGAGGACTCGGCGGCGGCCCGCTACCTGGAGCGGCACGGGGTCGCGGCGCACCTGCTCCGCGAGGAGGTGGGCCGGCTGAACCGGGAGCGCGAGTTCGAGGCGAGCGCCAGGGCGACCCCGAACCTGACGGAGTACTCCCGGGACCTCACCCACCTGGCCGCCCAGGGCGCCTTCGACCCGCTCATCGGGCGCGAGGCCGAGGTGGAGCGGATGATTCAGATCCTCTGCCGGCGTACCAAGAACAACCCGCTCCTGCTGGGCGAGGCGGGGGTGGGGAAGACGGCGCTGGTCGAGGGGCTCGCGATGCGGATCGTCGAGGGCAAGGTCCCGGTGCTGCTCGCGGACCGGCGGATCCTGGCCCTCGACCTGACGCTGCTCGTGGCCGGTACCAAGTACCGTGGGCAGTTCGAGGAGCGGCTCAAGGGGCTCCTCAAGGAGCTCCAGGAGCACCCCGAGATCATCATCTTCATCGACGAGATCCACTCGCTGATTGGGACCGGGTCCGCCGAGGGGTCGCTGGACGCGGCCAACATCCTCAAGCCGGCCCTCTCCCGGGGCGAGATCACCTGCATCGGCGCCACCACCGTCAAGGAGTACCGCAAGTACATCGAGAAGGACCGCGCACTGTCGCGGCGGTTCCAGCCCATCGCCATCAGCCAGCCGAACGAGGACGAGACCATCCGGATCCTCATGGGCGTGCGCGACCGGTACGAGGAGTTCCACGGCGTTCGTTACACCGACGACGCCATCGTCGCGGCGGTGCGGCACTCCGGCCGTTACATCACCGACCGGTACTTTCCGGACAAGGCACTGGACGTGCTCGACGAGGCGGGGGCCCGGGTCAAGCTGCGCCAGGCCGAGAGCACCACCACGCTGCGGCAGGTGCAGGCCGAGATGAAGCGGGTGGTGCGGCAGATGAAGGAGGCGATCTCGCGCAAGGATTTCGAGCGGGCGGTGGAGCTGCGCGAGGAGGAGCTGCGGCTGCGCGAGGAGCTCGAGATGCTGGAGCGCACGGCCGAGGGCAGCTCGGAGGAGCCGGCGGTGACCCGCGACGACATCGAGGAGGTGGTCGCGGGGTGGACCGGGATCCCCGTCACCTCGCTGAAGGAGGACGAGGCCGAGCGGCTGCGCCGGATGGAGGAGATCCTGCGCCAGCGGGTGGTGGGCCAGGACCCGGCCATCGCCGCCCTCGCCCGCGCCATCCGGAGGAGCCGGCTCGGCGTGACCAACCCGCATCGCCCCATCGGGTCGTTCATCTTCCTGGGGCCTTCGGGAGTCGGGAAGACCGAGGTGGCGCGGCAGCTGGCGCGGTTCCTGTTCCGCGACCCGCGCCGCCTGGTGCGATTCGACATGTCGGAGTACATGGAGAAGCACACGGTGTCGCGCCTCATCGGCTCGCCCCCGGGCTACGTGGGGTTCGAGGAGGGCGGCCAGCTGTCGGAACAGGTGCGCCGGAACCCCTACTCGGTCATCCTGCTGGACGAGATCGAGAAGGCCCATCCGGACATCTACAACCTGCTCCTGCAGGTGCTCGAGGACGGGCGGCTCACCGACAACTTCGGCAACGTCGTGGACTTCACCAACGCCATCATCATCATGACCTCGAACCTCGGCACGCGCCACCTGGTGCGTGACGGCCGCGTCGGCTTCGCGGAAGGCGGGGGAGGTCCCTCGGAGGGCGAGATGGAGGAGGTGATCGAGCGCGAGCTGCGCCGGCATTTCCCGCCGGAGTTCCTCAACCGGCTCGACGACGTGATCGTGTTCCGTCCGCTCGACGAGGCGAGCCTGCTCGAGGTGGCGCGGCTGCTGCTCGAGGAGACGGCGGAGAACCTCAGGCTGCGCGAGGTGCAGCTCGAGTGGGCGGAGGAGCTGCCCGCCTGGCTGGTGGAGCGCGCCGGCGCCGATCCTCGCTCGGGTGCCCGCCCGCTCCGGCGGCTCGTCCAGCGCTGGGTGGAGGACGCGGTGGTGGACCACCTCATCGCCCGGCGCCGCGACGCGGGTCCCGTGCGTCTCCGGGTGGCCCTCGCGGGGGGTGAGCCCGTCATCGAGGAGCTGGAGGTCGTGGGTCAGACCCGGGAGAGCACGTGATCAGGTTGCGGCGCGCGGTACCGGTCGTTCTCGCCATTCTCCTCGCGGCCGCCGCCCCGGCTCGGGCCCGGGAGGCCGGAGGCGGCGCCCCCGAGATCGCCGAGATCGTCGTGGAGGGCGGCGTCACGGTCACTCCGGACACGGTCTCGTACTACCTGGGCCTCGAGCCGGGCGATCCGCTGGACATGGAGGCGATCCGGGAGGGGTTCCGGCGGCTGTGGGACTCGGGGCTGTTCGAGGAGCTGCGCATCGAGCGGGAGGATCTCCCCGACGGGCGCGTGAAGCTCGTGGTGGTGGTGAAGGAGCGGCCCTTCGTGAACAGCGTGGTGTTCGAGGGCAACGACAAGCTGTCCACCTCCACCCTCCGCGACAAGCTGGACGAGCGCGGCATCGACCTGCCGCGGAAGGTGCCGCTCAAGATCGCCGACCTCGAGCGGATCAAGAGTGCCCTCAAGGAGATCTACGACGAGGAGGGGTACCAGTCGGCACGGGTGGACTACCGGATCGAGGACGCGGGGAAGAACGAGAAGCAGGTGATCTTCGAGATCGAGGAGGGCGGCAAGGTCAAGATCGAGCGGATCGAGTTCGTGGGGAACGAGGTGTTCTCGGACCGGCGGCTCAGGCGGGTGCTGAAGAAGACCAAGGAGGCCCACTGGTACCGTCCGTGGGGCAAGAAGATCCTGTTCTCCAAGGAGGCGTGGGAGGAGGACAAGGACAACCTCCGCAACTTCTATCTCGACCACGGGTACAAGGACGTCAAGATCGGCGAGCCTCAGGTGGAGCTGGTGGCCAGGCGTCCGGATGCGAAGACGCTCAAGAAGAAGAAGTACCGCGTCCACGTGACGATCCCGGTCGAGGAGGGCGAGCGGTACCGGCTCGGCTCCGTCACCGTGAAGGGGACCACCGTGTTCAGGCCGGAGCAGCTGGCCAGGCTGATCCAGGCCAGGCCCGGGAAGTGGTACAGCCACAAGGCGATCGAGAAGGGGATGGAGGCGATCCGGAACCTCTACCACAATCGCGGGTACATCTACGCCTACACCAACGAGGTGCTCACCGACCGCGAGGGCGAGGAGCGGGTGGTGGACGTCACCATCGACGTCTTCGAGGGCGACCGGTTCCGCCTCGGCCGGCTGGAGTTCAAGGGCAACACCAAGACGAGGGACAAGGTCCTCCGGCGCGAGTTCCTCCTCCCCGAGGGCGCGTACATGAACATGGGGGCCTTCAAGCGCTCGGTCTACAAGGTGAACGCCCTGGGGTACTGGAAGCTGGACGAGGACCCGCTCGAGTTCGACTTCGACGACGAGAAGAAGCGGGTGAACGTCACCGTCAAGGGTCAGGAGGTGGGCCGCAACGACCTCCAGTTCGGCGCGGGCTACTCGGAGCTCGACGGGTTCTTCGCCCAGGTGCTGTTCAACACCCGCAACTTCATGGGGCGCGGCGAGACCCTCGGCGTCTCGGTCCAGACCGGCCGCCGCGCGGACTACTACACGCTGAGCTTCTCCGAGCCGTACCTGTTCGACCGGCGCATCCTGCTCGGCGGCTCGGTGTTCAAGACCAACCTGAGCATCGCCGACTTCTTCCGCGAGACCAAGGGCGGCAGTCTCACGCTGGGCTTCGGCCTCGGCGCCTTCGACACCATCACCGCGCTGTTCGCCTACGAGGACGTGACCTCCCGGTTCGCCGTGATCCGCACCGGGCGGATCGGCGACCCCACGGCCGGCCACCAGCCGCCCATCGGCCTTCCGCCGCCGGAGTTCGTGCAGTCCGAGCGGACGTACGAGGAGTTCTCCGGCACCGTCTCCACCGTGACCCCGGCGTACGTGTACGACTCGCGCGACGACCCCTTCGATCCCAACCGCGGCACCCGGTTCGTCTTCCGCAGCCGGTTCGCCGGCGGGCCTCTGGGGGGCGACTTCGACTACATCCGCCCCGAGGTGCAGTTCTCGCTCTTCCGGCCGGTCACCCGGCGGACGGTGTTCGCGTTCAACGTCGAGGGTGGGCAGTTCTTCACCTTCAACGGCTCGTCCATCCCGATCTACGAGCGGTACCGCCTCGGCGGTGACAGGAGCCTGCGGGGCATCCCGTACTACACGGTGGTGCCCCGCACCGCGGACGGCGGGTACTTCCTGACCCAGGGGGGGTCGAGGCTCGGCGGCGACCGGTACTGGCTGGTCAACGTGGAGTACCAGTTCCGGATCGGGGGGCCCGTGAAGCTGGTGCTGTTCACCGACCTCGGCAACACCTACTTCGACACCCAGGGGTGGGACCTCTCGAACTTCCGCAAGACGACGGGGATCGAGTTCCGGATCTTCGTGCCCATCTTCCAGGCGCCGATCCGGTTCATCTACGGCATCAACCTCGACCCGTACCCCGAGGAGGACTCGCACGACTTCCAGTTCTCGATCGGGACGACATTCTGAGGCTCAAGGAGGGAACCAGGGATGCATCGAACGGTCTATCGCGTGATCCTCGCGGCGGCCGCGCTGGCGCTGGCGGCGCCCACCGCGGCGGCCCAGCAGGTGCCGGTGGCGGTGATCGACGTCCAGCGCGTGGTGACGGAGTCCGACCCGGGCAAGGAGGCACTCCAGCACCTGCAGAAGCTCCAGAACGAGAAGCTCGAGCAGGCGAAGAAGCTACAGCAGGAGCTCGACCAGCTCAAGGACCAGTTCCAGCGTCAGCGCCTGACCCTGGCCCAGGACAAGCTCGAGGAGCTTTCCAAGAAGATCGAGGACAAGACGATCGAGCTGAAGCGGTTCCAGGACGACGCCCAGCGCGAGCTCGAGGACGCCCGGCGCAAGACTCTCGACCGGCTGGAGCGGCAGATCATGCCCATCATCCAGCAGGTGGGCAAGGAGCGGGGGTACCTCCTGATCTTCCAGAAGTACCAGTCCGGCCTGGTGTACGCCGACGACGCCAGGGTGGACATCACGGACGAGATCATCCGCCGCTTCAACACCAGCGCCGGCACCGGGAAGTGAGCCGGGTGTTCTCGGCCGGCGAGCTCGCCCGCCGGCTCGGGGCGGAGGTGGTGGGGGATCCGTCGGTGGAGCTCGAGGGCGTGGCGCCGCTCGACCGCGCGGGCCCGCGCGACCTCTCCTTCCTCCACAACCCGCGCTACCTCGGGCAGGCCCGGGCCTCGCGGGCGGGCGCGATCCTCGCGGCGGGCGCCGGCGAGCTGCCGGGGCGGACCGTGCTGGTGACGCCCCACCCGTACCTCGCCCTCGCCCGCGCCCTGGAGCTGTTCCACCCGCCGCACCGGCCGGAGCCGGGGGTGCACCCCACCGCGGTCCTGGGGGAGGGGGTGGAGGTGGGCGAGGGCGCGAGCGTGGGGCCGCTCGCGGTGGTGGGCGACGGTGCCGTCATCGGCGAGCGCGCGGTGATCGGGCCGGCCTGCGTCCTGGGCCGGCGGGTGACGATCGGCGCCGATTCGTGGCTCCACCCGCGGGTCACCGTGCTCGACGGGTGCCGGGTAGGGGAGCGCTGCGTGCTCCACTCCGGGGTGGTGGTGGGCTCCGACGGGTTCGGGTTCGCCACCGTGGACGGCGTGCACCACAAGGTGCCGCAGGTGGGGACGGTGGTGATCGAGGACGACGTTGAGCTCGGGGCCAACGTGTGCGTGGACCGGGGGACCCTGGGCGAGACCCGGATCGGGCGCGGCACCAAGGTGGACAACCTGGTCCAGATCGCGCACAACGTCCGGGTGGGCGCGGGATGCCTCCTGGTCGCCCAGGTGGGGATCTCGGGCTCCACACGGCTGGGCGACGGGGTGATCATGGCCGGGCAGTCGGGGGCGGCCGGGCACCTCGAGATCGGCGACGGGGCCATCGTGGGCGCCAAGAGCGCGGTGCTCAAGGACGTGCCGGACGGCTCGTTCGTGAGCGGGATACCGGCCCGGCCGCACCGCGAGTGGCTGCGCGACGCCGCCGCGCTGCGGCGGCTCGAGGCGCTGAGGCGCCGGCTGCGCGAGCTGGAGGCGGCGCTCGCGCGGGCGGGGTTGCTCGACGAGGAGGAGTGATGCACGACATCCGCGAGATCCTCGAGGTGATGCCGCACCGCTACCCGCTGCTGCTCGTGGACCGGATCGAGGAGCTGGGCGAGAGCCGGGTGCGGGCGATCAAGAACGTGACGTTCAACGAGCCGTTCTTCCAGGGCCACTTCCCTGGCACGCCGGTGATGCCCGGGGTGCTGGTGGTGGAGGCGATGGCGCAGGCGGGCGGGTTCCTGCTGCTCCACTCGCTGGACGCCGGGGCACGGGACGGGAAGCTGGTCTACTTCGCGGGGATCGACCGGTGCCGGTTCCGCCGGCCCGTGGTGCCGGGCGACCGCCTGGAGCTGGACGTGGAGATCGTCGCGGTGCGACGCACCTTCGCCAAGCTGCGCGGCACCGCCCGGGTGGACGGGAACGTGGTGGCGGAGGCGGAGCTCGCCTGCGCCATGGTGGACGACCGGTGAGCGCTCGGATCCACCCCACCGCGATCGTGGACCCCGGCGCCACCCTCGGCGACGGCGTGGTCGTGGGGCCGTACGCGGTGATCGAGGCGGGGGTCGAGCTCGGCGACGGGTGTCACGTGGGGCCGTTCTGCCGGCTGTCGGGTCCGACGGTGATCGGGCCGCGAAACCGGTTCGAGTCCCACTGTTCGGTGGGCGCACCTCCACAGGATCTCAAGTACGGGGGGGAGCCGACGCGCCTCGAGATCGGCGAGGGCAACGTCTTCCGCGAGTTCGTCACCCTTCACCGCGGGACCCCGGGCGGTGGCGGGGTCACCCGGATCGGCAGCCACGGCCTCTTCATGGCCTACGCCCACGTCGCCCACGACTGCCGGGTGGGCGACCACGTCATCTTCGCCAACGCCGCCACCCTCGCGGGCCACGTGGAGGTGGCGGATCACGCCACCATCGGGGCGTTCTCCGCAGTGCACCAGTTCTGCCGGGTGGGCCCGTACGCCTTCCTCGGCGGCTTCACCGTGGCCACCAAGGACTGCCTGCCGTTCATGCGCACGGTGGGCTCGCGGCCGGCGAGGTGCTTCGGCCCCAACACCATCGGGCTGGAGAGGAAGGGGTTCGACGAGGAGCGGCGGCGGGCGCTCCGGCGGGCCTGGCGGTACCTGCACGACCGGAAGCTGGCCACCTCCGAGGCGCTCGGACGGATCGCGGCGGAGCTCGGCGACCAGCCGGACGTGCGGCTCCTGCTCGAGTTCATCGCCGCCTCCGAGCGGGGGGTGATCCTCGCCCGTGGCTGACGCGGTTCGCCTCCGGCGGGCGGGCGACGGCACCGCGATGACCCTCCGGGTGAGGCCCGGCGCGCGCCGCGACCGGATCGTGGGGCCGCACGGGGGCGCGCTCAAGGTGGAGGTGACGGCGCCCCCGGAGCGGGGCCGGGCCAACGAGGCCGTGATCCGCCTGCTCGCGAGGACGCTGGGCGTGCCCCGCGCGGCCGTGGAGATCGTGTCCGGCGCCTCGGGCCGCGACAAGTCGGTCCGGATCCACGGCGTCGCGCCGGACGCCGTCCGCGCCGCTCTCGAGGCCGCGGGGGTTCGAGCCGGCCCGGCCTGAGCCGGGGATCACCCCGCCGGGGCCGCCAGCGCGTCCCGGAGCAGCACCGCCACGGCCTCCCACTCCTCCCGCCGTCGCCCGAGGGTGGGGTGCCAGAGGGTCAGGTACGGCCTCGGATCCCGGCCGAGGACGACGAGGCCCCATCGCGCGCCCTTACCTCCCAGCAGCATCGTCCGGACGTCGGCGATCGCGGAGGTGCGAAGCCACCGCTCGCGCCGTCCGAGCGGGCCGTGGATCTCGATGCGGAGCGCTCCGTCCTCCACCACGAGCCGCACCTGCCGCCGGGCGGCGTGGACCGCGGAGACGAGGAGCGCCACCGGGACGACGGCCAGGAGAAGGGGAAGCGCCACCGGTACCGGGGTGGCGGCCGCCGATCCGCGGAGCACCTGGAGGCCGAACGCCCCGGCCAGCGCCGCCCCCGCCACCCCGGCTGCCGCGAGCCCCAGCGCGACGCCCCCCCACCCGGCGGGGAGGAGCTCCACCTCGAGGCGGCCGTCCCGCCGCGCCACCGCCACCCGTGGCGACCTCGCGAGCCGCGCGAGCGCCCGTTCCACCTCGCTCTCGTGCGGGGCGGAGGGACGAAGAGGTTCGCCCGCCTCCAGCCCCGTGAACACCTCGGGCGGCAGGCCGCTCCAGTCGCGGATCCAGGCCGCGAGCCGGCGCAGCACCTCCACCCGCTGACCGAACCCGAAGGTGATCCGTTCCCCTGTCTCGCCCCGCTCCACCTCGATCCAGCCGGGCCCGCGCCCGGTGGGATCATCGCCTCCCCCGACCCGCAGCCGCCGCACCTCGTCCAGCGGTACCACCGTCCGACGACGGACCGGTCCCGCCCGCCACACCAGCACCAGGCGGCCGCCCTCCCGGTCCACCGCGGCCCCGACCCCCGCCCATCCCACCGCCACCCCCAGCGCCACGAACGCCCCCCCGAAGGCGGTGAGCAGGACCCGCACCACGGCGAAGAACACATCGGGCGGGAGGAGGGTCCAGGCGGCCGCCACGATGGCGACGCCCACCACCGCCACCACCGTCCCGCCGGTGCGCGCCTGCGGCGCCGCCGAGGACGGCAGCTCGATCCGGGCCATGCCATCGAGACCGGCGTTCATCCTCGGGCGAGTATAACGCCGGCTCGCGGCGGGCCGTCCCGCCGTCCTCCGGGGACCATCTCCGGCACCTCCGCCCGCCCCCGAGAAGGGGACACTCACCGTTCGCAGGCGCGTGGGGGAACGCCTCGCCGGGTTCCCGCGAACGGCCCGCCGGGTACGAGACCTGGCGCCGGGCCCGGGAGGCGCGGGCGCGGCAGCGGCTGCCACTCTCGACACGGGCCTGCTGGGTCGGATGGGGTGTGCCGGCCGGCGCCGGCGGACCGGTTCACTCCGCTGGCTTCGAGGCCTCCGCGTCCACCCGTTTCAGGATGTCCTCGACGACCTCACGGTGCACGGTGAAGGTCAGCATCTTGAGCTTCACGTAGTCGTCGCGGTACATGTAGTAGCCCTTGTGCTTCCCCCACCGCGAGGAGCGTCCGGAGTCCTTGATCAGGAACCAGTCGTGGCCGTCCACGCGTGTCCACCCTACCAGGTGGATCCCGTGGTCGTCGGTGGTGGTGCGGTTGGCGAACCGGAACTCGCGGCTCGACTGGTCGATGTACTCGCCGGGGATGTCGAAGGTGGGGATGACGGCGATCTCCTCGAACCCGTCGATCCCCGGCTCGGAGACGTCGCCGCCGATCACCACGCTGTGACCGGTGCGGATCGCCTCGAGGAGGGCCTCGTACCACACCTCGAGCGGGACGTTGACGTAACTCCTGTCGTGCCACCAGTTGTCGGGGACCTCGTACTCGGCGCGGCTCCAGAACGGCTTGGAGAGGGTGGACATGAGGGTGACGTAGTCGTCCGGGTTCACCTGGAGCACCTCGGCCAGGAACCGCTTCGGGGTGTACGTCGCCCCGTTCCACTCGAACCGCTCCGGCGGCCGGCCCATGGTGTGGTCCAGGATCGCGCGGACCCCGGCGACGACGATGTCCTCGTCCCAGACCCCCTCGTCCCGGCACCAGTGGAGGAACGCCTCGAGGCGGCGGTGCATCAGGGCGTGGTCGAACCGCCCGTCCCCGGCGAGCGTCCCCTCGTACGCCGAGCGCGGGACCGCCCCGTACCGCTTCCACACCCTGAAGAGCGCGTTGGACTCGGAGCCCTCGCCGAACTCCTGCTCGCCCCGACGCGCGATCCATCCCTTCGCCTTCTCCACGTACTCCCAGTACACGGTCCACATCTCGGAGAGCTTGATCTCCCGGCCGGTGAGCCGCTTCACCTCGGACTCCATGAACGACGTGGTGGAGAACGACCAGCAGGTGCCGGTGAGGTACTGTGGGGTGGGCGGGAAGTGCCACACGGTCCGGAACGCCTCGGGACCGGAGGGGCGCGGGATGTGGGACATGTCGAAGGAGAGCCTCGGCCGCTTCTTCCGCCGCTCCTTCCGCTCGGCCTTGATCTTCTCGAGGATCTCCTCGGTCTTCTTCCTCGCGGCCTCCTCGAGCTTGCGGTCCCGCTCCCGCATCTCCTCGAGCACGGGGTCGTGGTACCGGTCCACGTACTTCGCCCGGTCCCGGTGCGACTGCTGGGCGGCGACGGGCAGCGCCGCCGCCAGGGCCACCGTGAGCGCTCCGATGACGATCCGTCGCATGGTCACCTCCTCGTGGGCTCTCGTGCCCCGCGCATGATACGCCCGCCGGTCACGGGCCCGGCACTGCTGGCAGCCGGACGGCGAGGACCGCGCCCCCTCCCTCGCGGTTGCTGGCGGAGACGGTCCCGCCGTACCCCTCCACGATGGCGCGCACGGTGGCCAGACCGAGGCCGGTGTGGTCGCCGTCGCCCTCCGGGCGCCAGGAGAAGAACCGGGTGAAGATCCGGTCCAGGTGTTCGACGGGAATCCCGGGGCCGCGGTCGGCGACCTCCACCACCGCCCAGGGTCCGTCGCGCCGCACCGTCACCCGCACGGGCTCGCCGGGGGGGGAGAAGTCCAGGGCGTTGGCGAGGATGTTCTCGAGCACCTCCGCGAGTCGGTGCGGGGCGGCCTCCACGGAGGGCGGTCCGGGCCCCGCCTCGACCACGATCCGCCCCGGCCCCTCCCCGCGCGCCAGGCAGAGGCTCTCGGCCACGTTCTCCGCCAGCCGGACGAGCGGTACCGTCTCGCGCTCCTCCTCCTCCAGCCTGGCGTCGATCCGCGCCAGCTCGCGGGCGTCGGCGAGGAGGGTCTCGATCCGGCGCACGTCGGCCTCGATCCGCGCGAGCAACCGCTCGCGCTGCCCGGGGTCACGGGTGGCGCGTGCCAGCTCGGCCGCGCTGCGCACCGCCGCCAGCGGGTTCTTCAGCTCGTGCGCGAGGTCCGCCGCGAACGACTCGATGAACCGGACGTGCTCCTCGAGCCGCCCGGCGAGCGTCGCGAGCGCCCGCTCCAGGTCGCCGATCTCGTCCGCCCTGGCACCTGGCTCGAACCGCGCCCGGATCCGCCCTCGCCGGTCGAGCATCGCCTCCGCCCGGCGGCGCAGGCGGGCGATGGGGCGCACGATGGTCATGGCGGTGACGAGGGAGAGCAGCGCCGCCGCGGCCACGGAGGCGAGGAACACCTGGAAGATACGGAGCCGCACCGCCTCCAGCGTCGCCCGGATCCGGTCGGTGGAGCGGGAGACCACCACCGCGCCGGCGGGCCCGCCACGGCCCGGCACCGGGAGAGCCGCGTACAGGATCACGCTGCCGGTGGTCCCGATCCTGGTCGCGGACCCGTACCGGCCCGACAGCGCCGCCCGCACCTCGGGTCCGTTCAGCACCCGCGCGTCGCCGTACGCCGGGGGGAGGGGGCGGCCACCTCGCCGCAGGAGACGGCGGCCGAGCCGGAACGGTGCGGCCCCGATCCGGTAGAGCAGCGGCCGGGGCCGCGGCCGCCCCGCGCCGCCCCGCGCGCCGGGCTCGGCCCGCGGCCCGAGCGCCGCCGAGTCGGCGAGCACGCGGCCGGCCGTGTCCACGACCCTGAGCCGGGCCGTGTGGCGGCCGCCCAGGGCGAGCAGGATGGCGCGCGCCCTCGCCGGGTCCGCCCCCCCGCCCGCGGCGAGCGCCGCCGCGAGCAGCCTCCCCTCCTGCACCATGGTCCGCTCCTGGGCCGCGAGGAGGTGGCGCTCGTAGGTGCCCAGGAACAGCATCCCGGCCACGGGCAGGAACACCAGGAGGACGTTGAAGGCGAAGAGGCGCACGCCGATGCGCGCCAGCCCCCGCCGCAGCCGGTCGCCCACGCCACTCACGCTGCGAGGATACCCCGGCCCGCGCGTCGGCGCCCGGGGGCCACTGGCCGGCCGGGGCCGTCACCGGCGGGGGGCGGAGCGGTCGCCGCCGGCACGCAGCCGGTACCCCAGCCCGTAGACGGTCTCCACGAGGTCCACCGCCCCGGCCGCCGCGAGCTTCTTCCGGATCCTCTTGATGTGGGTGTCGATGGTGCGCTCGGCGACCAGCGTGTCGTGGAGGTAGCCGTGCTCCATCAGCTGCCGGCGGGTGCGCACCACGCCGGGCCTGCGGGCCAGCGCCGCCAGGATCAGGAACTCGGTCACGGTCAGGTGGAGCGGCCTTCCGGCCCAGGTGGCCGTGTGACGATCGAGGTCGAGCAGCAGCTCGCCGGCCCGGATCAGGTTCGCGGTCTCCTCGTCGCCGAGGTCCAGACGGCGGAACAGGACCCGGATGCGGGCCACCAGCTCGCGCATCGAGAACGGCTTGCACAGGTAGTCGTCGCCGCCGAGCTCGAGCCCGAGCACGCGGTCCACCTCGTCATCGCGGGAGGTGAGGAAGACGATGGGGAGCCGGCGGCTGCGGCCGCGCAGGCGCCGGCACAGCTCGAGCCCGTCCATGCGCGGCATCATGATGTCCAGTACCACCAGGTCCGGGAGCCGCCGCTCGAACGCCTCCCAGGCGGCGAGGCCATCGGCGTAGGTCTCCACCCGCCACCCCTCCCGCTCGAGCACGGCCCTGAGGTCGTCCCTGAGGCCGGCCTCGTCCTCCACCACCGCGATCGTCCGGGTCATGCCCGGAATCTACCGGCGCCTTCCCGCCGGGGCAAGGCCCGTCGCACGAGGAGCCTCTCGAGACGCGGGGCGTGTCTGTCCTTCGTGCGGGTCCCGGAAGGGCGCGGCGAGGCGGAACGCGCCGGGCTCGGCTCGGCGGTGGGCGGCCTGTCATCCCGGGGAGCGGCGGCCGCGCCCGTGCGGGTTCGAGGCGGCGGCGCGCGGCACGGCGCCGGGAGTACCCGCGCGGGGGAGAGCGCGACGACCGCGGGCGTCGGCGGCGTTGACACGATGCGGCAGGCGACGTAGGCTGAGCTGGTCGTACCAGGAGGCGAAGGGTCCGGGTCGTTCAGGGGGTGCCGTGTCGGTTCCGTTCGAGAGGCTCGAGGGCAAGTACGAGATCCTCGAAAAGCTCCGCGAGGGCGGGATGGGGGCGGTGTACAAGGTTCGCCACCGGCTCCTCGAGGAGATCAGGGTCGTCAAGGTGATCCGGCCCCAGCTGGAGGGCGACGAGGCGATGCAGGCGCGGTTCCTCCGCGAGGCCCGGATGGCGGTGCGGCTCCGCCACCGCAACATCGCGCAGCTCTTCGACTTCACCGTGGACGAGGAGGGCACCGCCTACCTGGTGATGGAGTTCATCGACGGGGTCGGCCTCGACGAGCTGCTCCGCCGGCACGGGCCCCCGTCGCTGGGCCTGGCCCTGGAGATCGCGCTGCAGGGGCTCGAGGCGATCGGGTACATGCACCGGAAGGGGCTGGTGCATCGCGACATCTCGCCGGACAACCTGATGCTGACACGGGACGACGAGGGGCGGCCGCTGGTGAAGCTCATCGACCTCGGTCTGGCCCGGACCCTGGAGGAGGACAGCCGCCTGACGCTGGCCGGGACGTTCGTGGGCAAGGTGCGGTACGCGGCACCGGAGCAGTTCCGCGATCACGCCGCCTTCGACCGTCCCAGCGACGTCTACTCCATGGGGGTGGTGCTGTACGAGCTGCTCACGGGGACCCACCCCATCCGTGGCTCCACGCTCTCCCAGCTCATCGCCGGCCACCTGTTCGAGCCCCCGGTGCCGTTCGAGGTGAGCGATCCCGAGGGCCGGATTCCCAAGGCCGTGCGCGACGTGGTCCTGCGGGCTCTGGCCAAGTCGCCCGAGGAGCGGTTCCCGGACGCCGACGCCATGGCCGAGGCGTTGCGCCCGGTGGCCCGCCGCCACCCCGCGCCGGACGCCGAGCTCGACCGGGTCCTGGAGACCGGCGAGCCACCCACCATCCGCTTCCGCGCGGTGGGGCCGGGCTCGAGCCAGGCGAGGCTCGACCTCCAGTTCGCTCCCGTGGCCACGCCCCGGCCGGCCTCCGGAGGCGACGCGCGGGAGGCCTCCGCTTCCGGGCCCGAGGCTCCGGCGCCGCCCCCGGGCCCCGGTTCCGCCGCCGGGGACCGGGAGGACGCGGGCGCGGGGGCCCCCGGTCCGGCGACGGCCCGCGCCCCGGACACCGCGAGGCTGCCGTCCGCCGGCCCCGGGGCGGCGGAGGCGTCCGGTGGCGTCGAGCTCGAGGAGGTGGAGGCGCTGCTCGCGCGGGAGGGGCTCCTGCCGCCGCAGGAGGGCGAGGCCCGGGGCGGGGCGGTGCGCCGCGAGGAGCAGCCGGACCCTCAGGCGCGGGTCTCGCGCCTCCTGGCGAGCGCCCGGTCGGCGGCGGAGCGGGGCGAGCTCGAGGCCGCTGCCGCGATGCTCCGGCGGGCGCTGGATGTCGCCCCCGACGACCACATGGTGGCGCGCGTGCTGGAGGAGGTGGAGGGCGAGCTCGAGCGCCGGCGGCGGGAGGAGCGGCTGCGATCGGCGGTGGATGCGGTGGACCGGCTCCTCGCCGCGGAGCAGCCCGCCGCGGCGCGGGCCGTGCTGGAGCGCGCCCGGCAGGAGGTGGGCGACAGCGAGGTCCTGGAGCGGCTGGCCGCTCGCATCGAGCTGGCCGAGGCAGCGGCGGGGCGGCATGACGTGCTCGCGGAGGCGATCCGGCGGATCGAGGAGGCGGCGGCGCGAGGGGAGCTCGAGGAGGCGCGGCGAGGGCTGTCCGTGGCCCGGCGCCTGTTCGGGCCGCACCCGGCGCTCGAGGCGTTGGAGGCGCGGCTGGCCCCGCCGGAGCCGGAGCCCGATCTCCCGGCGGCGGTGCGCGAGCTGCTCCGGCGCGCGGAGGCGGCGGAGAGCGCGGGGCAGCTCGAGCGCGCGCTGGCGGAGCTGCAGCACGCGAGCCTGGAGGTGCCGGAGAGCCCGGCGATCCAGGCCCGGCTCCAGCAGCTCAGGCGGCGCCAGGCGGAGCTCGAGATCGAGGGGGCGCTCGCGGCGGGTGACCTCGAGCGCGCCGAGGACGCGCTGGCGCTGGCGGAGCGGCTGTTCCCGCCTTCGGACCGGCTGCGCGAGCTGCGCCGCAGGCTCGAGGCGGCGCGCGGGGACTGAGCCGGCTCTCACTCGACGACCAGGAGCAGCACCTTGAGGTAGGCGGTCTCGGGCATCCCGGGGAGCCACGGGTGATCGGGGCCCTGCGCGCCGCGCCCAACCACCCGCACGGTGCGGCCGGCGCGCGCCGCGGCGCGGGCGACGGCCTCGGTGAATGGACCGGGGCGGACGTGATGAGAGCACGAGCAGGTGACGAGCGCGCCGCCGGGGCGCACGCAGCGGAGGCCCCAGGCGTTCAGGTTGAGGTACCCCCTGAGCGCCTCGGGGACGTGGCGTCGGCTCTTGGCGAACGCCGGCGGGTCGAGGATCACCACGTCCCAGCGGCGCCCGGTGCGGGCCGCCTCCTTGAGGAACGGGACCCCCTCCCCCCGGACGGTGCGGCCGCCGGCGAGGCCATTGCGCTCGAGGTTGGCGCGGACGAGGTCGAGCGCCCCCGCCGAGGCGTCGAGGAAGGTGACCTCCTTCGCCCCCCAGGTCAGGGCCGAGAGTCCCCACGCCCCCGAGTAGCAGAAGGCGTCCAGGACCTCGGCCCCGGGCGCGAAGGGCCGCAGGAGGCGGTAGTTCTCCCGCTGGTCGAAGAAGAACCCCGTCTTCTGCCCGCGCACGAGATCGGCCGCGAGCTCGAGCTCGCCGAGGCGGAACCAGACCCGCTCGGGCACGTCGCCCACCGTCTCCACCGCGCGCCGGAGCCCCTCGAGCGCCCGTGCCGGGGCGTCGTTTCGCAGGACGATCCCCCGCGGCGCGAGCACCTCCTCGAGGGCCGAGAGCACGGCCTCCCGGCGGCGCTCCATGCCCGCCGTGAGGATCTGCACCGCGAGCCGGTCACCGAACCGGTCCACGACCAGGCCGGGGAGTGCGTCGGCCTCGCCGAACGCCACCCGGCAGGCCGCGGCCTCCTCGCCCAGCGCCCGCCGGCGCAGATCGAGCGCGGCCCGGAGGCGTGCGGCGAGCGCGGGGCGATCGAGGATCGCCTCCCGCCACGGGGTGTGGATCCGCACCGCGATGAGCGAGTGGGGGTTGCAGTCGCCCGTGCCCAGGACGCGTCCCCGCGCGTCCTCCACGACCACCTCCGTTCCCGGCGGCAGGTCCGTCGGGACCCGCTCGAGCTCGTTGGAGAACACCCACCGGTGCCCGGCTGCGAGGCGCCTTCCGGCGCCCCGGCGGAGCCGCACCCGGGTTGGGCGGGTCACCGGGCTGGCCCTCCCGGCGGCTCGCTCCAGGCGAGACGCACCTGGATCGAGAAGTCGGGCGCGAGGCCGATGGCGGGAACGTTCTCGCCGAGCGCGGCGACGAGCTCCAGGGCGTCGTCGAGGCGGATCGCCGGTCCCACCGCGAGCTCGAGCGAGGCCTTGTGGAGCTGGCCCGGCGCGCGGTGCCAGTAGGGCGAGGTGTCGAGGCGCAGCCCCGCGGCGAGCGCGAGACCGCGGGAGAGCGGGAGGGTGCCGCTCCACCACAGGTGCCAGGCATCGGTCACCCGGTCGAGAGTGGGTGCGTCGCCCGCGAGGTCGCTCCAGCCGAGGCCGGCGTCCACCTCGAGGGGGCCGGCACGGCCGTGTGTCCGCCAGCGCACCCCCCACTCCCAGGCGTCGCCGCCGAGCGCCGTGACCCTCGCCGTGGGTGCCGCCACCTCGACGCCGACCCACTGGCGCCACCCGTTCCGGGTCCCCAGCTCGCGGTACACCCACGCCCTCGCCCGTCCCGGCCCGTCGCGGGGCGGCTGGTCGAGGTAGAACACCCGTCGGCCGCGCTTGACGAGGATCACGGTGCGGCCGGCGGGGAAGTACGGGCGCGAGCCCCGCGTCACCCCGAGGAGGCGGTGGAGCCGGTCGGGGAGGGGATCGAGCGGGGTGCCGCCCCAGAGCAGCCAGCCGAGGCCCGCGCCCACCGCCCAGCGCCGTCGCGGGGACCAGGCCACCTCGAGCTCGGCCCGGCGGACCTCGGCGTCGAGGGTGTAGAACGTGTCCTCCGGCCAGCGCGCGAGCGCCGCGAGCACCGTGTCGCGGCCGAGCGGCGCGCCGGGAGGATCCAGCGCCACGTGCAGGTCGGGGATGTGGTGGGTGGTCGCCCAGGTGTTGCCGTACCCGAGCGTGAGGGCGAGACGCCAGCCACCGGGCGCGGGCGGCTCCCCCAGCTCCAGGCCCTCCGGGCGGAGGTGGAACGGCGCGAGCGGTCCCACAGCGAGCAGCGGCGGGGTCGCCGCAGGGGCCGGCGTCGCCGCCGCCACCGCCACCAGCAGCCCGAGGATCCGCCGCCCCGTCACGGGCCAAGCTTACCCCGCCCGGCCGCGGACGCCTGGAGGCCCGGCCTCCGGGGCGCGCCCCGCCCGGCACTCCCCGTCGTCGGGATCCGCATCCGCCACCCCACGCGCGACCCCCGCCGGCCCGCGCCCGGCAGGCCCTCGCCCCGCCCCGGGCACCCGGCCGGCGCTCGGACCGCGTTGCAGGAATCTCGGGCTTGACGGTCGCTCGGGGAACGCGCGATGATCCGGAACGTGCGAGACCGGGTCGCGTCCCGGGCCGTGAGGGTGGCGCTGGCGCTGGCGCTGGTGGGCTACGGCGTGGTGGGCGCGGCCCCGCACACCCACGCCGAGGCCGGCGTCCCGCGGCTGGACGCCGCCTGCGCCGCCGCCTCCTCGCCGGGAGCAGGGCAGCACCTCCACGGGGCGGCCACGGTCCTGCCGCCGCCGCGCTGCCTGGCCTGCAACGTCGGCCCCGGTGCCGTGGCGGTGACGGGGGGGCCGTCCCGGGTGCCGGCGATGGCCGGGGTGGCGGCGGCACGCGGGGCGTGGCGGTCCCAGGCGGTGGCAGGATGGCGGCCGGTCGCGACCTCGCGCGGCCCACCTCCGCCCCTCGTCCGAGCCTGATCGCGGTCACCACACGAACGGACGAGGGGAGGCGAGATGAGACAGTGGCGATGCCGTGTCGCCGCGCTGTGCGCGGCCGCCATGGTCGCGTCCGGCGCGGCGGCGCAGGAGAGCGAGACTCGAGAGATGGCCTCCGGCGAGCGCATCCGCGCCCTGGAGGCTCGGGTCGAGGAGCTGAGGGAGGAGCTCGAGGCGGTCCGGGCCGAGCTCGCGCGGCTCGAGCGGGAGCGTGAGAAGGCGGCCCGGGAGGCGGAGCGCGAGCGGCTGCGCCGGGAGGCGCTGGCGGAGGCGGGCACCGCCCGCGCACCGTCCGAGGTGGAGCCCGCCACCCGGTTCGTCTCCGGGACCCGCATGCAGCCGCAGCTCAACCCGGAGATCTCGGTGACCGGGAACACGTTCCTGGTGGGCGGGAACCACCAGCGGGAGGAGCTCCAGGGGGGCGAGCTGGAGGTGGACCTGCGCTCGTACCTGGATCCGTACTCCAGGATGCACCTGGTGGTGTCGCACGCGCTGCCCGCACACGGGCCCACCTTCGGGCTCCCGCCGGGGACGGACACCTACCGTGAGGGCGGTACCGAGGTGGAGGAGGCGTACGTGACCTGGCTCCATCTCCCGGGGGGCATGGACCTCACCGTGGGCCGCAAGCGTCAGCAGTTCGGGGTCGTGAACCGGTGGCACCGGCATGCACTGGACCAGGCCGACCTGCCGCGGGCGCTCCAGGAGAGCTTCGGCGAGGAGGGCCTTTCCGGGACCGGCCTCTTCCTCCACTGGCTGCTGCCCCGGCTGTGGGCCGACGCGAACCAGCTCACGGTGGAGATCACCGACGGCGACGACGAGGTGGCGTTCGCGGGGAGCGACTGGCGCCACCCCTCGTCCCTCGCCCGGCTGTCGAGCTACTGGGACCTCACGGGGAACGCCTACCTCGAGATCGGCCTCGACGCGCTCCACGGGAGCGCCGACCGCGACGGACACCTCCGGCACGACTTCCATGCCCTCGATCTCGCCTACGACTGGTACCCCGCGGGGCGCGAGCGGTACCGCGAGCTGACCGTGCGGGGGATGGTGCTTCGCTCGCGGCTCGAGCTGCCGCAGGGTGGACGGCGGATCGCGTGGGGCGGCTTCCTGTACGGGCAGATGAAGCTGTCGTCGCGCTGGATCGCGGGGCTCAGGTACGACCGGGTGGACGACCAGCGCGAGGCCGGCCACCGGTACTGGGGCCTCACCCCGTACGTGACGTTCTGGCAGTCGGAGTTCGTGCGCCTGCGGGCGCAGGCGAGCTACCGGAGGGACGGCCGCTTCGGGACCGACCGGCGGTACCAGCTCCAGATCACCTTCGCGGCGGGGCCGCACAAGCACGAGAGCTACTGAGGGGGGAGCCATGAGGGGAACGATCGCGAGGATCGGGGCGGTGGCGATGGCCGTGGCCGTCACGGGTTCCGCGGCGGCCAAGGTGAGGGTCGTGACCACCCTCTCCACCTACGCCGCCATCGCCCGCGAGGTCGGGGGCGGGCGGATCGAGGCGCGCTGGATCGCGCCGCCGGCGGCCGACCCGCACTTCGTCAAGCCCAAGCCGTCGTACGCACTCATGCTCCGCGACGCCGACCTGTTCGTGAGCACCGGGCTCGACCTCGAGCTGTGGGCGCCGGTGCTGGTGAACGCCTCCGGCAACCGCCGGATCGTGGACGGAGCCCCGGGGTACGTGGCCGCCGCGCAGGGGATCGCGCTGCTCCAGAAGCCGGGGTCGCTGGACCGGTCGGGGGGCGACATCCACATCTACGGCAACCCCCACATCCACACGTCGCCGGTCAACGCGATGGACATCGCCCGCAACATCGCCGCCGGCCTGTGCCGGGTGGATCCCGAGGGGTGCGAGCTGTACCGGCGCAACCTCGCCTCGTTCACCGATCGCCTCGCCCGGCGCCTGTACGGCGACGAGCTGGTGGAGCTGCTCGGCGTCGAGGCACTGAACCCCCTCGCCCGGACGGGACGGCTGATCCCGTTCCTCCAGCGGCACGGCCTGGCGGACAGGCTCGGCGGGTGGCTGCGCGAGGGGCTCGAGTTCCGGGGGCGGAAGATCGTCTGCTACCACAAGAACTGGGTCTACTTCACGACCCTGTTCGGGCTCCGGGTCGCCGGCTACGTGGAGCCCAAGCCCGGGATCCCGCCCACCGCCCGGCACGTGGCGGAGCTCGTCCGCAGGATCCGTGAGGAGCGGATCGGGGTCCTGCTCGCCGCCAACTACTTCGAGCGGCGCAAGCCGGAGCTGATCGCGGAGCGCACCGGGATCGTCCCCGTGATCGTTCCCACGCAGGTGGGTGGCGAGCCAGGCATCGACACCTACCTCGACCTCGTGGATCGGTGGGTCCGCGGGCTGCGCGAGGGGTTCGCGCGCGCGGGTTCGGGCGGCGGGATCTCCGGGGCGTCCGAGGGAGCGGTGCGGCGATGAGCGGGGCCCTCGGCTTCATGGCGGCGCCCTTCGCCGCCTGCCTGGTGCTGGTCGGGATCCACGCCTACTTCGGGATCCACGTGATCGAGCGGCGCGTCCTGTTCGTGGACCTGGCGGTGGCGCAGTTCGCGGCGCTGGGCGCGGTCGTGGGGTACGCGCTGGGCCACCGTCCGGGGGAGCCCGGCTCCACCCTGTTCGGCATGGCGTTCGCCACGCTGGCGGCGGCGGTGTTCGCGATCACGCGGGCGCGCCACGAGCGGATCCCGCAGGAGGCGATCATCGGGATCGCCTTCGTCGTCGCCTCGGCCGCGGCGATCCTGGTCGCCGACCGGGCGCCCGAGGGCGCCGAGCACATCAAGGAGACCCTCGCGGGGAGCCTCCTCTGGGTGACGTGGCCCACGGTGGTCACGGACCTCGCCATCTACTCGGCGGTGGGGGCCCTGCACTGGGCGCTGCGGCACCGGTTCACGCTCGTCACCATGGACCCCGAGGAGGCCTTCCGGCGCGGGTGGCGGGTGCGCTGGTGGGACTTCGTCTTCTACCTCACCTTCGGCATCGCCATCACCTTCTCGGTGCAGATCGGCGGGATCCTGATGGTGTTCTCGTACCTGGTGATCCCGGCCTGCATCGCCATGCTCCTCGCCTCCTCGCTCCGGACGCGCCTCGTCGTCGGCTGGGTCGTGGGAGGCGCGGGATCGGCGCTGGGGCTCCTGGCCTCGTACGCGTGGGACCTCCCCGCAGGTCCCGCCGTGGTCGCGGTGCTCGGCCTCTCCCTGGTGCTGGCCTGGGCGGCCGACGCCGTCCGCTCCCGGAGCCGGCCGGGGCCGTCCCGGGCGGCGCCGCCGGGGTAGAATGGAAGCACGGGTCGGTCCATGGCGGGAGAAGGTGCGGGTCGCCGTCGGTTCCCGAGGCTCCGGAGCGAGCACGCGGTGATGTGGCGCCGCCTCGACGGTGGGGAGGAGGCGCTCGCGCGGACCGAGACGGTGGGTCTCGGGGGGTGCAGCTTCGCCACCGACGAGCCGCTGGAGCCCGGCACCATCGTCGAGCTCCTCATCTCGCTGCGGGGCAGGGTGGTGAGGGGACGGGCGCGGGTGGTCTACGCCGAACGCCAGGACGAGGACGTCTGGCAGGTCGGGGTGGAGTTCGTGGACGTGTCCCCGCGCGACCGCGCGATCCTCCGGTCGCTGTTCGAGGGATGAGCGGCGGGGGCGGTGGCCGCCGGGGCCACGCCGGTGGCCCGGCCGGGCCCCAGGTGGGATGGCCGCCCGGGCTCGCGGAGGCCGTGCCGGTGGGGCTCGTCATGCTGGACCTCGAGGGACGGGTCACCGCGTGGAACCCGGCGGCCGAGCGGATCTTCGGATGGTCGGAGCGGGAGGCACTCGGGCGTCCCGATCCCGTCCACGGTGGGAACCGGGGAGAGCTCCGGCGGTGGCTCGCGCGGCTGTCCCCGGACGGACGTGCGGGAGGAGCGACCCTGCAACGCCGACGGAAGGACGGGACCCGCATCTGGGTTCGGGTGACCGCCGTCCCTCTCCCCGGGCCTGGCGGGGAACCCGCGGGGGTGCTCGAGGTGGTGGAGGACGTGACCGAGGAGGTGGTCACCGCCCGGGCGCTCGAGTTCGAGGCCGCGGTCGTGAGCGCCGGGATGCGGGCGGCACGCGAGGAGGAGCTCATGCGGACCGTGTGCCGCGCGGCCGTGGAGCGGGCCGGCTACCGGCTCGCGTGGGCCGGGCGCGCCGGGCCCGCGCCGGTGCGCGCCGTGCTCCCGGTGGCGGTCGCGGGGCTCGACCGCTCCTACGTCAGGGGGCTCGGGATCACGTGGGGCCCGGGACCGGGCGGCGAGGGGCCGACCGGTACGGCGATCCGCGAGCGGCGCGTGGTCGTGTGCCACGACATCGCCACCGATCCGGCCTTCGCGGCGTGGAGGGAGACAGCCAGGGAGCGCGGGTACGGATCCTCCGCTGCGGTTCCCATCCCGAGGCGGGAGGGGGAGGTGTGGGGGACGCTCAACCTGTACGCGTCGGAGCCGCGGGCGTTTCCGGAGAGGGCGGTGGAGAGGCTCGAGGAGCTGGGGAGGGAGCTGGGGCTCGCGCTCGCGGCGGTGGAGGGACGCCGGCGGCTCGAGAGCGAGCTGGAACGGAACCGCCGTCTCCTGGAGGAGCTCGAGGCGGCGAGGCGCACCCTCGAGCGGCGGGTCCGGGAGCGGACCGCGGCGCTGGAGGCCGCCAACCGCGAGCTCGAGGCGTTCGTGGACGTCGTCTCGCACGACCTGCGCGCGCCCCTGCGGGCGATCGGCGGCTTCACGCGGATCCTAGAGGAGGAGCTCGGCCCCTCCCTCGGCGAGGGGACGCGCGGTCACCTGGCGCGGGTGCGCCGTGCGGCGGCGCGGATGGGGGAGATGATCGATGCCCTCCTCGAGCTCTCCCGCATCGGCAGGAGGCCGCTGCGGCGCCGGCGGGTGGACCTGTCCGCCCTGGCCCGCGAGCTTCTCGAAGAGCTCACCGCCGGGGAGGCCGGGCGCCGCTTCGAGATCGAGGTGGCGGCGGGCCTCGCGGCCGAGGCCGACCCGGTGATGGCGCGCATCCTGCTCCAGAACCTGCTCGCCAACGCCGTGAAGTTCACGTCCGGGCGCGACCCGGCGGTGATCGAGGTGGGGCGAGAGCGGTCGACGGGCGCGGATGCGTTCTTCGTGCGCGACAACGGCGTCGGGTTCGACCCGGAGCGGGCGGAGAGGCTGTTCGGGATGTTCCAGCGGTTGCATCCGCCGGGGCGGTTCCCCGGTCTCGGCGTCGGGCTCGCCACCGCGCGCCGCGTCGTGGAGCGCCACGGAGGCCGCCTCTGGGCGGAGAGCGCGCATGGACGGGGGGCCGTGTTCCGGTTTACATTGGGAGAGGACGGTCCCGAGGGATGACGGCTCGCATGGTGGCGCTCGTGGGGGAGGATCCCGGCGCGGGGGAGGGGGTCGCGGGCCGGGCGGCTGGAGGCGACGCCTGTGCTCCGGCACGCGCGCCCTGGAACGGACCCGCGGCGTCGCGAGGGGGCCGGCCGCCGGGTGGCCGGCCGCTGCGGAGGACGTGAGCCGTGGACCGGCGGCTCAGGGTGCTGGTGGTGGAGGACGTCGAGGACGACGCGATCCTCATGGTGCGCGAGCTCGAGCGCGAGGGGTTCACCCCCGAGTGGCGCCGGGTGGAGAGCGCGGAGGCGCTCGAGGCCGCGCTCGCCGGGGCCCGGTGGGACGTCGTCCTCGCCGACTACCGGGTGGGCGGGTTCACGGCGCTCGACGCCCTCCGGATCGTGCAGCGGTACGACCCGGACCTCCCGGTGATCGTCGTGTCGGGAACCGCCGGCGATCGCGAGGCCGTGGAGGTGATGCGCGCGGGGGCGCGAGACTACTTCCACAAGGACCGGATCCGGCTGCTGGCGCCCGCCGTGGAGCGAGAGCTCCGCGAGTCCGCGGCCCGCCGGGCGCGGCGTGAGGCCGAGGCGAGGCTGCACCTCGTGACACGCGCGCTCGAGGCGAGTGCCGCCGTGGTGGTCATCACCGATCGCGGCGGCACCATCGAGTGGGTCAACCCGGCGTTCTCCAAGCTCACGGGCTACGCGGCCGAGGAGGCCGTCGGCCGGCACATGCGGACCCTGGGCTCGAGGCGTCATCCCGACGGCTTCCCCCGCGAGATGTTGCGGAGCATCCTCTCCGGGGAGACGTGGCACGGCGAGGTGATCAACCGGCGCAAGGACGGGACGCTCTACACCGCCGAGATCACCATCACCCCCGTGCGCGACGAGGCGGGCGAGATCACCCACTTCGTGGCGGTCACGGAGGACGTCACCGACCGCCGGCGCCTCGAGGAGGCGCTCCGGGAGAGCGAGGCCCGGTTCCGCCTCGCCTTCGAGACCAGCCCCGATCCCATGACCATCACGCGGATGCGGGACGGGGTGTACGTGGCGGTGAACCGGGCGGCGGAGCGGGCGCTGGGGGTGCCTCGCGAGCGGCTGCTCGGCCGTTCCATCCTGGAGCTCGGGTTCTGGGCCGATCCGCGCGACCGGGAGCGGTTCGTGGCGGCGCTCCAGGCCACGGGT
Source organism: uncultured Thermoanaerobaculia bacterium (assembly GCA_964440565.1). Taxonomy (GTDB): domain Bacteria; phylum Acidobacteriota; class Thermoanaerobaculia; order Thermoanaerobaculales; family Sulfomarinibacteraceae; genus CAYTTB01. Next base: position 41,222 of record CAYTTB010000012.1, read on the forward strand.
ACGGTCCGTGACCTCGAGGCCCGGTTCCGGGTCGGGGGCGGGGTCCGCGACGCGATGGTCAGCGCCGCCGTGTTCGAGCTCGGGGGCGAGCCGCACATCTTCGCGGTGGTGAAGGACCTGACCGAGCGCAAGCGCATGGAGCGGGCGCTGCGCGAGAGCGAGGAACGGTACCGGCGCTTCTTCGAGCTCGGCCTCACCGCGAACTACATCGCGGCGGGCGACCGCATCGTGGACTGCAACGGCGCCTTCGTGGAGATGTTCGGTTTCGCATCGAAGGAGGAGGCGCTGGCCACGCCGGTCTCCGAGCTCTACCTCCGGCCCGCGGCGCGCCGGCGGTTCCTCGAGCGGCTCCGGCGCGAGCGGGTGATCCGCGGTGAGCGCATGGAGTACCGGCGCCGCGACGGCACGCCGCTGCGGGTGCTCGAGGCAGCGGTGGGCGTCTTCGAGGGGGGCGGCGAGCTGGCGGGAGTGCAGGGGTTCATGGTGGACCTCTCGGAGCGGGAGGAGCTCGAGCGCCGGCTCCTGCAGGCCCAGAGGATGGAGCCGGTGGGCCGGCTCGCCGCCGGGGTGGCCCACGACTTCAACAACATCCTCCAGGCCATCTCCACCCAGCTCGAGCTCCTGCGGATGGTGCGCGCGGACGACCCCGAGGTGGCACGGCGGACGGGGGAGGTCCAGCGGGCGGTGGAGCGGGGCGCCCGCCTGACCCGCCAGCTGCTCGCCTTCTCCCGCCAGGAGGCGGGCAACCCGCGGCCGCTGGACCTGGGCCAGCTGGTGGGCGACCTCATGAAGATGCTGCGCCGGCTGGTGGGCGAGGACCTGGAGCTGGTGCTGCGGGAGCCGGGCGGGGCGCTGCCGGTGGTGGCCGACCCCGGGCAGCTGGAGCAGGTGGTGATGAACCTGGTGGTGAACGCGCGCGACGCCACCCCGCCGGGAGGGCGGATCACCATCGCGCTGCGCCGGATCGAGCCCGACGGCGAGTTCCGGGCGACTCGCCCGTGGGCGGTGGCGCCGGCGTACGTGGTCCTGGAGGTGGCGGACACCGGCTGCGGGATGCCCCCCGAGGTGCTGGAGCGGGCGTTCGAGCCGTTCTTCACCACCAAGGAGCCGGGGCGTGGCACCGGGCTCGGGCTCGCCACCGTGTACGGGATCGTGACCGAGCACGGCGGCATGGCGGAGGCCGCGAGCGAGTCGGGGAAGGGGTCGGTGTTCACGGTGTACCTCCCGCTCGCGGAGCCGCCCGAGGCCGCGACGGAGGATGGAGAGCGGGAGGAGGACACCGCCGTCCCGCGCGGTCGCGGGGAGCTGGTGCTGCTGGCGGAAGACGACCGCCGTGTCCGCGAGGCGATGGTGGAGGCGCTGGAGGCGATCGGGTACCGCGTGCTCGCGGCGGCGGACGGACGGCAGGCGCTGGAGCGGTTCCGGCGCCACGCCGGGGAGGTGCGGCTGGCGGTGCTCGACGTGCTGATGCCGGGCGTCACCGGCGACAGGGTGGCCAGCGCGATCCGGCGGCAGCGCCCCGATCTGCCGATCCTGTTCCTCTCGGGCTACCCGGGCGAGACGCTCAGCGAGCGGGTGGAGTTCCCCGAGGGGACGAGGGTGCTGCGCAAGCCGCTGGCGCTCCGTGACCTGGTGCGGGAGGTGCAGGCCGCGCTGCCCCGTGCGGACCGGGAGGGGGGGCGGTGATCCTGCGGACCGAGCGTCTCGAGCTCCCGGTGGAGGGCGACGCCGGGGTGCACGACCTGACGCCCGAGCTGCGCCGGCTGGTGGGCGAGCACGGCCTGCACGAGGGCCAGGTGACGGTGTTCGCGGTGGGGTCCACGGCGGCGGTGACGGCCATCGAGTTCGAGCCGGGGCTGGTCCGCGACCTTCCCGAGCTCCTCGACCGGCTGGTACCGCCGGGCCGCTACCACCATGACGCGACCTGGCACGACGGCAACGGTCACGCGCATCTGCGCGCCGCGCTGCTGGGGCCGTCGCTCACCGTGCCGGTGACGGGGGGCGAGCTCGTCCTCGGGACGTGCCAGCAGGTGGTGGTGAACCTGGACGTGCGGCCGCGGCGGCGGGAGGTGGTGGTGCAGCTGGTGGGGGAGCCCGCCGCCGGCCGCGGCGCCTGAGCGGCGTGCCCGGCGGCGCGGGTACCCGGTCACGGGACGAGGACGATCTTGCCGAAGCGGTCCCCACGCTCCAGCCGCCGGTGGGCCTCGGCGGCGCGCTCGAGCGGGAGGGTCGCGGCGATCACCGGACGCACGCGGCCCTCGCGCACCGCGGGGAGCCAGCGCTCGCGCACCGCGGCCACGACGGCGGCGCGCTCCTCGAGCGGACGCGCTCGCAGCGTCGTGCCGATCACCCGGAGCCGCCGGGCGAGGAGCGGCGCGAGGTCGATCTCGGCCCGCCGCCCGCCCATCAGGCCGATGAGCACCAGCCGTCCCCCGGTGGCCAGGCAGCGGAGGTGGCGCGGGAGGTACGGGGCGCCCACGCAGTCGAGGATCACGTCCGCGCCCCGGCCTCCCGAGGCCTCGGCCACCGCCGCGGCGAAGTCCTCGTGGCGGTGGTCCACGCCGCGTGCGGCGCCCAGCGCCTCGATCCGCCGCGCCCGGTCGGGGCCACCCGCGGTGGCGATCACCGTCGCCCCCGCCGCGACGGCCATCTGGATCGCCAGCGTGCCCACCCCGCCCGAGCCGCCGTGCAGCAGGAGGAGCTCGCCGGGAGCGAGCTCTCCGAGCCGGAACACCGCGAGTTCCACGGTGGCGAGGGCCTCGGGGAGGGCCGCCGCCTCCACGAGCGAGAGGTTCTCCGGGACCGGGAGGCAGCACGCGGCGGGAGCCGCGACCCGGGTGGCGTACCCGCCCCCCTGGAGCAGGGCCATCGCCCGGTCCCCCGGCCTCCACCCGGCGACTCCCTCGCCCACCGCGAGCACCTCGCCCGCAGCCTCGAGACCGAGGATGTCGGGCGCGCCGGGGGGCGGTGGGTAGAGGCCGCGGCGCTGAAGGAGGTCGGCGCGATTGACCCCCGCCGCACGGACGTCGAGGAGGAGCTCGCCCGGCCCGGGCCGCGGATCGGCGAGCTCCCGGACGCGCAGCACGTCCGCGGCTCCCGGCGCGTCGAACACCACCGCCCGCACGGGACGATGGTACCGCGCCTCCGATCGCCGGAGGTGATCGGGCCTCCCCGCCCCTGCTTCCCCACGTGTAGCCGCGGGCGTCATCGCCCGCGGGCCCCGGGCCTCCGCCCGTGTTCCTGATTTGTGGCTGCGGGCGTCCTCGCCCGCACGGAAGGCGGCGGCCCGTGCCCGGCCCCACCCCCAGTGGCGATCGAGAGACCGGAGAAGGGGACACAGTTCTTCTCGCGCGGCGGGCGAAACCGCTCCGCGGCAGGCGAGAGCCTTCACGGCGGGCGGGGACGCCCGCAGCCACAACCTCTGGTATCTTGTATTCCCTATGAGTTGTAGCCGCGGGCGTCCCCGCCCGCACCGAAGCCGCTGACAGCTGCACCGCGTACGCCCTGAGGAAGCTCCACGCCCACTGGTGCGCGGGCATGCTCCAGATGGCCCGAGGCCCCGCTCCGCCACCCTCCCCATCCCCCGCTGGCCGCCACGTCCACCCGACCCCTCCCACGGCATCCTCCCCCGAGACCACAACCTCCCACCCCCTCCGGTCCCAGCCCCCCGGCACCCGCATCCCCAACCCCCACCTCACCCCCTCGAGAACGCCGTCGCTGTTTCCGAGACAGGCTCTCGAGGCCACGCGCGGCGGGACGCCCGTGGCACCTTCCGGCTCGCCCGCACCCGTGGCGGGCGGTGCCGGGCCGGAGGCGACCGGATGCGGATCCCGACCGGGCGGACACTCACGGCCCGAGATAGGCCGCGGAGCCCCGTCGGCCGCTTCCGCCCCGACCTTCCGCACCGCTCGGGGACCGTGACGGAAGCGGCGGGAGCGCCGGTCCCTGGGGGAACTCCAGGCGGCCGCCGGTGTTGCGCCGGACGTCGGGGTGGGGCATGCTGCGGGATGGGCCGGGAGGCGGCGATGGGCTGGTTCGACGGAAGGGCGTGCCTGGTGTTCGGCGGGACCTCGGGGATCGGGCGGGCGGTGGCGGAGCGGCTCGCCCGGGAGGGCGGCCGGGTGGCGGTCGCGGGCCGCGACGCGGTTCGCGGCCGGGAGGTCGTGGCCGCGATCGAGGCGGCGGGCGGCGAGGGGTGCTTCGTGACGGCCGACGTGACCCGTGGGGAGGAGGTGCGGGGGGCGGTGGCGGCGTGCGTCGAGCGGTACGGGGAGCTGGCGGCGGCGGTGAACTCGGCCGGCGTGGAGGGGCCGGGGCTGCCGCTTCACGAGCTGGACGAGGAGGCGTTCGATCGCGTGCTCGCGGTGAACCTCAAGGGTACGTGGCTGGCGATGCGGTACGAGCTGCAGCGGATGGTCGCGGCGGGGCACGGCGCCATCGTCAACGTCTCGTCGGTGAACGCGCTCACCGGTGCCCCGGGCGCCGGCGCCTACGCCGCGGCCAAGGACGCGGTGCTCACGCTGACCCGGACGGCCGCGGTGGAGGCGGCGCCGCACGGGGTGCGGGTGAACGCGGTGTGCCCGGGGGCGTGCCTCACGCCGATGCTGGAGCGGGTGGCGGCCCGGCTCGGCGGGGGGAGCCCCGGGCCGGCGCTCGAGCACGCGGCGGAGCTCGTCCCCGCGGGGCGCCTCGCCGATCCGGCGGAGATCGCGGCGGCGGTGGTGTGGCTGCTGTCCGACGAGGCGTCGTACGTGACCGGTCACGCGCTGGTCGCGGACGGAGGCTGGTCCGTGCGTTGAGCCGCTCGCGCCGTGGGGCGCGGTTGACGCCGGTCAAGGCGGACCGCGAGACGGCAGGCGATGCTGGCGAGAAGGGAGGCGCGCGATGGGTGACGCGACGCGAAGGGCCGGCGAGCTGGAGGCCGCGGTGGCGACGCCGCTCGACGGGACGGTGGCGGTGGCGCCGGGCGGGATCGTGAGCCGGCAGCTGCTCAGGCGGCGGGGCGGGAACCTCACGGTCTTCGCCCTCGACGCCGGGCAGTCCATCGAGCCCCACAGCTCGCCGTACGACGCGGTGGTGATCCCGTGGGAGGGCGAGGTGGAGCTGGAGATCGGCGGGAAGGCCGTGGTGGCGCACGAGGGCGAGGCGGTGCTGATGCCGGCAGGGGTGCCGCACGGCCTTCGCACCGCCCGGGGGGTCCGGTTCCTGCTCGTGATGCTGCGGGGCGAGGAGGGGTGAGGGTGCCGGTCCGCGAGGTGATCGAGATCGACGAGGCGCTGTGCGACGGGTGCGGCGAGTGCGTGCCGGCGTGCGAGGAGGGCGCCATCCGGATCGTGGACGGGAAGGCCCGGCTGGTGAGCGAGGTGTACTGCGACGGGCTCGGGGCCTGCCTCGGCCGGTGCCCGCGCGGCGCGATCCGGATCGTGCGGCGGGAGGCGCCGGCGTTCGACGAGGAGGCGGTGCGGCGGCACCTCGCCGGGATCCGCGGGGCGACGGGGCCGGAGCTGCCGCTCGTGGGTGCGGCGGCCCCGGCCGCCGCACCCGCCTGCCCCGGCTCGCGGCCGGCGTCGTTCGAGCCGGTCGGTAGGCCCGTGGCGGGAGCCTCGGCACTCGCCCAGTGGCCGGTGCAGCTCCACCTGCTGCCGCCCACGGCCCCGTTCCTCGCGGGACGGGAGCTGGTGCTGGCGGCCGACTGCGCGGCCTACGCGGCGGGTGACTTCCACGCACGGTACCTCGCCGGCCGCTCGCTGGCGATCGCCTGCCCGAAGCTGGACGCGGGCCAGGACCGGTACCTGGAGAAGCTCGCGCTCATGGTGCGCGACGGCGGCGTCACGGGCATCCACGTGATCACCATGGAGGTCCCGTGCTGCTCCGGCCTCCTCCGGCTGGCGGAGGCGGCGGTGCGGGTGGCGGGGGCGGCCGTCGCGGTGCGGTGCACGGTGCTCGGGGTGCGCGGGGAGCCTCTGGGGACTCCGGGGGGGGCTCTCTCCACCGCGGGATGAGCGCGGTCCGCCGGCGGGGGGCACGCCCCCGCGGTGTCGCGGGTCCGGGCTGTATACTGTGAAACCGAAGGAGGGGAAGGTGCCACAGCAGACCCCCACCGTTCTCGTCGCGGACAGCTCGGACGACCGGCGCCGGCGGGTGGGCCTCGCGCTGTACGAGGGCGGCTTCGAGGTGATCAACGCGGTCAACAGCGAGGAGGCGCTGCGGTTCACCGCGGGTCTCGATCCGGAGCTGGTGGTGGCGCACACCTCGCTCCGGGACGTCCCGCCGCTGGAGCTGCGCCAGCGGCTCGAGGCCACGGGGCTCGTCCTGCCGCCCTTCCTGATCCTGTACGACGATCCGTCCGAGATCCCCGAGGAGCCGCCGGAGGGCCCGCTCTACTTCCTGCCCGCCACGGATCTGGATCCGACCCGCCTGCTGCACCAGGTGCGCCTGCTGCTGCTGGCGCGCGACATCGGCGGCGAGCTGGGCGACCGGATCGAGACCCTGTACGGCGATCTCACCCGCGTCTCGGTGGGCGACCTCCTGCGGGTGCTGGCGCGGCACCTCATCAGCGGTCACGTGGCCCTGTCGGTGGGTACGGAGGAGGTCGGGTTCTGGGTCGAGGACGGGAACGTGGTTCACGCCCATTGGGGTCCGGCGCGCGGTGTCAAGGCGTTCAACCGGATCGCGGGCCTGCGCGGCGGGGGCTTCACCCTCGCGGTGGGGCAGCAGCCGCCCGAGCGAACCGTGGAACGGGACCTCGCGACGCTCGTCAGCGAGGCGGTGGAGGAGCGGCTCGAGTTCGACGAGCTGCTCAGGAAGCTCCCCTCGCTCGCCTCGCGGGTCGAGGTGGTGATGGGGGACGCCTTCTTCTCCACCGAGTTCACGCCCGCCCAGAAGGACCTGCTCACCAAGGTGGGTCAGACCCGCAACCTGGGCGAGCTCATCGACCGGGCCGACGCCACCGACGCGGACACCGCGCGCGCGGTGCTGGAGCTGGTCGAGGCCGGGGTGCTGGCGCTCCACGAGCCCCGGCAGACGATCCAGGTGGTCACCGACTCCACCTGCGACCTCCCGCGGAGTCTCGTGCGCCGGCTGGGCATCACGGTGGTGCCGCTCTCGGTGCTGTTCGGCCGGGAGGTGTTCAAGGACGGCATCGACCTCCAGCCCGACGAGTTCTACCGGCGGCTGCGGGAGGCATCGTCCCTCCCCTCCACCAGCCCGCCGTCCAGGGGGGAGTTCCTGGAGACCTACCGCCGGGCGGTCGCCTCGGGCGACGTGGTCTCGCTCCACATCTCGGCGAAGCTCTCGGAGACCGTGAGGAACGCCGCGGCGGCCGTCCGCGAGGGGAAGGACGAGCTGCGGTCGGTGCGCGAGGAGGCGGGGCTTCCCGGCGAGCCCGAGATCCGGGTGGTGGACTCCTGGCAGACCTCGGTGGGTCTCGGCATGATGGTGGTGTTCGCCGCCCGCATGGCCCGGCGCGGGCTCCCGCTCGGGGAGATCGTGCGCCGTCTCGAGGACGTCCGCACGCGCTGTCACCTGCTGTTCATCGTGAACACGCTGGAGTACCTGCAGCGTGGTGGGCGGATCGGGAAGGCCCAGGCGCTGCTCGGGACGCTCCTCGGGATCAAGCCGATCCTGTTCCTGGACAGGGGCGAGGTCGCGCCGCTGGACCGGGTGCGGGGCGGACGCCGGGTGCAGCCGCGGCTGATCGAGGTGCTCAAGGAGCGGGTGGATCCGAAGCGGCCGGTGTTCGCTGCGGTGGCGCACGCCTCCGCCCCGAAGTGGGGCGCGAGGATGCGGGAGCTGCTCGTGAAGAGCTTCCAGATCGTGGAGCTCGTGGAGGGCGAGATCGGGCCCATCGTGGGCACCCACGTGGGCCCCGGGTGCGTGGGTGCCTCCGTGTTCCAGCCCACCGAGGAGGAGATCGAGCTGTTCGGACCGGCGGAGGACTGAGCCGTCCGCCTCATCCGGTCCAGGGCTCGATGCGGACGATCCGGGCCCGCCGGCCCTCCACCTCCACCTCGTCGCCGACCCTCCTGCCGAGGAGCCCCTGCGCGATCTCGCTCTGGTCCGCGAAGATCCGGCGCTCGATGTCGGCGTCCCAGGGACCGAGGATGGTGATCGGCTCGATGCCGTCTCCCTCGAGCGCCTCGAGGTGGACCACCGTGCCCACGTTCACCCGCGAGGTGTCGGCGCTGCCCGGTTCCAGGATGCGCACCGCGGCGAGCTCACGCTGCAGCCTGGCGGCACGGGCCGACAGCAGCTCCTGCCGGTCGCGGAGCATGTGGTACTCGAAGTTCTCGCGCAGGTCGCCTTCCGCAGCTGCGGCCTGGATCCCCTTGAGGGTCTTGGGGATCTCGACCTCGAGCAGGCGCCTGAGCTCCTCCCGCCTCGCCTCCACGGCGGCGCGGGTGGCCACCAGCGCCGGCGCGCCCCCGACACCGGCCGCCTCCGGCCCCTCCACCTGGCGGACCGCGTTCTCGAGGCGTCTGAGGCCGGCCGCCTCGAGGGCGCCGGTACGGGTGACCCGCTCCAGGAACCGGCGGGCCTGCTGCGGCGAGGCGCTCTCGAGGAGGATGGCGAGAGCCACCTGCCCCCCCTCGAACAGCCGCCGCGCCCGCGCCCGCACCGGTGCGTAGGCCGCCTTGGTGAGCGTGTCCGGGAGCCGCTCCAGCAGCGACGGGGTGCGGCGGGCACGGAGCGTCGCGGGCGCGTCCGCCGCCACCATCGCCTCGCACGCCCACACGAAGCGGTGGGGGTGCCGCTCGGGCTCGCGGAAGATCGCCTCCAGCGCCCGGTCGAGCGCCGCCTCGTGCCCCTCCGCCGCCAGCGTCCGGGCGAGACGGTCGAGCACGGCCGGGTGCTCCTCGCGGAGCATCCACGCGGACCACACCTCGGCCCACGCCGGAAGCCGCTCGCGGATCGCCTCCAGGGCCGCCTCGCGCGCCGGCCGGTCCTCGATCCCGGCGAGCAGCTCGAGCGGCTGCGTCGTCTCCAGCAGGCGGGCACGGACCGCGGCGAGCTCCGGCGAGGCGCCGGCCACGGCCTCCAGGGTCGCGGCGGTCTCCCAGGCCAGCCCCGGGTCCTGGCCCTCGGCGCGGGCGAGGGTCCGGTGCAGCACCTCGGCAGCGGCCTCGGCCGCCTCCGGGCCGCGCTGGGCGAGGCGCCGCGCCAGCGGCAGCCGCTTGCGGGGTGGCGCCGCCCGCAGTGCCGCGAGCTCCGCCTCGGCCGCGGCGTCGGCCGAGGCGGTGACCGCGTACCGGAGGCGCGCACCGGTCCCCTGGCTGACGACGCGGGGATGCTTCCGGGCGGTGGACCACCACCGGGCCCAGCGCTCCTGCGGGACCAGGCCGGCCAGGGCGGCCTTGATCTCCGGAACGCCCACGGGGCCGTCGAACCCCTCGAGAAGATGCACCAGCGCCTCGCCCGGGCGCTCCAGCACCCACGCCGCGAGCCCCTCGGGATCCTCCACCTTGCGCCGGAGGAAGGAGCCCTCGGGCAGCACGCGCAGGAACTTGCGGACCGCACCGAGAGGGACCGAGAGAGGCCGCCCGGATCCGGTGTCCACGAGCACGTTGCCGAGGGTCAGGTTGAGCTCCACGACGCGCCCCACGCCACGCTCGCGGACCTCCACCGGCGTGCCCACGTCGTGGTCGAGCCAGGTCTCCATCTCCTCGAGCGTCTCGAGCGGGCGGCGCGCCTGGGCGAGGCGGTAGTGGGCGAGCACCGCGTCGAGCGAGGGAGAGCCGGCGCGGGCGGCGGCCAGGTCTCGCTCGAGCCGCTCGAGGAGCTCGTGCGGCGGCCTGTCGGTCAGGCGGACGAGCTCGCGGACGGCCTCGAGCGCCCCCCGCGGATCGCCCGCCTCCTCCAGCGTGTCGGCGAGCAGCTCGAGGAGCGTGAGGGCGAGCCGCCGGTGCCCCGCCTTCCACAGCTCGCGGCGCACCTCGAGCAGCTCGCGCCACGGAACCGGCCGGCGCTCCAGCGCCTCGAGCCACGCCTCCTCGACCCGTTCCAGATCTCCGGCGCCGAGCGCCTCGAGCACGGGGTTCCCCTCCATGCCGTCCACCCCCGATCCGTCGCGGCTGCACCGCGCCCGGTCATGATACCGTGGCGCCGCGGAGCGGAGGTTGCGATGGACCGATACGTTCGTGGCGTGGTGGTGGCCATGGCGGCGCTCGCCGTGGCGTGGGCGGTGATGGCGGCGGAGCAGGACCGGCTGCCGCTCGGCGATCCGTCCCGCGCGTTCCTGCTGGGCGCGGCGCGGGTGGGGGAGGTGTACGACACGGCCGCCGGCCGCACGGTGAGCCTCGACGAGGCGGTGGAGCGCCTGGCCGGCGCCGACATCGTGCTGCTCGGCGAGGACCACACCCACATGGGCGAGAAGAGGTTCCAGGCGCGGGTCCTCGAGGCGCTGGCCGTGCGTGGGCGGCCGGTGGTGCTGGGGCTCGAGTTCTTCACCCGCGACGACGCCGACGCGCTGGCCCGCTGGTCGGCCGGGACCATCGGGGAGGAGGAGTTCCTGTTCGCGTCCGGGTGGCTGCGGCGGGGCAGCTACCCGTGGGCGTACTACCGGCCGGTGATGGAGGTCGCCCGACGGTACCACCTCCCGGTGGTGGGGCTCAACGTGCCGCGCCGCATCGTGCACGCGGTGGCGCAGGGCGGGCTCGGGGCGCTGGCACCCGAGGACCGCGAGCTGGTGGGCGAGGTGGACGTGTCCGGGTCGCCGGCGCACCGGTACCTCGTGGCCCAGTACTTCGGTGAGGCGGTGGCGCAGATGCCCCCGGAGTGGTTCGACCGCATGTACGCGGCGCAGTGCGTGTGGGACGTGGTCATGGCGCGTGCCATCCTCGACGCCCTCCCCGAGGGCGGACAGGTGGTGGCGGTGGCGGGCAGCGGTCACGTGGCGCACGGGCTCGGGATCCCGCGGCGCCTGCAGGAGCTCGCGGCGCGGCGCGGGGTGGAGCTGCGGGTGGCCACGGTCTGCCCCGTGCTGGCCCAGGTCGTCCCCGAGGGGGAGGCGCTCCGGGGCCATCCCACGGGGCGCGACGAGGGAGAGGGGAACGGCTACGCCGCGGCGACCTTCAGCCGGGGGCTCGCGGACATCGTCGCCGTGTTCGGCGACGAGCTGGGGGTGGAGGCGGTGCCGCGGCTCGGGGTGAGCCTGAAGGAGCGGGGGGACGCGGTCACGGTGAGCCGCGTCTGGCCGGACACGCTGGGCGCGCGGGCGGGGCTCGAGCGCGGCGACGTCGTGGTGCGCGCCCCTGGCTGGCGCGCCGGGCAGGGAATCGAGCGGCTCCGGCTGGAGCTCGGGCGGCTCCGCTGGTGGACGCGGATCGAGCTGGCCGTGGAGCGCGACGGGGATCGGGTGACGGTGCCGATCCTGCTGGTGCCCGAGGTCGAGTCGGTGGAGCGCAGCGTGCTGCCCGGCTGGACGGTCTCGGAGCTCTGGGGGTGGAGCCCGGACGGAGCGGCTCCCGCCTCGGTTCCGTCGCGGAAACGCCGCCGGCAGCTCTACGTCCGTGACCCCGGGGGAACGGCCCGGGTGGTGGAGTACGAGGACAGGCTCGCCGTGGCCGTCCACGAGCTCGACGCCGACGGTCGCGTGGTGCGCACCCTGCTTCGCGAGCCCGGCCCCGACGGCGCGGTGGAGCTGCTCTACCGGCGCGGTCCCGGCGGGGCCGTGGAGCGCGCCGAGCGTCATCCGGAGCGGTGAACGAGGGTCCCGCCGGCGGGACCCTCGCCTCCTCGCGGCGCCGGCGTCCATCGTCCGCGGCCCAGGCGGCAGGCCCTCCGGGGAGGGCGGGCTTCGGCCCGCCGGGACGAGGCGGCCGTGCAGCCTGCCACCCACGCCGCGATCCGCGCCCGGCCCCGGGCTTCGCCGGGCGCCGCGGCGCACTCGCGCTCCGGGGAGC
>CAYTTB010000013.1:0-24066 GCA_964440565.1 uncultured Thermoanaerobaculia bacterium
CTTTTCCCGTGGCGCGTGCCGGGCGGGCTCGACGCGATGCGCGATCCCCACCGTCACGCACCCGCGGCGTCCGGCCAGGACGCCGCCGCCGTGAGGGTCCCGGACCGGAGAGGTTCACGCGCCGGGGAGGCCCAGAAGGGAGGCGATGCGCCGCCCCAGGTCGGTGTTGTCGAGCACGCCCGCGAACGCCGGGGCGCCGTCGCCCCAGGCGAAGAGCGGCACCCACAGCGCGGTGTGCCGCCGGGTGAGCCACTCCAGGGCCGCCTCGCCGCCCGGACTACCGCCGGTGGGAGCCAGGCCGCCGGTGTCGTGATCGGCGGTGACCACCACGGTCACGCCGCCGAGCTCCGTGGCCCGCTGCACCAGCGCCCGCACCGCGCGATCGAGCTCGGCGGCGGCCTCGGCGAGGTACGCCCCGTCGCTGGCGTGCCCCGCCTCGTCGGTGGCCTCGCTCTCCACCAGGAGCACGAACCCCTCCGGATCCGAGGCGATCCGCTCGAGCGCCGCCAGGGCCATCCGGGCCAGTGGCGGGCCGTGCTGCTCCGGGTGCGCCGCGCGCGGCGGCAGCAGCGCCACCACCGGCCGCCCCGGCGGCGGCAGCGCGTCGAGGTCGCGGACCACGGCGGTCCCTGGCGGGACCAGCTCGGCGGCGTGGGCGACCACGTCGAGGTAGCCGCGGCTCGTCCTGGCCCTCGGGTAGGCGGTGAAGTCCCCACCGATCAGCACCGCGGCGCCGAAGGCGAGCTCCTGGCGCAGGATGGCCGCGTAGTCGCGACGGCTCGCGGCGTGCGCGAGGAACCCGGCCGGGGTGGCGTCGGCCAGCCCGGAGGTGGTGACCACGCCCACCGCGAGCCCCGCGTCGCGCGCCGCCTCGAACACCGAGCCGAGGCGGGTACCGTCCGGTGCCAGGCCCACCACCCCGGGGCGGGTCCGCACCCCGCACGCCATCGCGGTCGCCGCCGCCGCCGAGTCGGTCACCAGGGCTCCCGCCGCGAACGTCCGCACCAGGCCCGTGACCGGCGCCGACTCCAGGGACAGCGGACCGCGCGCCAGCGAGGCCGCCGTCACCTGGCCGAGCCCCATCCCGTCGCCGATCACCAGCACCACCCCGCGGGCGGGGCCGGCCGCCGGCGCGGCCGCCGCCCCCACCGCCACCGTCACCACCGCCAGTGCGGCGATCCCCGCGCACCGCCACGGAGCCCGTCCCATGTCGCCTCCGCGCGCGATGGTACCGCAGCACCCAGCGCCGGGGTACACTCCCGGACATGACTCGACGCGCCCGTCTCGCGAGGCTCGCCGTCCCGCTCGCCGTCGCGCTCGCCGCGGCCACCGCCCCGGCCCAGGAGCCGACCCCGACCCCGAACGTCGTGGGCGGTCTCGAGTTCGCCGACGAGATCTCGGTGACCGTGGTGAACCTGGAGGTCTACGTCCGCGACCGCGACGGCCGGCCGGTGACCGACCTCGGCCCGGACGACTTCCTGGTGCTCCAGGACGGCCAGCCGCGCGAGATCACCCACTTCGCGGTCTTCACCGAGAAGGACATTCCGCCGCCGCCGGGGCCATCGGCGCTCCCCACTCCGAGTCCCACCGCCGCCCCGGTCACGGCGGAGGAGCCCGTCCGCCGGCGGCTCGACCCGATCTCCATCGTGATCTTCGTGGACAACGAGCACCTTCGCCCCACCGAGCGGGCCCGCGTGCTCATGCAGCTCCGGCGCTTCCTGCCCGAGCTGATCCGCGGTCCGGTCCAGGTCATGGTGGTGAGCTACCAGCGGTCGCTCAAGGTGGAGCTGCCGTTCACCTCCGACCTGCGCGCGGTGTCCGAGACCCTGCGACGGCTGCGCCGCGTCCAGACCGGGATGACCGACCGCGACGGCCGCCGCAAGGAGCTGCTGCGCGACCTCCTCCAGCTGCGCGAGAAGCCGGTCATGGAACGCCGGCGCAACAGCTTCGCCCAGGCCGACATCGGCTCGCGCATCCGCACCTTCGCCGAGGAGTGGGCCAACGAGCTCGACTTCGCCATGGACGCCCTCCGCCAGGTGATCACCACGCTCTCGGGGCTCCCCGGCCGCAAGTACCTCGTCCACGTCTCCAGCGGGCTGCCCATGGTACCCGGCCGCGACCTCATGGAGGCGTACCACATGGTGTTCCAGGACGTCCCGGTGCTGCCGATGATGGCCCGGTACAACCGCAGGCCGTCGTGGGAGGCCATCGCCTCCGCCGCCAACGCCCAGGGGGTCGTGTTCTACACCATCGACGCCCACGGGCTCGGCGGGACCGCGGTGTCGGCGGAGTACGCGCAGCCGGTGGACCCGATGATCGTCTCCTCCAACCGGATCAACCTCCAGTCCACCCTCCAGATGCTGGCCGAGCGCACCGGGGGTCGGGCTATCCTCGACGCCAACGACATCACGCCGGGGCTTCAGCGCCTGCGCGACGACCTGTTCGTCTACTACTCCATCGGGTACCAGATCGGCGCGAGCGGAGCCGACGTGGTCCACCACGTGGAGGTCCGGCTTCCGCGCCACCCCGAGTACACGGTCCGTTACCGCCGCAGCTTCGTGGAGAAGTCGCTGGAGACCCGGATCCAGGACAGGGTGGTCTCCGCCCTCACCCTGGGCGCGGTGGAGGACCCCCTGGGGCTCGGCGTCTCGGCCGGCACGCCGGTTCCCGCCTCCGAGGGACGGTGGGTGATCCCGCTGGAGATCACGGTGCCCCTCGCCTCCATCGCGCTGCTTCCGGACGGCGACGCCTACCGCGGTTCCATCGTCCTGTTCGTGGCGGCCCGCGACCGGTCCGGCAGGCAGTCGGACCTCGAGCGCCGCGAGCACACGATCCGCGTCCCCGCCGCGGACTACGAGCGCCTCGCGGGACGGCACCTCACCCTCGAGCTGAGGCTGCTCATGGAGCCCGGCCCGCACAAGGTGGCGGTGGCGGTGCTCGACCGCATCACCCGCCGCGTGGGGTACCGGGTGCTCCCCTCGGTGGTGGTGCCCGAGGCGAGGCGCTGATCCGGAGAACCGGCCGCCCGTCCGATTCTTCGGACGCACGGGGAGACGGCTGCCGGCCGCTGCGGCTTGGGCGCGGGTGCGGTTCTTGCTATATTCGGCGGCAGCGAATCCAGCGCCCGTGCGGGCCGAGCGGAAGGGGGGTGGAAGCCGGGGAGGAGGAAGCACCAGCCGACACCGTAGAAGAGGGAGACCGAAGGAACGAAGGAGGATGGACGATGCGATCGACGTTACGGACGCTTGTCGTCCTCGCGGCGTGCCTGGCACTGGCGGCGCCGGCCCTGGCGCAGACCACCGGCACCATCGTGGGCCGCGTGACCTACCAGGGCAAGCCCATGCCGGGCGTTACGGTGACCGCGACCTCGCCCGCCATGCAGGGCACCCGGGTGGCCATCACCGGCGCGAGCGGCGACTTCAACCTGCCCAACCTGCCGCCCGGCCTGTACACCCTGACCTACGCCATGGACGGGTTCAAGACCCTGACGGGGCAGGTCAAGGTGACCCTGGGCCAGACCAAGACCGTGGACGTCACCATGGTGCCGGAGGCCATCACCGAGGAGATCACGGTGACCGGCCGGTACGAGACGGTGAGCACCGACGTGCAGGGGTCCGACACGGTGGACTACGACACCATCGAGAAGCTCCCCACCGGCCGCACCCCGCTGGCGGCGGTGGGCCTCGCGGCGGGTACCACGGCCACCGGCCCCAACGGCAACACGGTGATCGCGGGCGCCATGTCGTACCAGAACCTGTACACCCTGAACGGCGTGGTGCTGAACGAGAACGTCCGCGGCCAGCCGTTCAACATGTTCATCGAGGACGCCATCGAGGAGACGCAGGTCGTCACCTCCGGCGTCTCGGCCGAGTACGGGCGGTTCGGCGGCGGTGTGGTGAACGTGGTCACCAAGTCCGGGGGTAACGAGTTCTCCGGCTCGTTCCGGGTGAGCCTCACCAACGACGCGTGGTCGGCACCCACCCCGCTCACCACCGACCAGATCGACAAGACCAACAAGGTGTACGAGGCCACCTTCGGCGGCTACATCCTGAAGGACAGGCTCTGGTTCTTCACCGCCGGCCGGAGCCGCGAGCTCTCGGGGTCGGCCCAGCTCGAGGTGTACAACACCCCGTTCCCCACCAACGACGAGGAGGACCGGTACGAGATCAAGCTCACCGGCTCCATTACCCCGCAGCACCGCCTGTCGGCGTGGTACATCGATGTCAGCCGTGACCAGACCAACGACTTCTTCGACCCGATCCCGCCCGCCGACTTCGACAACATCGACCCGTCCCGCAGCCTGCCGCTGAAGGGGAAGTCCCTCACCTACACGGGCGTGCTGAGCGAGAACTTCTTCGTCGAGGCGCTGTGGTCGAAGCGCGACTTCTCCTTCGTGGACTCGGGCGGCGACGACCGCTCGCTCGAGGGCGGCACCCCGATCTGGGACCTGGACCGGTGGACCCTGTTCAACGCGCCGCTGTTCTGCGGCGTGTGCCGGCCCGAGGAGCGGGACAACAAGAACTACTGGGCCAAGGGCTCGTGGTTCCTCTCCACCGAGAGCATGGGCTCGCACGACCTGGTGTTCGGCTTCGACGTCTTCGACGACATCCGCAAGTCGGACAACTGGCAGTCGGCGAGCGGCTACATCGTGGCCCCCTTCGTCCCCCAGAACTACTCGCCCAGCGGGCCGCTGCTCGAGCTGCCCACCTACGGCGGGTTCATCATCTGGGGCTCGGTGCTCGAGGAGTCGCAGGGCACCGACTTCTACACCAAGTCGGCGTACATCAACGACACCTGGCGCGCCACCAAGAACCTGACCATCAACGTCGGCCTCCGCTACGACAAGAACGACGGGACGGACGCCGGCGGCGCCAAGGTGGTGGACGACTCGCGGGTGAGCCCGCGTCTCGGCGCGAGCTGGGACATCTTCGGTGACGGGCAGTGGATCGTGAACGCGAGCTACGGCCGGTACGTCACCGCCATCGCCAACACGGTGGCCGACGCCGGCGCCGCCGCCGGCCAGCCCACCTGGGCCGGCTACCTGTACGGCGGCCCGCCCATCTCCGCCGCCGAGCTGGGCGGCAACCACGCCGCCCTCGCCGCGGTGTTCGACTGGTTCTTCAACGTGTACGGCGGGCCCTCCAACGGCGACCTCCGGTTCTGGGCCGACATCCCCGGCCTGTCGCCCAAGGTGGCCTCGAGCCTCGCCTCGCCGTACGGCGACGAGTACGCCATCGGCATCAGCAAGCGGCTGGGCGGGCGCGGGGTGCTGCGCGTGGACTACATCCGCCGCGAGTACGGCGACTTCTACGTGTCGGAGATCGTGCCCAACCGCACCATCACCGACCCCAACGGGATCGCCGGGACGCTCGACCTCGCGCTCATCAAGAACGAGAACGACCTCCTCACCCGCACCTACGACGGCCTGCTGACCCGCTTCCAGTACCAGCTCTCCGACCGGATCCAGATCGGCGGCAACTGGACCTGGTCGCACACCTACGGCAACGTCACCGGCGAGACCGGCGGCTCCGGGCCGATCACGAGCGGCGTGCGGGAGTACCAGGAGTACAAGGATCCGAAGTGGAACAGCCCCAAGGGCGACCTGGGCGTGGACCAGCGCCACAAGATCCAGGCGTGGCTGATCTGGGACCTGATCTCCACCCCGCACCACAGCCTCTCGTTCTCGGTGCTGCAGTCGTTCTTCTCCGGCACCCCGTACTCCGCGGTGGGCTCCATCCCGGAGGACGTCCTCACCTCCATCGTGGGCGACCCCGCGGACCTCGGGTACGCCGGCACCCCGGGTGACGTGGACTACTTCTTCACCCCGCGCGGGCACTTCACCACCGACGACATCACTCGCACCGACATCTCGTTCAACTACTCGTTCTTCTTCGAGGCGTTCGGCCGCCAGTTCGAGGCGTTCATCCAGCCCGAGATCCTCAACGTGTTCAACCAGCAGAACGCGGTGAGCGTGAACACCACCGTGCGCACCGCCCGCAACGTCGATTACCTCGCTGCGTTCGACCCCTTCACGGATGTGCCAATCGAGTGCCCGCCGGACAAGAGCCCGGCGGAGTGCAAGAACATGGGCGCGAACTGGCAGAAGGGGCCGAAGTTCGGTAAGCCGCAGTCGGAGAGCGACTACCAGCGGCCGCGGACCTTCCGCGTGTCGCTGGGGCTGCGCTTCTGAGGCGGCGGCCCACGTGAGCACCGGCGCCCCGGCCCGTGCCGGGGCGCCGTTTTCTCGCGTCCGGACGCGTGCTACGATGCGCCCGACTGCCGAAGGAGGTCGTCCATGCGCCGTACCGTCACCCTCCTCGCCATCGCCACCCTGGTCCTCGCCGCCCTGCCCACTGCCGCACAGGTCACCGCCGGGCGCGTCGCGGGCAAGGTCGTGGACCCCGAGGGGAACCCGATCCCCGGGGTGACCGTCACCGTCACCACCCCCGACATGCCCTCGTTCAAGCTGGTCAAGAGGACGAACAGGAAGGGCCGGTTCGTGGTGACGCACACCGACGTCAACCTGGCGTACGAGTACACCCTGGAGAAGGAGGGCTACCGGACGCTCAGGAAGCCGGTGCGCCCGCTCGCCGGGGGAACGGTGATGATCAAGTTCACCATGGTTCCCGAGAGCGCGGCGGAGAGCGCTCAGAGCGCACCGGGGGCCGGGGCGCCGTCCGCCGGGGCCGCTCCGGCACCGGCGCGGGGCGCCATCAGGATCTACAACGAGGGCGTCGAGGCGCAGCAGGCGGGGGATCTGGAGACCGCCGAGGCCAGGTACCGGAAGGCCCTGGAAGAGGACCCCAAGCTCTCGGCCGCTCATACCTCCATCGCCGCGGTTCGGTTCCTCGAGGGCGACTACGCCGCCGCCGCGGCCGAGGCGGAGGCGGCGCTCGAGATCGACCCCACGGACTCGCGGGCGCTCCAGATCCGCTACGACGCCTACCGCAAGCTGGGCGACGCGGAGAAGGCGGAGGAGGCCGCGAAGGCGCTCAAGGCGCTGGGCACCGCCACCGAGGCCGCCAAGAGGGTGTTCAACGAGGGGGTCGACGCGTACCGTGCGGGGGACACCTCCGCCGCCATGTCGAAGTTCCTGCAGGCGGTGGACCTGGATCCGAGCCTGGTGCCGGCGTGGCTCGCCCTCGCGCACCTCAGCCTCAAGCAGGGGAGCCCCGGCCGTGCCCTCACCACGGTGGAGCAGGCGCTCCGGCGCGATCCGGAGAACCCGAAGGCGCTCAAGCTCAAGTTCGATGCCGCCGTGGCCGCGGGGAACATGGCGGCGGCGGCCGGAGCGCTCGAGCGGCTGGTCCGGCTCGACCCGGAGTTCGTCGCCTCGCACGGGCTGCGGGTGGCGACGCAGCTCTACAACGCCGGCAAGACCGACGGCGCCCTGTCGGTCCTGCGGAAGGTGCTGGCGGTGAAGCCCGACCACGCCAAGGCGCACTACCTCATGGGGCTCGCGCTCTACAACACCGGCGATCAGGCGGGGGCCCGCCAGCACCTCGAGCGGTTCCTCGAGCTCGCCCCGGACGACCCCGACGCGGCCTCCGCTCGCGAGATCCTCGAGTTCCTGCAGTGAGACCGTTGCGCCGCCCGGCCCCTGGCACCACACTTGCACGTGGAGCGGGAAGGGAGGTGCAGCGATGATCGGGAACCGAGCCTCGTCGGTGTGTGCCGTCCTGGCCGCCGCCGCGACGGTGGCGGTCGCCGCCTCGTGCGCCACGGCGCCGGCGGCTCCCGAAGCGGAGCGCGCCACCGTGGACCACCCCGGCCGGTACCTGACCCGCTACCGCGGCAGCCGCGTCGAGGTTGTGGTGGACTCCGAGTACGCGAGCCGGAGCGCCGGGGAGCCGTGGCTCATCCTCAACGTCGCCATCACCGGTACCCGGAGGATCTCCCAGGAGATCCGGGCCTCCGCGATCCGGCTGGTGACGCCCGACGGGCGGACGATCCCGCTCCCGCCGTACGCGGAGATCAACCGGAGGCGGGACGAGATCGTGGCCGCCGGACGCCGGGCCGAGATCACCGCGGATCCCCTCGGGGTGTTCCAGGCCGGCCGCGAGTGGCTCCCGCTCCGGTTCCACCCCATGCCGGGAGGCCGCACCCCGCACCTGAGCTCGCGCCCGTCGGCGACGCTGCTCACCGACGCGTACCCCGCGGCGATGACCTCGGTGTGGGTCAACAACCGCAAGATCTACTGGGGCCCGCTCTACTTCCCCGTGGAGGGCGGGGTGGTCCCCGGGGAGTACGACCTCGAGATCGAGCTTCGGGACGGCACCGTCGTCAGGATCCCGTTCCAGGTGAGCTGAGCCGCCTCCGCCGGGGACGGGCCGTGACGGGAGACGGGCATCCCCGGCTCCCGCCGCCCGGCCGGACGCGGGCGGCGCGCCCTCACTCGCCGGTGAACGCTTCGAGGCGGTGCTCGGCGAGGAGTCGTGCGGCGATCAGGTCGTAGCGCGAGCTCGCCACCCGGAACAGGTGGAACCCCTGCAGGTAGGCGGACTCCAGCTCGCGCCGGAGCCGTTCGGCATCGGCTCCCACCCGGAAGGTGTGCGAGACCGGGACGTAGGCCACGAACACCACGTCGTCGGCGGTACCGGGACGGCCGTCAGCACCCGATGACGCGATCTCGAGCCGCAGCCAGTCCCGGCCGGCGAGGCGGGTCCTCGCCCGCCGGAAGATGGAGCGGCGGAGCCCCGCGGCGAGGTCGGCCGCCACCTCGGGATCCCGCTCGGGATCGGCTCCCCGCGGGATCGGGCGCGTCCGTACCGCGAACGGCCGGCCCCAGCCGTCGGTCTCCCGGATCGCGTACATCTCGCGCACCGAGCCCGGGGCCAGCCGCGCGTCCGCCGCGGCGAACAGCAGCGGGAGCCATCCGCGCACGGCGGCGGTGGAGAACGGCTCCAGCCGCGCCGCCCATCCCGGGCCGAAGGAGGGCGCCTCGAGGTTCTCGAGCCCCCACCGCGCCGCCGCCCGGGCGATCTCGTACTCGCGGTTCAGGGTGACCAGCTCCGCAGCCCGGCCGCCGTCCCCCAGCGCCAGCCAGCGGAGCGTGGTGGGAAGGTCCGGTCCCGGACCCACCGTCGCCCACCGCATCCACGCCGCGGCGAGCAGCGCCGCCAGGCCGCCGTACAGCGCCGCCCGCGCCAGCGCCGGTCCCAGGCGGCGCCGGCGCGGCCGCCGGTGCTCCAGCGCCGGGTCCCACCCGCACCGCGGGCACAGGGGGGCACCGCCCAGCTCCGCCCCGCACTCCGGACAGGTGCCTGGCGCGCTCACGGCTCGCGCCCCACGCCGCCCGCCGGCACCCCGCCGGCGAGTGCCAGCACCCGCTCCTCCACCTCGTCCACGATGGCGTCGGGAGTGGAGGCGCCGGCGGTGAGCCCCACGCAGCGTACCCCCTCGAGCCACTCCGGACGGACGTCCTCGGCCCCCTGGATCAGGTACGAGGGCTTGATCCGGGACGTGATCTCCCACAGGTGCCGGGTGTTGGCGGACTGTCTGCCCCCGATCACCAGCACGAGGTCCACCTCGGGATCGGCGGCGAGCTCGCGCGCCGCCCGCTGATTCTCCTTGGTGGCGTAGCAGATCGTGTCCGCGCGGCGGGTGCGGGGGTTGGAGGCCTCGATGTGCCGGACCACGTCCTCGTACTCCTCCGCGTTCAGCGTCGTCTGGAAGAAGACCCGGATCGCGCCGTAGCGCGACCAGTCCACCGCGCGCGCGCCCTCGAGGTCGGAGATGACGTGGTAGCGTTCCGGCGGCAGGTCGTGGGTGTAGCCGATCACCTCGCGGTGGCTCGGGTCGCCGACGAACACCAGGTGCTCCCCGGCCTCGAGCGCCTCCCGTGACTCCCGGTGAATGTCGTAGACGAACTTGCAGGTGGTGTCGAGAACCGCGAGCCCCCGCCGGCGCGCCGCCTCGTGGTACGAGGGGGGAACGCCGTGAGCCGAGAACACGATGGTGCCGCTTGGCACCTCGTCCAGCGAGTGCACCGTGCGCATTCCCAGCCGCTCCATCTCGGCCACGACCCGCTCGTTGTGCACCACCTGGCCCAGGATCGCGCCGTGGCCGCCCGCCGCCACGAACCGCCGCACCTTCCGGTCGGCCACCCGGACGCCCGAGCAGAAGCCGTACTTGGCGGCGCGCTTGACCCGGACCGGCATCGTCACCCTCCTCCCCGTCAACCGGAGCCCGCCCCCGGCTGTTCCGGCCGCCACCACGGCGCCAGGCGGGCGCAGTACCCCCTCCAGGCGGCATCCAGGTCGGCGACGCAGTCGCCGCCGAGCTTCTCGAGGAGGGCGTCGGCCAGGACAAGGGCCAGCGCGGCCTCGACGATCACCGGCGCGGCGGCGACCGCGGTGGTGTCGGAGCGTTCCCAGGCCGAGGTCGCGGGAGCGCCGGTGGCGAGGTCCACCGTCGGCAACCCCCGCCGGAGGGTGGCGATGGGCTTGAGCCACGCCCGCACCACCACGTCCTCGCCGTTGGTGACGCCGCCCTCGAGGCCACCGGCGCGGTTGCCCTCCCTCCCCAGGCCGCGGTCGCCCGGCACGATGGGGTCGTGCGCCGCCGAGCCGGGGCCCGCGGCCACCTCGGGACCGGCGCCGATGGCCACCGCCTTCACCGAGGGGATGGACATCACCGCCGCCGCGATCCGCCCGTCCAGCCTCCGGTCCCAGTGGACGTGCGACCCGAGCCCCGGCGGCACCCCGCGCACCACCGCGCCCACCACGCCGCCCAGCGTGTCGCCGGCCTCCCGCGCCGCCCGCACCGCGGCCACCAGCCGCTCCTCCCCCTCCGGGTCCGGGGTGACCAGCGGCGAGCCCGGATCCACCCGGCCCAGCGTCTCCCAGTCCGGGGGGCCGTCCACCACCGCCTCGCCCCCCACCGCGAGCACGCCCGAACGCAGCCGGACCCCGTAGCGGGCGACCAGCTGCGCGCACACCGCGCCGGCCGCGACGCGGGCCGCGGTCTCCCGCGCCGAGGCGCGCTCGAGCACGTTGCGGAGGTCGTGGGTCTGTCCCGTGCCGAGGCCCGCGGCGAGGTCGGCGTGCCCGGGGCGGGGCGCGGTGCGTCGGACCCGCTGCACCTCCGCCCGATCGAGCGCCCAGGGGTCCATGGCCGCCGTCCAGTTCGCGTGGTCCAGGTTGCGGATCACGAGCACCAGGGGCGAGCCGAGGGTGACCCCGCCGCGAAGCCCCCCCGTCACCTCCACCCGGTCGCGCTCGATCCGCTGCCGCCCGCCGCGGCCGAACCCGTGCTGGCGGCGGGCGAGCCACCGGTCGATCCCCTCGCGGTCGAGCTCGAGGCCCGCGGGGATCCCCTCGAGCACCGCGGTCACGGCGGGGCCGTGCGACTCGCCTCCCGTGAGCAGCCGCAGCCGCCTCACGACCCCTCCCACTCGAGGCGCACCACCGCCCACCGGCCGGGGAGCGGCACCCCGCGGACCTCCTCCACCTCGCGGTCGAGCACGTTGGCGACCTCCACCACCACCCTCGTCCCCGGCAGGATACGCGCGCCGAGGCTCGCGTCCAAGACCGCCCACGCGCCGGCGTCGCGCGGATCGCGCAGCCGGAGCGCCCAGCCGGCCTCGAGGCCCCTGCCCAGCTCCGCCGCGCCCGTCCAGGCCGCCTCGAGGCGGGGGTGCGTGAGCGCGTACCGGCTGCGGGCGGGGTCCACCCGGGCGTCGCTCGCGAGCCAGGCGAGGCCCAGGCGCTGCCAGCGCAGCCGTCCGGGTGCGGGCAGGAGTGCCGCCAGCTCGAGGCCGCGGGTGGTCACCGAGCCCAGGTTGGTCGCGTGCCAGGCGCCGTCCTCGCCGAGCACCCAGTCGATGAGGTCACCGGTGTGCCGCCGGAAGAGGGTCACGCTCCAGGCCCCCACGTCCAGGCCGACCTCCGCGGTGCGGCCCCGCTCGGGGCGGAGGTACGGGTCACCCACGGAGGCCGGCGACCGGTAGTGGAGCTCGGTGAACGACGGCGAGCGGAAGGCCGAGCCCCACGCCGCCCGCACCCGCGTCGCGCCCACCCTCCACGAGCCGCCCACCCCTCCCGTCACCGCCCTCCCCCACGGCGACTCCCGGTCGGCGCGCAGCTGCGCACCCAGCGCTCCCCGCCGCCACCGCCGCACCGCCTCCGCGAACACCGCGGCGCGGACCCGGTGGTGCCGGCCCAGGCTCGAGGAGCGGATGGCGTCGCGCTCCCACTCCGTACCCACCGCCCAGCGGAGCGCGCTCCCGCCCCGCACCTCCACGCCGGCCAGCGCCTCGCGGGTGGTGTGGCGGTTCGCGTACCACGCCGGCCGCCGCCGGTCCAGGACGAACCGGTCGCGGTGGCGCGAGCCCCTGACGTACGGCCGCACCGTCACCGGACCCGCCTCGAGCTCGGCCGACGCCACCGCCACCGTGCCCCCCGTCGTCTCGCGCTGCCACGGGAAGCGGGGCGTGTAGAACGACCACGCGCCGGCCGCGCGCGACCCCGCGGACACCGTCACCCGGAGCCGCCGTCCCGGCGGCCCGCCCACCCATCCCGCGGCGCCCTGGACCAGCTCGAGCTCGGTGTCGTCGCGGAACCCGGTGTGCGCGAGCCGCTCCACCGCGGCCCACGCCCCGCCGCCGAGCGGCAGGGCGGCCGCGAGTCCCACGAGCCCGTGCTGTCCCGCGGCCGCGTGGCCCGCGGGGCCGCGGACGCCCGTCACCACGTTGACCGCGCCGCCGAAGGCTCCGGGGCCGCTGGCCGCGGTTCCCGGGCCGTACAGCACCTCGATCCGCTCGATGGCCTCCACCGGGAGGAACAGGTCGAGGGCGAAGTGCCCCGTCTGCCGGTTCCCCACCCGTACCCCGTCGAGGAGCACCGCCGTCTGCTCGAAGGTGCCGCCGCGCAGCCCGAGATCGGCCTGCGCGCCGAGGGGGCCGCGCCGCCGGAGGCCCACCCCCGGCAGCAGTGCCAGCAGATCGGCGAGGGTCCGGGCCGGCAGGCGCCGGATCTCCTCGCGGGTGAGCACCACCTCGCGGCGCCCCACCTCGCCCGCGTCGCCGGCCACCCGGCTCGCCACCACGCGGGTCCGCCCCCGGAAGCGGGGCGGCCCGCCCGCGGCGCCCGCCGCGGCCGCCACCACACCGACCATCCCCGCCGCCACCACCGCGCTGCAGCGCATGTCCCCTCCCGCGGGCGCGCGTTCTACCGCCCCGGACCCGGGGACGCAAGCCGCACCGCGGCGCGACCGCCCGGGGGGTGGTATCATCCCGCGGTGGCGGTTCGTTTCTGGAGGAGGTTGGCGGCCGTCGGGGGGGCGGTGCTGTGCGCCACTGCGGCGCCCGCCGCGCGCCTCACCCTCCTCCACACCTCGGACCTCCACGGGGCGGTGCTCGCCCACGACGATCTGCGCGACCGCCCGGCGCCGGGAGGGCTGGTGCGCGTGGCCGCCGCCGTGGCCCGGATCCGGGCGGCGGCGGATCACCCGGTGCTCCTGCTGGACGGCGGGGACACCATCCAGGGCTCGCCGCTCGAGGAGCTGGTGCACGTCGAGTGGGGCGAGCCCAGCCCCACCGTCCTCGCCATGAACGTCCTCGGCTACGCGGCCATGGCGGTGGGGAACCACGAGTTCAACTTCGGGATCGAGGTGCTGCGGGACGCGGAACGGCAGGCACGGTTCCCGTTCCTGGCCGCGAACGTGGTGGACGCGGCCACCGGCGAGCCCGCGTTCAGGCCGTACCTCGTCGTCGAGGCCGGCCCGCTCCGGGTGGGGGTCCTGGGCCTCACCACCTCCGCCATCCCCCGGTGGGAGCTGCCGGACCACTACCGGGGTCTGCGCTTCGCGCCCATGGACGAGGCCGCCCGGCGGTGGGTGCCGGTGCTGCGCGGGAGAGAGCGGTGCGACCTGGTGGTCGTGCTCGCCCACACCGGGTTCGAGCGCGATCCCGACTCCGGGCGCGAGCTGGGGGGGCGCGAGGAGAACTTCGCGTGGCGGCTCGCCCACGTCCCGGGGATCGACGTGCTGCTCACCGGCCACACCCACCGGAACCTGCCGCCCCGGCGGGTCGCCGGGACCATCGTGAGCCAGCCCGGCGCGCGCGCCCGGTACCTCACCCGGATCGACCTCGAGCTCGAGCGGCGGGGCGGGCGCTGGCGACTCGTCCGCTGGTCGGGCTCCAACCTCGACCTCGCGGAGGGTGACCTCGACCCGGTCCTCGCCGCGCGGTTCGAGCCCCTCCACCGGCGGGTCGCCGCCGCCCTCGACGAGCCCGTCGGCGAGACGACGGCGCCGCTGTCGGTGCGGGGCTGCCGCCTCGGCGACTGCGCCGCGCTGGACCTGATCCACGCGGCCCAGCTCGAGGCGAGCGGGGCGGAGCTGTCGCTCGCGTCGATCCTCTCCGACCGCACCCCCGAACTCCCGCCCGGCCCGATCCCGCGTCGCTGGGTGCGAGCCCTCTACCCGTACGCCAACTGGCCGGTGGTGGTACGCCTCACCGGTGCCCAGCTGCGCGACATCCTGGAGCACGCGGCCCGCTACGACGACGGCCTCGAGTGCCCTCCGGGACGGCCGTGCGTGCTGCTCGCCGATGCCGACGTCCGCCGGTACAACGTGGACACCGTGGAGGGGATGGAGTACCGGGTGGACCCCACGGCACCCGAGGGGCACCGGATCTGGGCCCTCCGCTTCCGGGGCCGGCCGCTCGACCTTCACGCGGTCTTCACCGTGGTGTGCAACAGCTACCGCGCCGCGGGGGGCGGCGGTTTCCCGCACCTCGCGGAGGCCGAGGTGGTCTGGCGGGGGTCCGAGCCGATGTGGAAGGTCCTGGAGGCGTACCTGGCGCGCCACCGCCCGCTCGCGCCGGCGGCGAGCGGCAACTGGGTGATCGCCCCGCGCCTCGCGGGAGAACGGTTCTTGCGGGGTCCGGGGGGAGAGGATAGAGTACGCCCGTGAGTGCGGACGATCACGAAGGAGGGGGACCGATCCCCAAGGGAGGAAGGACATGCGTGAGGTAGGAGCTCGTGTTGTCGTGGCGGTGGCCGCGGTCCTGCTGCTGGCGGGACCGGTCCTGGCCCAGACCAACGTCGCCACCGGCCAGATCCTGGGGACGGTGACCGACCCGGACGGGGCGGTGATCCCGGGCGCCACGGTCACGGCGACCAACGTGGACACCGGGTTCACCCGCCGGGTGGTGACCGGCGGGACCGGGGCGTACCGGATCGACCTGCTCCCCTCGGGGACGTACGACGTCCGGGTGGACATGAGCGGGTTCAAGAGCGAGATCAAGAAGGGCGTGGCGGTGACCCTCGGGTCGGCGGTGCGGGTGGACTTCCAGCTCCAGCTGGCCGCGGTGAAGGAGGAGATCGTCGTCACCGCCCAGGCGCCGGTGGTGGAGACCACGAATCCCAGCGTGACCTCGTCGGTGAGCGACATCGCCATCGCGAACCTGCCGCTCAACGGCCGGGACTTCACCGACTTCGTGGCCCTGACGCCGGCCTCCATCCCGGACGCGGTGGGCCGCGTCCACATCGGCGGGATGCGCGGCATCCAGAACTCGTTCAACATCGACGGCGCCAACGACCAGTCCACCTTCTTCGGCGAGGAGCGTGGCGGCACGCGGCCGCCGTTCACCTTCTCGCAGGCGGCGATCAAGGAGTTCCAGGTCATCACCTCGTCGTACTCGGTGCAGTTCGGCAACGCCTCCGGCGGCATCATCAACGCCATCACCAAGTCGGGCACCAACGACTTCCAGGGCGAGGCGTGGTTCTATTACCGTGACGAGAGCTTCGTGGGTGACGACGCCCTGGGCAACCCGCCCAACGATTTCAGCCAGAAGCAGTTCGGTGTCGCCTTCGGCGGGCCCATCATCAGGGACAAGCTGCACTACTTCGTCTCCTACGACGGGCAGCGGTTCACCACGCCGACCTACCGGTACTTCCGGCGGTTCCCCAGCGACCGGATCGCGGAGTGGGAGGCCAAGACCGGCCTCAGCTACGCCAACGAGGTGGGTCAGGTCAACCAGACCAACGACGAGGACGCGCTGCTGGTCAAGCTCGACTGGCAGGTGAGCGAGAACCACCTGTTCACGCTGCGCGACAACTACTCGAACCAGGAGGGCGAGAACCTCACCAACCGGTACCGCACCTCCGGCCGGTCCAACAACGGTCTCGAGAAGAACAAGTTCAACTCCCTGGTCGCGACGCTCAACTCCGTCCTGTCCGAGGACGCGTTCAACGAGCTCATCGTCCAGTACTCCAAGGAGGAGCGGCCCCGGTACGCCAACACCACCGCGCTCCCCGAGGTGCGCATCGGGCGCAGCTACGACGCGACGTTCGGGCAGAACAACTTCCTGCCCAACTGGCTGGACGAGGAGCGGTGGCAGATCATCGACAACTTCACCTACTACATGGGGAACCACACGCTCAAGGCGGGCATCAACTTCGACCTGGTGCGGTACGACGACGGGTTCTTCCGCTACGGCGGCGGACACTACTACTACGGTGACTGGCAGGCGTTCTTCGACGACGAGCCGATCTACTACATCCAGGCGTTCTCCGACTACAACGGCGCCGTGAAGTTCGACACCGGCTTCTACGCCGCCTACCTCCAGGACGAGTGGCGGGTGACCCCCAACCTGACCCTCACCTACGGCATCCGGTACGACCTCCAGGACCACGACGACCCCAAGGAGACCAACCCGCTGTTCCCGCAGACCGGCCAGATCCCCGACGACACCAACAACTTCGCGCCGCGCGTCGGGTTCGCCTGGGACATCAACGGTGACGGCCGGCAGGTGCTGCGCGGTGGCATCGGGCTGTTCTACGACATCTCGCCCACGCTTCTCGACGCCAACGCGATGCTGGCCAACGGCGTGCGGGTGGTGCGGATCACCACCTACTGCGACTCCGGCAACTGCCCGCCCTACCCCGGCAGGCTCTCCTCGGCCGAGGGTCTCTCGGGCGGCCGGCCCGATATCTACGTCTTCGACCCCGACTTCGAGAACCCCGAGACCCTGCGGATGTCCATCGGCTACGAGCGCGAGGTGGCGCCCGATCTCTCCCTCGGCGTGGACCTGATCTACTCCGAGACGAAGAACCTGGAGCGCAAGCTCGACCTCAACCTCGCCCCCGACGGCGGCACCACGCCCGACGGGCGGCCCACCTACCGGACGCGCGCCAACTACCCGGACTTCAACAAGATCATCCAGTTCACCTCCGACGCCGAGGCGAACTACCGGGCGGTGGTGATCAAGGCCCGCAAGCGGTTCTCCAACGGCTGGATGCTGGACGCGTCCTACACCTACAGCCGCGCCCGCGACAACGACTCCAACGAGCGCTCGGTGTCCTCGAGCTCCAACTTCCCGGAGGACCAGTACAACCTCGACGCCGAGTGGGGACCCTCCAACTTCGACGTGAAGCACAAGTTCGTGGCCTCGGCCACCGTGATGCTCCCCTACGACATCACCCTCTCCACCATCGTGTTCATCCGTTCCGGGTTCCCGTTCACGGCTGCCGGCTACCCCGACCTCAACCACGACCGCTACTACAACGACCGCGCCACCATCGAGATCGCCCCGGGCGTCTGGTACCACTACCCGCGGAACTCGTTCCGTCAGCCCTGGTACCGGCGGGTGGACCTCCGGCTCGCCAAGACCTTCCGGATCTGGGGGGACTACGAGGTCCAGATCCTGGGCGAGGTGTTCAACCTGTTCGACAACGAGAACTGGCGCACCACCCAGACGCAGCTGGTGGACCGCCACGGCAACATCCGGAGCGACTTCGGCGAGAAGAGCGATCCCGGCGACCCGCGCCAGTACCAGGTGGGCCTGAAGATCAAGTTCTGACCCACCGCACCACGATCGCTCGCGGCGGGGCCCCGGCCCCGCCGCTTTTCGTGCTCTCCCGCTCTCTCCGTCACGGTGGGTGGGGCGACAAGGTGGGGACCGGCTCGGCCTGGGTTGGATTCCCGCATGTGGGAAGTCCGGCGCCGGCGACCCGGATCGGCCCGGCGCGTGGCGCCGCGCCGGCGGGGCCACCGCATTCGCACCGGGCGCCGCGCCCGCGACCTGGCATGGACGTGGCGGCCGCGCCGGCGCCACCACCGGGGCGAACGTGCGGGCTGCACCGCGGGCTCCGCGCGACGTCGCGCTGCCGCCGGCGCCGCCTCGGGGCGGAATCGCGGATGCGGACCCGCTCACCGATGCGGCCGCGGTCTCCGACGCGGTCCCTCGGGTTCGGACCGTACCCACCTCCGCGTACGGGCGCGGTGACGGTGGGAGGCACCGCCGCGCGGCGCCCGCGTGAGGCGGGACGCACGCTCCGGCCCGCCGCGCCCCGGGCGCCGGTGGCGACGATCGTGATGGATGACCCGGCTAGTCGAGGAACTCGCTCTCCTGCTCCAGCTTCTGGCAGTCCGCGCAGAGCCCCTGGATCTGGATGGAGTAGAACGACGGCCGGAACCCGTGGTCGCGGCAGATCTGGCGCTGGCGCTCGTCCAGCTGGGGGTCCCAGAACTCGATGATCGTCCCGCAGTTGGTGCACACCATGTGGTCGTGCCGCTTGCCCGGCTGCACCCTCTCGTAGAAGTAATGCTCCTGGCCGAGGCGGCTCTTGCGCACCAGGCCGCACTGGACCAGGAGGTCCAGCGTCCGGTAGATGGTGGCCCGCGAGACCTTCTTCTTCTTGGCCTTCATCCGCGCGAGCAGCTCGTCCGCGTCGAGGTGCTCCTCCGCCTCGAAGATCTCCTCAAGCAGTGCGAGGCGCTCCTGCGTCACCTTCAGGTTGTTCTCCCTGAGGTACTGGATGAAGAGCTTCTGGGCGCGCTGGGTCAGGTTGGCCATGTCACGTCTCCAGACTCAGTTTCACCGTCTCATCCAAAGCTAGACCCCCAGGCGCCGTCTGTCAAGTCCGCAGGAGAAAACCTCCCGGCGTCGTTTGTCTCGGTATCCCGTCATATCCTTATAGGTTCGTACGTACATAGGCTTGACGCTACCGTGACACGTCGCCATCTTGCGAAGTGGAGACCATGTCGGGAACCCGGACGGCTCCGGTCGGCACGCTCGGCTCCCCGGCCCCGAAGGCGGGGGGCGTCGGTGCGCGTCCGGCGCGCCGGGTTGTCCGGTGTCCGCACGGAACCGTGACCCCGCGGCCAGGGTGTGCGTCCGCACGTGAGGCCGGACCGCCCCGCGAGCCATCGTACGGGAGCTCGCCGCGGGAGGCATCCCGCGCGACGCGGCGCGGTTCGTTTCTGGGCAGCACTTGTGAAACCGTTCACCAGGTACGTCGTGACCCGCTCCGC
Organism: uncultured Thermoanaerobaculia bacterium; assembly: GCA_964440565.1. Classification (GTDB taxonomy): domain Bacteria; phylum Acidobacteriota; class Thermoanaerobaculia; order Thermoanaerobaculales; family Sulfomarinibacteraceae; genus CAYTTB01. Next base: position 19,261 of record CAYTTB010000013.1, read on the forward strand.
GGCGACCCCGGCGCGCCGTCCACGCGCCCCCGCCGGGCCGACGCCGCCGCGGACCGACCCGACCGGAAAGGAGCGACCATGCGGCGTGGCATCACCATCGCGCTGGCCGCGGCAGCCCTCGTCCTCGCCACCGGGCCTGCCGCGGCCCAGGGGCTCACCGGCGAACTCGGCGTGGCCTACGTGTGGCAGCAGGTGGCCGGCAACGAGGCCAGCTTCCGCAGCCAGCGGGATCTCGACGAGGGGGGCACCCTGGAGAGCCTGCGCCTCGACTGGGCCGCGGACGGCCGCGCGTTCCACCTCGCCGCCTGGGGCTTCGGCGAGGCCGAGCCCACGTCCCACGCGCGGGTCCGCCTGGAGCCGGGGGGGCCGTGGCGCATCCGCCTCGACTACGACCGGCGCGAGTCGTTCTTCGACCTCGGCGGCGACGACCCCTTCGGGCGCCGCGACGACTGGGCGGTGAGCCGCTGGCACGGGCGGATGGACTGGGACGGCTGGGACGCGGCCCGGATCTCCTTCGAGCTGCGGCGGGTGGACCGGACCGGTACCGCGCTGCGCCCGCTGTACGGCCTCAACCAGCTGTACCCGGTGCGGCAGGACCTGGACGAGAGCCTCACCGAGGGGGTGATCCGCCTGGTGACGACGCGGCTCCCGGTCCGGATCGAGCTCGAGCAGGCGTACGCCGCGTACCGGCGCCGGAACCGGATCGCGCCGCTTCCCGGGGGGATCCCGCTGGATCCCTCCGACCCCGACCTCCTCGCCGACGCCGCCACGCGCTTCGATGACGACCAGGACGTGCCCACGACGCGCGCGGCGCTCTCGTGGGCCGGCGATCGCGTGGAGGTCGCCGCCTCGCTCCTCTGGTCGAGCGCGGACCTCGACCGCACCGGCTCGGGGTGGAGCACGTTCGCCGTGGGGGGCGGGGAGATCGGCACCGTCGAGTACGTGGACACGATCGTCAGCTCGGCCGCCGCCGACACGCTCGCCGGCACCGTGCGCGTCAGCGCCGCCCTGGGCCGCGGATGGCGGCTCCGTCTCGACGCCACCTACCGCGACCGGCAGGTGGACTCCACCCTTCTCGGGGAGCGTCTCCTCCGGGTGACGAACCCCCTGGGGACCGGGTTCGAGTTCCCCGCCTCGCTCGCCGAGAACGGGCTGTTCGACACCACGGACAGCCGCGTCGAGCTCGGGTTCGAGCACGATCTCGGCCGCCTCACCTACTGGTTCGGCGGCTTCGCCACCGGCCGGGACGTGACCTGGCGGCGCACCGCCGAGGGCGAGACGGAGGACGTCTCGCGGGACTCCAGCGGTGGCCGGTTCGGGCTCGCCTATCGGGGTCCCGGCGGTCTCCTCGCCACCGCCGAGTACGAGCACGGCGACTTCGAGCGGTACGTCTTCCGCACCGACCCGGCGACGGTGGACCGGCTCAGCTCGCGCCTCCGCCTGCGGCTTTCCGGCGGCCTCGCCCTCACCGCGCGGCTGCGCATCGAGCAGGCCTCGAACCCCGCCTCCGTGGCCGGGCGCTCCACGAGCGCCACCGCCGTCGCCGTGGGGTGCGCCTGGTCCTCGCCCGACGGCTCGGCCACCGCGGGGCTGGACCTCGGCACCGACGCGATCACCACCGATACCGACCTCGTTCTCCCCGGGGGCGCCGCGGGCCGGTCCCGCTACGACCTCGCGTTGTGGACCGCCACCGGGTACGCCTCCGGCGAGCTCGGCCCGGTGAAGGTGGACGCCAGCGTCGTGTGGCTCTCGGACCGGGGCGAGACCTGGCCGGTGGACGCCTGGTCCATGCGACTGCGCGCCGCGGTCCCCGCGGGGGCCGGGACGCGCGTCGCGGCGTTCGTGAACTACTGGTCGTACGACGAGAGACTGGCCGAGATCGACGACTTCACCGCGACCCGCTACGGGATCGCCCTCTCCTGGAGCTTCTGAGATGAGAATGCACCGAGACGTGCCGTCGCTGGTCCTCGCCGCCGCCCTGGCGGCCCTCCCCGCCGCGGCCCGGGAACCGGTCGCGGCCTCCACCTGCGCCGACTGCCACGAGGATACGGCCGCGGCGTTCCTCGCCGGCCCGCACGCCGCGGCCATGCGCCGCCTGGATCCCGCCGTCGTGGAGCGCTCGTGCGAGGGGTGCCACGGCCCGGCGGCGGCCCACGTGGAGGATCCCTCGACCGCGAACATCGTCAGCCGGCCCGCGCCCGACGCCTGCCGCAGCTGCCACCCCGGTCGTGCCGAGGGGATGGCGCGCTCGCTCCCCGGGCACGACCGCGCCGGGGTCGCCTGCCTCGACTGCCACGCGTCCGGGCACGGCCCCGCGCCCGCCGAGCCCCTGCTGTCGGCGCCGGTCCCGGAGCTGTGCGGCGGGTGCCACGCCGAGGTGCGGGCGAGGTTCCGCCTTCCCTTCGCCCACCGCGAGGCCGGGGACCGGCCGCTCGACTGCACCCGCTGCCACGCCGCCCACGGCGAGGGTCCGGGCGGACGGCTGCTCGCCGCACGGCCCGGGGGCGCCTGCCTCGACTGCCACGCCGAGAAGGCGGGCCCCTTCGTGTTCCCGCACCCCCCGCGGGAGGTGAGCGGGTGCGTGGACTGCCACGAGCCGCACGGCACACCCAACCCGCGCCAGCTGCTGCGCCCGCGGGTCGCCGACCTGTGCCTCGAGTGCCACACCGGCGTCCCCGCGTTCCACGATCTCACCCAGGCCCGGTTCCGGACCTGTCAGAGCTGCCACGTCGCCGTCCACGGGTCGCAGCGCGACCCGGCCTTGCTGTCGGAATGACCCCCGTCGGGGGGTGAAAGGAGGAGAGAGATGAAGCGTCCCATCATCGTCCTCGCGGCCGCGGCCCTGATCGCCGCGCCGGCGCTCGCCGGGGGGCCGGCCCTCGCGGTGAGCCACGGCAAGGTCAGGACCTCGGTCGGCCAGCCGCAGGTGCAGCTCGCGATCGCGAAGCTCCGGACCATGTACACGCAGCAGGAGCTCGAGGCCGGTGTGTACGTGGGCTCGGAGTTCTGCATCGCGTGCCACCAGGACAAGGCGGGCTTCCGCGACACCCTGCACCGGAAGAAGATCCGGATTCCGCGTCCCGACACCCTGGTCAACGACTACAACCAGAACGGGATCAACGACTTCGAGGAGGGACTGGACTTCAACACGATCTCCTCCCCGTTCGACAAGTACAAGCCGTACGCGCCGGTCCTCGGCTTCGACGGCACCAACTACACCATCACCATCGGCGATCTCACCATGATCGTGGTGGCGGCGCAGGGTGGCGAGGGGTGGAAGCAGCGGTACGTGGTGCGGGTGCCCGTCACCGGTACGCCGGACGGGCTCACCGCGGACAACTACATCTCGCCCATCCAGTACAACCTGGCCACCCACAGCTACGTGGTCTACCACGGGTCCGACTGGTACGACGACAACGACCAGCCGAAGTTCCACGCCGGGGTCTCGGCGGCCGAGTTCGCCGCCAACAACACCCGCTCGTACTCCAAGCAGTGCATCGGGTGCCATTCCACCGGCGTCAAGTCCATCACCCAGGATGCCAACGGCGAGTGGCGGGCCGACCTCTACCCGGCGGTCCTGTTCCAGCCCGACGATCCGAGCTACTGGGACTTCGACCACGACGGCAACGCCGACCTCACCAACATCGGCTGCGAGAGCTGCCACGGGCCCGGCTCGGCCCACATCCTGGGCGGGGGCGATCCGTCCAAGATCGTGCACCCGGAGGAGCTCTCCACCGACGAGGCCAACGCCATCTGCGGCCAGTGTCACATCCGCCCCAAGTCGGTCCCGGACAACCTCCACGGCTTCCCGTACAACGAGACCGAACAGCGGCAGTGGATCCCGGGCTCGGGCGAGGCGTTCGAGGACTTCTGGGTGGATCACGCCGGACGGTGGCCCGACGGCATGACCTCGAAGCAGCACCACCAGCAGTGGCACGACTTCTACGAGTCGGCCAAGCCCACCTTCCCGTTCCACCCGGTGCGCTGCTACGAGTGCCACGAGCCGCACGAGAACACCGCCAACGACCACCAGATCGTCGAGAGCATCACCTCCGACGGCGTCACCATCCCCACCGAGGTGGACAACGACACGCTCTGCCTGGCGTGCCACGCCACCCACGGCGACTTCGAGAGCATCACCAAGGAGATGGTCGCGGACTACGAGGCCAACCGTGATGCCATCGCCAAGGTGGTGAGCGCCCACACCCACCATCCCTACGCACCCGAACGCGAGATGGGGCTGTCCCGCTGCACGAAGTGCCACATGCCCAAGGTCGCCAAGTCGGCCGTCTACTTCGACATCCACTCGCACACCTTCGAGCCCATCCCGCCGGAGAAGACGCTCATGTACCAGGACCAGGGCGGCATGCCCAACGCCTGTGCGGTGAGCTGCCACTCCCAGAAGGTCAACCTCTGGGGGCTCGGGATCTCCGCGGACATCTCCAAGTGGGACACCGACTTCGAGCGGGCCAACGCCGAGAAGCTGATGGAGTACTTCGGCCCGGGCGGGATCTGGTGGGACACCACCGCCACCGAGTCTCTCACGCGTCGCTACCTGGAGGCCTCGGCCGCGCCGGGCGAGGTCCAGGTCGACCCGGACGAGGAGCCGGAGGACTGATCCTCGCGGATCCGGAGATCCAGCGCGGCGGGGACACGCTCCCCGCCGCGTTCTCCGTCTCTCCCTTCCCTGCTCTCGTCGGCCTGCCCGGCCAGCGGGGAGACGGGCCGTGTGGGTCCGTCCCCGCCCGGGCCTGCCGAGCACTCGGCCGCGACTCGGATCCCGCTCCGGGTCCGGGTGCGGCTGCG
>CAYTTB010000013.1:24166-52063 GCA_964440565.1 uncultured Thermoanaerobaculia bacterium
TCCCCATCGCGGATCGCCCGCGAAGGTCCCGGCGCTTCCGGCGCTGGAGCGTGGGGGCGGCGCGCCCTACGATGCGGGAAGGACCGGCCGAGCGGTGGCACGAAACAGGACTCATTGCTATTATCTGCCCGGTCGAAGGGAAGGAGGTGCTGCCATGGACTACCCGGTGTGGGACGTCGCGATGGGCGGCCCGCTGCTCATGGCGATCGTGGCGGTGACCCACGTCATCGTCTCCCACTTCGCCATCGGCGGCGGACTGGTCATCGCCGTCACCGAGACGTTGTCGGTGCGCCGCGCCGACCGCGAGCTCCGGGAGCTGGCCCGGCGCGGCTCGCTGGTGCTCATCCTCGTCTCCACCGTCTTCGGGGCCATCTCCGGGGTGGGGATCTGGGTGGTGGCGGGGCTCATCGCGCCCGGCGCCATCTCGGCGCTCATCCACAACTACGTCTGGGGCTGGGCGATGGAGTGGGTGTTCTTCATCCTCGAGATCGTGGCCGCGCTGGTCTACTACGCCACCTGGGACCGGATCTCGAAGGGCGCCCACCTGCTCGTGGGGTGGCTCTACTTCGTCGCCGCCTACATGTCGCTGGTGATCATCAACGGGATCATCACCTTCCAGCTCACCCCCGGCCGCTGGCTCCAGACCCGCGGGTTCTGGGACGGGTTCTTCAACCCGACGTACTTTCCCGCGCTGGTGCTGCGCACCGGCATCGTGGCCATGATGGCCACCGCGTTCCTGGTGTTCCCCGCGCTCAAGGCCTCGCCGGAGGCGCGCCCGCGGCTGCTCCGCTACCTGGGCTGGTGGATGGCGGGCGGCTCGCTGGTGGCCTACGCCGGCTACCGGCTGTGGGAGGCCGCGCTCCCCGCGAACGTGCGCGCGCTGTTCCTGGGGGGCGAGGCCCTGCTGCCCCAGCTCGCCGCCACCCGGCACGTCCTGCTGTGGGCGCTCGCCCTCACCCTCGCGCTGGCCGCCGTCCTGCTGCTCGCCGCCCCGCGCACCGTGCGCGCCGGCACGGCCGCGGTCCTGGCTCTCGCGGCCTTCACCTTCTTCGCGGGGTATGAGCGGCTGCGCGAGGGAGTGCGCAAGCCGTACCTGATCCACGACTACATGTTCTCCAACGGGCTGCGGGTGGACCAGATCGAGACGCTGAACGCCGAGGGGATCGCCGCCCACTCCGGCTGGGTCGCGGCCGCCCGCGACGCCGGCCCCGAGGAGTTCGGGGCCGCCATCTTCCGCGCCCAGTGCCGGGCCTGCCACACCCTCGACGGCTACCAGTCGATCCGCAGGGCGTTGCCCACGCGCGACGAGGTGGCGGCGTTCGCCGCCGCCTCGGGGGAGGCGATGGAGGCGCTCTACGCGCGGGACTGCCGCGCCTGTCACCGCGACACCCCGGCCTCCGAGATGCACGACGCGGTGCCCGCGCCCGGGGAGATCCGCGACGACCCCGAGATGGTGGACGACCTCGTGGCGGGGATGATCTCGGGCACGCTGGAGAACCTCCGCGAGATGGGCGCGGTCTACGCCGCGGCTCACGGGCGCCCGGTGGACCTGTCCCGCCTCGCCCACCCGTACATGCCACCGTTCGTGGGCAGCGAGGAGGAACGTGACGCCCTCGCCGACTACCTGACGTCGCTCGTGACGCCCGCACCGGGCGAGAAGGGAGGCGCGTGATGCTGCCGCTGGTCCCTGCACCCGACGCCGCCCCGCTGCCGGGGCCGGCGTGGCTGTTCCACGTCCTGCTGGTGTTCACCTTCGTGCTTCACCTGCTGTTCATGAACCTGGCTCTCGGCGGCACCGTGTGGGCCGCCGTCCTCGAGCTGGCGGGCGGCGGAGACGCCCGCCGCGCCCTCGCCGGTCGCCTGATCGCGGTGAACACGTTCGCCATCTCTCTCGCCATCACCACCGGCGTGGCGCCGCTGCTGTTCCTCCAGGTGCTGTACCAGCAGTACTTCTACCCGGCCACGATCATGCTCGGGTGGCTCTGGTTCGGGCTCGTCGTGGCGCTCATGGTGGGCTACTACGCCATCTACCTCTACAAGTTCCGCGGGGCGCCGGCCCGCGGCGAGGGCGGAGCCGGGTGGCTCGTCGTCGCCGCCGCGGCGTTCCTGCTCATCGCCATGCTGCACGTGGCGGTGAACCTCATCCACAGCCAGCCGGAGCTGTGGCCCCGCCTCGCGGCGAGCCCCCTCGCCATCCTCGGTGACCGGGCCTACTGGCCGCGGCTGCTCCACTTCGTGCTGGCGTCGCTGGGGTTCACCGCCGCCGTGACCGCCTGGTGGGCCGTCCGGCAGGCCTCCCGCGGGAACGAGGTCGAGACCAACCGGGCCATCGCGGCCTCCGCCTGGCGGTGGCTGCTGTGGACCACGGTGGCGCAGGTGGCGGACGGGTTCGTCCTCCTCCTCGCGTTGCCGCCGCACGTGCTCAGGGGACTGATGACCGGCGGCGCCGCCACCCTGGCGCCGCTCGGTCTCGCCATCCTGCTCGCGATCGGGCTGCTGGTCATGATCGCGCGGGTGCGGGAGCCGGCGGCGTCCGCCGGCACCGTCACCGGGGTGCTGGCCACCCTCACCGCGGCCATCGCGGTCATGGCGATCGTCCGGCACCAGGTGCGGGCCCTCTACCTCGAGCCGGTGCGGTCGGCGTACCGTCTCCAGGCCGCCCCGCAGTGGGGCAACTTCGTCCTCTTCGCGCTGCTCCTGGTGGCCGGCCTCGCGTTCCTCGCCTACACCTTGCGGCGCGTCCTCACCGAGCGCGCGGAGGGCGCCGAGGCGGCGTAGCCGCCCGCGTGCGGCGGTCGGCACGGACGGGGCGGGCCCCACGGCCCGCCCCCTTTCCCTGCCTCGTCCCCGGGCGTCCGCGGCACGCCGGCGGCGTCAGGACCCCAGACGCACCCCCGCCAGCACCCGCCGCCGTGGCGCCGGGTAGCCGCGCACCTCCTCGTACCGGCGGTCGGCGAGGTTGAGGACGCGCGCGGTGAGCTCGATCCCCGGAGCCACCCGCCAGGCGACGGCCAGGTCCGCGGTGACGAAGCCGCCCGAGCGCACCCGCGCGAAGGTCACGGGGTCCACGTCGTCGCGCGGCCCCACCCACCGCACCGTGAGGTCCCCGCGCAGCGCCCCGGTCGGGCGGCCCGCGAGGGTGAACGACCCGCTCCACCGCGGCCGCCGGAGCAGCTCCTGGCCCGCGTCGTCCTCGGTGTCGAGGAAGGTGAGGGCGAGACGCCCGCGCACCCCGGCCGCCACCCCGGCGTCCACGGCCAGCTCGGCGCCCGAGATCTCCGCCCGGGCCACGTTGGCGAAGGTGAAGGTGGCGAAGTCGAACTGGATGAGGTCGTCGAGGTCGGTGGTGAACGCCGCGAGCTGCCACGAGAGGTCGAGCCGGTCGCACCACCGCCGCACCCCCGCCTCCCACGAGCGCGAGATCTCGGGCCGGAGATCCGGGTTGCCGGAGAACGGGAAGTAGAGCTCGCCCACGCTGGGCTGCCGGAACGCCTCCCCGTACCCCGCGACCAGCTCCCAGCCCGGAGCGACCCGCCAGCCCAGGGACAGGCGGGGCGAGACCTCGCTGCCCCACTCGTCGGCGTCGTCCCACCGCACGCCGGCGAGCACGGTGAGCGCCTCCGCCGGCCGCCACAGGTCCTGCACGAAGGCGCTGGTCACCGTCACCTCCCTCCCCTCGAGGTTGACCCCGAAGGTGGAGGCGTCGTCCACCGTGTCCCCGCGCCAGCCGCCGCCCCAGCTCACGGCGTGGCGGCCGAGCCGGTGCCGGCTCTCGAGCTCGAGCTCGTCGGTGTCGGCCGCGGTGTCGGAGCGGGTGAATCCGAACGGGTCGTCGGGATCGCGGAAGGCGAGGTCCCGCTCGACGTGCGAGGCCACCACCCGCACCGTCCAGGCCGGACCGAGCCGGAGCTCGAGCGGCACCGCGAGGAGCTCCTGGCGCGAGGACTGACGGCGGCGGGGCGTGAGGGTGGCCCCCGTGAACGGGATCTCCAGGTCGGCGTCCAGGTACTGGCCGAGCAGCGCCACCCGGCCGCCGTCCCAGCCGTGGCTCAGGTGGAGCAGCCACTGGTCGGTGGAGAACCCCGAGTTGGCGAGCTCCCCCTCGCCCTCGCGGTGGAGGCCCGAAACCAGGACCCCGGTCCCGCCCCCGCCCCAGGAGGCGGTGAGCTCACCCCGGGCCCACGACCCCTCGCCGCCCTCGAGCGCGAGGGTCGCCGCCCTCCCCCGGACCGGCGCGCGCGGGATCAGGTTCACCACCCCGCCCACCGCGTCCGCGCCGTACCGCGCCGAGTACGGCCCCCGCACCACCTCGATCCGCTCCAGCCCGGCGGTGAGCAGCTGCGACAGGTCGTAGCCACCGAAGTACGGCGAGTTGAGGCGCACCCCGTCGAGCAGCACCAGGGTGTGGTCGGACTCGGTACCACGGGTGAACAGCGAGGTGAGCGCGCCGGGGCCGCCGGAGCGCGCCACCGTGAGGCCCGGCACCCGCCGCAGCAGCTCCGCGGCGTCCTCGCTGCCGGCGTCCTCGATCTCCTCGCGCCCGATCACCGTGACCGCCGCCGGGATCTCGTCGGCCGGCGTCGCCTCCCCGGTGGCGGTGACCGTCACGGTCCCGGAGAACCTGGCGGGCGGGGACGTGCCCCGCTTCTTCTCCGGCGTGCGCTCGCCCCCCGTGACCGGTGCCGCGAGGAGCCACGAAACGACGATGACGAGGGAAAGGACGGACCGACGAGCCATGCGAAACCTCCCGTTTCGTTCTCGGGCGGCCGGTCTCCTGGCTCCCGGATCGTCCGGGTCCGCTCGCCTTCCCGACCGGTCAACCCGGTTCCCCGGATCGCGCCGGCCAGTGGCTGGCCGAGGCCGTGAGCGGCCCGTCCCCGGTCACAGTGGCGGGGGCCGCGCCGGATTCGCACCGGCTTCCCGTACACCGCCCGGTCCCGCGGAGGCTAGCCGGGTGCGCTCCCCACGTCAAGCCTCGATGGCCGTGGCCAGATCGAGGGCCGGCCCGAGCCGACCGAGATGGCCCCGGCGGCGACCGCACCCGGCCGCGTTCCAGGGAGCGCGGGCTTCGGCCCCCAGGGGCCGGCCGGCCGTGGAGGGTGCCACCGCCGCAGCGCCCGGTCGCGGCCGCGGCGACCGCGGCCCTCGGCGAGGTTGGCGGCGCGCGGCAGCCGGTCGGCCAGGGGCTCGAGGCGCGGTGGGACGGCGGCGGCGTCGGGCCGGGCGGCGACCTCGAGGGCGAGGACGTGGGCCAGCAGCCGGTGGGCGGGCCGCGGCCCCCGATGCGGAGGCCGACACGGTCGAGAATTCCCCTGGGGCCCGCACCCCGCCCCGGCTCCACCGGGGCGCCACCACGCGCAGTACAATGGCGGTTCCTGGAGGACGCCATGGCCGAGCACCGCGCGCGCGATCTCGCCCGCTACATCGACCACACCCTGCTGCGTCCCGAGGCCACCGCGGCCGACATCGACCGGCTGTGCGACGAGGCCCGCGAGTGGCGGTTCGCCGCGGTGTGCGTCAACCCCTGCTGGGTGGAGCGGGCCGTGGCGCGCCTCGAGGGCAGCGGGGTGGCCGTGGCGACCGTATGCGGCTTCCCCCTCGGCGCCGCCCTCACCGAGATCAAGGCGGCGGAGGCGGCCCGGGCAGCCGCGGCCGGGGCCCGCGAGATCGACATGGTCCAGAACCTCGGCTGGGCCAGGGCCGGGGAATGGGCCGCGGTGGAGCGCGACGTGGCGGCGGTGGTGGCCGCCGCCGCCGCCCACGGCGCCGAGGTCAAGGTGATCCTGGAGTGCGGGCTGCTGTCCGACGGCGAGAAGGAGGAGGCGGCCCGCCGGGCGGTGGCGGCCGGCGCCGCCTGGGTGAAGACCTCCACCGGCTTCCTCGCGGGCGGGGCCACGGTGCACGACGTGGCGCTCCTCGCGCGTACGGTCGCGGGCCGGGCGAGGGTCAAGGCCGCGGGGGGGATCCGCACCGTGGGCCAGGCACGGGCCATGCTCGCCGCCGGCGCGTCCCGCCTCGGCACCTCCGCGGGAGTGGCCATCGTGCGCGGCGCTCCGGACGATGGCTGACCGGTTTTCCGGACGCCCGCGCCGCCGCCCGCGCCCCGGCATCGGCACGCGGGCTGCATTCACCGGCGGCGCCATGCAGGTGCGGCTCACGGTGGCAGCGCTGGCGGCGGTGGGGCTCTCGGTGGCGGTGGTGTCCGCCGTGCACACCGTGCGCGGCTTCTTCCGCCTCGACTTTCCCGTGACCTGGGTCGAGGCCGGGATCCGGGTGGACGCGGCCCCGCCCGGTTCCAGCGGCGCGGCCGCAGGCCTCGCCGCCGGTGACCTCGTGGTCCGCATCGACGGGCGCGCCCTCACCGAGGTGGAGCGCCCGCTCCGCCGCCTCGCCGTCGGCCGGCACCGGATCGAGGTCGTGCGCCGCGACGGCTCGCGCCTCGAGACGGTGCTGGCGCCGCCGCCGCACGTGGACCCGGTGTGGATCTCGCGCACGCTGGTGGCTCTGGCGGGGTTCGCCTGCGCCCTGTTCACGCTCGCCAGGAACCCCAAGCCCGAGGCACCCACGTTCGCCCTGCTCGCCACCGCGGCCCTGGTGCTCGCCGCCGTGCCGCACCGCACGGCGGCGGCGCTCCCCGCCCTGGGCTTCCTCCACCACGCCGCCGGCGGCTCGGTGGGCTACCTCCTGCTCCGGTTCTTCTGGCAGTTCCCCGGACGCCGGCCGCCGCGCCCGCTGGTGGACGTGGCGGCGGCGGGCCTCGCCCTGCTGGCCGGGACCTCGGCGGTGGCGCCGTGGGGTTCCTCCCTCTGGCCGCACCTCGCCGTGCTGCTGCGGGCGATCTTCGTGGCCGCCCTGGTCGCGGGCGCGGCGCTGCAGGCGCACCGGTGGCGGCGATCGGTCCGGGTGGCGGCGGTGCGGCGCCAGATCGAATGGGCCTCGCTGGGCATGGTGGTGGGCCTGACGCCGTACGTCGCGCTGGTGCTCCTGCCCCGTCTCCTGGGCATCCCGGTGGCGGCGTACTCGTGGCTGGCGGTCCTCCCCGTGGTCGCGGTTCCCCTGGGGTTCACCGCGGCCCTGTTCGAGCACCGCCTGTGGGACCTCGAGCCCATCACCCGCGACGCGCTCACCGCCACCCTGATGGTGGTCACCGCCGGCCTGGCCTTCGCCGTCCTCGACCACGCCCTCCCTGCCGGCGGCGCACTCTCCGGCTCGATCCGGAGCCTCCTCGCCTTCGTCACCGGCGTGGCACTGGTGGCGCTCCTGATCCCGGCCCGGCGCCAGGTGGGGGCGATCCTCGACCGCTGGCTGTACCATGGGCGGCCCGCTCCGAGGTGGTTGCTCACCCACTCCGCCCGCGACTTGGCCCGCTCCACGCAGCCCTCCGAGATCGTGCACAGCCTCGTGCGGGCGCTGCGCGAAGGGCTCGAGGTGGAGCCGATCTCCGCCTACCTCCACGACGGCCGCGGCCGTTTCCGGGTGGTGGAGGGGGCCGCGGGGGTGCCGGGGAGGCTGCCCGAGTCGGTTCTCGACGCGCCCTACCCCGCCTCCGAGGAAGCCGCCCTCCTCCACACCGAGCACGAGCTCAGGGTGCCGCTCGAGCGTGGCGGCACGGTGCACGGGCTGCTGTACGTGGGCCGCCGGCGCGGGATCTTCCCGCTCGGCCGCGAGGCCCGCGAGGTGGTGGAGGCGTTCGCCGCGCAGGCGGCGCTGGGGCTCGAGAGCGCCCGCCTGCTCGCCGGGCTGCGCCGCCAGGCCGAGGAGTACCGCATCCTCCACGCGAACACCCAGCGGATCATCGAGTCCTCCGCGGCGGGCATCCTCGTCTGCGACACCACCGGCAGGATCCTCTCCACCAACGCGCGGGCGGCGGAGCTGCTCGACACCCCCTCGCGCGACCTCGGGGGCCGCCCGCTCTCCAGCCTGGTGGAGCTCCCCCAGGCGTGGCGGGAACGGCTCCCCGAGAGGGCGACCGGTGTGGAGGCGCGCACGCTGGCCGATCCGCCGCGGTTCGTCCTGGTGACGGTCTCGGCGCTGGAGCTCGAGAGCGGCCAGTTCGGGGGACGGGTCGTCGTCCTCCAGGACGTCACCGAGCTCAGGCACCTGGAGGAACGCCTGCGCGAGGAGCGGCGTCTGGCCGCCCTCGGCCGGCTCGCCTCGGGTCTCGCCCACGAGATCAACACGCCGCTGACCGGCATCGCCTCCTACGCCCAGATGCTGGCCGGGCTCACCCCGGACGACGACCCGCGCGCCGACCTCGTGCGCAAGATCGAGCGCCAGAGCTTCCGCGTGTCGCGGATCGTGGCCAACCTGCTGCAGCTCGCGCGCGGGACGGGGGGCCGGCGCGAGGTGGTGGACGCCGCGGCGGCGGCCCGGGCGGCGGCCCTGGAGGTGGCCGAGACGCTCGAGGCCTCGGGCCGTGTCCGGGTGGAGGCCCCCACGCGGCCGGTCCGCGTGTCGGCGTTCCCGGGGGCGCTGGAGCTGGTGGTGGGGAACCTCGTCCGCAACGCGCTCGAGGCGAGCGGTCCCGACGGGCAGGTGTCGGTGTGGGTGGGGGCGCGTGACGGCCAGACGGTGGTGGAGGTGACCGACACCGGCCCCGGGATCCCCGAGGAGCTGCGCGAGAAGGTGTTCGAGCCGTTCTTCACCACCCGCTCCGAACGCGGCGGCACCGGCCTGGGGCTCGCCATCAGCCGTGATATCATCCGTCAGCTCGGAGGCGAGATCGAGCTCGAGAGCCCGCCCGAGGGCGGGACGGTGGTCCGCTTCCGGCTGCCGACATGGGCGGAGTCGCGAGCATCCTCATCGTCGATGACGAGCCCGTCCTCCAGGACGTCCTGAAGACCCTCCTGGTCGGGCACGGCTACCGAACCATCCACGCCGCGACCGCAGCCGAGGGGCTCGGGCGTCTCCGGGAGGGGGACGTGGACCTCGTGCTCCTCGACCTCATGCTCCCCGACCGGCCGGGGCTCGAGCTGATCCCCGAGATGCGGCGCACGGACCCCGAGCTCCCCATCGTGGTGATCACCGCCTACTCCTCGCTCGAGAACGCCATCGAGGCGATGCGGGCCGGCGCCTACCACTACATCCCCAAGCCGTTCAAGAACGAGGAGGTCCTCCACGTCATCGCGCAGGCGCTGGAGCGGCGGCGGCTGCGCGAGGAGAACATCCAGCTCCGGCGGCAGCTCGAGGGGATGGGCGAGATCGTGGGCAGGAGCCCCCGGATGCAGGAGGTGTTCGAGCTGATCCGCCGCGCCGCCCCGGCCCGCTCCAACATCCTCATCGTGGGCGAGTCGGGCACCGGCAAGGAGCTGGTGGCGCGGGCCATCCACCGGCTCAGCCCGCGCGCGGAAGGACCGTTCGTCCCGGTCCACACCAGCGCCATCCCCACCGAGCTGCTGGAGTCCACCCTGTTCGGGCACGTGAAGGGGGCGTTCACCGGGGCCGTGGACAGCCGCCGCGGGCTGTTCGAGGCCGCCGACGGGGGCAGCCTGTTCCTGGACGAGGTGGGGACGATCTCGCCGGAGACGCAGGCCAAGCTACTGCGGGTGATCCAGGAGCGGGAGTTCCGACGCGTCGGCGGCGTGGAGCCCATCACCGTGGACGTCCGCATCATCGCCGCGACCAACGTGGACCTGGCCCGCGAGGTGGAGTGCGGCCGGTTCCGCGAGGACCTCTACTACCGGCTCAACGTCATCTCCATCGAGCTGCCGCCGCTCAGGGACCGGCGGGAGGACATCCCGCTGCTGGCCCACCACTTCCTGCGCAAGTTCGCGGCGGAGAACCAGCGCGACATCGGCGGCTTCACCCCCGCGGCCATGGACGCCCTCACCGCCTACGCCTGGCCGGGGAACGTCCGGGAGCTCGAGAACGCGGTGGAACGGGCGGTGGTGCTGTGCCGGGACGACACCATCGATCTCGACGTGCTCCCGCCCCAGGTGCGGGGCGAGGTCACCGCCTCCGGCTCCCGCCCCGCGATCCCCGAGGAGGGGCTCGACTTCCGCGACGCCGTGCGCGCCTACCAGCGCCACCTGATCCGCGACGCCCTCCGGCGCGCCGGCGGTGTCCAGCGGCGCGCCGCCGAGCTGCTCCGTCTCTCCCCCAAGACGCTGAGCGACATGATCCGGCGCCTGGGCATCGACACCGCCGGGCCCACCTCGGGCGGGTGACGCCCCCTACAGCCCCGGCTCGAACCGGTCGCGCAGGCGCCCGATCTCGAGCAGCGTCTCCTGCAGGCCGTGGTACGCCTCGACCAGGCGGTTGGCCTGGGCCACCCGGTGGGCGAGCATCAGCGCCAGCCGCCGGTAGATGGTGGCCGCGGCCCGGGGGCGGGCGGCCTCGAGGCGCTCGAGGTCGCGACCCGCCAGCGCCACCAGGATCGAGGGCTCGAGGGCGGTGACGTTGGCGCTCGCCGGCCCCGGCTCGAGCACCGTGAGCTCACCCAGCACCTCGCCCGGGCCCACCTCGGCCAGCACGATCTCCTCCACCCCGCCCCGCCGCCACACCTTCAGGCGGCCGCTCACGACCGAGATCAGACGGTCGTTGGGCTCGCCCTCCACGAGCAGGGTCTCGCCCCGCTCCAGCTCGAGCCGGCTCACGTGCGCCGCCACGATGGCGAGGTCGTCCGGGCCGAGCCCCTCGAGGAGCGGCAGCTGGCGGAGAAGCTCGCGCGCGACGCCCACGTCGCGATTGTACCTCCGGCCGCGGTCCCGGTACCATCGTCGGGAGGATCCCGCGATGCACCCGCTGCTCGGCGCACCGTCCGCAGTGTTCGACCGGGTCGAGGCGGTCTGGACGGCGCCCCGCACCCGGCGAGCGGTGGCCACCGTGCTCCTCGCGGTCTTCGTGCTCGCCCTGGGCGGGGTCGAGGCGACCCGCCAGGGGCTGTTGCCGCCGCGGTGGGCCGCGCTCCTCAGCGGCAACCACTTCCGGGCGCTGGAGATCACCTTCACCGTGCTGCTCGCGGCCGAGCTCGCGGACCTGGTGCTGGGGCTCGCCCGCTCGGTGAGCGGCGCGGTGGCCAGCCAGTTCGAGGTCCTGGTGCTGATCCTGGTGCGCCGCTCCTTCAAGGAGCTCACCCGCGTCCAGGAGCCGCTCGGATGGGCCACGGTGGGCCCGGTCGTCCCCGCCATCCTCTACGACGCCATCGGTGCGCTCGCGGTGTTCGCCGCCCTGGCGGTGTACCTGCGCGCCGACCACCACCTCCCCTTCACCGACGACGCCGACCAGGTCGCCAGCTTCGCCGCCGGGAAGAAGATCGTGGCGCTCGCGCTCCTGGCGGCGCTGGCGGCGCTGGCCGCGTGGGACCTCATCACCCTCCTCGAGCGGGGCCACGGTTTCGCCTTCTTCGAGGTGTTCTACACCCTCCTCATCTTCGCCGACGTCTTCGTCGTGCTGCTCTCGCTGCGGTACACCAGCAGCTTTCCGGTGGTGTTCCGCTACTTCGGCTTCGCCGTGGCCACCGTCCTGGTACGTCTCGCCCTCACCGCCCCGCCCCTCTACGCCGCCGCCCTCGGGCTCTTCGCCGTGCTCTACGCCCTGGCGCTCGCCCGGGCCTGCCGCTTCTACCCCGGCGAGCCCCCCGTGCACACCCGGCGCTGAGCGGCCCCCTCCACGACCGGAGCCTCATCCGCCTCCGCCGCCGGGACCGCGACCCCGGCCGGGCGCCGGCGCGCGGCGGGGGTGGAAGGCTCCACGGCCACGGACGCGCGTGCGGGCGGACCACCCGCGCGCCGTGGCGCCCCGGCGGAGCCGGGGCCGGGCGTGAGTCGAGTTCCGACCCCCCGATCCCCGCTGGCTGCGGCCTACGGCTGCTGCGGGGGGCCGCACGGCGCGGGCAGCACCTCCGCCGGGGAGGACGGCGTACCCGAGACGTCGTCGCAGGAGTCCCCGGGGAGGTTCTCGGGGGACGGCGGGGTTGACAGGCGGCGCGCGGGATGGCACCCTGATCCCGTCCCATCCACGCTGCCAGGGAGGCAGCGTCATGTTCGCCAAGGTCCTGAGCGCCACCCCCCGCGGGGTGGGTGCGCTGTTCGTCACGGTGGAGGTGGACCGGCACCGGGCCCAGCTCCCCGCTCTCACCATCGTCGGCCTTCCCGACGCCGCGGTACGGGAGGCGAAGGAACGGGTCCTGGCGGCGCTGCGCCGCTGCGGCCACCGGCCCGAGCCTGCCAACGTGGTGGTCAACCTCGCCCCGGCCGGGGAGCGCAAGGAGGGAGCGGTGCTCGACCTCGCCATCGCGGTGGGGCTCCTCGCCTCGGCGGGGGCGATCCCGGCCACGGCCCTCGAGGGCCGGCTGCTGCTCGGGGAGCTCTCCCTCGAGGGCCGGCTGCTTCCGGTGCGCGGCGTGCTGCCGGTGGCCCTGGCCGCACGTGACCGGGGCATCGGCGAGCTGGTGGTGCCGCGGGGGAACGCCGCCGAGGGCGCCGTGGTGGAGGGGCTCGCGGTGCGCACCGCCGCCACGCTGGCCGAGCTCGTCGCCGCGCTCCGCGACGGCCGGGAGCTTCCCGAGGCACGGGAGGCGCCGGCCCGCGCCGCCACACCGGACGTCCCCGACCTCGCCGACGTCGTGGGCCAGCACCAGGCACGGCGTGCGCTCGAGATCGCCGCCGCCGGCGGCCACCACCTTCTCCTGATGGGCCCGCCCGGCACCGGCAAGTCCATGCTGGCGCGGCGGCTGCCCGGGATCCTGCCGCCGCTCGACCGCCGGGAGGCGCTGGAGACCACGTGCGTCCACTCGGTCTCGCGGCGGGTCCCCAGGCCGCGGGGCCTCCTCGCCGCCCGCCCGTTCCGGGCCCCCCACCACACGGTGTCGGCCGCGGCCCTCATCGGCGGCGGCAGCGTCCCGGAGCCGGGGGAGGTCTCCCTCGCGCACAACGGGGTCCTGTTCCTGGACGAGCTCACCGAGTTCCGCCGCGACGTCCTGGAGGCACTGCGGCAGCCCCTCGAGGACCGCACGGTGACCGTGGCGCGGGCCAGGGCCGCGCTCGAGTTCCCCGCCCGCTTCCAGCTCGTGGCCGCCGCCAACCCCTGCCCGTGCGGCCACCTCGGCTCCGACCAGCGCGACTGCCGGTGCACGCCGCGCCAGGTCGAGCGGTACCGCTCCCGCCTCTCCGGACCGCTGCTCGACCGCATCGACCTCCAGGTGCTGGTGCCCGCGGTGCGCTGGCAGGAGCTCGCGGCGGCCGGCGGCGGCGAACCCTCGGCCGCGGTGGCGGCCCGCGTCCTGGCCGCGCGACGGCGGCAGGGGCGGCGGTTCGCGGGCACCGGGATCCGCTGCAACGCGGAGATGGGCACCGCGGAGATCTCGCACTGGGCAGCGCCCGACGACGACGGTCGCCTCCTCCTCGAGCGGGCGGCGCGGACCCTCGGCCTCTCGGCACGGGCCTACCACCGCGTGCTCCGCGTGGCCCGCACCATCGCGGACCTCGAGGGCGCCGAGACGGTGCGGCCGCACCACCTCGCGGAGGCCATCGCGTACCGGGCCCTCGACCGCGAGGCCGCCCCGACCGGCCCCGCCGCGGCAGTACAATGAACGTGTGGGGACACCGCCGTCCAGGATCCAGCGCGTGCTCCAGGAGGAGCTCGGCGCCGCCGTCGCGCTCACCCCCGAGGAGGTCGCGGGTGGCTGGACCGCGCTGTTCCCCGGGCTCGCCCGGGCGCTCCCCGAGCCCTACCCCATCTTCGCCGCCGACGACGAGACCGTGGTCACGCTCGGGTACCCGGTGCACGCCGGCGAGCTGCTCGCCACGGTGCGCTCCCGCCTGGAGCGAATGGTGGACGAGGAGGTGGCGTACCGGGTCGCCCTCCGCGCCGGCGGGCGCACCGACAAGCGGGAGCTGAGCGAGCTCCGCGCGGCGTGGCGCGCCATCCTGGTGCCGGCGTTCGAGAACGCGCTGGTGAGCGACGCCGGCCGGAGGCTGCCCGAGGTGCTGGCCCTCGCCGTGGCCGCCGAGTGCCTCGAGGCGCTGGGGCGTGTCCCCGCCCTGGTGGTCCACCGCGACCCGCACGCGACGCGGGGCGACGCCGAGACGATCCGCTTCGCCTGCGCCCGCAGCCTCGCCGAGCAGCTCCTGCGCGCGGTCCAGGAGGCCGGCGACCGGCTCCGCAGGCTCTCGGCGGAGCCGCGCGGGTCGCCGCGCCCGCTGATCCGGGCGCTCGCCGCCGACGGCCTCGCGCTGGCCCTCAGGCGCCTGGAGCCCGAGCTGGGTTTCCTTCCGGCCTACGTCGAGGCGCACCACCGGCGCGACGCGACCTCCTTCGTGCGCACGCTCGCGGCCGTCCGGGGCCGTCTGGAGACGCTGCTCGCCCGCGAGCGGGCGCTCCGCGCCGCCCTCGCCCTCCTGGCGGGGGGCGAGCCGCCCGCCGCGACCCTCCCGCTCACCCCGGCGCTGTGGCGCCTGCTCGAGCGGATGGGGGCCGCCGACGAGGTGGCCGACCCGTCCACCCGCGAGCTCCTCACGACGCTGGGGCTGGCGCTGAAGCGATCGGAGCTCGTGATGGCCCTCAGGCGGCGGGTCGCGCGGGTGGCCACCCCGGGCCCCACCCCGGTGCTCGCCGACCGGCGCCCGCCCGTCGCGCTCGCCCCCACCATCCGCCCCTTCGACTTCGCGCGTCCCGGGGTCGTGGACTCGGCGGTGCGCCGGTTCGGGCTCATCTACGACCTGGTGTCGTTCACCACCGAGCTCGAGGAGGTGCGCAAGGCCGGGCGGGCCGCCGAGGAGCGGGCGCTCCGCTTCATGTTCGCCTTCCAGAACGGGCTCGCCGACATCGCCGGCCGGTACCGTCTCCAGTTCGAGAAGCACCTCGGCGACGGCGCGTTCTACTCCGCGCGCCGGGCGCTCCGCGTCGTCGGCGCCGCGTGCGAGATCCTGCTCCGCTACGACGAGCTGCGCGAGCGCGGGTTCCCCTTCGCCCGCGGCATCCGCATGGCCGCCAACTTCGCCACCTACCACCTCGTGCCCATGCCGTCGCCGGGTGCGGACGGGGTCCGGTACGAGTTCTTCGGGCACGGGATCGTGGAGCTGGCGCGGCTCACCACCGGCAAGGCGGAGCGCGAGATCGAGGAGATGGCGGAGTTCCTGGTCCACGCGGGGTACGACCCCGATCGGGTGGACCGGTTCCTCGCCCCGCTTCTCGACCGTCGCGGGACGGGCGGCGAGGCGTCGCCGCGGCGGTACGCCGTCCGGATCGACGACGCCGGCCATCTCCTGAACCAGGGGATCGTGGTCACGGCCCCGTTCCTCGAGGAGCTGGAGCGGGAGCTGGGCGGGCGTGCCCCGCTCGCGGTCTCCGCCTGGGGCCTGCGCTGGCTCGCGTGGCCGCTGGACCCGGACCGGGCCGGCGGGCCCTGGTTCGGGCTCCGGTACCTGGGGGTGCCACGGCTCAAGGGGTTGCCCCCGCTGGAGCTCGCCGAGCTCACGGTGTGGGCCGCTCCGCCGGAGGGCGAGGAGCACGAGGCGGGCGACCTGCTCCGCAACCTCAGGGTGCTCGCCATGGGCCGCCCCTCGGGGCCCGAGGAGCGCCCGGTGGCGGTCCCGGAGGACCTCGTCGTGGTCTCCTACCTCGCGGGCGGGCAGCGGACCTGGGTGTTCGGCCTCTACCGCCACGAGGACGACATGCTGATCCACGCCCTCGAGCTCCCGATCCAGACGCCCGACCTGCAGCCCGGCGAGCCGCTCGAGATGTGGCTCTTCCGTAACCGGTTCGAGCTGTGCCGGCTGTACGAGGGGATGCGGCGCGAGCTGTCCGGGGCCTCGGTCCCGCTCGCCGCCCTCCGCCAGCGCGACGGGTACGTGGGCTGCTTCCTCGCCGCGCCGCACCGCGCCCCGGCGTGAGCCTCACCCCCCGCCGCCGGCTCCGAGCGCCACGAGCAGGGAGAGGAGGTCCGGATCGAGGCCTTCGGCGTCGCGCCCGGCGGGCGCCCCGCCCGCGCCGGCCGCGTCCTCGTCCCGCCACCGCGCCAGGTCCGCGCGGTCGGCCACGGCCACCAGCCGCGCCGCCACGTGCGGAGACCGCCCACGCTCGCCGGCCGCGGGCCAGTGGTGCTCCCACGCCACCACCGCGGCGAGCGGGGGCAGGACCGGGTCTCCCACCAGCAACTCGAGCCCCCTCCGCGGGTGATCCGGCGCCACCGCCAGCTCCTCCTCGCCCGCCTCGAGCGCCGCGGCGATGGTGACGGGATCGCTGCCGAGGAGTCCGATGTCGTGGACCAGTGCGGCGAGGCCGAGGTCCACGCGCGCGGCGCGCGCGAGCCCGGCCGCCCGCGCCAGGAGCAGCGCGAGCGCGGCCACGTTGTGCGCGTGCACCTCGTGCCAGCTCGCCGCCTCGGCGGGCGCCAGGAGGTCGCCCGCCCGCGCGACGCGCGCCGCCGCACCGTCCAGCGACTCCACCACCTCGAGCAGCGCGCGCCCGTCCGGGGCGTGGCCCTCGCGGGCAGGGGCGAGCCCCTCGGCCACCACCGCCACCCGATCCCGGGCCACCGCCTCCGGCGCCGCCGCCGGCCCCCCCGTCCCTCCCTCCGCCGCCCCGCCCAGGTGGGCCTTCCCCACCGTCACGT
The DNA here is from genome assembly GCA_964440565.1 of uncultured Thermoanaerobaculia bacterium. Classification (GTDB taxonomy): domain Bacteria; phylum Acidobacteriota; class Thermoanaerobaculia; order Thermoanaerobaculales; family Sulfomarinibacteraceae; genus CAYTTB01. The sequence continues at coordinate 40,722 of CAYTTB010000013.1, forward strand.
GCTCGAGCCGCGGCAGCTCCTCCTCGCCGAACCCCGCCAGGAACTCCACCAGCCGCTCGAGCTCCGCACGCGTGACCCCGGCGGCCACGCGCACCAGGTCCACGCCGGTCGCGGCCAGCGCCCGCACCAGCACCGGAGGCACGTGTCCTTCCGGCGGCACGCCGTCCACCACCAGCGTCCCCTCCAGCTCGAGGAGGGTGACCTCTCCCCCGCCCACGGCCTCCAGCGCCACCGCCTCGAGCCGGTCCATGGCCTCGCGCATCCGTGGGTGGTCCGCGGGGTAGAAGCGGCGGGCGGTGATCGCCGCCCCCAGCGCCGCGAGGAGCCGCCCCGTGGGGGTCACCGCCCCGCCTCCCGCCGCTCGAGCGCCCGCCGCGCCACCTCGGCGGCCGGGTCCCGCTGCGCGGCGAGGCGCTCGAGGATGCGCCGCCCCTCCGGCTCCGGCAGCTTGGCCGCGGCCCGCGCCACCGCCTCCCGGACCGGGGTGAGCCGGAACGGGTAGCGCCAGCCCGGGAGCTCCGCGAGCTCGCGCAGCGCCGCCACCACCTCCGGCAGGTGGAAGCTGCCGATGGTCTCGATCAGCGACAGGGTCTCCGGCTCGCGCAGGCGGCGGCCGCGCCGCCGCTCGAGCTGGGCCAGCAGCCTGGCGGCCACGGCCGGGTGGTGGATCTTCCCGGCGATGGCGAGGCCCTCGCGGAAGGCCCGCGGGTCGTCCGAGCCGAGCAGGGCCTCGAGCCCCTCGAGCCACCTCGGGTCGCGAGAGGCGATGAGGCTCCGGGTCGCCTCCGCCACCACCCGTGGGTCACGGTGGCCGAGCAGCGCCGCCGCACGGTCGCCCACCTCGGGATCCCTGAGCAGCCGGAGCAGCAGCAGCGCGTTGCGGACCACGTACCACCTGCGGTCGTGGAGCAGCACGGCCAGGTGCGGGATCGCCGGTGCGCCGACGGCCGCCACCATCTCCATCAGGCGCCGCCGCGCGGAGAGGTTCTCCTCCTCGCCGAGGCGCCGGAGCATCGCCGGCACCAGCGGCTCGCCCAGCGCCCGCACCACCGCCATGATCCGGCCCCGCTGGTCCTTGCCGGCGGTGGCGAACGCCTCGAGCAGCGCCTCGACCCCCTCCGGCCCCGTCACCCGTTCCAGGGCCTCCTCGTCGCCGGAGCGCACGAGCAGGGCCGCGAGGTGGGCGGCGGTCTCGAACCGGCCGAGCCGGATCACCTCGAGCAACCGCTCCGCGACCGCCCCGAGCAGCCCGGGGGTGGGATCTCCCGCTGCGTCGGCGAGCACGCGATCGAGCTCCGCCCCGATGGCGGCCTCCTCGAACCCCGCGGCGAGCCGCGCCGCCAGGCCGAGGCGCTCCACCACGCCCGCCACCTCCGGCAGCTCCACGACCGGCGTGGCCTCCTCCACCGGCTCCGCCGCCACCGACAGCGCCGGCAGGCGGACGAGCAGCGCCCGCGCCCGCTCCACGGTGTCCGGGTCGAGGTCGAGGCCCCGCCGCCGCCACGGATCGGCCGCCTCCTCGGCCGGCGCCGCCATCTGGTACACGAGGCGCTCCACCGCCGGGGGCAGCGCCACTCCCTCGGCGAGCAGCGCCTCCACCGCGTCGAGGAAGAGGCCGGGCTCCAGCAGCTCCGCGAGGCCCGCGGCCAGCGACTCCGGCGGGTGCGCGCCCCGGACGAGGAGGCGCGCCGCCGCGGCCCGGGCCGGCTGCGCCAGCGCCTCGACCAGCTCGCGCACCGCGCGCAGCAGCTCCAGGGCGTCCAGGAGGCGGCCCTGCCGCTCGGCCTCCCCGAGGCGTACCAGCACCCGCTCGAAGAGCAGCTCCAGGAACCCGTACGGATCCCCCGCGCCGGAGGCCAGCCCCGCCATCTCGCGTGGACCCGCGCCGCCGCCGGGGCCGCCGCTCACGGCACCGCCGGTGAGGTCGCGCACCACCAGGTCCCACAGCGCGCCGCCCCCGGCTCCAGCGCCGGGGCCGAACACGAACCGCGAGACGTCGAGGGGCACCAGCGCGAGCCCGCGCACCGGCTCCGCGAGCGCGAGCAGCCGGCTGGCACCGCCGGCCTCCCCGGGCCGGGTCAGCTCCATCGCCAGCGCCGCCAGGCCCGAGCCGTCCACGGGCGGGTCGAGCACGACGCCCACCACCCCGCGCCGGAACAGCGCCGAGGCCAGCCGGCGGAGGGCGCCGCCCCGGTCCGGGAGCCGGTCCTCCCCCCGCCGGAACCCCGAGGGGCGCACCTCGAGCACCGCCCGCCCCGCCCGCAGCGCCCCCGCAGCCTCCCGCAGCCGTGCGGCCGCCGGCTCCACCGAGGGGTGGTCCTGACCGTACAGCGCCGCGAGGCGCCGCAGCCGCTCCACCTCCCGCAGGAGCTCGGCCACCCGCTCGAGATCCGCTCCCGATCTCGTCACCGTGAGGCCAGTCTATCACCGGCGCGCGAGGCGTCCGGCGGCGCCGGGACGCTCAGCCGGCCCCCGCCAGGAGGCGCTCGAGCTCGGCGACCGTGGGCAGGGAGACCGCGCCATCCCCCACCGCCGCCGCATCCCGCGCCGCCACCGCCAGCCGGGCGAACCCCAGCCGCCGCGCCTCCCTCGCCCGCTCCACCGGCCGGCTCACCCCCCGCACCTCGCCGAGCAGGCCCACCTCCCCGAACACCGCCAGGTCCGCGGCCAGCGGCCGGTCGGCGAGCGAGGAGAGAACCGCCGCCGCCACCGCCAGGTCCACCCCCGGCTCCCGCGGCGCGATGCCGCCCACGACGTTCACGTACACGTCGCGATCGGCGAGGCGGAGGCCGGCGCGGCGCTCCAGCACCGCGAGCAGGAGGGCGAGCCGCCCGGGCTCCACCCCCTGCGCCACCCGCCGCGGCGTGCCGAGGGCGGTGGGCGCGGCCAGCGCCTGCACCTCCACGAGGAGCGGCACCGTCCCCTGCACCGTCACCGCCACCGCCGACCCCGGCGAGCCGGCACGACGGTCCTCGAGCAGCCACGCGGAGGGGTTCGCGACGGGCTCGAGCCCGCGGCCGGTCATGGCGAACAGCGCGGTCTCGGCCACCGTGCCGAACCGGTTCTTGGAGGCGCGCAGCACGCGCAGCTCGTGCCCCGGCTCGCCCTCCAGTGACAGCACCGTGTCCACCAGGTGCTCGAGGAGCTTGGGCCCGGCCACGGCGCCCTCCTTGGTGACGTGGCCCACCAGCACCACCGGCACCTGGTGGCGCTTGGCCCACTCCAGCAGGCGCGCGGCCACCACCCGTACCTGCGCCACCGAGCCCGGCGCCGACCCCACCTCGCCGCTGGCCATGGTCTGCACCGAGTCCACCACCACCGCCAGCGGCCGCCGCTCCCCGAGGCGCTCCAGCACCGCCTCGAGCGAGGTCTCGGGCAGCAGCACCACTCCGCGGCCGGAGATCCCCAGGCGCCGCGCCCTCAGCGCCACCTGCTCCGCCGACTCCTCGCCGGTGGCCACCACCACCTCCCCCGAGGCCGCGAGCGAGCCCGCCATCTGGAGCAGCAGGGTGGACTTCCCGATCCCGGGCTCGCCGGCCAGGAGCACCACCGATCCCGGCACCAGACCCCCGCCCAGCACCCGGTCGAGCCCTTCCGGGCCCACGGGGATCCGCGGCGGGGAGGCCGCACCGGCCTCCTCGAGCGGGACCGGCTCCGCGGCCGGCCTGGCCGGCACGCCCCCGGCAGCCTCGGGGGCCGGGGCCAGGCTTCCCCAGGTGCCGCAGGCCGGGCAGCGGCCGAGCCACGTCCCCGAGCCCGCGCCGCACTCGGTGCAGAGGAAGCCGCTCCCCTTGCCCACGCCCTCAGAACCCGCGGCTGGCGAGGCCGAGCAGGTACTTCATGTCCTCGTCGGTCCAGGTGATGCCGGCGCCCACGAGCACGGAGGAGTGCCTCGAGTAGGTGGGGTCGTCCCACCCCGCCGAGAGGAAGACGTTGGGGGTGAGGAAGTAGCGGCCCTCGAGCCGGAGGTGGGGCGAGCCGTCCTCTTCGCGGTCGAAGTCGTAGGCCGCCACCGACAGCAGCAGCGGATGGCGCCCCACGTCGAACCGCTGATCCACCGCCACCCCCCCCTGCGACTCGAACAGCCCGGCCCGGACCGTCGTGCGCGGGAAGAGGCGGAACCCGATCTGGGCGTTGTAGGTCCCGGTGTCGTCCATCTTGCGGGAGGTCCGGGTGTAGGTCTCGGTACGGCCGTCGTCGTACACGGTGGTCACGGTCTCGCTCTTGACCTTGCGCTTGCCGAACGGCGAGTCCACGTACTCCACCCGGAAGAACCGGCGGTCGTCGGTCCACAGGTCGAACCCGACGGTGGAGCGCGACGCGTCCACCCCGGGCAGCGACTCCGAGGCCAGCGTCATGTCCAGCCGGTACCGCTCGAACCGGCCCACCGTGTTCCTGAGCGTCTCCACCCCGCTCTGGATCGACTCCAGCGTCTCGTTCAGGTTGTCCACCGTGGTCTCGTCGTTCACCAGCTTGCCGATGGTGCCCTCGCCGCGGGCGATCTTGCCGGTGATCACGTTGAGGTTGTCCGCGCTCGTTCGCAGCCGCTCGGAGAGGTCCCGGATGTTGGCGAGGGAGGCGTGGAGGTCGTCCCGGTTCTCGTCCACCACCCCCTGCAGCGAGTCCGCCAGCCGGTTCAGCCTGTCCGCGAGCACCGGCAGCTGCTCCTTGAGCGTCGCCGAGGCCTCGCGGAAGTTGGCCACGGTGTCCGATACCCCGCCCCGGTTGGCCTCCACCAGCTCGCGGAGGTCCGCCGAGAGCTGTCGGATGTTCTCCACGATCTCCTCGATCCTGGCCGCTCCCCGGTCGCCGCCGATGGACCGGCGGAGCGCGCGGGTCACCTCCTTGACGTCCGCCCCGATGTCGGTGGCGATCTTGAGCACCTCGTCGAAGGTGGGTGGCGACCCCCCCTCGAGCACCGTGCCCGGCGGCAGCGGGCCCGCCCCCGGCGACCCCGGGAACACCTCCACGTACTTGTCGCCCAGCATCCCCAGCGAGGCGATGCGGGCCGAGGCGTCGGCGTAGAGGATCACGTCCGGCTCCAGCGACAGCGTGAGCACGGCCTCGCGCCCTTCCAGGCGGATCCCCGTCACCTTCCCCACCCGGACCCCCGCGATGCGCACCGGCGCCTTCGGGTCCAGGCCCGCCACCGACGGGAACCTCGCCTCCACCGTCAGGCGCTCGCCGCGCTCGGCGACCGGGATGTCCTCGATCTTGATCACGAACACCCCGAGGATGATGAGCCCGATGAGCATGAAGAGCCCGATCTTGGCCGCGGGCGTCATGACGCCACCTCCTCGTCCTCGACGACCTCCCCCTTGAGGAACGCCTGCACGTACGGGTCCGGGTGGGTGCGGAACTCCTCCGGCGTGCCCAGGGCCACGATCCGCCCCCCCCGGAGCATCGCCAGCCGGTCGGCCACGGAGAAGGCCAGCTGCATGTCGTGGGTGATGGTCACCGAGGTCACCTCCAGCTCGCGCCGCATCCGGTTGATCACGGAGGCGATCACCGCGGTGTTGATGGGGTCGAGCCCGGTGGTGGGCTCGTCGAACAGCAGGATCTCCGGCTCCAGCGCGATGGCCCGGGCGAACCCGACCCGCCGGCGCATCCCGCCCGAGAGCTCCGCGGGGTACTTCCCCTCCACCCCGGTGAGCCGGACCGTCGCCAGGCACTCCCGCACCCGCGCCGCGATCCGCTCCCGGGGCCAGTCCGTGTGCCGCCGGAGAGGAAAGGCCACGTTCTCGAACACCGTCATGGAGTCGAACAGCGCCCCCTCCTGGAAGCTCATCCCGAACCGCTTCCTGAGCCCGAGCGCGACCTGCGGGCTCGCCAGCGACAGGTCGATCCCGTCCACGATCACGTGCCCCTCGTCGGGGTGCAGCAGGCCGATGAGGTGCTTGAGCAGCACCGACTTGCCCGCCCCGGAGCCGCCCACGATGACCAGCGACTCGCCGGCCATGATCTCGAGGTCGATCCCGCGCAGCACCTCGAGATCCCCGAACCGCTTCTTGAGCCCGAGGACCGCGATCTTGGGGGTGGCCGCCACCGTCATGTCAGAACAGCACCTTCGTGAGGAAGAAGTCCGACACCAGGATCGAGAGCGAGCCGAACACCACCGCCGAGGTGGTGGACCGCCCCACCCCCTCGGCCCCGCCGGTGGTATAGAACCCCTTGGCGCAGCCGGTGGCCGCGAGAACCAGCCCGAAGAACGCCGCCTTGATGAGCCCCGAGGTCACGTCGTTGACCTCCAGGTACTGGAAGCTGCGCTCCCAGTACACGTAGCTGTTGGCGTGGAACAGCCCGACCGAGACCACGGCGCCGCCCACGATCCCCACCGCGTCGCCCACCAGCGTCAGCACCGGCAGCATCGCCACCGACGCACCCACCCGCGGCACCACCAGGTACTGCACCGGCTCCGTGGCCATCGCGTAGAGGGCGTCGATCTGCTCCGTGACCCGCATCGTCCCGAGCTCCGCGGCCATGGCGGAGCCCACCCGCCCCATCACCATGAGCGCCGTGAGCACGGGCGCCAGCTCCCGGGTGAGCGACAGTGCCACCACCGAGCCCACGAACCCCTCGGCGTGAAACCGCTCGAACCCCCGGTACGTTTGCAGCGCCAGCACCATCCCGGTGAACAGCGTGGTCAGCAGCACCACCGGAACCGAGTCCACGCCCACGCGCACCATCTGCCGCGCCCACTCGCCGGCGTCGAACGGGGGCTGGAACGCGAGCCGGAACGACTGCGCCACGATGTAGAAGAAGCGCCCCAGCTCCTCCAGCGACGCCACGGTCTTCCGCCCGAGCCTGTCGAGCCAGTCGAGGACCACCACCACCTCCCCTCAGAAGGGTGCGGGGCCGGACTCCTCCTCCTCGCGGGAGAGGTCCGCGTTGTCGAAGCGAGTATATTCGTTGTGGAAGATAAGTGGAATCTCCCCGATGGGGCCGTTGCGCTGCTTGGCGACGATGAGCTGCGCCTGCCGCGGGTCGGCGTTCTCGCGGTCGTAGATCCCCGGCCGCACGATGAACATCACCACGTCAGCGTCCTGCTCCAGCGAGCCCGACTCCCTGAGGTCGGACAGCCGCGGGCGGTGGTCCTCGCCCCGCCGCTCCGGCTGGCGCGACAGCTGCGACAGCGCGAGCAGGGGCACGTCCAGCTCCTTGGCGGCGGCCTTGAGCCCACGCGAGATGGCGGAGACCTCCTCGTGCAGCGACCGCGTCCGCTCGCCCGGCGACATCAGCTGCAGGTAGTCCACCATCACCAGGTCGAGGCCGTGCTCCTGCTTCAGCCGCCGCGCCTTCGCGGTCAGCTCCAGCACCGTGATCCCCGGGGTGTCGTCCACCCACAGCCTCGCGTCGCGAAGCTGCTCCGCCACCAGGGTGAGCCGGAGCATCTCCTGCTTCGAGTAGTACCCCGAGACGATCCGGTTCTGCGGCACCCTGGCCTCCGCCGAGAGGATGCGGCGCACGATCTGGTCGGCCGCCATCTCCAGCGAGAACACGGCCACCTTCGCCCCGTGCCGGAGGGCGGCGTTGGTGCAGATGTTGAGTCCCAGCGCGGTCTTGCCCATGGAGGGCCGCGCGGCCAGCAGGATCAGGTCCTTGCGCTGGAGACCGGAGGTGAGCTGGTCGAGGTCCACGAAGCCGGTGGAGAGCCCGGTGACCGCGGCGTGCGTCTCCCGCGCCCGCTCCATCGCCTCCAGCTCCTTCCGGGCCAGCTCGCCCACCGGCACCAGCCCGCCGGTGAGCGCCTCCTCGGCGATGCGGAAGATGTCCCGCTGCGCCACCTCCACCACGTCCTGAGCCGCCCCCTCGTCCCGCGAGCAGGTGGCCAGGATCGCCTGCGCGGCCTGCATCAGCCGGCGCTTGATCGCCTTGTCCCGCACGATGCGGGCGTAGTGCTCGGCGTGGGCCACGTCGGGGAGCTGGTCGGCGAGGGAGGCGAGGTACCCGGCGCCGCCCACCTTCGCGAGCGCCCCCTCCTCGCGCAGATGGTCGGTGAGCGTCACCAGGTCCACCGCCCGTCCCCGCTCCTGGAGACCGATCATGGCCGAGAAGATGATCTGGTGGCTCCGGAGGTAGAAGTCCTCGGGGGAGACCTTGTCCAGCACCTGGTCCAGCGTGGCCGGCTGCGCCATCACCGCGCCGAGCAACGCGCGCTCCGCCTCCGGCTCGTGCGGGAGGTGGAGCCCCTCGACCGGCGCGGCCTCGATCCGGGTCTCGCTCATGGACGTTCCATCCTACCGCAGTCCGGCCGCGCCGACACCCGCCTCCCACCCCCTCGCCCGGCACCGCGAGCTGCCCCTCACCGAAGGTGATCAGGCGGTGTCCCGGGCCCCTCGCGGCGCCGGCGCCGTCGACACGAACCGTCCCCGGACCGTGCCCGCCCTGACCGAGCCTCGCCTCCGGGAGGGCGCAGCGACGCCACGGACACGACAGCGTCTCGAAGATCTCGGGGAATTCCCCGGCCAGGTGTGCTTGATTCGGCTCCCGCCCGGTGGTTACGATGTCCCCGTCGTGACCACCCTACGCGCCAGGAAGGAGGAGGAGAGCCATGGACAGGACGTGGAGCCTGGTACTGCCGTGGGCGCTTCTGCTCGCGGTGGGGGCGACCGCGGGCACCAACACCTGGACCAGGATCGGCCCCCCGGGCGCATGCGTGAACGACCTCGCCGCGATGCCGGGAACCCCCGAGGTCGTCTACGCCGCGACTCCCGCTGGGGTCTGGAAGTCCACCGACGGTGGCGCGACGTGGGCCGCCACGGGCTCCGAACTCCGTGCCACGGAGGTATGGAGGGTGGCGGTGGCGGGGACGGCAGGCGACGTCGTCCTGGCGGCTGTGCTCTTCTCGGGCCTCTGGCGAAGCACCGATGGCGGCGCGAGCTGGTCGCTGGCCGTCGCCGCTCCCCCGAACTCCTGGGGGTACGCCTCGGTGGCCGTGGCGCCCTCCGACCCGCAGGTGGTGTACTACCTCGACGAGGGGGGGTGTTACCGCTCCACCGACGCGGGGGCCACCTGGCTCCGCACCAGGAGTGTATCCCGCTGGGTGAACAACGTCGCCGTCAAGCCGGACGACCCCGACACCTTCCTGGCCGCACTGGAGTGGGAGCTGTGCGTCTCGCGAGACGGCGGCACGACGCTGAGCTGTCAGGCGATGAGGGGCTGGGTCAGCGACGTCGCCTTTGATCCCGGTACCCCGTCCACCGCGCTGGCGTCGGCGTCCTCCGATGGAGTGTGGCGGACCACGGACGCCGGTCAGACCTGGGTGCGGAGCGATCCCGCTCCGGGCGAGGCCGGGGTATGGTCGGTCGCCTTCGCCCAGGACGGTTCGGGAGTGGCCTGGGCCGGCGCTCGTGGGGGGCGCCTCTACCGGTCCACCGACGGCGGCGCGAGCTGGAGCGCGGTCGCCACGGGCTCCGCCGTCGGCGTGGGGCGTGCGCTGCGTGCCAGCGCCGGAACGGGGGGAACCGTGTTGTTCGGCGCCGCACCCGGCCTGCTGCGGAGCACCGACCAGGGGAGTACGTGGGCGCCGGCCGTGACCGGGCTGGAGGCGCCGGGGACCCGGTCGCTGGCGTTCAGTGGTACGACCGCACCCCGACTCTACGTGGGAACCGAAGGCGCGGGCGTGTACTCCACGACGGACGGAGGGACCACCTGGAACGGTGGGACGGCTTCCGGACCGTTCGAGACCGGTTTCGCGAGGTACCTGGGCGGGTCGGCCGACTCTCCCGATCGCGCCGTCGCGGGCCTGGGGGCGGAGGTGAGCGCGCCGCTCGACATCGCGTGGACCACGGATGGCGGAGCCACCTGGTCGGTGGCACGGGCCGAGTCCCCGAACGTCGATTACGACTGGCTGTCGGTCGCGATCACCTCGGATCCGGCCCGGCTGTACGGAGCCAGCGGCGCGCAGTACCTGTACCGGTCGACGGACGCGGGCACCACGTGGCACGTGCCCGTCCTGGGCCCCACGACGCTGGGCGTGGTCCCCTGGAGCGGGACCACGGTGCTCGCCGCGGGACACAACCTCAACGGACGGGGGGCCGGCATCTGGATCAGCACCGACGAGGGCGATCACTGGCGGCAGCTCACCTGGTCGGCGCCGATGTTCGCCACCGCGGTGGCGATCGCGACGCCGGCCAGGCCCGACATCACCGCCGCCTTCACTCCGAACGTTCTCCAGGTCGTACCGTGGATCACGGGCGACTACCGGCCACGGCTGTACCGGGAGGTCACGGTCCCCGCCACCGGGGAACTGTTCGGGCTCGCCCCCGATCACACCGATGCGAATGTGGTCGCCGTGGGCAGCGTGGGAGGGGGCGTCCTCAGGAGCACCGACGGCCGGAGGACGTGGCGCCCGCTCACAGCGGGTCTCGACGACCCCCGGGTCCACGACCTCGAGGTGGACCCTGCCGACCCGCACCGCCTCGCCGCGGCCACGCCCTCCGGCGTCTACGTCATCGATCTCGTCCCACCGCAGGTCGCGTCGCTCTCGCCCGCGTCCCTGCCCGCGGGCAGCGGGGATACCGTCGTGGACGTCAGCGGGTCGGGCTTCGGAACGGACGCGGTGGTCACAGTGGAGGGTGTGGAGGTCACGACCTCGAGGTCCGGGGCGGACCTCCTGCGCGCGACGGTTCCCGGGAACGTCCTGGCCACGCCCGGGATCCGGTCCCTGGCGGCCGTGTCGGCGGGCGTGCAGTCCAACACCGTGCCGCTGGTGGTCCGGTTCCTCGACGTTCCTCCCGGGCACTGGGCGTACCGGTTCGTGCACCTCGCCGCGGAGCGAGGTGTGGCCGCCGGCTGTGGGGGCGGGAAGTTCTGTCCGGACGCCCCGGTGACCCGCGCCCAGGCGGCGGTGCTCCTGCTCGCCTCGCTGCGCGGTAGCGGGTGGACACCGCCCCTGCCGTGCAGGGGCGTGTTCGCCGACGTCCCGTGCCCCGGCCACTGGGCGGCGGACTGGATCGAGGAGCTGTACCGTTTGGGGATCACCGCCGGCTGTGGAGGTGGAAACTTCTGCCCGGAGGAGCCCGTGACCCGCGCCCAGATGGCCGTCCTCCTGCTCGCCACACGCGACGGGAAGGACTACGTCCCGCCCCACTGCACGGGGGTGTTCTCGGACGTCCCCTGCCCCGGGCACTGGGCCGCGGACTGGATCGAGGACCTGGCGAATCAGGGCATCACGGCGGGATGCGGTGGGGGTAGCTACTGCCCCGGCGAGGCCCTCACGCGGGCGCAGATGGCCGTGCTCCTGGCGGCCACATTCGGCTGGACATTCCCGGGCCTCTGATCGGCTCCCGGTGACGCATCCACGAGGAGGCGCGCGCAGCCCGCCCCGGAGTGCGAGACGC
>CAYTTB010000014.1:0-48891 GCA_964440565.1 uncultured Thermoanaerobaculia bacterium
GGCCGGCGCGACCCGCACCCGGCCCCGGTCCGGGGAGCGCGGGCTTCGGCCTGCCGGAGCGGAACGCCCGTGTAGCCTGCCGGTGCCGCGCCGTCCCGCCGGGGCGGCCGAGGGTCTCGCGCGCCCGGCGACGGCGGACGGTGACAGCCACACGGCCCGCGGCCGTGACCGGCCTCCGGCCCGAGCGAGCCGCGCCGGCCGAGCGCCTCACGGGGCGGCCGGGGACGGCCGCCCCCACGACGCGGCATGGAGGCGGTCGCGGTCACCGCCGCGGCCGGACCGGCCGCCAGCCGAGCGCACCCACCCGGCCGAGAAGGACGAGGACCCGGGCGGTGCGCCCGGTGTCCGCGACGTCCACGCGGCCGCGCCCGCTCACTCCCGCAGCTTCGCCTCGACGCTCGCGATCTTGTCCCGGATGTGCTGCTCGCGGTCGGTCCGCGTACCGCAGCGGATGGTGGTGGACACGCGGGGCACCCCCATCGCGTGCAGCACCTCGTGGCACCTCCGGATGGCGGCGAACACCTCGTCCCACTCCCCCTCGACGTTGGTGCCGTAGGCGTGAAGGTGCGGCTCGAGCCCGGCCTCGCGCAGCACCCGCTCGCACGCCGCCACGTACCGGCCGAGCGACACCCCGACGCCGATGGGCACCACGCTCACGTCGGCGATCACGTGCACGCGCACCTCCGCCGGAAGTGTACCCGGCCGCGCCTCACCGGCCGCCGCCCGCGCCTCCCGGCTCGAACGTCAGGGCGGCGGAGTTGACGCAGTAGCGGAGGCCGGTGGGCGGCGGACCGTCGGGGAACACGTGCCCGAGGTGGCCGCCGCACAGCGGGCAGTGGATCTCGGTGCGGACCATCCCGTGGGAGGTGTCGGTGCGGGTGGCGATGTTGGCCGGGTGGACGGGGCGGAGGAAGCTGGGCCAGCCCGTCCCCGACTCGAACCGGTCCACCGAGCGGAACAGGGCCAGCCCGCACCCCGCGCACCGGTAGAGGCCGGGCCGGTGCTCCTTCCACAGCGCGCCGGAGCAGGCGCGCTCCGTCCCCCGGCCGCGCAGGACCCGGTACCGCTGCGGGCCCAGGCGGCGCCGCCACTCGGCGTCGTTCAGGCGCACCGGCTCGCGCTCCACGAGGCGGCCCTCCTCCACCGAGTACACCCGCACCGTGCCCTCCCGTTCCATGGAGCCCTTCCCGCCCGCGACCAGGAGCGCCACGCCCGCGGCCAGGACCGCCGCGCCTGCGAACCCGAGAGCGAGCACCGTTCGCACGCTCCGGGCAACCCGCGGGCGCCGGCGCCTCATTCCGGGCGGACGCGGCGACTCACCCGGCCCCGAGCGCTCTCGCCGCGCGGTCCAGGTCCTCCGGCCGCACGTAGAGCAGGGCCCCGAGGCCGCCGCCGGGGACCGCGACCGCCTGCGCCGCGTACAGGTTCACGCCGGCGTCGGCGCACCGGCGGAGCGCCTCGGCGAGCCCGCCCGTGCCGTCGTCCGAGCGCACCAGGAAGGCGTCCTGGCGGTCGCACAGGGCGAGGCCCAGCGTCTCCGCGCCACGCGCCAGCCGGTCGGGGTCGTCGGGGAACAGCACCAGCTGGGCGCTCCCGGGACCGGTGGGGTAGCCGTGGAACGCGACCAGATCGGCGCCCAGCCGCCGCAGCTCGGTGAGGACGCGGTACGCCTCACCGGGGCGGTCCCGCACGGGGACGCGGAAATAGCTGACGCGACGGACCTCGATCTCCATGATCACCTCCCGTGGAGTCCTCGCCTCCAAGGTGAGCCCCCGGGCGCGAGGCGGCAACCCCGGACGGGCGCGGGACGGGTGGACCGGGGTCCATCCCGCAGCCCCGGCCCCGGACGCCCCCTGGCCGCGCCGGCGCCGGCCCCGGATCCCGGGCCGGGTGCGGTCGCCGACACCGGCTCGTCGCGGTCCGTCCATCCCGGCCCCGGACGGGAGTCGGCCCTTCCGTACCCTCGGGCTCGACCGGCGGCCGCGACGGGCGCTGCCTCCTCCCGGAGCCGCGGTGACAGGACGGCATCCCCCCACGCGCGCGCCACGCCCGCCTGGAGACCGGCGCCCCTGCCGGTCCTCGCTCTTCGAGACGTGGTCGCAGGAATCGTGGAGAAGGCCCACCGCACGAGCGACTTGCGGGATCAGGAGGGGCGCGGTACGCTCCGGTGGGTGCCCCGGGGGCGCCGCTGGAGGTCGTATGCTGGATCGCTGGGGGATCCGCCGCAAGCTGTCCGTGGCCATCGTGGTCTCGCTGGCCCTGGTGCTGGGCCTGATCGGGGTGGGGACCGTCGCCTACATGAACCGGATGCTTAAGGAGCGGGTGTACGGCGAGGCGCAGGCGGCGGTGGGCTCCGGCGCCCGCCAGATCGCCGGCTTCTTCACCGAGCGGGGACGCGTCGTCACCACGATGCTCGAGGACCCGGAGCTGCGGTCGTGGTTCGAGAGCTACCGCGACTTCCGGCGTCCCCTGGCGGGGGACCGGGGGTACCGCCACGTGACGGAGCTGTTCCGCCGGATCGTCGAGGACGACCCCACGGTGCTGTCGGCGTTCTTCGCCGTGGCCTCGACGGGCGAGTACTTCAAGCACGACGGGCGCGTCGAGCGCGAGGGGTACGACGCGCGGAAGCGGTGGTGGTGGCAGGAGGCGCTGGACGCCGGCGGGCTCTACGTCTCGCGGCCCGGGATGGACGCCGAGACCGGTGACATCGCGGTCACCGTCCAGACGACGGTGAGGGACGACACCGGCAGGCTGGTCGGCGTGTCGGGGATCGACGTGCTCCTCACCACCGTGGGCGAGCTGGTGGAGCGGATCCGCTACCGGGGGGTGGGCACGGCCTTCCTGACGGACGGCGAGGGGCGCGTGGTGTACTTCCCCGGCGTGGAGGTGGTGCACGATCCCGATTCGGGCCTCCCCGAGCTGACCCGGGCCGTGGAGGGTGGCGGGTTCGACGAGCTCGAGCGGAGGATGGTCTCGGCGCCCGCGGGGGTGGCGAGGGTGACCTGGAAGGGGGAGCCGCAGCTCGTGTTCTGGACGCCGGTGCGCGCCGAGCGGCCCGGGCTGGAGTGGCGGCTGGGCCTGCTGGTCCCCGAGGAGGTGGTCCTGCGGCCGCTGCGCCGCCACCGGTGGCTGTCGGCCATCGCGGTCCTGTTCACCATCGCGGTGGCGGCCGGGGTGCTGCTCGTGGCGACCTCGGCCATCGTCACCCGGCCCATCGGCAGGCTCGTGGACCGGTTCCGGGACATCGCGTCGGGGGAGGGGGATCTGACGCGGAGCGTGGTGGTGGAGTCGTCGGACGAGCTGGGTGAGCTGGCGGAGCAGTTCAACCGGTTCGTGGCGGGGATCCGGTCGGACGTGGCCGCGATCGCGGGGCTGTCGGGGCGGCTGTCGGAGGCGTCCGGGGAGCTGGAGGGGCTGGCGCACCGGATCGCGAGTGCGACGGAGGAGACGTCGTCGCAGGCCGGGTCGGTGTCGGCGGCGGCGGAGCAGGTGAACGTGAGCGTGCAGTCGGTGGCGGCGGCGGCGGAGCAGATGGGGTCGTCGATCGCGGAGATCGCGAAGAGTGCGGGTGAGGCGGCGGGTGTGGCCGGGGAGGCGGTCGAGATCGCGCGGGAGACGGTGTCTCGGTTCGGGGAGCTGACGGCGAGCGGGGAGCAGATCGTGCGGGTGGTGGAGGTGATCCGGGGGATCGCGGAGCAGACGAACCTGCTGGCGCTGAACGCGACGATCGAGGCGGCACGGGCCGGGGAGGCGGGTCGGGGGTTCGCGGTGGTGGCGGGGGAGGTGAAGGCGCTGGCGAGGCAGACGGCCGAGGCGACGGAGGAGATCGAGGCGAGTCTGGCGTCGATCCGGGAGCTGACGGGCGCGGCCGGGGAGGCGATCGACCGGGTGGTGGGGATCATCGACCGGATCCACGAGATCCAGACGGTGATCGCGTCGGCGGTGGAGGAGCAGAGCGCGACGACGGCGGAGATCGGGCAGAACGTGGCGGAGGCGGCGCGCGGGGTGGACGAGATCGCGAGGTCGGTCGCAGGGTTCGCGGCGGTGGCGAAGGAGACGGCGGAGGGCGCGGGTGCGATCCAGCGGGCGGCGGACGAGCTGTCGCGCAGCGCCGCGGAGCTGAAGCGGATCGTGGGGCGTTTCAGGTACTAGTCGTCACGATCGTCGGAAGCGGGGCGAGCCCGGTGTCGGGCCTGGGAGCCCGAGCGACGCGCGGCCGGGGCGCCGGGGTCGCCGGGATGGCGACGCTCCTCTCCGGGGGTCCGCGACCGCATGCGGGGCCGGAGCCGCGTCCGCCTCCGCGAACCCGCTCCGAGCCGCCGCGCCCGGGGGGCTCGGGCTCCGGCCCGCAGAGGCGCCGCGGCGGTGGAGCCGTCCACCGTCGTCACACTCGCGTGCGGTCCCGGCCTCCTCACCTGTGACACCGACCCGACGGACACCGCTGCTCCGCCCGTCGCCACGTCGCGCCGCTCGAGCCACCGCGGAGCACGGTGGCGGCGGGCTCGTCGGGACGCGAGCCTCCGAGGGCGAGGCGTGGCCGTGCCGGGGAGCCGGGTGCACCGCGGTGAGACAGGCGAGAGCGGCCTCGCCGGCGGGCGCGGCGGCGAGGTTCCACGCCGCGCGCACCGTGTCCGCACCCTCGATGCCGGCGCGGGGCGCCACGCCCCTGCGGGGTCCCGCCTCGCGGCCCGCCCGTGCGAGGTGGCCGTCGAACACTCCCACCGCCCCGGTACCGGCACGCGGTCACGGTCCCGGATCCGGATGCCGATGCGGTTCTGGGTCCGGTCGCGGTGCACGTCGCGGGAGGGGCTGCGGGCTGCGGTGAGCTCCCGCCCCCCGCCCACGGCGCGCGGGGACGCGCGCCTCCACGACGGGAGGTGGGATTGGCGCGCGGGGACGCGCGCCTCCACGACGGGAGGTGGGATTGGCGCGCGGGGACGCGCGCCGCCACGACGGGGTAAGGGACCGGTCCCGGAAGGCGACGGCGGAGGCCTGACCGGGGGGGCGGGATGCCCGCGCGCGGGTGGCGTGGTCGGGGTGGGTGGGGGCGAGGAGTGCCGGCCGTACGCCCGGGCGCGCGAGCCGGTGCGCCCGGGCCCCTCGGGGCTCTTCAGCCCGCAGGGACGGGTCGTCCGTGACGCCTTCCACCTCCCCCCCGCGCGCCCATGCCCGGTCACGGTCCCGGCTCCGGGCGCGGTCGCGGGTCCAGCCGGGGATCGCGCCCGGCCCTGCTCCGCCGGGCGCTCCACGGGCGGCGGGCGCCATCCCGCTCCCCTACGTCCGGGGGGGCCGGCGGGGCGGGCCGGCGGGCGCGGGAGCGTCCGGCGGCCCGTGGTCGTCCTGCCAGAACGCGTCGAGCACCGCGCCCACGGTGGGCGGGTCGCCCGGGCCGGCCTCGTCCCAGCGGAAGGCGTCCAGCGCCTCGCCGAGGGAGATGCCGGTGCCCGGCGGCCGCCGCGGACGGGTCACGGGGCGCCCTCCCCGCGCGCCAGCGCCGCGAGGGGGTCGCTCGGGTCGTGGCGGAGGCGGCGGAGACGTTCGGCGGTGGCGACGGCGAACCGGCAGGTGCCGGAGGGCCGCCCGCGACACGCGACCTCGAGCCCCGCGAGGCGGCGCCCCGAGAGGTAGGAGAACAGTCCTGCGTGGAACCCGGCCAGCACCGCGCAGCAGCCGCCCTCCCGCGCGGGCAACAGGTGCGGGAACGGGCTGTCCCGGTGGTCCACCAGGATCATGCCGAGCTCGCGGTGTGAGAGGTCGGCCTCGAAGCTGCCGAGGCCGATCAGCGCCAGGGATGCGGACAGATGCTCCAGCGCGACCTCCACCGGGAGCTCGCGGAGCGCCTTGAGCTCCGACTCCTGGACCGTGGTCTCGACCCGGACGGCGTGGGCCAGCCCCCAGTGGACGCCGAGGCGGTGCCAGGCGTCGTCGTCGGCCTCGTCGAGGTCGCGCGCCAGCATCAGCTCCAGGCCGCGCCACAGGTCGGGGTTGGCGGCCACCACGGGGAGCCCGGAGGCGTCGTGGAGGGTCCCGCGCACGGGATCCTGCCGGACGTGAGCCGAGGGCGGCAGCGTCCTGCCGCGGGCGGGCGCCACCGTCACCACGATCCGGTCGGGTACCGCCGAGCGCACGAACACGACCTGCAGGCGGCCCGCGCCTGCGATGTCCTCGAGCGTCGTCGCCAGGAACGGTTCCGCGACGGTGTACTCGAGGAACGCCGCCAGCCGTTCCCGGAGATGCCTGGCGGCACCGCCCTCGAACACGTCGCCGAGCAGCTTTCGCCCGGCCACCGCCCCGGGGGAGGCGGCGCCGTCGCCCACCGGGAGGTACTCGACCACCGTCCCGTCGGCGGCGATGGTGAGCACGCCCAGCGGGACCCGCCGGCTCACGGAGCCACCCCCTCGAGGGCGGCGCGCAGCGCGTCGCCGAGGCCCGCCTCCTCGAGCCGCCCGCCGAGCGGCTCCAGCAGCGCCGCCAGCCGCTCGGGGGTGAAGCTCGCCGGGACCGTGCGGCGCAGCGGGCCGACCAGCTCGGCGAGCCACGCGGCCAGGCCCTGGACGAGGCCCTCCGCGGTGAGGACGACGGTGACGTCGTACGCCAGCGCCACGATCCCCTCCCGGCTCACCTGGAAGATCCGGAGCTCCGGGTGGCGCGCGGCCGCGGCGCGCCGGGCCGACTCCAGCCGGCGGTGGAGCAGGACCGGCGCGAGCGAGGTGCGGGCCTCGAGGGCGAGGAGGTTGAGCAGCTGAAGCGCGAGGTGGATCAGCTCGGCCTCGCGGTCCGTCTCCTCGCTCGCCGGCCGCGGCGCGGCGGCCGGCCGCGCCGCGGGCACGGCCCGCGGGGCGGCGGTCCCCCCTGGCCCGGCCGCGGCGGTCTCACCGCGGCGGCTCTCGTCGAGGCGGCGCATGGCCTCGAGGAGGAGAGCCGACGGGCGCACCGAGATCCGGCGCTCGGGCGGGCGGGCCGAGAAGTCGGCCTCGAACGTCCCGCGCTCCCACAGGACCATGGCGGTGATCGCCTCCTCGCCCTCGCTGCCGTCGTCCAGCTCGCCGTGGACGATGATCCCCTCCTCCAGCCAGAGGGTGCCGGAACGGCCACCGCGGCGGAGCCGGATCATCCCCGTGCGGCGGCCGACCTCCGCCATCTGGAGGAGGTCGGCCACGGGCAGCTGTGCCAGCGACCCGAACAGGCGGTTCTCGTCCCGGCGCTGCTCCAGCGCGAGGCGGGTGGTGAGCACCACCTCCTCGTCGTCGTACGGTGGCAGCACCATGTTGGTGAGACCGAGGCGCAGCGCCTCGCGCCGCGCCCGGGCGTCGGAGCTGGCCAGCAGCACCACCGGTACCTGCTCCATGAGCGGGTTGGCGACCAGCAGCTTGAACAGGATGGAGTCGTCGCTCGAGGGATCCCCGAGTGGGGTCACCAGGACGTCCGGAAGCAGATGGCGGAAGCTCCCCGCCACCTCCTCGGCCTCCGCCTCCGAGCTCATGCTCAGCACCTTGAAGCCCGCGCGGTGCAGGGCGTCGCCGAGCCGGTCCACGAGCGCGGCATCCGGATGGACCAGGTACACCAGCTCCCCACTCATCCCCGTCGCCCCCCGCGAGCGCCCGCCCCGGCGAACCTCAGGGCAGCCATGCCAGCGCCTCCACCGGCGCCACCGACGTCAGGAGGGTGATGCGCACCGACACGCCGTCGTCGCGCGCCACGGCCGGCAGCGGCGCCGCCCGCGGCGGCTCGGGCCGGAGGCGGCCGAGCTCCCCGGCCAGCGCCATCGCCGTCCGCCCCACCGCGATGTTGACGAGCTCCCGGAGTGCGTCGGCACCCAGCTCCACCGCGTCAATCCCCGCCTCCCCGGTCATCCTCCCGGCGATGGCGCCGAGCGCGGCGGCGTCCGCCGCGAGACCGAGCAGGAGCTCCCGTTCGCCCCCGAGGAGCTGGATCACCGCCACGGTCCCGGGCGGGTCGGGGCGGAGCCCCTCCTCGAGGTCCGCGGCGGCGATCCGCACCGCCACCGCGAGCGCGTCCAGGCGCTCGAGCAGCGCGTCGAGCCAGGACGCGGCCAGCGTCCCCGCCGGCCCCTCGACGAGCAGCCTCCTCGCCCGGGCGGGCAGCTCCGCCCGCTCGCGCAGCCACGGCTCGAGGCGCGCCTCGAGCTCGCCCCCGGGCGCGCCAGATGCGGCCAGGGCGCGCGCCAGCGCCCGCGCCCGCAGCGGCTCCGCCGCCACGAGCTCGGCGAGCGCCTCCGTCGCCACGGGTGGCCCGTCCACGCGCGGCTGGCCGTCGGGAACCCCCACGGCCTCGAGCGCGGCGCGCGCGGCCGCGGCGTCCACGACGCCCTCCGCGACCAGGGACCGCAGCCAGGCATCCATCAGGCGTTCTCCCTCCCACGGCCCGCGATGCCGCGCAGGAACCCCAGGAGCTCCTCCCGCTTGAACGGCTTGCGGAGGAAGCTGCGGGCGCCCAGCGCGAGGCAGGTCTGGACCGCCTCGTCGGTCCCCAGGGAGCTCACGATCACCACGTTGGCGCCGGGATCGAGCTCGAGCAGCCGTCTGAGGGTCTCCTCCCCGCTCAGGCCCGGCATCACCAGGTCGAGCAGCACGAGATCGGGCCTGGCCTCGCGGTACCGCTCCAGCGCCTCCTCGCCGCTGCGGGCCGTGGCCGCGACCTCGAACTCGCTGCCCCCCAGGTAGGTGGAGATGATGGTGAGCGTGAACGCCGAGTCGTCCACCGCGAGCAGCCGCACCTTGCCCTCCATCACGCGCCTCCGTCGCGGTGGGCGACGGGCGACGCCGGTACCCGCGGCGCCCCGCTGCCGCGGGGGTTCGCCGCGGCGGTGCCCTCCACCCGGAGCGGTGCCATCGAACTTCCCTTATACCAGACCCGCGCGCGGCCGGGGGCCGGTCCTGCCCGGCAGGTACCTCCGGTGGCGCGGTAGACTGGACGCGCGGGGTATCCGCGGTGGGGGCCCGAGATGGACGAGCTGACGAGGGAGTTCCTGGGCGAGGCGGAGGAGATGCTGCGGGAGCTCGAGGCGGCGTTGGACGCTCTCGAGGGCGGGGGGGGCGAGGAGGCCGCGCGCCGGGCGTACCGCGCCGTGCACGTGATCCGTGGCGGTGCCGGCTTCGTCGGCCTCGGCAGGACCGAGCGGCTCGCGGCGGCGGGAGAGCGGCTGTTCGGCGAGACCCACGGCGCGGCGGCGGTGGCTCCGGGGCGGGAGCTCCACGCCGCCCTGGCGAGGCTCCTGGCCGCGGCGCGGGAGGCCGGCGCCGAGCCCGCGGGTGACGACGGCGAGCTGCTCGCCCGGCTCGGCCCGCCGGAGGCTCCTTGATCCGGGCGGGCGGCGGGTGAGATGATGCGGCCCACGGCCACGAGCCTGCCGGCGGTCCGGGAAAACGGCGATGGGAACGGGGCATGAGCGACGACGCGGCGGTGCGCGAGTTCCTGGAGGAGAGCTTCGAGAGCCTGGAGCAGGTGGACCGGGATCTCGTGGAGCTCGAGCGCCGTCCGGGTAACCGCGAGCTCCTCGACCGCATCTTCCGGGCCATCCACACCATCAAGGGGACCTGCGGTTTTCTCGGCTTCGGGCGCCTCGAGCGGCTCGCGCACGCCGGCGAGGAGCTGCTCGCGGGGCTGCGGGACGGCAAGGTGCGGCAGGATCCCGGAACGGGCGACCTCCTGCTCGAGCTGGTCGACGCCGTCCGCGCCATCCTCACGAGCCTGCGCGAGCGGGGCGACGAGGGTGACGCGGACCACGGGGAGCTGGTGCGGCGCCTGGCCGAGGCGCGGGGCGCGACGCCCGCCACGGAGGGCGCCCCCTCCGGCCCGGCCACCGCCGGCGGCTCGGAGGTCGAGGGTCGGGGCGGGGAGGCGCCGCGCCCGGCGCGCGTCCGGGAGCGGCCGCCCGGGGGGACCTTCGTGCGGGTGGACGTGCGGGTGCTGGACCGGCTCATGGACCTCGTCGGCGAGCTGGTGCTCACCCGCAACCGGCTGCTGAGGCTGGCGGAGGCCCGCCGCGATACCCCGCTCGGGTCGGCGCTGCAGCGGCTCGACCAGATCACGGGCCAGCTCCAGGAAGGCGTGATGCTCACCCGGATGCAGCCCATCTCGAAGGTCTGGGGGCGCTTCCCGAGACTGGTGCGGGACCTCGCCGCGGCGTGCGGCAAGCGCGTCCGGCTGCAGATGGAGGGGCACGACACCGAGCTCGACCGGGGGCTCATCGAGGCCGTGCGGGACCCGCTCACCCACCTCGTCCGCAACGCGGTGGACCATGGGATCGAGACTCCCGAGGAGCGGCGGCTGGTGGGGAAGCCGGAGGAGGGACGGGTGTGGATCCGCGCCTACCACGAGGCCGGCAAGGTCACGGTGGAGGTGGGCGACGACGGCCGGGGGATCGATCCGGAGGCGGTGCGGCGGCGGGCGGTGGAGCGGGGGCTGATCGCTCCCGCCGAGGCGGCGGCGCTGCCACCCGAACGGGTGGTGGACATGGTGTTCCTGCCGGGGTTCTCCACCGCGCGGGAGGTCACCGCCCTCTCCGGCCGGGGCGTGGGTCTCGACGTGGTGCGGAGCAACGTCGAGCGGGTGGGCGGGACGATCGAGCTGGACAGCCGGCCCGGACGGGGCACGGTCGTGCGGCTCAAGATCCCGCTGACGCTGGCCATCCTCCCGGCGCTGATCGCCGAGGCCGCGGGTCACCGCTTCGCGCTCCCCCAGGCCAGCGTGGCGGAGCTGGTGCGCCTCGGCGGGACGGGCCCCAGGCTGGAGCGGGTTCACGGCGCACCGGTGCTCAGGCTCCGGGGTGCGCTGCTGCCGCTCGTGGATCTCCGCGAGGCCCTGGCGCTGCCCGCGGCCGACCGTGGGGACGGGGGTGGGACGGTCGCGGTGCTGGAGGCGGAGGGACGGCGGTTCGGCCTGGTCCTCGACGCGGTGGTGGACACCCAGGAGATCGTCGTCAAGCCCCTGGGCGAGCTCCTCGAGCGGATCCCGGTCTACGCCGGTGCCACCATCATGGGCGACGGCGGCGTCGCCCTGATCCTGGACGTCTTCGGCCTGGGTCAGCGCGCCCACGTGATCGCGGAGGGAGGCGAGCGCACCGCACCGGAGCCCGAGGTGCGCGAGCCGGTGGCGGCGGGCGAGACGGCCCAGCTCCTCGTCTTCCGCAGCCCCGACGACGGTCGGATGGCGCTGCCGCTCGAGCGCGTGGTGCGCCTCGAGCGCGTGCCGCGCGAGGCCGTGGAGCCGGTGGGGGGCGAGCCGGCGATCCAGTACCGGGGCGATATCCTGCCTCTGGTGTTCGTCTTCGACCACCTGCCCGAGCGCCGCCGGCGGCGGCGGGCGGAGGTGGCGGAGAGCGGGGAGCTCCACCTCGTGGTGTACGCTCACGAGCGGGGGACCGTGGGCCTGGTGGTGGGCCCGGTGGTGGACATCGTCGAGGAGCGGATCGAGGTGCGGCGTCCCTCCTCGCGCGACGGGGTCCGGGAATGCGTGGTGGTACGTGGGCGGGTGACGGAGCTCCTGGACGTGGATCGCGTGCTGGGGAAGGCGCGGCCGCAGCTGCTGCGGCCCCGCCGGCGCCGGAAGGGAGGGTCGTCGTGAGCGCGGACGCCAGGCAGCTGGCGACGTTCCGGCTGGAGCCGCACTGGTTCGGCATCGACGTGGCCTCGGTCCAGGAGGTGGTGGTGGGCAGGGAGATCTTCCCGGTGCCGCTGGCCCCGCCCGAGGTGGCGGGTCTGGTGAACCTCCGCGGTCAGATCGTCACCGTCGTGGACCTGAGACGGCGGCTGGCGCTGGACGAGGGGCAGGCCCCGGAGCGGCCGGCGCTCATCGTGCTGCGGCGGGACCGGACGCCGGTGGCGCTGGCGGTGGACGCCCCCGGAGAGGTGACGGAGGTGGACGAGGCGACCTTCGAGCCGCCCCCCGAGACGCTGCGGGGCGAGATCCGGAAGCTGATCCCGGGCGCCCACGCGCTCGAGAACGGCCTGCTGCTCCTGCTCGACCTCGAGCGCGTGCTCGAGATCGGGCCGGAACCCGAGGCGGGAACGGGCGGCGAGGCGGGGGAGGGAGGCTCGCCGTGAGCTCGCCGTGGAGGTACTTCCCGCTGCGCCGCGCCTGGCTCGACCTCTCGTTGCGATGGAAGGTGCTGGTGCCCATCGTGAGCATGGTGGCGCTCGGTGGGCTGGTGGGCGCGGTGCTGGGGGCGGTGTACGCCCGCCAGCAGGTCACGGAGGCGGCCGTGGAGCGGGCGCGGGCGGTGGCGGGCCAGCTCGCCGCCCTCCGCGAGTACTACACGGACAGCGTGGTGCGCCGCCTCGAGGGCAGCGGCGTCAGGGTCTCGTTCTCGTACGCGAGCGCGAGCGGGCCCGCGGTGCCGCTGCCGGACACCATGATCCACGAGCTCGCCCGCGTGTTCTCGGAGCGGGGGGACCGGGTGGTGCGGCTCTACAGCGACCACCCGTTCCCGTTCCGCAAGGAAGGGGGGCCGCGGGACGCCTTCGAGCGCGAGGCGATGGAGCGGTTCCGCCACGGCGGCGGCCGGGAGATGTGGCGTGTCGTGCGGTATCGGGGTGTCCTCTCGGTCCGCTACGCGGTGGCGGACGTGATGTCCTCGCGAACGTGCGTGGAGTGCCACAACACGGCGCCGTTCTCGCCCAAGCGGGACTGGAAGGTGGGCGACGTGGCCGGGGTGCTGGAGGTGATCCAGCCCATCGGGCCACGGCTCGCTGCGGTCCACGCCAGGATGCGCCGCCTCGGGGTCGCCGTCGGTCTCGTGTTCCTCGCCCTGGGCGCCATGCTCGGCTCGGCCGTGCGCTACTCCGTGAGCCGGCCCCTCGAGCGGGCGGTGGTGGTGGCGGGCAAGGCGGCCGAGGGCGACCTCACCGGGCGGCTGGCGGTGATCTCGGACGACGAGGTGGGGCGCATCCGCGACGCGCTCAACCGGCTCACCGAGGCGGTCGGCAGGGCGGTGCGGACCATCGGTGGCCACGCCGGGGAGCTCGCCGAGGCCTCGAGGCGATTGAGCGAGCTCTCCCGCCAGATGGCGGCCGCCGCCGACGACACGTCGGAGCGGGCCAACGTGGTCTCCGCGGCGGCGGAGCAGGTGAGCGGCAACGTGCAGGCGGCGGCCGCCGCCAGCCAGGAGATGGAGGCCTCGATCCGTGAGATCGCACGGAGCGCCGCGGAGGCCTCCCGTGTGGCCTCCGCGGCGGTGGAGAAGGCCCAGGCGACCACCCACACCGTGGAGCGGCTGGGCCGGTCGAGCGCCGAGATCGGCAAGGTGGTGCAGGTGATCCACGGCATCGCCGAGCAGACCAACCTGCTGGCGCTCAACGCCACCATCGAGGCGGCGCGGGCGGGCGAGGCGGGCCGGGGCTTCGCCGTCGTGGCGGGAGAGGTGAAGGAACTGGCGCGGCAGACCGCCGAGGCCACCGAGGACATCGCGGCCCGGGTGGGGGCGATCCAGAGGGAGGCCTCGGGCGCCATGGAGGTGATCGGCGACATCGCGGCCACCGTGGTGCGGATCCACGAGATCCAGGACACCATCGCGGCCGCGGTGGAGCAGCAGAGCGCCACCACCGCGGAGATCGGGCGGATGGTGGGCGAGGCGGCGAAGGGGGTGGCGGAGATCGCCGAGAGCATCGCCCTGGTGGCGCGGACGGCCGGCGAGACCGCCGAGGGCGCCGCCGCCACCGAGGAGGCGGCGCGGGGGCTCGCCGTGATGGCGGCCGCGTTCCGGCGGCTCGTGCGCCGGTTCAAGGTGCGGGACGAGGAGGACGACCAGGAACGGAGGGGCGAGCATGCGGGCACTGGTGATCGATGACTCCCGGGCGATGCGGACGATCCTGTCGCGGATCATGACCGAGCTCGGGTTCGACGTGACCACCGCCGCCAACGGCCGCGAGGCGCTGGAGCGGCTGGAGGAGGACGACGGGATCCGGGTCGTGCTGGTGGACTGGAACCTGCCGGAGATGAACGGGTACGAGTTCGTCCAGGCGGTCCGGGCCGAGCCCTCCTACGACGACATACGGCTCATCATGGTGACCACCGAGACCGAGCGGCACAACGTGGAGCGGGCGCTCGAGGCCGGGGTGGACGAGTACGTGATGAAGCCGTTCACCAAGGGGACGCTGCTCGAGAAGCTGGCGTTGCTGGGCCTCGTGGAGGCCTGAGTCGCGGTGCGGCCGATCCGCGTCCTGGTGGTGGACGACTCGGCCGTCGTCCGGAGGGCGCTGGCCGAGCTCGTCGCGGGGGACCCCGAGCTGGAGCTGGCCGGGGCCGCACCCACCGGCCGCCTGGGTCTCGCCCGGCTCGCGCGTACCGGTGCGGACGTGGTGGTGCTGGACGTGGACATGCCCGGGATGGACGGCCTCGAGACGCTCGAGGCGATCCGGCGCTCCCACCCCCGCCTTCCGGTGATCATGTTCAGCGTGCTCACCGAGCGCGGCGCCGAGGTGACGCTCAGGGCGCTGTTCCGCGGCGCCCAGGACTACGTGACCAAGCCCACCGCCGGTGGGCGGGAGGCGGCCGCCGAGGTGGTGCGCCGGGAGCTCATTCCCAGGATCAAGGCGCTCGGCGCCGGCCGCGTCGGCGAGGGCCCGGGTCCCGCCGCGCCACCGCCGGCCCGGCCGCCCGGGGCGCCGCCCGCCGCCCTGGTGGTGGCGGCCTCGACCGGTGGGCCGGCGGCGCTGGAGCGCCTGCTGGCCGAGGTGCCCAGGCCGGCACCGGTCCCGGTGCTGGTGGTCCAGCACATGCCGCCGCTGTTCACCGGCCACCTCGCCCGTCAGCTGGCGGCGAAGACGGGCCACGAGGTCCGCGAGGCGGCCTCCGGGGTCGAGGCCCGGCCGGGGGTGGTGTGGGTGGCGCCCGGCGGCCGCCATCTCGAGGTGATCCGAGACCCCGAGCGCCCCGGGACGGTCCGCCTGCGTCTCTCCGACGATCCGCCGGTGAACTCGTGCCGCCCGTCGGCGGACGTGCTGTTTCGCGCCGCGGCGCGGGCGTGGGGCGGCGGCGTGCTCGCCGTGGTCCTCACGGGGATGGGACGGGACGGCCTGGAGGGGTGCCGCGCGGTGCGCGCCGCCGGGGGGACGGTCCTCGCCCAGGACCGCGCGACCAGCGTGGTCTGGGGGATGCCGGGGTTCGTGGCGAGCGAGGGGCTCGCCCACGGCGTGCTCCCGCTGGACCGGCTCGCGGCGGCGGTGGCGGAGGTCCTCCGCGAGGGTACGGCGTGATGCGGCCGGCGGCGTTCGCCTACCTCCGCCAGCTGCTCCACCGGGAGGCCGGGATCGCCCTGGACGACGGCAAGGAGTACCTGGTCCAGGCACGTCTGGGACCGGTGGCGCGGAGGCTGGGGCTGGAGTCGGTGGACGGGCTGGTGAGCGAGCTGCGGCGGCGGCCGGGGAGCGACCTGGAGCGCGAGGTGGTGGAGGCGCTGGTCACCACCGAGACCTCGTTCTTCCGCGACGTGCACCCGTTCGAGTCGCTGCGCGAGGTGGTGCTGCCCGAGCTGATCTCCCGGCGGCGGTCCCTCCGTACCCTCAGGATCTGGTCCGCGGCCTGCTCGAGCGGGCAGGAGCCGTACAGCATCGCGATCCTCCTCAGGGAGTCGTTCCCGGAGCTCGAGGCGTGGGACGTCCGGATCCTCGCAAGCGACGTGTCGCGGGCCATGATCGAGAGGGCCCGGGCGGGCCGGTACACCCAGCTCGAGATCAACCGTGGCCTGCCCACGGCGCTGTTGCTCAGGTACTTCGAGCGCGACGGGCTGTTCTGGAGGGCGGTGGAGCCGATCCGCCGCATGGTGGAGTTGCGCGAGATCAACCTGACCCGGCCGCTGCCGCCCCTGCCCGCGATGGACCTGATCTTCCTGCGCAACGTGCTGATCTACTTCGGCCCCGAGGCCCGCCGCCGGATCCTCGAGCGCGTGCTTGAGCGTCTGGCGCCGGACGGGTACCTTCTGGTGGGAGGGGCGGAGACGCTGGTGGGGGAGGCGGACCTCGTGGACCGGGTCCAGATCGGGAGGACGTCGTACTACCGGCGGAGGACGGATCAAGGAGCGTGAGCATGGTGCACCCGGACGAGATCGTGCAGATCGTGACGAGCATCTGGATGTCGATCCTCGGCCTCGCCGTGAGCCCGGACCCGGGAGGGGGAGCGCGGCTGGACGCGGCACCGCGGACCTTCACCGGCTGCGTCCAGCTCACCGGTGACTACGAGGGGGCCGCCCTGCTCCGCTGCGGGACCAGCCTGGCCCGTCGTCTGGCGGCGGTGATGTTCGAGGCATCGCCCGAGAGCCTGACCCTCGAGGAGGTCCAGGATGCCCTCGGCGAGCTCACCAACATGGTGGCGGGGAACGTCAAGCCGCTGCTCGGCGGTGTCTCGCGCCTGTCGTTGCCGTCGGTGGTCGAGGGCTCGGACTACACGATCCTCGTCCCGGGAAGCGAGCCGGTGGCGTCGGTGCTGTTCGACTGCGGGGGGGAGCCGTTCGAGGTCACCGTGGTGCGCAGGGCCCAGCGCTGACGGCGCCCCCGCGCCGGGGGTTCACGACCGCTCCCCGGGGGTGCCGCCGCCGTGCCGCAGGCGGCGCTCCAGCTCGTGCTTCTCGAGCAGGAGACCGGCCTCGATCATGAGCAGCTCGAGCCCCTCGGTCGGGCCGATGGGCGTGTCCTCGGGGAGGTTGTCGCCGTAGATCACGGCCACGGTGCGTCCGTGGACCAGGATCGGAATGGCGATCACCTCGCGCGGGGTCATGCCGCCCAGCTGCTGGACCAGGTAGGTGTTCCAGTACGTCTTGGCCAGCCGCCCGCGGTACGGCTCCCCACGCTCGGCCACCTCGGCCAGCACCGACGGCGCGCCGGCGGGAACACGCAGGTTCCGCACCCGGCGGCCGGCGGGCTCGCCCTCGGTGTCGATCCCGAACTGCCCGATCCCGACGAACTCGTCCCGGACCCTGGAGAACAGCACGCCGCGGTTCACCACCTCGGCGGCGTACCGGAGCAGCATCAGGGTCACCTCGCCGGTGAAGGTGGCCGGCCGCCTCCGGAGCTCCATCATGATCGCCTTGAGCGAGGCGAACCCGCGCGCGCGGGGGGTCGGACCGCCCGTGGCGGGCGCGGGCTCGGGAAGGGAGATGCCCTCGGTCTCCTCGCCACTCCGCTCCCCCACCTCCGCCTCCTCGCGGGCGCGCTGGGTGAGCAGGTCGAGGACGAGCTCCTCGGGGCGGAGCCCCTCCTCGACCAGGAACTCCGAGGCATCGAAGGTCGCGTGGAACGTCTCGGGGACCTCCATCGGCTCGAACTGGAAGACGCCGCTCTCCCAGCTCATCACCTCGGAGAGCACCGCCTTGACCTGCTCGTAGACCACGTCGCGCAGCTGCTCCTCGGTGATGGCGCCCATCCCCACCAGGATGCTGCCCAGGGGACGCTGGTCGCCGGCCTGCTGGCGGTCCAGGGCCGAGAGCAACGTGGCCTCGTCGATGAGACCGCGGTTGACCAGGATGCTCCCCAGCGTCTCGTGGATGGCGTTGGTCTGGCAGAAGACGATCCCGCCGTTGCGGAACACGATCAGCCCCTGGTCCCGCCTCCGGGTCAGGGTCAGCTTCCCGGTTCGCTTGCCCAGTGACAGGATCTGGAAGAGGTCCGCGACCCCGAGATCCTCGAGCCTGCCGACGAAGCCCATCGCCCTCCTGTGTCCCGGGACCCGGCAGGGCCCCGCGCACCGTGCCCCACAGGATACAGCCCCCGGGTGCACCGCCCAAACGCGGCCGCCGGGGGATGCACCGGGTCCGGGAACGTGTACGCTGGCGAGGCGATGGAGGTTGCGGGGGCGGAGGACCGGCGGCGCGCGCTGGCGGCGATCGCCGCGGCGCGGCGCGACCCGCGCCGGGTGGTGCTGGATGGCTTTCACGCCCTCAAGCACGCGCTCCGGTTCGGTGCCGAGATCGAGATCGCCGTGTGCGCGGACCGGGAGCTCGCGCTGGACCTGGCCAGGACCCTCGCCCCCGACATCGAGGGCTGGATCCGCCGCGAGACGGTTCCGGTGGAGGCCGGGGAGCTCTCGCGGGTGCTGCCGCGGGGGCACCCCACGGGGGTGGCGGCGGTGGCGTCGCGGCCCCGGCCGCGGTGGGAGGCGTTCCGGGCCGCGCTGGCGCGGGCGCCCGCGGTGCTGCTGGACCGGCCGCGGGCGGCGGGCAACCTGGGGGCGGCGGTACGGGTGGCCGCGGCCGCGGGCGCCGCCGGGGTCCTGGTGGCGGGCGGGCCGGATCCGTGGGGGCGGGCGGCGGTGCGCGGGGCCGCCGGCCTCCACTGGGCGCTGCCCGTGGTGTGCGCGGTGGACGGGCCGCCGGAGGGCGCCGAGCTGGTGGCCGTGGACCCCCGCGGGCGGCCGCTGGCGCCCGGCGACGTGGGGCCCGGAACGGTCCTCGCCTTCGGCTCCGAGCGGCACGGCCTCGCTCCCGAGCTCCGCGCCCGCGCCGGGCGCGCCGTGTCCATCCCCATGACGCCGGGTGTCTCCAGCCTGAACCTGGCCACGGCGGTGGCGGTGGTGCTGTACCACTGGCGGCTGAGCGGGGGCGCCGCACCGTGACCCGCGCCGCGGCCGCGTCCGCGAGCCCGCCCCGAGCCGTCGGGCCCGTGGACCGTCCCGGTCCGGGGAGCGCGGGCGCCGTACAATGGTGGAGCGACCCGGGGAGGGGATCGAGATGGCGAGGACGATCGGGGAGCGACGGAACCGGCGGCCGGTCGAGAGGGTCCGTCGCCGCGACCCGGAGGACGGGGTCGAGCTCTCGGACGAGGAGCTCGAGGTGGTGATCGGTGGGCTCGAGCCCGAGGCGTGGCGCGCGTACGCCTCGTACCTGGAGCGGCTCGGCCTGCGGCGGCCGGTGCGCTGAGCGGCGGTCGGGTCAGCGGCGGCTCGCGGTGGACGCGGCCGGGGTGCGGCGAAGCGCGCGGCGCGCCATCGCCAGCACGACCTCGCGGGCGTCGTCGAACAGGGTGTAGAACACCGGCACCACGAGCAGGGTCAGTGCCGTGGAGGTGGTCAGACCGCCGATCAGGGTGAGCCCGAACGAGGTGTACGAGAGGCCGATGGAGGTGGTGCCGGAGAGCGTCACCGGGATCAGACCGAAGATGGTCGTGAGGGCGGTCATCATGATGGGCCGGAACCTCCGGCGGGCGGCGAGCAGGATCGCCTCGGTGCGGTCGAGCCCCTCGAGGCGCAGGCGGTTGACGGCGTCGATGAGCACGATCCCGTTGTTGACCACCACCCCGATGAGCAGGACCGCACCGACCACCCCGAGCACGTCCACGTCGAGACCGGCCAGGTAGTGGATCCAGCCCACGCCGATGGTGGCCAGGGGGATGGTGAGGAGCACGGCGAGCGGCAGGATGAAGCTCTCGAACAGGAACCCCATGAGGAGGTAGACGAACACCACCGAGAGCATTCCCGCGAGCTTCAGCGCCTCCACCTCCTCGCTGGCCGGCCCGCCGGCGGGCAGGTTGCCCAGCGTGATCCCCTCGGGGAGGTCGAGCCGTGCCAGCGCTGCGGCCACGCCGCGCCGCGCCTCCATCTCCCGCCCCGGCTCCAGGTCCAGGGTGATGGCGTGCGCCACCCGCTTGTTCTCGCGTCGGATCCTCTGCGCCCCGTGGGAGAAGCGGACCCGCGTGAGGGCGTCCAGCGGCACGAAGCTCCCGTCGCCGGTGGGCACCCGGAAGCTCCTGAGCTGCGCGAGCCCCTCGCGGTCCGCCTCCTCGAACCGCACCCGCACCGGGATCTCCCGTCCACCGCTGCGGTAGTAGGGCAGCTGCTGGCCGCGGAGTGCGTACCCCACCAGGCCGGCGATCACGGCCGGGTTCACGTCGAGCTCCTGGGCGCGCCGCCGGTCCACGACCAGCTCGAGCTCGCTCGGCGGCGGCTCGCCGGAGCTCTTGAGCCCGAGCACACCCGGGATACGCAGGAGGAGCTCCTCCACGTCCGCGGCCACCCTCTCGAGCCGGTCGGGGTCCTCGCCGTACAGGGTCACCGTGAGCTCGCTCGCCGTCCTCCGGTCCTGCGCCTCGCTCCGCTCGCCCGTGAAGTACCGCACGCCGGGGCGCTTCGGCAGCGCCTCGAGTATCCGCTCGGTCGCGATCCGTGGGGTGATCTCGCGGTCGGTGCGCGGGTTGTTGAACCACGCCTGGATGCGGCCGAACGTCTTGCGGTGGAACACGAAGTAGCCGGAAAGGTCGAGCTCCTCCTTGAGCGCCTCCACGCGGGACTCGCACTCCCGGAAGAACGCGCTGGCCTCCTCGAAGGTGGTGCGCTCGGGCAGCCGCACCCGGATGTCGAAGCCGGACCGCTCCTCCTCCTGGGTCTCCACGATGTGCACCTTCTGGAACGCCACCGCGAAGCTCACGGCCAGCACCGCGGCGAGCAGCAGGGCCAGGTCGAGCCGGTGTCGCAGGAACACGGCGAGCAGGCGGCCGTACCCCCGGTTCACGGGCGCCAGGGTGCGGTCGTAGGCGGCCTCCAGGAAGCGAGTCACCGCCCGCCACGCGGGGTGGGGAGGGCGGCCGCGGCGGGCGTCGTCCAGGGTGAGGTATACCGCGAGCGGGACCACCACCCCGGCCACCCCGAGCGACGCGAGGAGCGAGACCGAGATCGGGATGGAGAGGCGCAGGAGGAAGAACTGACCCTGACCCTGGACCAGGGACACGGGGAGGAAGACCACGATGGTCGTGAGCGTGGCCATGGTGATGGCGAGGGCGATCTCGGCCGTCCCGCGGATCACCGCCCGGCGGCGGGGGTGCCCCTCCTCGTGCAGCCGGTGGATGTTCTCCGCCACCACCACCGCGTTGTCCACCAGCAGGCCCACCGAGATCATGAGCCCGAGCATCGAGATGACGTTCAGGCTCTCGCCGGCGAAGAACATCACGATGAGCGCCACCAGGATCGAGAGCGGGATGGCGAGGGTGACGATCACCGTCATCCGCACCCGGCGGAGGAAGAAGAACAGCACGAGGGCGGCGAACAGCGCTCCCACCCGGCCGCTGTCGAGGAGGGTGTCGAGCGACTCCTCGATCACCTTCCCCTGGTCGAAGATGGGCATCATCGAGATCAGCTGCAGGCGGGGGTCGGCCTCGAGCCGCCGCACCTCGGCCCGGATCCTGCGGCACACCTCGAGCGCGTTCGCCTGGCCCTCCTTGAGGACGATGACCGCCACCGCCGGCCTGCCGTTGACACGGACCGACCACTCGGTCTCGGGCTGGTCGTACCGGACCCGGGCGATGTCCCCGAGCCGCACGCCGGGGGCGACGAGCCGGCGCTCGAGGTCCTCCACGGTCCGGTACCGGGCCACCGAGCGCAGCAGCAGCTTGCGGCCGCCGTCGTACACCTCGCCGGAGGCCATGGTGAAGTTGTCGCGCCTGAGCTGCCGGGCGATGCGGTAGATATCGAGGCCCGCCGCCTCCACCCGCTGGCGATCGAGCTCGATCAGGATCTCCTTCTCCACCAGGCCCTGGGAGTCCACCGAGGCCACACCGTCGAGCCGCTCGAGGTGGAGCATGATGGTGTTCTGGATCAGGTCGTAGGGGTCGAGGAGGCCCGGGTCGATGGCCAGTCCGAGCACGAACACCGGGATCCCTGACTCGTCCTCCTTGCGGATGTAGACGCGGTCCGCGTCGTCGGGGAGCCGGGCGCGGGCACGCTGGACCCGGTCGCGCACCTCCCGGTAGGCCACGTCCATGTCGGTGCCGGGCTTGAACTGGAGGAACACCCGGGCGAACCCGGTCACCGCCACGGACCGCATGGTGTCGAGCCCTCGCACCGTGGACAGCTCGTCCTCCAGTGGCACCACGATCTTGTCCAGGACCTCGCGGGCCGGGGCGTCGCGCCACGGCACCCGCACCACCAGGAAGGGGTTGGTGAACCCCGAGGGGATCAGCTCGAGCGGGATGCCGAGGGCGGCCACGATCCCCACCACCACGACGCTGGCCACCAGCACCGCCACCGTCACGGGGCGGCCGAGGGAGAACCGCGGCAGCGCCTCCTCGGGCGGATGGCGGGGCTCGGGCGTCACCGGTTCCCCCCTAGTGGTGCGGCCCACCGGGCGCCGGGGCGGACGCGGGCTCGCCCGCGCGCCGCCGGAGGCGCTCCAGGCGCGTCTCCACGACCCAGTAGAACGACGGGATCACCACCAGCGTCAGCAGGGTGGAGACGGTCAGGCCGGCGATGACGGTGATGGCCATGGGGGAGCGGAGCTCGGCACCGTCGCCCAGGCCGAGGGCCATGGGGAGGAGGCCGAGAACGGTGGTGGCGGTGGTCATCAGGATCGGACGCAGCCGCACCGAGCCCGCGGTCACCACCGCCTCGGCCAGCGGCAGCCCCCGGCCGCGGAGGACGTTCACGTAGTCCACCAGCACGATCGCGTTGTTCACCACGATCCCGGCGAGCATGATCATGCCCAGGAACACCACCACCGAGAGGCCGATCCCGGCCAGCGCCAGCACCACCACCGAGCCGAAGAACGCGAGCGGGATGGAGAGCATGATGACGAACGGCTGCACCAGCGACTCGAACTGGGCCGCCATGATGGCGTAGACGAGGAACACCGCGAGCCCGAGGGCGAGCAGGAGCGAGGCCCGGCTGCGCCGCCACTCCTGGCTCTGGCCGGCGACGAGGAAGGTCATGTCGGGCGGCCACTCGATCTCGCGCCGCAGGCGGCGCTCGATCGCGGCCACCGCCGCTCCCAGGGAGGCGCCGGGGGCGATGTTGGCGGTGACCAGCGCCACCCGGCGTCCGTCGATGCGCCGCACCTCGCTCGGCCCCTCGGCGGCGGTCACCTCGGCCACCGCCGCGAGCGGGACCTTGCGCTGGTCCTGGGGGTTGACCACGAGCCGGCGGATGTCGTCCACCGTGCGCCGGTCGGCCTCGCGGTAGCGGACCACGATGGGCACCCGCCGGTCGGTGAGGTTGAACCTGGTGGCCTCCTCCCCCTTCACCGCGGCGCGCACCGCACGGGCCACCGTGGCGATGTCGAGCCCGGCGCGCATCAGCCGGTCGCGGTCGTAGCGGATCTGGATCTCGGGGGCGCCCCGGCGCTGGGTGGTCTCCACGTCCGTGAGGGCGGGGATCTCCGCCATCACCTCGCGCACCCGCTCGGCCATCCGGCGAAGGCGCACCAGGTCGTCGCCGTGCACCTCGACCTCGATGGGGGTGCGGAACGAGAACAGCACCGGGCGGGTGAGGCGTGCCTCGGCGTCGGGCACGTCGGCGAGCAGTCGCCGCACCCGGGCCGCCACCGCGGCCTCCACCTGGGGATCGGAGCTGTCCAGGATGACGCGGA
Organism: uncultured Thermoanaerobaculia bacterium; assembly: GCA_964440565.1. Classification (GTDB taxonomy): domain Bacteria; phylum Acidobacteriota; class Thermoanaerobaculia; order Thermoanaerobaculales; family Sulfomarinibacteraceae; genus CAYTTB01. Next base: position 23,300 of record CAYTTB010000014.1, read on the forward strand.
TCCTGGCGGTGTTCTCCCCCTCGTCGGCGCGCCGGGCGTTGGCGGGGTCGTACCCCACGGTGAGAAGCAGCGCGCGGATGTGCTCGCGGTCGGAGAGCAGCGCCCGCTCCACCGGGCGGAGCAGGGCGTCGGTCCTCTCCAGGGGGGTGCCCACGGGGAGCGTCGCCTCCATGGTGAACTCGCCCTGGTGGACCTCCGGGAGCAGCTCGGAGTCGAGCGATCTGCCCACGAGCACGGTGGAGACGAGCGCCAGGGCCGCGGCCCCCAGCACCACCGCCGGCCGGCGGAGCGCCCACCGGAGCAGTGGCGGGTAGGCCCGCGCGAGCGCCTCGAACGCCGCGCCGGAGAGCCTGAGCGGCAGCGCGGTGACGGCGCGGAAGACGGCACGAACGGCGCGGCCGAGCGCGCGGTGCCACAGCTCGAGCAGCGCGGCGAGGGAGAGCAACGCGGCCTTGCCCACCGCCTCGAGCGCGGCCCCGACGGCGAGCCGGGGGAGGAGGTAGAGGAGCCCGGGCCACCGGGCCCAGGCGGGCCAGCGGCGGAAGTCCTCGCGGAAGGCGGCCCAGGCGGCGAACCGCCCCAGCGCCGGCCCCCGGGCGGGGCGCTCGAGAGCGAGCCCCTCCCGGCTCGCCAGCATGGGGATGAACAGGATCGCCACCAGCAACGAGGCCAGAAGCGAGATCACCACCGCGAGGCCCAGGTCCCCGAAAGCCTGCCCCGCGACCCCCTCCACGAACACCATGGGGAAGAACACCGCGATGGACGTGAGGGTCGAGGCGACGACCGCGTTGCGGACCTCGGCCGTGCCCCGCACGGCGGCGTCCACGACCCCATCGCCCTCCTCGCGACAGCGGGCGATGGACTCGAGCACCACGATGGAGGAGTCCACCAGCATCCCGACGCCGAGGGCGAGCCCTCCGAGCGACATGATGTTCAGCGAGACCCCCAGCACGTTCAGGGGGGCGAAGGTGACCACCAGCGAGATCGGGATCGAGAGCGCCACGATCACCGTGGAGCGGACCTCGCGGAGGAACAGGAACAGCACCGCGATGGCCAGCAGGCCGCCCAGGATCGCGGTGTTCCGGACCTCGGCCACGGCGCTGGCGATGAACCGCGAGCGGTCGGCGGTGATGGTGAGCATCGCCCCCTCGTCGCGGTAGAGCCGCGCCGCCAGCCCGAGCCGGGGTCCTCCGGGGCCGTGGCGGCCCGCCGGACCGCGCCGCCGTGGCCCGCGGTGGGCGCCGGGGCCGGAGGTCCGATCGGCGGCCTCCGCGGCCTTCCGGATCGCCTCGGGGGTGAGCTCGCCGAGCCGCTCCCGCACGCGACGGGCCAGCGCCACCATGTTGGCGTCGGCCTCCTTGTACACGTCGAGGACCACCGACTCGTGGCCGTCGGTGCGGGTGATCATGGTGGGGTCCTCGTGCCCCCACCGGACGACGCCGAGATCGCGGATCCGGATCTCGCGGTCGCCGATCCGGGTGACCACGGTGTCGGCGATCTCGTCGAGCGAGCGGTACTCGTTGAGGGTCCGCACCATGTACTCGGCCCGTCCCTCGGTGAGGGTGCCCCCCGCGACGTTGATGTTCTCCTGCCGGAGCCGATCGATCACCGCCTGGATCGAGAGCCCCGCCCGCTCCAGGGCGGAGGCGTCGAGGAGCACCTGGATCCGCTCCTCGAGGCCGCCCCGCACCCGCACCGCCGCCACCCCCTTGATGGGCTCCAGCGCGCGCTTCACCTCGTACTCGGCGATGCGGCGCAGGCGCCTGAGCCCCTCCTCGCCCTCGAAGCGGGCGCCCTCGCCGGCGAGGGACAGCTCCATCACCGGGTCCAGCGACGGGTCGAACCGGAGCAGGAGCGGCTGGCCCGCCTCCTCGGGGAGGAAGACCAGGTCCAGCTTCTCCAGCACGTCCTGGATCGCCTCCGTCATCCGGGTGTCCCAGGAGAACTCGAGGATCACGTCGCTCACGCCCGCGCGGCTGATCGAGGAGATCCGCCGCAGACCCCCCACCACGCCCAGCGCCTCCTCGATGGGCCGCGAGATGTCGTTCTCGACCTCCTCCGGTGCGGCGCCCGGGTACTCGGTGCGCACGGTGAGGGTGGGGTAGGCGAGCTCGGGCATCAGCGTCACCGGGAGGCGCCGGTAGGAGAAGATCCCGAACACCAGGGCGGCCAGCACCACCATCAGCACCGCCACCGGCCGCGAGGTGACGAAGCTCGAGCCGCGCTCGCGCGGGGTCACCTCCCGGCCTCCTCCGCGCGGGCGGTGGGCGTGGGCCGGGGCGTCGCCGGCACGGGCCGCCGTGCGCGCCGGCCGCGCGCACCCGGGCGGCCACGGGGAGGACGTGTCCTCCGCTCGCCGGACCCGGCCGCGGCGGGCTCCTCCTCGGGCACCCGTACCTTCACCCCGTCCTTGAGCCCTGCCTGGCCCGCCACCACCACCAGGTCGCCCTCCCCGAACCCGCCGGCGGGCTCGACCCACTCCGCGTTCTCGAGCACCGGCTCCACCGCGACGCGGCGTGCCGTCCCCTCGGGCGTCACCACGAAGGCGAAGATCCGTTCCGCGTCGTACACCAGGGCGCGCTTGGGGACGAGCAGCGCCCGCTCGTGGATCTGGGTGACCAGCTCCACCTCGACGTACAGCCCGGGCCGGAGACCCTCCTCGTAGGGAACCTTCACCGTCACCTTGACGGTGCCGGTCTTCGGGTCCACCACCGGGGCGATGCGCAGGATCCGCCCGGCGACGGACCGGTCCAGCGCGGGCACCCGTACCCTCGCCGGCTGGCCCACGGCGAGGCTCGCCAGCTCCTTCTCGGGAACGTAGACGCGGGCCACGATGGAGTCGAAGTCCACGATGCGGAACAGCGGCTGGTTGACGGTGACGGAGTCGCCGAGGTTCACCAGGCGTTCGGTGACGGTACCCGCGATGGGCGCCGTGACCCGGGTGTAGGCGAGCGCCCGCTCCGCCTCCCTGTAGGCGACCTCGGCCTGATCGAGGGCGTGGCGGGCGTCGTTGTACACCTGCTCGGAGGCGAGCCCCTGATCGAACAGGCTCTTCTGGCGCTCGAACTCCCGCCGTGCCTGATCGAGCTGGATGCGGGCGCGCTCCAGCGCCAGGCGCTGCTCGTCGTCCTGGAGCTCGAGCAGCAGCTGGCCGCGACGCACCCGGTCGCCCTCCTCGACGAGGAGGCGGGTGACGAGCCGCGGGGCCTGGGCGTACACGGTCACCGCCCGTTCCGCCTCGAGGGTGCTGGTGAGGCGGAGCACCGCCTCGATCCTGCCCCGGTGCACGGCCGCGACCTCCACCGGGACCGCCTCCTCGGCGCCGCGGTCGGGGCCGCGGGCGCGGTCCGGACCGTCCCCGGCCTCGGACGTGCGGCGGCAGGCGGGGGTGACGAGGGCCGCGGCGATCGCGGCGGCGGCGAGAGTGCGCGAGATCGGATGGTGCATCGGCTCGGTCGCTCCTCCGGAACGCGGCGACGCCGCCTCGCGGGCGGCCCGCCGTGCGTTATACGGAGCGAGGGCCGCGCGGGTTCTCGTCGGGCGGGCCGGGCGAGCCCGGGTCCTCCCCCGCCGATCCGCCGTCGGCGGCCCGCTCCTCCCGGAGCAGCTCGAGGAACGCCGCCACCACCTCGGGATCGAACTGCCGGCCCGCCTCCCGGCGGAGCTCCTCGATCGCGGCCTCCTCGGTCATCGCGGCCCGGTACGGCCGGTCCGAGGTCATGGCGTCGAAGGCGTCCACCACCGCGATGATGCGCGCGCCGAGCGGGATCGCCTCGGCCGCGAGTCCGTACCGGCCGGCCCGCTCGCCCTCGGTGGCGCCGTCCCACCGCTCCTCGTGGTAGCGGACGAGCGGGATCGCCTCGGGGAGGACCCCGGCACGCTCGAGGATCTGGGCGCCCAGGTCGAGATGCCGCTCCATGACCTCGCGCTCCTCCTCGGTCAGCGGGCCCGGCTTGAACAGGATCCGGTCAGGCACGCCGATCTTGCCCACGTCGTGGAGGATCGCGGCCCAGCGCACGGTCTCGATCTCCTCCGGGGGGCACCCCAGCTTCGCCGCCAGGCGCTCCGCGCGCTGCGCCACCCGGTCCACGTGGGCGACGGTGGCCGGGTCTCGTGCCTCGATCGCCGCAGCCAGGGCGCGCACCAGCCCCTCGAACGCCTCGCGCAGCGCCCACCACCGCGCCTCCAGCTCGCCGAGGAGCCAGGCGTTGCGCGTGCGCAGGGACCCCGCCGCCAGGGCGAAGGCGGTGAAGGCGAGGACGTTGGCGTGCACCACCAGCATCCGCTGCGGGTCGAGGATCGGGGCGCGGGGCGTGACGAAGGACTCCATCGCCACCGTGAGCAGGTAGGCCGAGGCGACCACCGCGTTGCAGGTGACGGCACCCGGGAGGCCGGCGTGGGCCGTCATCAGTCCCACCGGCACGAGGTACAGCAGCGCCGGCCAGTTGAACGAGAGGAGCTCGTGCACGTCGCTCAGGTACAGCGCGGCGGAGATGGCGACGGTGAGCCCCCACGCCGGGATCCAGGGCCGCACGGACGCCAGCGGCCGCCAGTCGCGGCGGCCCAGGCGGTGCATGGCGAGCTCGGGCCGCAGCCAGAGCAACGCGGGCAGCGCGAAGGCGGCGAGGGCGACGGCGTCGCCGAGCCACCACGTGAGATCGGCGAGGAAGCCGCCCCGCCACGCCGCCAGGTGCACGAGGCGGGGGACCAGCCGTGCGAGGAGGAAGTTGGCCAGGGTGTTGACGAGGACGGCCCAGAGCACCAGGTTGGGTACGGTGCGGCGGGAGGGCGGCGTCCAGCGGAGCGCGAGGCCCGGGATCAGGGCCTCCAGCCCGTTTCCGGCGGCGAAGAGCACGAGCAGCGGCAGCGGGGTGGGCCCCCACGGCGTGGCCAGCGTCGCGATGGCCACCCCCAGGCTTCCCTCGAGCGGCCACAGTGTGCCGGCGATCACCCCCAGCACCGAGGGCGGGTAGATCAGGGCCACCTCCGGGAAGGCCTGCAGCGGCGCCAGGGCGAGGTTCAGTGCGGCGTACCCGAACCCGACGGCGAGGAACCTGGCGAACCTCGGCAGGGGCGGGGTGGGTTCGCTCGAGTGCATGGGTGCCACCATGATACGTCACTCGGGGAACTGTCGCGCCGCCTCCTGGAGGTTCCTCGAGGCCACCGCGGTGGCGTCTCGGTGGGCGCGCGGCCCCCGGTCGCCTCGCGGTCGGGTGGGGGAGCCGCCGGTTCGTCGTCTGTGGTAGTGTGGCCGCGTGCGCGGGGGGGTTCGTCTGGAGTTCCGGGAGATCGCCAAGCGGTTCGATCGGAGGGTGGTGCTCACCGGCGTCTCGGGGGAGGTGGGCCCGGGGGAGGTGCTGGTGGTCAGCGGTCCCAACGGGTCGGGGAAGTCCACCCTTCTCGCGATCCTCGCGGGCCTCCTGCGGCCGACCCGGGGGCGCGTCGTCTACCGGGAGAGCGACGAAGAGGTCCCGCGCGAGCGGTGGCGGCACCGGATCGGCGTGGTGGCGCCGGCGCTCGCCCTCTACGAGGAGCTGTCCGGGCTCGAGAACCTCGAGTTCTGCGCGCGCGTGCGCGGCCTGGGGCGTGCCACCGACCGCTGCCGCGAGCTGCTCCGGGCGGTCGGGCTGGAGCCCGAGCGTCCGACTCCGGTGGGGGGGTACTCCACCGGGATGCGGCAGCGGCTGAAGATCGCCCAGGCGCTCCTCCACGACCCGCCGGTGCTCCTCCTGGACGAACCCGGCTCGAACCTGGACCCCGCGGGCCAGGACTGGCTCGCGGGCCTGGTGCGCTCGCTGCGCGAGGAGGGGCGGACCATCGTGGTGGCCACCAACGACCGCGACGAGATGGCGTGGGGGGAACGGCGTGTGGCGCTTCCTGGCTGAGGCGGCGGCGGTGTTCGCCAAGGACCTGCGCTGCGAGTTCCGCACCCGCGTGGCGCTCAACTCGCTGGGGCTGTTCGCGGTGACCACCCTGGCCGCGGTGGCGTACACGGTCGGGCCGTACGGGCTGGCGCCGAAGGACCGGCCGTACCTGTACGGTGCCCTGCTCTGGATCGTGATCTTCTTCGCGGCCATGGCGGGGCTGGACCGGGCGTTCGTCAAGGAGGAGGAGACGCACACCGCACCGCTGCTGCGCCTGGCCGCCGATCCGCTCGTGGTGTGGCTGGGCAAGCTGCTCTACAACCTGGTGATCCTCGTGCTGCTCATGGCGCTCCTGGTGCCGCTGTTCGTCGTCCTGATGGGGCTCGAGGTGCGGGCGCCGGGCGCGCTGGTGGCCCTGTTCGCGGCGGGGGCGTTCTCGCTCGCGGTGACCACGACGATGGTGGCCGCCATCGTCGCCCGGGCGATGACCCGGGGGGCGCTGTTCGCCGTGCTCTCGGTGCCCCTGCTCCTGCCGCTGCTGGTGTTCCTCATCCAGGGCACGAGCGGGGCGGTGCGCGGGGAGGTGGACGTGGTGTGGAGCGCGCTCCGCGCGACGGTGTCGCTCGGGGGCGTGATGACGGTGGTGTCCGCGATGCTGTTTCCGGTGGTGTGGCATGACTAGACGCGACGTTCTGCTGGTGGGGCTCTTCGCCTGGATGACGGTGGTGGTCTGGGCGGCGTTCTTCTACGCGCCGGCCGCCGTGGGGTTCGTGGGCGAGTCCAGCCGGATCGTGTTCTTCCACGTTCCCGCGGCGTGGGTGGCGACGCTCAGCTTCCTGGTCTCGTGCGTCGCCTCCGTCCAGGTCCTCAGGACCCGGGACTGGCGCTGGGACGTGCGGGCGCGATCGGCCGCGGCGCTGGGGTTCGTCTTCACGGTGCTGGCGACGGTGACCGGCTCCATCTTCGCCAGGATCATGTGGGGGTCGTACTGGAACTGGGATCCCCGCGAGACCTCCATCGCCTTCCTGCTCCTGATCTACGCCGCGTACTTCGCGCTGCGGGCGGCGGTGGCCGACCCGGAGCGCCGGGCGACGCTGGCGGCGGTGTACGCGATCCTGGCGTTCGTCACCGTCCCGTTCCTGGTGTTCGTGGTGCCGCGGATCTACTGGTCGCTGCACCCCGACACCATCATCAACACGCAGGGGAAGATCAAGATGGACTCGCGGATGTTCCAGGTCTTCCTCGCCTCGCTGGCGGGGTTCACCGGCCTCGCCGCGTGGCTCTACGACCTGGAGTGCCGGATCGAGGCGCTGGCCCGCCGGCGGGAGGAGGAGCTGCTGTGATGCGTGGACCGAAGCCCGGGTGGTTCGTCGCGGCCGTGCTGGCCGCGGTGGTGGCCGTGTCCCTGGTGGCGTCCGGCGTGGCGGTCGCCCAGCAGACGGGGGGAGGTGTGCCCGCCGTCACGCCCCGGCCGGCCTCGGAGGCGGCCCCGGCGGTGGAGACCGCTGGACAGGAGATGAAATCAGGACTAAATTCTACTGAGGGGGCGGCGCCCCCCGCGGGAGCGACGGGGAGCGGCCTGGCCGCGGTGATGGCGGTCACGCTCATCATCTGGATCGGGCTGTTCCTCTACGTGCTGCGGCTGGACCGGAAGGTCCGCCGACTGGAGGAGCCATGAGCGATCCGAGACGGCAGCGGCGTCTCTGGTACCTGATCGGAGGGGTGGCCATCGCCGGCTTCGTGGCGTTCGGCGCCACGTCCTTCCGCCAGAGCGTCACCCCGTACGTGGGCTTCGAGGAGGCCCAGCGCACGGGGGCGAGGGTGCAGGTGGCGGGCGAGCTCGTTCCGGGCTCGGTACGGTACGTGGAGTCGCGCCGGGAGCTGGAGTTCACCATGACGGACGAGGACGGGCGCAGGATGCCGGTGGTGTACCGCGGGGTCAAGCCGGGCAACTTCGAGGAGGCCACGAAGATCGTGGCCGTGGGCAGCTACGAGGACGGCGTGTTCCGGGCCGAGCAGCTGCTGGTGAAGTGCCCGTCGAAGTACCAGGGCGCGGAGAACGCCGGCTGAGGCGGGTTCGCCGGCCCGTCCGGGCCGGCGCCTCCGGAGACGAGGGGGTTCCATGTACTACCCGGGGACGATCCTTCTGTGGATGGCCTTCCTGCTGGGCCTCGCGTCCACCGCGAGCTACGCGCTCGCACACCGGCGGGAGGCGCCGTGGCGGGTGGTGGCGCGGCAGACCTACGTGCTCATGGCGGTGGCGGTCGTGGTCGCCGCGGCCCTGTTCATGTACCTGCTGCTCGGCCACGACTACCGGCTGGCCTACGTCTGGGGGTTCTCGGACAACTCCCTGCCCATCGGCTACCTGATCTCCACGTTCTGGGCCGGGCAGGAGGGCTCGTTCCTGCTCTGGATCGTGTGGGGCGCGGTCCTGGGTCTGCCCCTGATGCGGTTCGCCAGGCACTACGAGACCACCGTGATGCCGGTGTACAACCTCACGGTCCTGGCGCTCGTCCTCCTGCTGCTCAGGCAGAGCCCGTTCCGGTTCCACCAGGGGCTGACGCCGGACCGGATCCCGCTCGACGGGCAGGGGCTCAACCCGCTCCTGCAGAACCCCTGGATGGTGATCCATCCGCCCATCATGTTCCTGGGCTACGCCTCGCTGGCCGTTCCCTTCGCCTTCGCGGTGGCGGGGCTGATCCGGCGCCGCTACGACGAGTGGGTCAAGGTGTCCCTGCCGTGGGTCCTGCTCTCGCTGGTGAGCCTGGGGGCGGCCATCATGCTGGGCGGGTACTGGGCGTACGAGACGCTGGGGTGGGGCGGCTACTGGGGCTGGGATCCGGTGGAGAACGCCTCGCTGGTGCCGTGGCTGATCACCGCGGGGCTCGCGCACGGGATGCTGCTGCAGCGGGGACGTGGCCGCTTCCGGAGGCTGAACCTGGTGCTCGCGGTCCTGGCCTATCTGTTCGTGGTCTACGCCACGTTCCTCACGCGGTCGGGGGTGCTCGCGGACTTCTCGGTCCACTCCTTCGTGGATCTCGGCATCACCGGCTGGCTCGTGTTCATCATGATGTTCTTCCTCACGGGCAGCGTGGCGGTGCTCGCCTGGCGCTGGCGGGAGATCCCCACCGAGACCGGCGACGAGCCGTTCCTCTCGCGCACCGTCTTCTTCGTGCTGGGGATCGTGCTCCTGGTGCTCACCGGCTTCATGGTGGCAGTGGGGACCTCTGCGCCCATCATCACCCGGCTCTGGACCGAGCCGTCCTCGGTGGGCCCGGACTTCTACAACCGGGTGGGGTTTCCGCTGGCCATCGCCTTCGCGGTGTTCCTGGGAGCGATCCCGTTCCTGGGCTGGCGCGGCACCGTCTCGGGGGCGGTGCGGCGGCTCGCCGCCGTCGCCGCGGTGTCGGTGGCGCTCACCGGCCTCGCCGTGGCGCTCGGGGTCCGCCGGCCCGCGTCGGTGGTGTACGTCCTCGCGGCGGTGTTCGTCGTGGTGGCGAACGGCTGGGTGGTGGCGGAGCGGGCCCGGCGCGGTGCGCTGCGCACCGCGGGCGGCTACCTGGCGCACGTGGGCCTCGGGCTGATGCTGCTCGCGTTCCTCACCACGGGGCTCTACGACCGGTCGGAGAAGGTCTCGCTCGAGCAGGACGTGCCGGTGAAGGTGCTCGGGTACACGCTCACCTTCCGCGGGGTGGAGAAGCCCACCCCCGAGGCCCGCGACGCGATGGTGGTGGAGGTCACCTCCCCGCGCGGGCGCAACTTCGTGCTCAAGCCGAAGATGTGGGTCAACCGCAAGTCCAACCAGCTGGTGGCGAACCCGGACATCAAGAGCTTCCTCACCAAGGACATCTACCTGGCGCCGGTGGAGTTCCGGCCTGCCGAGGAGCCCGAGGTGACGGCCACGCTCGAGCTCGGGAAGGGCCAGACGGCGACCTTCCGCGACTGGAAGCTCACCTTCGAGGGGTTCGACCTGTCCAGCCAGCACGCGGTGCCCGGGGCGTTCACGGTGGGCGTGCGCGTGCGCCTCGAGCGTCCGGGCGAGGAGCCCGTGACCCTGGAGCCCTCGGTCGTCTCGTCGGACGAGGGCACCACGGCGATCGCGGCCGCGATCCCGGGAACCCACGGGGCCAAGCTCCGCGTGTCGGGCATGAACGCGTCCGCCGGCATGGTGCGGCTCGAGCTGCTCGGGCTCGGCGGCGGTGTCGCCCGGACCGCCGTGCTGGGCAAGGGCGAGAGCTTCGCCTACGGCGGGATGAAGGTCACCTTCCGGGGCTTCGACCTCTCCGACTTCGATCCGCAGGCCGGCAGGATCCACATCGGCGCCACGTTCACCGTGGAACGCGGAGGGCGCACCGCCGAGGTCGAGGCGTACTTCAGGGGTGGGCGAGGGGGCGAGGGGGCGATCCCGGTCGAGATCCCGGCCTCCGGCGGGATGCGGCTCGAGCTCGGGCGGATCGACGCCGAGGCGGGCAGGGTCGAGGTCAGGCTGTACGACCCGAACCTGGCGCCGCGGCCCCCGAGGCCCGCGACGCTGGTGCTCGATGTCTCCACCAAGCCGCTCATCGGGCTCGTGTGGCTCGGCACGCTGCTCGTGATCGCGGGCATCGTGATGGCCATCGCCCTGCGTCGCCGCGACGTGGCCGCCCTCGCCGGGCGCGAGGGCTGAGGCTGGCCGGAGACGACGACGGCGGGGCGTGCGCCCCGCCGTCGCGGTCCGTCCGCCGGGCCGGGGTCAGGCGGTGGCCTTCTTGGCCGACGCCTTGGCGGCCTTCGTCTGCTCGGCACGCAGCTTCTCGATGCTCCTGGTGAGGTCCTCCACCCGCCTGGTGAGGGTCTCGATCTCCTCCTTGGTGGGGACGCCCAGGCGATGGATGACCGAGGTCACCTTCTCGTCCAGCTTCTGCTCGAACGTCTGCCAGTACGACTCGGCCACGGTCTTGACCCCGGCCACCGTCTCCTTCGCCTTCCCGACCTGCTCGCGGCCCTTGCTCTCCACCTTCTGGCCACGGCTCACCAGGCTCTCGAACAGCTTGCTGCCCTCCTCCTCGGCCACGGCCAGGGCGCCGAGTCCCGCCAGCCAGATCTTGTGTGCGGACTCCACCAGATCCCCCTGGATCTCCTTGACCTTCTCCTTGACCATCTCGACCTCCTTGGGTTGTGGGCACCCGTGGTGCCGGTTTTGCCGCGCTGCGGCAATAGCAATATAACGCACTGCGGCAACCGTGTCAACCCCCTGTTGCTGCACCGCGGCAATACGGCAACCGCAGGATCCACAGGCATTCCGATCCCTGGCTGGCGAGCCGCCGGGGTTCTCATGCCGCAGTGCGGAAAAGCCGGCCGCGGAATCGTCTATCATGGCGTCAGGTCAGCGGCGGCCGAGGCGAGGGCATGGGTGTCCCGGGCGGGGAGGGGAGCGACGATGACGGCGTGGGAGAGGGATCGCGAACCGATGCAGGCGGTGGACGCAGCGTGGCTGCGGATGGAGCACCCCACCAACCTGATGGTGATCACCGGGGTGCTCACCTTCGACGGCTCGCTCGACTTCCGGCGGCTCAAGGAGCTCCTCGAGGACCGCCTCCTCGTCCACGATCGGTTCCGGCAGCGGGTCGCGGAGCCCCCGTTCCCCGGGGCGCGTCCGGCGTGGGTGGAGGACGACCACTTCGCCCTGCGGTCGCACCTGCACCGCGTCGGTCTCCCCGCCCCCGGGGACCGCAAGGAGCTGCAGGAGCTGGTGAGCGACCTGATGAGCACCCCGCTCGACCGCAGCCGCCCGCTGTGGCAGATGCACCTGGTGGACGGCTACCGGGGCGGCACCGCCCTCGTCGTGCGCATCCACCACGCCGTAGCCGACGGGATCGCCCTGGTCCGGCTGCTCTTCTCGCTCACGGACGAGGAGCCGGACATTCCCAGCGTCGGCGTGCGCCCGGCCGGCCCGGGGGCGCCGGCGGCCGCGCGCGGTGCCGCCGGCCTCGTGGGCCAGGGGATGGAGGCGCTCCTCAACCCCGCGCGCCTCGTGGAGCTGGCCCGCAGGGGCGTCACCGGCGTGGACGTGGTGCGCCGGCTGCTGGCCCTTCCCCCCGACCCGAGGACGGTGTTCCACGGGCCGCTGGGGGTGCCGAAGCGGGCCGCCTGGTCCGAGCCGCTGCCGCTCGAGGAGATCAAGGCGGCGGGGAAGCGGCACGGCGCCACGATCAACGACACGATGCTGGCCGCGGTGAGCGGGGCGCTGCGCGGCTACCTCGTGGCCCGTGGGGAACCGGTGGACGGGATCAGCCTCCGGGCGGTGGTCCCGGTGAACCTGCGGCCCGTGGATGGCCCGCTGGAGATGGGCAACCGGTTCGGCCTGGTGTTCCTCGACCTCCCGGTGGGCGTGCCGGGGCCCATGGCGCGGCTGGCCGAGGTGCACCGGAGGATGGGGGAGCTCAAGGCCTCGCCGCAGGCGGGCGTGGTGTTCGGGGTGCTGGGCGGAATGGGGCTCGCCGGGCGGGAGATCGAGCGGATCGGCGTGAGCATCTTCGCCAGCAAGGCCACCATGGTCCTCACCAACGTGCCGGGCCCCAGGAAGCGGATCTACCTGGCGGGGGCGCCGGTGCGGAGCATCCTGTTCTGGGTCCCGCAGTCCGGCCGCCTCGCCCTCGGCATCTCCATCTTCTCGTACGCCGGCACGATCCGGGTGGGGATCGCGGTGGACGCCGGCCTCGTCCCGGACCCGGAGACCATCGTGGCCTACCTCCACCGGGAGGTGGAGCGCCTCCTCGAGGGGCGCGAGGAGGACTGAACTCCCGCCTCAGCCGGGGAACTCGGTCTCCACCCGCTGGGCCGAGGCGACCATCTCCTTCGCCGCGCGGGCGTACGGCAGGAGCTTGAACAGGCTTCCCTTCTGGAGCTTGAGCTTGCCGCCCATGAGGCCGACGATGGGGTCGGTGCGGCCCTCGAGCACGTCGCGCCAGACGGCGAGGGAGGCGCGGATCACGTAGGGGACGTCGTCGAGGTCCCCGCCACCCACGGCCTTCGCCCCCCGGCACTCCCCGTGCCACAGGTCGGCGACCACCGCGCGCTCCTCCGCCACTCCCGCGCCGGGCTCCGCGGCGAGGACGAGCCCCACCGCCCCCTCCCAGGTGCTCGCCGCCTCGCGGTAGGCCGCGTTGTCGTTGATCGCCCGGCACCACGCCTCGGCCCACTCCTGGGTGAAGATCTCCGCCATCGTTCCCTCCGCCGTCGCTGGCCGCAGCCTACCCGACCCGCCGCCCCGCCGCAACCGCCCGGGCCGGGGACCTGCCCGACGATGACCGGCGTTCCCGATCCCTGTGGCTCATCCCGCACGCGAGGTGGTGAGTGGGGCAGTCGCCGCCGGCTGGCATGACCTCTCGCCGGGAGGAGTCGGGGACACTGTTCATCCCGTCCGACCGTCACTGCCGCTGGCGGCGTGGGGCGCCCTCGAGACGGGGAGGCCGTCGACCCCGGTGGCGCCTGGCGGATCGGGGAGGGCACGGCGGAGCGCCGAGGCCTGCCGGTGCGGCGCGGGCGCCGCGGCCCGATCCCGCCCGGATCCGCTGGGTCCGGGCGCGGTGGGGCGCCGGGACCGGCGCTGCGAGCGGGGAGGGTGTCGCGGGGCGATGGAGCGAAGGGGGTCGCCTCGCGTCGCGGGTTTGCGGGAACGGCCCGGGTGGTGGGGGCCGCGGCGGCCGGTGCGGCCCCGGCGTCCGCGCGCTCACTCCGCGCCGGTCACCGCCGCCTCGAGGCGCTCCAGGGCGTCGGCCAGGCGCTCGGTCACGCCGGCGGGGCGGCCGGCGCGGTCCGCGAGCCCCACCGACTTCCACACCGAGCGCTCCCGGTCCTCGAGGACGGCGAGGTCCAGCTCAAGGCCGTGGCGCGCCAGGATCGGCGCGAGCTCCCGCCGTCTCGCCAGTAGCTGCGCGCGCACGCTCCGGTAGGCGTGGTCACAGACGTCACGCCGCGCCTGGAAGCTGAACACGTTGAGGAAGAACATCCGGTAGTCGTCGCGCCGCGGCTCGAGCAGCACCAAGTCGCGGCCGGGGTACCGGTGCTCGTACTCCCGGAGGCCGGCCACGACCCGGGAGTGGATCAGCGTCCGGAACGTCTGCGCGAGCACCGCGGGCAGGCCGCGCCGGGCGAGGTGAGGGTCCGGCAACACGCCCTGCTCCACCGCGTGGAAGGTGTCCACGGGGACGAGCGGGTTGAGGCACAGGACGAGGCCCGCGCCGGCCTCCAGCGCCACAGAGGCGTGGAGCGTCTTGAGGAGCACCCCGTCCACGTAGTGCCGCCCGTCGATCTCCACCGGCGGGTAGACCCCGGGGAGGGCGGTGGAGGCCTGCACGGCGGTGGAGATGGGCACGTGGTCGTACCCGGGCTCCCCGAAGCGCACGGCGCGCGCGGCGTCGAGGTCGGTGGCCACCACCACCAGGCGGCGCTCGAGGCGCCGGAAGTCGTCGGTGCGGCCCGGCCGCGAGAAGATCTCGCGCAGGTACCGGGCGATGGGCCGGTTCCGGAGCAGGCCGACGGGGAGGGCGCGCACCAGCCGTCCCCACGCCTCGAGGAAGGCGCTGCCACCCGGCCCGGCCAGGAACGCGCGCGCCGCCTCGGCGGAGAGCGCAGGCAGGCGCGCGATGCCCCGGGCGAGGGCGTCCAGGTCGGGGGTGAAGAACACCTCGGGCGAGAACGGGTGCTCGCCCGGTTCCGGCTTGACGATGGCCCGGCACAGCTGCGCGGTGGTGAGGCCGTTGGCGAGGCACGCGGACAGGAACGCCCCCGATGAGACGCCCACGTAGGCGCACAGGTCGTTGAGGTCGAGCCCCTCGATCGCCTCCTCCAGCGCCCGCAGCGCCCCGATCTCCCACACCGCCCCCGCCGGCCCGCCGCCGGCGAGGGCGAGCGCGACCCGGCCGCGGCACTCCAGGCTCACGGCCGTCCCCTCACGCGTCGGTGTCGCGGGAGGCCCGCGTGCCCTTCGCGCCGGAGGCCTTCCCGCGCCGGGTGGAGGAGCCGCCCGAGCCGGTGCCGGACTTCGTGCGGGTGCCCCGCGAGCCCGTGCCGGAGGCGCTCCGCCTGGTGCTCCCGGAGGCGGTCCGCCGCCGCTTCGGGGCGGGCGACTCGGCCTCCGCGAGCCCGGCCCGCTCGCGCTCGAGCTCGGCCAGCGAGCTCTCCAGCTCGGCCAGCCGTTCGCGGAGGCGGGCCATCTCCTCCCGCGCGCGCCGCACCGGGCCCAGCCGCTCCAGGGACGCCGCCATCAGCCTGTCCACGCGCTGCTGGATCTGCTCCACGCCGGTGGAGACCGCCTGCTCGCCGAGGCGGATGAGCTCGTGCAGGAGCTCGTTGGGCAGGGTGGCGATCCCCCGCCGGCCCTCCTCCGAGATGATCTGGACCAGCGTCTGGGAGGTCACGTCCTCGCCGGAACGGTTGTCCACGACGCGGATCTCCTGGCCGCGCCGGATCCATCCGGCCAGCTCCTCGAGGGAGACGTACCGGCTCTCCTCGGTGTCGTACAGCTTGCGGCTGCCGTACCTCTTGATCAGTCGGATCATGGCCACCTCCGGGCCCGCCTCGGGCCCCACCCCGCTTATACCGCGGTGCGGCAAAACTGTCAACCGTCATGCCGCAGTGCGTCATCCTCTCCGGTCAGGTGGCGGGCGAGCCCGGCCAGGCCGTCCAGGCCCACCGGCGCCTCCGGGAGGAACGGCACCTCCACCACCGGGTACGCGCCGCCCAGCAGCTGCCGCAGCTCGCCCGCGCTCTCCCGGTCGCGCGCCGCCAGCCAGCGGAGGACCGCCGGGTCGGTGGGGGCCGCGGACGGGTGGATGCGGTTGACGACCACCTCCCCGAGGCGGTGCCCAGCCTCCACCAGCCTGCGGGCGAAGAACATGGCGTCGGCGACCCGGTCCGAGCCCGGGGCGGTGACGAGGACGAACCGCACCTCGGGTCCCCGCAGCAGGCTCCGGACCTCGAGCGCCCGCTCGCGGAACCCGGCGTAGAGGGGAGCGAACGCCTGGAAGAACTCGGCCATCTCCCGCAGCAGCTCGAGCCCCACGATCCGGTCCAGCAGCGCCTCGAGGTTGCGGCCGAGAGGCCCCAGCCGGGCGGCGGGACGCAGCCGCCCCTGGGTGTCGAACCACGGGCGGAGGGCGATGCGCAGCGCCCCGCTCTCGAGGAACGCCACGATCCGGTCGGGCGCCTCGAGCAGGTCCAGCGCCTGCCGGGTGGGGGGGGTGTCCAGGACGATGCGCTCGTAGGTGCCCTCGTGCACCGCCTCGTACAGCCGCTCCACCGCCATGTACTCGAGCACGCCGGCGAGGCTGCCCGCGAGGTGACGGTAGAACCGGTTCCCGAGGATCCGGTCGCGGGCGTCGGCGTCGGGGGCGTACCGCGCCACGAGGTGGTCGAAGGTGGCCCGCGCGTCGAGGAGGGCGGCGTCCAGGAGGCCGCCGCGGACGCCCGCGACCGGCACCGGGCGGCCGTGCTGGTCGGGGCGAACCCCCAGCGCCTCGGCCAGCCGGCGGGAGGGGTCGAAGGTCATCACCAGCGTCCGCCGCCCGCGCCGGGCGGCCGCGAGGGCGAGCGCCGCCGCGACCGTGGTCTTCCCCACGCCCCCGGAGCCCACCACCACGTGGACGGCGGCGCGGTCGGGGTCGAGGCGAGGACGGCTCACGCCGCCTCCTCCAGCCGGTGCACCAGGGCGCGCAGCAGCTCCGGACCGGGCGGGAGCGGGAGCAGCGGCAGCCGGATCACCGGGGCGGACAGGGACCGCCCGAGCCGCGCGAGCTCCGCCGCCTCGAGCGCGAGCCGCCGCGCCGCCAGGCGCGCCGCGGGGCTCCCCGAGGGCGGTGCCGTCCCCCCCGGGGCGAGGTCGAGCAGCGCGTTCACCACCACCGCGGCGGGGCCGTGCCCGAGCTCCCGCTCGAGCGCCGCGGCGAGCTCCACCGTCTCGCTCACCGGCATCTCCTCGGCCACGGTCACGGCGACCACCGCCACCCGCGCGGGGTCGGTCACGAACGCCGCGATCTCGCGCGCCATCTCGCCCACCGGTCCGCCCGGGACGGCCCCGGCGAGGAGGCTGGGAGCGGCCAGCAGCGCCACCCCGTGGCCGGTGGCGGGCGCGTCCAGCACCACGGTGTCGGGGCGCGGCGCGCCGTCCAGGTCGCGGCCGCGCAGCAGACGCAGCGAGCGCCCGAGCACGGCCGCCTCCCGGATCCCCGGCGCCGCCTCCACGAAGGTGCGGTAGACGGGGCTCGCCAGCACCCGGCGGGCGAGGGCGCGCAGCCGCAGTCTCTGCGCCACCAGGCGATCGATGACGCGGCGCGGGTCGAGGTTCTGCACCACGACGCGGTCACCGGCCGCGACCGGCTCACCCCCCGAGGGAGGGAGATCGAACAGGCGGTGGAGGCTCTCCCGCGGGTCGGTCTCGAGCACCCGGACCCGGCGTCCCCGGCGGGCCAGCGCCGCCCCCAGGGTGGCCGCGACCACGGTCTTGCCCACCCCCCCCTTGCCGGTGACCACCACCAGGCCCCGGCGCGCCAGCGCGTCGAGGAGGCGGCTCACGAGTCCCGGGCGTACAGCCTCTCGATGAGCCGGGCGTACCGTTCCTCGACCACCCGCCGCTTGACCTTGAGGGTGGGCGTGAGCTCGCCCCCCTCCACCGAGAGCGGTTCCGGCAGGAGCGCGAACCGCTTGATCTGCTCGTACCGCGCGAGGCCGGCGTTCACCGCGGTCACCACCTCGTCGTACATCCGGCGGACGTCGGGATGGGCGATCAGCTCGCCCCGGTCCACCCACTCGATCCCCCGCTCGCGGGCGCGCCGCTCGAGCTCCTCGAACGCCGGCCCGATGAGCGCCACGATGTACGGCCGGCCGTCACCGATGAGCACCGCGGTCTCCACGAGCGGCGACTGCTTGAGCCGCGACTCGATGGGCTGGGGGGCCACGTTCTTGCCGCCCGCGGTGACGATGAGGTCCTTCTTCCGGTCCACGATGAGCAGGAACCCGTCGTCGTCGAGCTCGGCGATGTCGCCGGTGCGGAAGAACCCCTCCTCGTCGAACGCCTCCGCCGTGGCCTCCGGCTTGTTCCAGTACCCCTGGAACACGCTGGGCCCCCTGACCAGCAGCTCCCCGTCGTCGGCGATCCTCACCTCGAGGTCGGGCAGTGGCTTGCCGACCGTCCCGAGACGGATCTCGCCGGGGCGGACGCCGTTGACCGCGATCACCGGCGAGGTCTCGGTGAGGCCGTACCCCTCGACCACGAAGATGCCCACCGCGTGCAGGAACTCGGCGAGGTGGAGGGGCAGCTCCGCCCCGCCCGAGATGCAGTACCTCACCCGGCCGCCCAGCGCCTCCCGGATCCTGGCGAGGACCAGCCGGTCGGCGAGCCGGTGCTGGGCGGCGAGGAGCGCCCCCGGCTCCCGGCCCGCGAGGCGCAGCCGGGAGACCCTCCGGCCCACCTCGAGCGCCCAGTCGAACACGGCGCGCCGGGCCGCCGGCGCCGCCGCCACCCGCTCCACGATCCGCTGGTGGATCTTCTCGTAGAAGCGCGGCACCGCCGTGAAGATCGTGGGCCGCACCTCGGCGATCACCTCCGCCACGTCGTGGATGGAGCAGTACGCCTTGTAGGTCGCCTTCCACATCAGGAGGTAGCCCACCATCCGCTCCAGCACGTGGCACAGCGGCAGGAACTCCAGCGCCACGTCCTCGCGCCGGAACTCCCCGCGGGTGCCGGCGGTGAGCACGTTGGCCACGAGGTTGCCGTGGGTGAGCATCACTCCCTTGGGCTCCCCCGTGGTACCCGAGGTGTAGACGATGGTGGCGAGCTGGTCGGGTTCCAGCTCCCTGGCCCGATCCCAGAACCTGCCTCCGGCGCCACCGGTGTCCCCCGCCGCCACCACCTCGTCGAGCGTCAGCACTCCCGGCGGCGGCTCGCCCTCGATGAGGACCAGGTGCCTGAGGTCGGGGAGCTCGTCGCGCACCGCGAGGAACTTCTCGAGCTGCTGTGGGGTGTCCGCCACCGCCACCCTGGCCCCGGAGTCCGCCGCCTGATACCGCACCTGCTCGGGCGTGAGCGTGCCGTAGATGGGCACGTCCACCGCCCCGAGGTCGAGGGTGGCGAGGTCCACCATGTGCCACTCCGGCCGGTTGTCGGAGAGCAGCATCACGCGGTCGCCGCGTCCCACCCCGAGCTTGGCCAGACCCTCGGCCAGCGCCGAGGTGGCGCGGAAGAACTCGTCCGTGGAGAGCTCGCGCCGCTCCCCGGGCCGCACGTGGGCGTAGTGCCCCGCCCGCGGCGTCTCCACGTCGTGACGGTACAGGTCCAGGATCGTCCGCTCCGCCATCTTCGCCTCCGAGGCCCTTCCCCCGGAATGTAGCACGGGTGGCGTCTCCCCGGGAGACGGCGGACACCGCCGGCGGCGGCCGGAGCGGGAAGCGATCCTCTCCCCCTCCTCGTGCCGGGGTGGCGGGGGTGGAGCCGTGGCGCCCGCGAGGAGCGTGGAACCCGGGCCCGGCGCCCGGACCGCACCGCACGGCGGATCGCTGATGAACGATCCGGGCTAGAATGCGTACCTGGCACGCATTCTGGCCCCGGCCCACGGCACGGTGGGCGGGAGATCCAGAAGGGAGGTGACTCGTGACCACGATCCGGGCGTACGCCGCGCACCGGCCGGGGGCGCCGCTGGAGCCGTTCCGCTACGAGGCGGGACCGCTCGGGCCCGACGAGGTGGAGATCGAGGTCCGGTGGTGCGGGATCTGCCACTCGGACCTCTCGATGCTCGACGACGAGTGGGGGATCAGCGTCTACCCGCTGGTGCCGGGCCACGAGGTCGTCGGCACCGTGGCGGCGGTGGGGGAGCACGTGGATCACCTCGAGCCGGGCCAGTGGGTGGGTCTGGGGTGGTACTCGGGCAGCTGCATGCACTGCCGGGAGTGCATGTCGGGCGATCACAACCTGTGCCGCTCCGTGGAGCAGACCATCGTGGGCCGCCACGGAGGGTTCGCGGAGCGGGTGCGGTGCCGCGCCGAGTGGGCGATCCCCCTTCCCGACGGGCTCGACGCGCGCGCCGCCGGACCGCTGTTCTGCGGCGGGATCACCGTGTTCAACCCCATCGTCCAGTGTCACGTGCTGCCCACCGAGCGGGCGGGGGTGGTGGGCCTCGGCGGGCTGGGGCACCTGGCGGTCCGCTTCCTCGCCGCGTGGGGGTGCCACGTCACCGTGTTCACCTCGACCCCGGAGAAGGCCGCCGACGCCCGGCGGCTGGGCGCGCACGAGGTGGTGGGCACCCACGACACCGGGGCGCTGGACCGGCTGGCCGGCACGCTCGACTTCCTGCTGGTGACGGTGAACGTGCCGCTCGACTGGCCGCGCTACCTGGCGGCGCTGGGCCCGCGCGGGCGCCTGCACGTGGTGGGTGCGATCCTCGAGCCGATCCCCGTGCCCGCGTTCTCCCTCATCGGCGCGCAGCGCTCGATCTCCGGGACGGGCCTCGGCAGCCCCGCCACCACCGCCACGATGCTCGAGTTCTGCGTCCGCCACGGGATCGCGCCGCAGGTGGAGGTCTTCCCCATGTCGCGCGTGAACGAGGCGCTGGACCACCTCCGCGCCGGGAAGGCCCGCTACCGGGTGGTCCTCGAGGCCGACTTCGGGGGCTGAGGCGCTCAGCGCCCGTCCGGAACGCGCTCGAGGGGTGGGTTGGCGGCTGGCAGCCGCGGCCGCCGCCCGTAGAACAGGTCGTCGGCGAGGAGGGCGATCCGCTGCGCGACAGGGTTGCGGGTCACGTACCAGCGGACGAGCCGGTGCACCGCGGTGTCGGGCTTGGTGAACGGGCAGGCGCGGATGCACACCGCGCAGTCGGTGCCGATCCGCCGCCAGAACGCGTAGCACCGCTCCTGGTCCACGGACCAGTGCGCGAACCCGCGCGAGACGGGGCGCCCGCCGCCGGGGATGGCGCGTGCGGGGCACGCCCGGGCGCACTTCATGCAGATCTCGCAGAACCGCTCCATGTGGGTGTGGTCGCCCGTGGTCGGAGGCAGCTCGGCGTCGGTGGTGACCACCGCGAGGCGCACCGCGGGGCCGAGCCTGCGGTGCATCAGGATTCCCATCCTCCCCACGTGACCGAGGCCGGCGGCCTGCGCGAGGGCGGCGCAGATCACCTCGTAGTGGCCGTCCACGTGGGCCGTGGCGTCGTGGCCGGCGAGCGCCAGGTACTCGGCAACGAGGTGGGCGATCTTCGCGCTCTCGACGTACTGGCGCGAGGACTCCAGCAGCACCGGCACGGCCGGCGCGTGGCGGATGGCGTGCCAGTCCATGGGCACCACGATGACGATGGCGGTGGGGTGGCGCGGCTCGATGGGCTCGCCCCATCCCTCGGCCTGTCGGCCGCGGCGGGAGTACCAGTGGTGCGGCTCGGTGCGCGCCACTCCCACGTCGGCCGCGCCGTAGCGCCGGGCGAGAAGACGCACCGCTTCGAGCAGCCGCTCCGGGTGCACCTGCCGCCGCTCGCCGCGCGGCCGCCGGGCGAGCGGCCCGTACGTCCGGTCCAGCACCGCGAACGCCGCGTCCGCCATCGGCGAGAGCTCGGGATCGTGGAACCGTCCCCCCGGCCCCCCGAGGCGCGGGAGCGCCCAGATCCGCCCGTCGGTCTCGCGCGCCTCCGGGTGCGCCTCGTGGTAGCGGCGGGCGAGCTCGGGGTGGTGAGCGAGGTTGGCCCGCGCGAACATGTGGTCGCGCTCGTCGAAGCGGGTGGCGCCCGAGAGGTCCACGGGCTCGGGAGCGGGCATCCGGTGTACCGCCGCGGACGCCGCCAGCGTCCCGGCCGTCAGCAGCACGCCCGCCTCCACCGCCCGGACGGCCGCGCCTGCGGGGGCCCCGGCGATCGCCGCGGCCAGGGCGACGGTGGCGGCGAGGCCGGCGAGCGAGATGGCCGCCGCCCGTGCCGCCCGCTCGCGCACGGCGGCCGCCGCGAAGGCGGCGAGCCCGAGGGCGGCCACGGCGAGGACGGCGAGAGCGGCGGCGTGCACGGGCCGATCGTACCCCGTGCCGACGGTATCCTGGAACCGTGCCGGGAGCGAGCGACGCCGACGTGGTGGTGATCGGGGCCGGGCCCGCGGGGTGCACGGCGGCGCGGGAGCTGGCCCGTCTGGGCCACCGGGTCGTGCTCCTCGAGGCGCGGCGGTTCCCGCGCTGGAAGCCGTGCGCGGGCGGGATCTCGGTCCGGGGCCTCGAGGCGCTTCCGCCCGAGCTCCGGGAGCTCGTGACGTGCGAGGTCCGGCGGGCCGAGATCCGTCACGCCGGCGGCACCACGACGGTGGAGTCCCGGCGGCCGGTGGGAGGTCTCGTGCGCCGGGAGATGTTCGACGCCGAGCACGCGGCGCTCGCTGTCGCCGCGGGGGCCGGGCTGCGCGAGGGGTGCCCGGCCCAGGGGGTGGAGTTCCACGAGGGCTCGGTCCGGGTGGAGACGCCGCGCGGCTGGATCGTGGCGGCGGCGGCGGTGGGTGCGGACGGTGCGGCGGGGTTCTGCGGGCGGGCGCTCCGCGGGCGGCGCGCGGCGCGGGCCGCGGCCTACGAGGCGGAGACCGCGCCGGTGGGCCCGGTGGGGACGGTGGTGTTCGACTTCACCGCGGTGCCGCGGGGGTACGCCTGGTCGTTCCCGAGGCCGGACGGGGCCTCGGTGGGCGGGTTCGCCTGGCCCGGTGCGCGGGGCCTGCGCGGCGCGGTGGAGCGGTACGTGGCGGACCGGGGGGCGGCGCCGCGGCGGTGGCGGGGGCACCCGGTGCCGGTGGACGGGCTGCGCGGACCGGTGGCCGCGGGGCGGCTGGTCCTCGCGGGCGACGCCGCCGGCGCGGTGGATCCGCTCACCGGCGAGGGGATCGCCCACGCCCTGGAGAGCGGCCGGCTCGCCGCCACCGCGGTGCACCGGCTCCTCGCCGGGGGCGTGCCCCTGGCCGCGTCGCTCGCGCCGCTGCGGCGCCTCGGGCGCGAGCTGCGGCTGGCCGGTCTCCTGGCGCGATGGCTGTACGCGGCGCCCGCCCGGCGGGCCCGGCTTCTGTTCGGCAACGCCGCGCTGGTGCGGTGGATGACCCGGGTGGTGCGGGGCGAGCGGGGGTACCTGTGGCTGCTCGGCCGGGCGCTGGCGGGGTGGCCGGCGCTGGTGCGCGGCGCGGGGCGGCCCGCAGCCCGGGTGGCGGAGAGCGGGGAGGCGAGGACTCGGGGAGGGGAACGATGAGCCGGAGGTTCGAGCGGTACGTGATCCTGATCCGGCACGGAGAGGCGGTGCCCGAGGCGGTGGATCCCGAGCGGCCGCTCTCGGCGGCGGGGAGGGAGCGGGTGGGCCGGACCGGGGCGTGGCTGCGCGCGGCGGGGCTGCGTCCGGACCTGGTGGTGTCGGGCGCGAAGCTGCGCGCCCGGCAGACCGCCCGGCTCGTGGCCGCCGCCGCGGGCGTCCCGCCGGAACGGCTCGCGGTTCGCGAGGACCTCGCCCCGGCGGCACCGGTGGAGCCGTGGGTGGACGAGCTCGAGGCCGAGACCCGGAACGTGGCCCTTGTGGGTCACCTGCCGATGCTGGGCCTGCTGCTCTCGGCGTTGCTGGTCGGCGACCCGCAGCGGCTGGGGGTGGCCTTCGCCGACGGCGCCGCGGCGGTGGTGGAGCGCAGCGGCGGCCGGTGGGTGCTGGCGGCGTTCGTGGCGCCCGAGCTGCTCCCCGTGGAGTGAACCGCGGCGCGCACCCCCGAGGGCCACCGCCGCCGGGTGACGGGGTGTCCGTGCGCCGTCCGTCGCGTGCCGACCGCCGGTTCACGAACCGCGGAACCACCCGGATGCGAGGGGGTCCCCGGGATCTCGAGCGGCGCCCGCGGCGGGGGCTTGACACGGGAGTCCATGTACTGTAGACTCAGTTTCAGTAGCTTGGACCGGAAGACCGCCGGGGGATCCGGTGGGCCGCAACGGCCGCCCGCCGGCTCCGGGGTCTTCACGCGGAGCGGGAGCGACGATCCCGCCGGCCGGTGGTCACCGGGCGGGCGGGGGAGCCAGGGTGAAACCGGCCGCCTCGCGGAGGGACAACCGAAGAGCTGGGTGCTGGAGCGACGATCCGGCGGGTGACTGGTCACCCACCGCGCCGGGGAGCGAGTGGTGAAACCGGCCAGCGCCACGACGGGGAGTTGTGGCGATGAGAGGTCTGACCGTTCGTTCCGTTCTCGCGGGGCTGGCCATGGCGGCGATCGCCGGCGTGGCGGCCGCACAGGCGCCGGCGGCGCACAGGATCTACGGCATCGAGCTGGGCGACGGCCCCCACCGGGTCGTCTGGCGCCTCGACGTGGACACCGGCGTGTCCGAGTTCGTGGCGGCGTTGCCCGCGGTGGAGGGCGATACCTTCTACCCCAACGGGCTCGCGCTGGACCGGGAGACCGACCGTCTCTACTACTGGACCCGTGCGGGTGGCGCACCGGAGGACCGGTTCATCGCCTGGATCGATCTCCACGATCCCCTGGCGGGCCAGCACATCGCGGGCGACCTTCCGCTGGAGCTCGTGGCCTCGGGCGGGATGTACGGCGGGCAGTTCTACTACGTGGCCACCGAGATCGCGGGGCCGAACGCGGGCGACACCAAGCTCGTCCGGCTCTCCTTCGACCGGGCGACCGGGAACCTCACGGGGACCGAGAACCTGCTCTACGACGTGCTCCCCGGGTACGGCGACCTGGGGTTCGGGGACGTGGCGGTGGACCAGAGCACCGGCGTCCTCTACGCCAGCGCCCACTCGCTCGATCTCGACACCGGCGTGTTCTTCCGCTGTGAGCCCGACGCGGCCGGCCAGTGGGGGTGCACGCCGCTGTGTGACGACGCCACGCCCGGATGCGCCGGGCTGATGCAGCTCGCCTTCTCCGGGGGCACGCTGTACGCGAAGGCCGCCACGGGCGACAGCCGGTTCTACACCATCGACCTCGCCACGGGCACCGTCAGCGGGCTCGCCGATCAGGGCCCCGACGTCACCGACCTCGCGGACAGCCGCACCGAATGCGCGACCGACCTCATCGTGGGGCGGACGCACGACGATGACGAGGGCGACGACGACCACGGCGACGACGACCACGGCGACGACGACCACGGCGACGACGACCACGAGCGTGCCGGACTCGAGCTCGGCGTGGCCGGAGCCGGCAGGGCCGCGGTCACCGCAGCCTCGCTGGACGGCGACGACGAGGACGGCGGGGGTGAGCGCGCGGGTTCGGTCTCGGTCACCCTGGCGGCGTCCGGCCAGTACGAGGTCACCTACCGTACCGGGGGTGGCTGGGAGCTTCGCGAGATCCACTTCCACGCCGCGTGCGATCCGGAGGGGTTCCCCCAGACGCGCTCGGGCAACCCGAAGATCGGCCAGTTCGACTACGTGTTCGAGGGTCTTTCGGGCACGAGCTTCAGCTTCACCATCGCCAGCGCGGAATGTGACGGCTGCATCTACTACGCGGCGCACGCCGTGGTGGCGGACGCCGAGGGCTCCGAGACCGCCTGGGGTGCGGGCGAGGACTTCGGCGGTGCCAGCTGGGCCATGTACTTCACCTGCGGCACCTGCGACGACGACCACGGTGACGGCGACGGGGACGACGGCCAGGGCGACGACGGCGGCCACGGCGGCGACGACGGCGACGGTGATGGTGGCGGCGGCGGCCACGGCGGTGGCGGCGGTGAGGGTGGCGGCACTCACGCCGACGGCGATCACCACTCCCGCGGCGGCACGCCACGCC
>CAYTTB010000014.1:48991-51969 GCA_964440565.1 uncultured Thermoanaerobaculia bacterium
GGTGGCGGCACTCACGCCGACGGCGATCACCACTCCCGCGGCGGCACGCCACGCCCCAGGCGCTGAGCGCACCGCACGACCCATCACGGGCCTCCCTCCGGGGAGGCCCGTTCTCTGTCGGCACTCCCCTCGCGCGCCGGGGCCGGCGCCTCCCCGGCGGGCGAGGCACCCTCGCAGCGGGCGACCGCCTCGGCGGCGGGCGAGGACGCCCGCCTCCACGACATGTCGTATCTGTCGTGTTTCCTATGAATTGTGGCCGCGGGCGTCCCCGCCCGCCGGCCGCGGGCGTCCCCGCCCGCATCGAGGGCAATGGGCCATGCCCCCCCATTTGTGGCCGCGGGCGTCCCCGCCCGCACCGGAGGCGACGGCCCGTGCCCGGCCCCACCCCCGACGGGGAGCCAGAAGCCGGAGAAGGGGACACAGTTCTTCTCGCGCGGCGGGCGACCGCCTTCACGGCGGGCGAGACGGCCGCCGCCGCGACACGGCCGGCGAGGCGGTCAGATCCGCTCGATGCGGGCGCCGAGCGCCCGGAGGCGGACGTCGAGCGCCTCGTAGCCGCGCTCCACCTGCTGGACGTTGTGGATGACGCTCTCCCCGCGGGCGGCCAGCGCGGCGATCACCAGCGCCATGCCGGCGCGGATGTCGGGGCTCGAGAGGGTCTGCCCGTAGAGCGGGGACGGCCCCACCACCACCGCCCGGTGGGGGTCGCAGAGGACGATCTGCGCTCCCATCGCGATCAGCCGGTCCACCCAGAAGAGGCGGCTCTCGAACATCTTCTCGTGGATCAGCACCGTCCCCCGGGCCTGGGTGGCCAGCACGACGGCGATGCTGGTGAGGTCGGGTGGGAAGGCGGGCCACGGCCCGTCGTCGATCTTGGGCAGCGCGCCGTGGATCCCCTCCGCCACCACCAGCTCCTGGCCCCCGGGGACGAAGATGTCGTCGCCGCGCTCCTCCCAGCGGATCCCGAGCCGGCCGAACGCGAGGCGGGTCATGCGGTGGTGCTCGCGGGGGCGTGCCCCCCGCACCAGCAGCTCGCCGCCGGTGACCGCGGCGAGGCCGATGAAGCTTCCCACCTCCACGTAGTCGGGGCCGATCTCGAGCTCGGCGCCGGCCAGGGGCCGGCGGCCGGTGACGGTGAGCAGGTTCGTCCCGATCCCCTCGATCCCGGCGCCCATCGCCACCAGGAGGCGGGCCAGCTCCTGCACGTGCGGCTCGGAGGCGGCGTTGCGGATCACCGTGGTGCCCTCGGTGGCGGCGGCGGCCATGAGGGCGTTCTCGGTGCCCATGACGCTCATCTCCGGAAGGAACAGGTCGGCGGGATGGAGCCCGTGCGGGGCGGTCATGACGTACCGGTCCGGGAGCACCTCCACCTCCGCTCCCAGCTCGCGGAACGCGTGCAGGTGGGTGTCGAGCGGCCGGCGCCCGATGCGGTCGCCGCCGGGCCGCGGCAGAACCGCCCGCCCCCGCCGCGCCAGCAGCGGGCCGGCGAGGAGGAACGAGGCGCGGATCTCGCGGGCGAGCGCGGGCACGGGCTCGTCCCCGGTCAGGCTCGCGACGGTCACCGTGAGCTCGTGGTCCCCGGTACGCTCCACGGCGGCGCCCAGCGACTCGAGCAGGGCCGCCATCACCGCGACGTCGCGGATCTCGGGGACGTTGCGGAGGATCACCGGCCGGTCGGTGAGCAGCGCCGCGGCGAGGGCGGGGAGCGCGGCGTTCTTGTTGCCGCGGGGCACGATCTCCCCGCCCACGGGCACCCCGCCCACGATCCGGTACGCCGCCGACCCGGTGTCGGGTCCCAGCCACCTCGCCAGAAGGTCCCGCTCGTCCATCCGCGCCTCCGCCACCGCGAAGGTACCACGCCGGGCTGGTAGACTCCCGCCGTGGCCGCGCGACTCGTCCTCCACGACCTCCCGGGTCCCAAGCGCGCCGGGGCGCTCGCCGCCCTGGTGGAGCGGCTGTACCTGGACGGGCGCCGGGTGGTCGTCTGGTTCGAGAACGAGGAGCTGGCCGAGACCTTCGACGAGTACCTGTGGACGTTCCGCAAGCTGTCCTTCGTGCCGCACCGGGTATGGCGCGGGGGCGGCGAGATGGAGGACCCCGTGGTGCTGGTGACCGCCCCCGCCAACCCGAACCGCGCCGACGTGCTGGTGGTGGGCGACGCGCCGCCCCCCGGGGAGTGGGCGGCCTCCTTCGCCGAGGTGCACGACCTCCTCCCGCCCGGCGAGGCGGGGGCGGCGCGCCGGGCGGCGTGGGAGGGCTGGCGGCGGGCCGTGGGGAGCTGAGACCCGCGGGGACCGGCCACGGGGCACGACCCCGCCCCGGAGCTCGAACAGCCGTGTCCCGGCTCGCCGGCGGGGACCGTGGCCGCGCACGCCGGCCGGTGGTGAGCGGGTGTCGCTGCCCGCCGGTGGGGGTGGGGAGGCCCCGGGTGGCCCGGCGCGGCCGCCGGGCTCAGCTCCAGTGGAGCAGGAGCCGGTCCAGCGCGCGCCGGGCCTGGCGGGCGTGGGGGTGGGCGGTGTCCCACCCGCACAGCGCGATCACCCGGCGGTAGCACTCCAGCGCCCGCTCGAGGCGGCCGCGGCAGAACTGGTTGAGGTGCCCCTTCATCAGCCAGGCCTCGGTGCTTAGCGGGTCCACCCGGAGCATCCGGTCCAGGAACGCCTCGGCCGCGGCCCACCGCTCCTCCGCCAGCGCGCGCATCGCGTGGCGACGGTAGACCGCCAGGGCCTCGTCGCGAAACCCGCGCTCGTCCTCACGACGGATCGCCGGTGCCAGCCGCATTGTTGAGTCCAGGGTAGCGCCCAGGAGCTCATCCGTCAAGGGCTCAGGAGGTTGCAGGCGGATCGAGAGGGCGGGAGAGAGAGGTGGTCTGCGTCCTCGTCTCCCGGCCGCGTCCCTCCCAGGAGCGAGGGGAGACCTGCCTCGCGCCTGCATGGCTCCCGCGACGCGGGTGCGAGCCCGCACCGGTATCCCGCCCG
>CAYTTB010000015.1:0-3336 GCA_964440565.1 uncultured Thermoanaerobaculia bacterium
GCCACGGCGCGCGAGCGGGCCGCGGGCGCGCGCGTCCGGACGGACCGCGAGCGCGCCGTGGCGCCCGGCGCAGCCGGGACCGGGCGCGACCGCATCCGCGGCCGGATCCGGAGCCGGAACCGGGGCCGGGACCGGATCCGGATACGGAGCCGCATCCGCGGCCGCGGCCGCGGCAGCGAGGGTGGACTCCTCCGCGGCCGCCTCGCGGAGCGCGGACTTCCGCCCGCTCGAGATATCACCCTCCCCCGGGCGGGTGGCACCCTCCACGGCCGCTTCGCCCCGGCGGGCTGAAGCCGGCGCCCCCGACGCCGCCGGGCACGCTCTGCTACCCTGACCCCGTGCGCGAGCGGGCGATGCGGGTGCTGACGACCGTGGTGTGGGCGGCGGTGGTGGGGTGCGTCGTCGGCGCCCTCGCCGGCTGGGGGGTGGCGAGGTTCCTCCACCTGCCGCAGGTTGACCAGCTCCGCTCCATCCGGCTCGCCGCCGCCACCCGCGTGCTGGCGCGCGACGGGACGGAGCTCGCCGACTTCGCGGTGGAGCGGCGGATCGTGCTCCCTCCGGAGGCGATCCCCGATCACCTCAAGCAGGCCATCGTGGCGGCGGAGGACGATGACTTCTACCGCCACGGCGGGGTGGATCCCAAGTCGATCCTGCGCGCGTTGTTCTACTCGATCAAGGAGCGCCGGCTCGGCGCCCGCGGCGGAGCCTCGACGCTCACCCAGCAGCTGGCCCGCAACCTGTTCCGGATGTACGAGCGGACGCTCACGCGCAAGATCCGCGAGGCGCTGCTCGCCATCGACATCGAGAAGCGGTACACCAAGGACCAGATCATCACCATGTACGCGAACCTGGTGTACCTCGGGCACGGAGCCTACGGGGTGGAGGCCGCGTCCCGTCTCTACTTCGGCAAGAGCGCGGCGGAGCTCTCGCTTCCGGAGTCGGCGCTGCTCGCGGGGATGATCCAGAACC
Organism: uncultured Thermoanaerobaculia bacterium; assembly: GCA_964440565.1. Classification (GTDB taxonomy): domain Bacteria; phylum Acidobacteriota; class Thermoanaerobaculia; order Thermoanaerobaculales; family Sulfomarinibacteraceae; genus CAYTTB01. The sequence goes on from CAYTTB010000015.1 coordinate 970, forward strand.
CGGAGCGGATGTGGTCGCCCATCCGGAACCCCGAGGGGGCACGCAAGCGGCGCGACTACGTCCTGAAGCGGATGCTCGAGCTCGGCTTCATCGACCGTGCCCGGTACGAGGCGGCGGTGGCGGCTCCGCTCGGCGCCAGCCTGCACACCCGGACGCACCGCGTGGGCGGGTACTTCATCGAGGCCGTACGCCAGTGGCTGGAACGGAAGTACGGGCGCGAGGGGCTGTACGCCAGGGGTCTGGAGGTGCGGACCACGCTCGACCCCGCGCTCCAGCGCGCCGCCGAGCGCGCGGTGCGCGAGGGGCTGGTGGCCCTCGACATGTCGCTCGGCTGGCGCGATCCGCCCAACGTGCTCAGGGACGGCCGCGCCACCTCGGTGGAGGCGTACGAGGACCCCTCCTGGCGGCGGCTCGACCTCGAGCCCGGAGGCATGGCCCGCGCCGTTGTGGCGTCGGTGAGCCGGCGGCGGGCGACGCTTCGTCTGGGAGGCCGCACCGCCACGCTCCGGAGGCGGGGCGCACGCTGGACCGGGGCCTCCTCCCTCGAGCGGATCCTCGAGCCGGGAGACCTGGTCCTGGTCCGCCTTCCGGACCCGCTCCCCGACGATCCCGGCGCCCCGCTCCCGGTGGAGCTGCTCCAGGAGCCGGCGGTGGAGGGTGCGCTGGTGGCGCTGGACAATCGCACCGGCGAGATCCTCGCCATGGTGGGTGGGTTCGACTTCGACCGGAGCCAGTTCAACCGCGCCACCCAGGCGAAGCGCCAGTGTGGCTCGGCGTTCAAGCCGTTCGTGTACCTGACCGCCTTCGAGCAGGGGTTCACGCCGGCCGACACGCTGTTCGACGCCCCGGTGCTGCTGCCAGACGCCGAGGGGCGTCCGACCTACTGCCCGAAGAACTACTACGGGAAGTACTACGGCATCGTCACCCTGCGCCGCGCCCTGGAGCTCAGCTTCAACGCCACCGCCGTGAAGCTGCAGCAGCTGGTGGGGGGGCGCGAGGTGATCGAGACGGCGAAGGCGTTCGGGATCGGGACCCCCCTGGCGCCGTACGCCTCCATGGCGCTGGGCTCCTTCGAGGTGCGTCTCCTGGACCTCACCCGCGCCTACGCCGGCTTCGCCAGCCTGGGGGAGGTGCCGGAGCCGCTCATGGTGCGCGAGGTCCGCGACGGCAGCGGGCGGGTTCTCGAACGCACGTTCCCCTCCGGCCGGCGGGCGGCACCCGCCGCGCCCACGTACCTGCTCGTGCACGTGCTCGAGGGGGTGATCCGGCGGGGAACGGGGATGCCCGCGCGCGGGCTGCCCGGGCACCTCGCCGGCAAGACCGGCACCACCGACGACTACACCGACGCGTGGTTCGTGGGGTTCTCCCCGCGGATCACGGTGGGGGTCTGGGTGGGGCGCGACCTCAAGCAGCCGATCGGCCCGCGCATGACCGGTGCCCGGGCCGCGCTCCCCATCTGGACCCGGTTCGTCCGGGCGTACCTCGAGGGCCTCGACGAGACGGCACGCGAGGAGTCGTTCCCGGTGCCGGCGGGGGTGGTGTTCACGGCGGTGGACCCCCTCACCGGTCGCCGTGCCACGCCCTCGTGCCGCTCGGTGGTGCTCGAGGCGTTCCTGGACGGGACCGAGCCCGAGGCGGAGTGCGACCCGGAGCTCGAGGAGCTGGTCCGGCTCCCGTGGCCGATGCAGGTCCCGCTGTACACCCCCCGCCCCGGCGAGCCCATGCCCACGCCGGAGGCGGTGGCCGTGGCCGACGGCCGGCTCGAGGGCAAGGAGGCCGCCGAGGTCCTGGAGGAGCTCAGCTCCGGCGTCCGCCCGACCCCGTCAGCCGGCGGACCTCCCTGAGAAACCGATCGGCGGGCAGGTAGCCCGGGATCCGCCCCAGCTCCCGGCCGTCCGGGTTCAGCAGCAGTATGGTGGGGAGCCCGTCCACGCCCCACCGGCGGGCCAGCGATGCGCCCTCGGCGTCCACGTTCAGCTTCACCGGGATCACCTCGCGCCCCAGGAACGCCCTGACCTCCTCGTCGCGGAACGTCGTGGTGTCCAGCGTGCGGCACCACACGCACCAGTCGGCGTAGAAGTCCACCAGCACCGGCTTGTCCTCGCGCCTCGCGCGCTCGAGCGCAGCATCCCAGCTCCGCTCCCACGCCACCGCGGCGCCGCCGTGTGCCGTCACCTCCGGCGCCTCCGCGGCGGGTGCCGCCGCGCGCTCGCCGCCCGCACCGCCACACGCCGCGGCGGCGAGCGCCGCCACTCCCACGGTCACGATCGCCATCGTCTTCCAGCTCATCCGGCTCCCCTCCCGGGGTCACCTTCGCGGTGCCCCGTCGGATTGTAGAGCCAATCGGCGAGAAAAGTTGCACCGGGC
>CAYTTB010000015.1:3436-8087 GCA_964440565.1 uncultured Thermoanaerobaculia bacterium
TTCGCGGTGCCCCGTCGGATTGTAGAGCCAATCGGCGAGAAAAGTTGCACCGGGCGCGGCGCCGTTGCCGGGGGAAGGCGGGCGTGGCACGATAGCACGGTGCCAACGGGAACGGGCTCGCTGTTCCGCCGCATCGAGCGGGCGCTGGAGAGCATCGCGCGGGGTCTCGAGCCGCTCGAGACCGTGCGCCGCACCGCGCACGAGCTGGTGGCGAACTTCTCGGACCAGCTGGGGCTCACCGGCGGGCGGATCTACGCCGCCGAGGACGGGCACTACGAGCTGGTGGAGACGTTCGGACGCGTGGACCGGGCTCCCATCGGGTTCCGCATCGCCCGCGACTACCCGGCGTTCGAGCAGCTCCTGGACGAGGGGGTCATCGCCATGCGGCGCACCGACCCCACTCTCGACCGCGAGCTGGAGGCGGAACTCGGCACCCGCGAGCTGTTCGCGGCCATCTCGGTGGGCGACGGCCGGTACGTGCTGGCCTTCGACGTGGTGGAGGGCATCGACCTCGAGGAGCTCCTCGCGGCGCTCAACCTGTTCCGGCTCGCCGTGAACCAGAAGCTGCGCGAGGAGCGGATGGAGGCGCTCCTCGACGACGCGCGCCGCATCCAGCAGTCCATCCTCCCGCGCCGGCTGCCACGGTACGGGGACATCGAGGTGGGCGCGCGGACGATGCCGGCCGAGATCGTGGGCGGCGACTTCTACGACTTCATCACGGTCTCCGACACGACGTTCTACGCGGTGGTGGCCGACGCCGCGGGGCACGGCCTTCCCGCCGCCCTGCAGGTGCGGGACGTCTACACGGGCCTCCGCATGGGGCTCCTGCGCGAGTACAAGATCACCAGAACCCTGGAGCGCCTCAACCAGATCATCCACCGCAGCCGCCTCGCCACGAAGTTCGTCTCGCTGGTGCTGGCGGAGATCGAGGCGGACGGCACGGTGCTGTACAGCAACGCGGGCCACCCGCCCCCGATCCTGGTGCGGGCCGGCGGCGCCGTGGAACTCCTCACCGCACGCGGTCTCATCCTCGGCCCCCGGCCGAACGTACGCTACCCCATCGATCTGGTCCGGATGCGCCCCGGCGACCTGCTGGTGCTCTACTCGGACGGGATCACGGAGGCCAGCGACGCCCGCGGCGAGCAGTTCGGCCAGCGGCGGCTGGTGGAGACGGTGCGCTCGGTGCGCCACCGCCGCGCGGCGGAGATCGTGGAGGCGGTGTTCGAGCGGGTTGCCGCCTTCAGCGGTGGTCCACCGGAGGATGACCGGACGGCGGTGGTGATCCGGCGGCAACCCGCACGGGAGGAGGGATGACGGTGGTGGACCTCACTGCAGCGGCCTTCTTCGATCTCGGCGAGTGGGAGCACCGGGAGCTGTTCGCGCCGGGCGAACCCGTGTGGGCGGCACTCGGCGACCGCCTCGCGGCCTACCTCGATCGCTGGTCCCGGTGGGGGATCGAGTGCGAGCTCCCCCAGGGTGTCCACCTGCTCGGGGACCGGATCCTCGTGGGCCCCGGCTGCCGGATCGAGCCGGGCGCGGTGCTGGTGGGCCCCGCCATCCTGGGGCCGGGCGTCACCGTCCGGACCGGCGCGTACATCAGGGAGCGGGTGATCGTGGGGGAGGGGGCCCTGGTCGGCGCCCACACCGAGGTGAAGGGGTCCGTCCTGCTCCCCGGCGCCAAGGCCCCCCACCAGAACTACGTCGGCGACTCGATCCTGGGTCGCGGGGTCAACCTCGGCGCCGGCACCATCCTCTCCAACGTCAAGAACATCGGTGACGAGGTCACGGTCCGTGTCGGCGACACCGTCCACCGCACCGGCCTCAGGAAGTTCGGGGCGGTGCTCGGCGACGGCGTCAGGACCGGCTGCAACACGGTGCTCAACCCCGGGGTGCTGCTGGGCCCCGGCTCGGTCACCTACCCCAACGCCACCCTCAGGGCGGGCTACTACCCGCCGCGCACCCTGGTCAAGGTGCGCCAGCAGCAGCGAACCGTGACGCTCGACAGGGTGCGCTGACCGGCACGGAAGTTGCTGGGGGGAGGGTGGGCTGGGAGGTGACCCGATGCGCAGGACGCTGCCGGCGCTGCTTCTCGCGGGCCTCGCGGCGTTCCCGGTGTACCCCGCCGAGGACGACGCGACCTCGCTGAGCTACATCGCCTACATGGAGCGGTACGCGACGGTGGACACCGCCGCCGGCGAGGGCTCGCTGGAGGCCCAGATCAACATGCCGGTGCTGCCGGGCGACCGCATCGACTCGGCGCGCGAGGCCCGGCTCGAGGTGGTGCTGGCGGACGGGTCCACCGTGTGGCTCGACGAGTACACCTCGGTGGCCTTCGACGCCATCGCCTTCAGCCGCGGGAGCGACGACGGGCGCACCGTCCTCTTCCTCGCCGACGGCGCGATCGTGGTGCAGATCCCGGCCACCGCCCTCCTCGAGCGGCCGACGCGCGTGGACGCGCGCTCCGCCACCGTCCACCTCACCAAGCCGGGCCTGTACCGGCTGGAGGCGCTGCCCTCCGGCGGTCTCCGGGTGGAGGCGTGGGAGGGGCTGGCCGAGGTGGCGACCCCCGCCGGCGGGGTGCTGGTGCGGGCGGGCACCGCGGTGGAGGCCTCCGGCCGCGAGGTCCTGCGCACCGAGGCGGTCCTCACCCGCGACGACCGCTTCGCGCGGTGGGTGATGGACCGCCTGGCCCCTCCCGAGGGGGAGGCGTCGCGTCGGCTCGAGGCCCGGTACGGCCGCGAGGGCGCGGTGCTCGACCGGTACGGAACCTGGATCTACCTGGACGACCTCGGGACCTGGGCGTGGCGGCCCGACGTTGCCGGGGCCTGGAGCCCGTACTGGTACGGGCGCTGGTACTGGACCCCCGCTGGCTGGACCTGGATCAGCTACGAGCCCTGGGGGTGGATCCCCTACCATTACGGCAGCTGGTACTTCGACGTCTCCCTCGGCTGGGTCTGGTTCTGGGATCCGGTCTGGGGCCCCGCCTGGGTGGACTGGATCTGGTGGCCCGGGTACATCGGATGGTGCCCGCGCGGGTACTACGACTGGTGGTGGTGGGGTCGCGGATGGGACTGGACACCGCCGAGCCGCGGCCGTACACGGCCCGGAGGCGGTGGCGCGCTGCCCCGGCCGTCGGGGCGGGTCCGTCCGCTCCCGGACGGAGGCAGCCGGGCGCTGGCTGACCACCGGCCCGGCGACCGCGACCGCGTCCCCCGGCTGCCCGCCCGCTTCGCCCTCGACCTCGCCGGCGAGGCGCGCCTCGACCGGATCGACGGCGGCCCGTGGCGGGTGGTGCGCGTGGACGACTTCGCGAGCCCCCACCTGCCCCGCCTGGCGCGGCCGCTCGACGACGTGCGCCGGGAGACGCCGGGGACGGTGGCGCGGGTGGTGAGCGGCCCGCTGGTGACGCCACCCCCCGGCCGCTCGCGCACCGGCGCGGTGGTGGAGGGCGCGCTCCGGGCGTTCCCGGTGCGGCGCGGTGCCGACCTGACGCCGCTGCTCGAGCGGCGCGGCGACCTCGACCCGGCCCGCCTCGGCGACGCGGTCCGGCCCGCGGACCCCGCTCGTCTGCTCCGCGAGCGGGTGGGGGCGGCCGGACGGGGCGGGAGCCCCACCGCCGGGAGGAGGCGGCCCGTGCGGGAGGCGACCCACGACCGCCCCAACGTCCACCGGCCGTACCTGTCCGTACGGCCGCCGCGGACAGCCCCGGGCGACACCTCCCGCCGGGTGACACCGCCCGCCCGGACGCGGTCGCCGTACCCCCGGACCGCGCCGCGCACCGATGGTGGGCGATACGGCGCGATCCCGCGGACCGCGCCGCGAGCCGGCTCGGGCGTCCGGCCCCGCCCCCCCGCGGCCCGCCCCGGGGCGGGGTGGCGGGCACCGGCGCCACGCCGTCCCCCGGTGCGCCCGCGCTCCTCCTGGCGCCCCACCGTGCGGCTCCCGTCCCGACCCGCCGTACGGCTTCCCTCGCGCCCCTCGCGCCCCTCGCTGCGCTCGGTCCCGCGGCGGTCCGGCCCGCCCGCGCGCGTGGCACCGGGCCGGGCCACGACACGTTCCCGCCCCGTCACGAGGCCGCGGGGCGGGTGAGCTGCTACAGTGGCGAGGTGAGCGACCTCGCCAGCGCCACCGTCGAGCGGCTGGTGCGCCTCGCCACCGAGGTGCGGCAACGGGCGTACGCCCCGTACTCCGGCTACCGCGTCGGCGCGGCGGCGCTCGCCGCCGACGGGCGCGTCTTCACCGGGTGCAACGTGGAGAACGCCTCCTACGGTCTGTCGGTGTGCGCCGAGCGTCACGCGGTGGCGGCGGCGGTGGCCGCGGGAGCCCGCGAGCTCCTCGCGCTGGCGGTGGTCACCGCTGGCCCCGAGCCCGCCCCGCCGTGCGGGGCGTGCCGCCAGGTCCTGGCCGAGCTCGGCGTGCCGGTCGTCATCCTCGCGACCCCCGGCACCCCCGCCCGGGTCCTGGAGCTCGCCGCCCTCCTGCCGCACCCCTTCGGAGCTCGCCACCTGTAGTCGCCGCCACCCACGGCCCTCGAGCGGGCCACGGACGCTTCCCGTGGGGGCGTCGCATGACCCCGATGGCATCTCCGTCGGGGAAAGGACGGTACGCGAGACGTGGTCGCAGAACTCCTGGGGAATGTCCAGTGCCGCCG